>JAFKHV010000025.1 GCA_017306715.1 Legionella sp. | reverse complement strand
ACAGTTGTCCGTAGAGGCAGGAGCCGGCTTCCTGGTGCATGACATAGAGGATGAAATAGTCGATGACACTTTTATCCAACTGTTAAAAGATCACCGCACTGTCCTTTGCCCTACATTGGTCGTCGTATCCGGCTACTTCGATGCTTTTGGTCAACAGTATACGCCTACTGCTGAAGACATCGCCGATGGCGATCCGGAACAGCTGGCCTCTTTGCAAAAACTTGCTCACTTGTATCCAGGACGAATCCATCATTTCGTTCTTGAGCCAGAAGATATTTATGCTGCTTATAAGATTGCTGATATCGTTCTTATTCCCACACTCTACTCCGAAGGAACATCGCTAAGTTGCATCGAGGCCATGGCATCGGGTAAAGCGCTTATCGCAACCTGTGTTGGTGGACTTACTGATTTGATTATCGACGGTTATTCCGGTTTATTAGTGAAACCGGACCATGACGAAATACTTTTAGCAATAATGCGTTTAGTTAACGATGAACGTTTGCGTCATGAACTGGGTCGACAGGCTAAAACCCAAGCGCATTATTTTAGTAAAATTAATTGGCAACAACATTGGCTTAAGCTAATACGAAAACTTCCCAAACCCCCGCAGGAAACTCAGCTTGAAAAAACAACGTACACCCTCGTGCACCCACCAACATTTCTGGTCTATGAGGTCATGAAACAACGGCCGCAACATCTGTTTGAGGGATTAGCACAGCTCGGTATCCCCTCATTTTACATCGATGCTATTGCGCATCCAGCACCACAAATAATAAACAATAACCTCCATATCTTGGATCAAAACGCTCCGATTGATTATCGAAATTATTGTGTTTACACCTATTACCCTTATCACATTGACTTGTTTACGCAACAAAAACCGCAAGTTTTAATATACGATGTTTTAGACGCTCCAGAAATTCATCAGAGCCAAGAAGCCATGGAGAAGCATAACCGAATGCTTACCCGAGCAGATATTGTGGTTACCAGTTCAAAATATTTATACAAAAAATATAAAAATGAATTGAGCCAACAAGAAATCCATTATATTCCTAATGCAGCCAATCCTCTAACTTTAGCAATCCAGCCTAAAGCAGAAGATTTTCCTCATTATAAATCGAAAACAATCGGTTATTATGGAGCGATTGCGGAATGGTTTGACTTTGAGTTATTAGGAAAAATTTGCAAACAGTTCTCAGAGTGTCAGATTGTGCTGTTGGGGCCTTGTCGAGAAGGTTTCCCTGAGTATGACCTATTATGTAATTTAAAAAATCAGTATAAAAATCTTTTCTATTTAGGCTTGAAGCCTTACGAGCAATTGGGACAGTACGCGCATTATTTTGATGTTTCTATTATTCCTTTTATTGAGAACGAAATCACCAAAAACTGCTCCCCAGTAAAACTATTTGAGTATATGAGCTTGGGTAAACCGATAGTTACCACGGAAATGCCTGAATGTCATAATTATCGGTCCGCATGGGTTGCTAAACATCATGAAGATTTCATTGAACTTCTAAACAGAGCCTTACATTTTCCGATAAAAAAAGAGTATTTCTCTTTGATGCAACAAGAAGCTCAAGAAAATACCTGGATAGTTAGAGCACAAATGATTAAAGAGGCTTTAGAACGGTGCTATAAACATCATAAGAGCGTATAAATCTAACTGCATAATGAAGTAGTTTCTACTCAGAGTTTTCAAATAACCTGCCCATTTGCAAAAGCTGCCAAGTTGAGCCTTGGCAGCTTTTGTACTAGTATAACTCAAAGAATACATAGTCATATGTATTGTCCAAAAATTAAACGTTTTAAATGTTGCATTATACCAAGGATTGGCATGTTTTTGTTCAAAAGACTTCTGAACTCTCTCACAACACCAGACGAGCTCGAAAAGAATAACCGACAATATCGACTTATTCGCTACATCACCTGGGAGCTTATTTTAGTTTGCGGTATTCTTATTAATATTTATATTATTTCTCATTTTTGGTGGTTGGCTCTTGTTTTAGCAATTGCGATCTTCAGCGCTTTTTTTAACCTTGCCATTTTATACCAAAGCAAAAATATTTCTTTCTGTAGTCATTTTTTGACATTTATCATATTTATAACGATAAGTTTTGCTAATTTTCTGGTATGGGGTGTTGGGCCACTCCACTCTCAGTGGTTTTACGTGATGCCCATCATTGCTGCTTCACTTTCAGGTATGCGTGGACTATTAATTTATGCTTCGGCGTGTTTACTTTTACTCATGTCTTTCGATAAGTTATTAATTCCGTCTTATTATACTATTTTACCCTACCAGCTCCTTATTATTGAAAATTTAAATCATCTCTTTGCCTACGTTATTATCGTAACAACTTTAGCCAGTTTGCTGCATGAAAATAAGCGCTTTGAAAAAGAATTATGTACCAAAAATTTTTTATTACAGATTGAGAAGGATAAATATCATCATCTGGCAAGCTTTGACCCCTTAACAAATCTGCCGAACCGTCGTTACTTCATCCAACACCTTCACGATCGGATAACAACTGTGCTGCCAGGACAACACATCACTGTTTTTTTTATTGACCTGGATCATTTCAAGATGGTGAATGATTTATACGGTCACAATACAGGTGATGAGCTGCTATTGGATACTGCGAAGCGATTACGTCGCTGTTTTCGTGAGCAAGATTTTATTTCTCGTTTGGGAGGAGATGAATTTACAGCCACCGTTATCCACGCAGCCAATAAAAAAACACCACAAATTATTGCGCAACGCATTGTTAAAGAATTTGATACCGAGATTATTTTCAAAAACCAGATCAACTACAAATATTCCCTAAGTATTGGTTTTGCTACCTATCCGCTAGATGCAGAGAATGTTAGTGACTTAATTGTTAAAGCTGATTTGGCAATGTATTCAGCCAAGAAAATATCAGGAAGCTTCTATTTTCCACAGGATGACATTTCTAACGCTTAAAAAGGTATTTGATATAGGACCCGCGTCTCTAAAACGTGCTGCCTAACCGTCTCCACTACAGAGTTTCAATGGGCAGCACGATGTGAGTTGGCCATTCTATTTAGATATTTTGCTTCTAAATACAAAGGGTGCTACCTTAATTGTTCGCTTTGGATGGGAGGCTTTTCACATTAGGATTCTGTGAATAGGCATCCAAGATATCGTGAATTAATAATTCCACAATACTCTCTCGTAAATCATCCTCAATTAAACCAGATTTTTCCTTCATGTTGGCATATCGGGCTTCTAATTCTTTAGCTACTGAGCCATTGGGAAAGAGCGCGGCTAATAGACGCCGGGTTTCACTTGGCCCCAGATGGCGATACAAATAGTTCCGCACCAGCGCATCCTCAGCAGTCGTACTGAAAGCCCATAATTCTACCGGCCCTAAAGTTAATGTAAGCAGTTGCACGTTCACACCGGCCTTCGTTGCATATTGTGCCAAAAAGGTTGCCCCACCTTGACGTGGCCCATGAACGCGATTTCTTAAAGCCGTTTTTGCCGTATCCGAAAGACCAAAAATGGAGGTTGTCTTTTCAACCGCTTGGGATGGCCCAGCATCCATAATGTAAATAGCGGTAGCAAAATCAATCATCACTGGATCAAAGTCATCCACAGATTGCGATAATAGCGCAATCTGTACTTTCCATTTTCGTCCCTCACGCATATCAATAATAACTTGCTCACGAACAGCTGCTGACTTAGAGGTCCGATGAAATTCGTCATACACGATGCGTTTATGATCTTCGCGAATTTCATGTACACGCTCTTTATGATATTCTTTATATTGATCTGGGATATTGTTTAAACTTTCTTCAGTTAGGTAATAATGACGGGCCAATACGTAGCGCGCTAACATATACATAACCGCTGTTTGTCTATCTGCTGCATCACCACCACTTTTTGCAACTTCGTCTAAATCAAGCGAAACCACGCGTGCATCACCAATATCAAAAGCACTGACTCTGGATAAAATGGGATATTCACGAACAGCTGCTGAGATCATTCGTGAAAATGCATTAATTAATGATTCACCTGTGGGTGCAGTAATTTTTTCATACAAATCTTCAATTGCGGGTGTCCTACAAATGGACGCAGCATCTGCTAATAAAGGCATCGCATACCGTTGTGCAAGCATCGATTCATGAGTGAAGCCTGCAGAGTAAAGCGAATCGGTTACTTCCCACCAGGTCGATTTAGAATCACGTACAAATCCAATTTCTTCGAGCAGGCTATCAATAAATGGCTCTACTCCTGGTGCATAAGGTGTGGGATTAAATTCATCCGCCAAACTTTTATACAACTCATCGACCACCATACCTGCTAAGTCAGGCATACCGTCATAAGGCCTCTCTGCCCCTAATGGAGTAGTCAGTAGCGTAATAAAATTAACTAAAAAAGCACGCTCCAGTGCTGTGGGGTAGCGACAACCTAGCTGTGTATCAAAAGGATTAATCGAATATTCTGGCGTCATACGTAAACGGTGATAAGCAACCAGATGGCGCTTTGAAGCAGGTAAAGCCTCTTGCAATAAGGAAATAAGGCCGCTACTCGATGGGCCGATATCAATAATCGCAATCCGCGGGAGCCGCAAAAGGCCACCGGATAAACATAATGCCAAGTTAATGGCATTGGACAACACGGATTTACCCGAACCAGGACGGGCATACACAATATCAATCCAGGTTGTTTGTTCGGTAGAACCAGGCTGAAAAGGCCAAGGTTTACCATCAGGAGAACGGAAGAGCAAGGCACCTTTAACCCAGGGAGAAGCTGGGCGCGTGATCGGTAACATTGAAATGACTGCACTCAGTGGGGCGACTGTTGGCACTGCGGTACTATTTAATGTAGCTCCGAGCATACTGGAGACAAAACCACCAAAAGGATCGCCACAAATCTCGGAAACATCCGTAGATCCCCAACCTTGAATTGCCTTTACTAATTCGGAGCTTCGTTGGCGTAGCAAAGGTATCCTACCCTCAGGAGCCCATGTCGTTGCAACAACCCGTAAACGAATAATTGATTCATCCGTATTCAATTGTAAATATTTCAGCAAATTGACTGAATCACTTATCAGGCGGTTTTGAGCTGAGCTAAAACTTAAAATTGCTGCCAGTAAGCCTTTAAGCTTAATCGTCGCCAGACCCTCACTTTCAATGAGGAACGAGATACGCCAGGGTATGTGTGCAGGTAAAATTCTACCAAAAAGCTGGATAAAAGGTCTGACATCTTTAGGAAACAGGTCAATAAACGTCGATGCATAGATTTTGTCACCCACACGCACAGTGCGTAAATCCATGGCCTCAGCATCACGCGGAAATACTTGTTTCGCAAGGGATGGCCAAAGCAAATCCGAAGGATCGCCCTCAAAATTATTAAACTCACGAACTGAAATTTTATCACCGGGCAAACTGGGTCGCCAATCATCCGCAGTGTAATCTGGGTCTGCTGTCATCCGAATTGCGTGCACCGCTTCATGCACCTCTAATAACTTACCCATAATGTGTAGTGCATCTAAGTCATTCAAAATTGCACGAACATAAGCGTCATGGGTATCTCGTAACTCTGGAACCGCGGCATAGATCGTTTGACTGTTCTTAAAGGGAGGGGCCTTACTGTCTTTGAGCATTTTCATTTTTGCTTTATTGGCAGCTTTTAATTGCTCGGAAGTTAGATTAAATGGCCGGGTGAAGAGTACAAAATAAATACGCTCTTCAGCGCAATATTGCGCCATGTAATCCGTTCTTTCCTCAAACAAGTCACTGAGATTTAATTCTAAACGCTCGGCAGTTGCAGTAGCAGGGGCATAAATATCGTTAATTAACTTTCTAATATTTTGTTTATCGTGACTAAAATAAACCTGTAACGCATGACCGGGGCGCCCCATAGCGCCTTGAAAAGAGTTTGTAAGTCCAGAAACGAGTTGTTCAAATTCAGCCGCTCCGGCTAAAGCAGAAATACCCTCAATTTTAATTACCGAAAGCAATGAGCCATCATGATTAACCAAAACAGTAGAACTATCTGCAGTTTCCAGATCAATGTACGATTCCGTAGTTTGCTTAAGTGAAGTACTTAGCCAGGCGAAGAAAGTATCGATTCCTTCAAAAAAAGATTCTGACCAATGTGCCATCTTAATCCCCTATTAATGCAGTTGTCACTGCATGGATCTAACTGTTAATCTCTTCAAGAGCGCTTGCTGCCCAGCGCTCAATCTGTCTGCGGAATTTGGCTCGGGAAGGTAAGAGCAGTATGTTATTAAATAATTTTGCACGTCGCTCCTCGTCATCCACACCCGCATCAATCATTAATTGCCCAAACATTGCCGGATCACTTGTACCCTCGCCAAATTTCTCTTCAACCAGTTGTGAGCGATATTTAAAAGAGCGATAAATATTATGTGCGCTACTTTTATAACCGGTATCATTGGTGATTGCACAAAATAATACATGGCATAGACTGTTTAATTCTGTCTGACTTAACTCAGGTAAATATATCAGCGTACCACCACCATAACCACCAACACCTACGGACTCTATAAAAAAGCATTGCGCACAAAAACAGCACGCAGTTACTAGATTATTTAATTTGTTATTCGTGTAATTATTATCAAGGTTAATCACCTCTTGAAAGAGTCTGGCTTGAAAACCACAAAACTGACAACGATAATGATCTCTTTGCAAAACTTTTAGCTCATAAGTTTTGAATCGTTCATCAACTTTGCGAGCCGAATACAATCGCCATGAACCCGGTGTCGCTTGTAATTTTAAAGACTTTTGATTCAATGCCATATGCTGACCATTATAAAGGTATATTAAATATATTAGTGTAACTTTACTTATTTGTGTATATTTAGGACATTGTTAAATCTGCAGATTTTATTTACTCATTATACAAATAAGCACATCCTGTTATGCAGGATGTGCTTATTTTGCATTGCTGAGTGACTCTGTGATCCATTAAGAACCAGTATATACAGTACCAGTAGGACCAGCAGTTTTACCGCCTGAAGCACCAAACATGGTTGCCCCGGTTACACCAAGTATTGATGGCAGAAATAATAGGGCTGCAGCAATAAATACCAAAGCAATTGGAGTTCCAATTGGGATTTGCGTAGGATTATCTTTATGCTGCTTGAATTTCATAATCGCACCAATCGAAAATCCAAGTCCTGCCAGATAAGAACCTGCAGTAATCAACTTGGTTAAATTAGTGAACGAAGCAGTAATTGTTGATGCCATAGTGCCCACAGTCATATTTCCGGCCATTGCGTCTTGACTGATTAAGGCAATCAAGCTCAGACAAATAATACTGCTTAGCCAATACTTGAAGCCTGCTTTATTGATGACCTTAGTTTTCACGCTTTTCTCCTAAAATTAAATTAATTAAATAACCCAAAAATCGATTACCCACCATACAATGTATTATTAAGCATATTAATTGTGCCGACAATATTGATTGCTAAAATTCCTCCAAATACATGTATTAAACCTTTACCCGTACCACCGGGGGGTTGCCCCTGGGAGGCTGAACGAGCAATCAATACCCACCCGCGTACAAAGGCGATTAAACCAATGACTTGCAGAATAATGGTAAGCGGGCGTCCAACTGCACTGCCACTACCGAATAAAGTATCTAATGTCGCATTTGAGCTATTAATAGGAGCATACTGCAATACATTTTGATAGCCAAAAGTGGATTGCATTAATGTCGAAAACGCTGTCGGAAAATAGATGAATATAGCACCAACCATTAAGTAGACTACTGGCTCTTTTATACTGGTATTGCTGGACATCATTGTACGTGCTTCTCCGTACACTTTAAGGCTGTATATGGCCTTAAAGAGAAAAGCACAGCCAATCAGGTAAGCCCCACCAGTAATAAGTCTTTGCACAGGAATCAACGAATTGGCTAAGTTATTCAGTATATCTGCCTGACTTGCTATCCAGCACGCTACCGTGCCGCCTGTACATGATGGACTAGCCATATTTTTGCCTCAACTATCCTCTTGACTAAACCTTATTACTCTTCCGGAGCTGGTAAGTATTCTCCCCTCCATCGAGTCAATTAATTTTATTACTCCATAACCTGGTACTTTTGTCCCTTCTCTAACAGTAAGTGTAGAACCATTTGTACCAATTAGCCAAGCCCTTCCAGGAATAACCGCATTAATAAAATAAACATTCGGACGAAGATAACGTTTTGGTGGTAGCGGCCTATGAACTACCTTTGGACGTGTACGCTCTATTAACGTACTTAGCTCCTGTGATTGTTGATTCATTTGGTTACCTAAATTAACCAAAGTTTCGTTTAATTTTGCGATCTGTTGCGCTAAATTATTGACATTCGTATTCACATTGCCAATTTGTTCATTAATCACGGAAACCTGAGATTGGACATTTTGTTGATTCATTTGAATCGAATCCACTTTTTGCCTTAATCCCGAATCCTCGACTACTGGCGCTGCGACATTGGTATTCACCACGGGCGTAGAAATCGGTTGTACTTGTTGTACTGGTGGTGTTGAGGCAATTTCACTTTGCGTAGGCGCTGCTGGAATAGTTGCTGTATTTTCTGTGCTGCTTTTTCCTGAGAAAAAAAACGCATATAGAATCATGGCAAGAAGCACTAATCCTATTGCAATCATGGCATTTCTAATAATGCGAGCCCTCGCGTCAGGCTCAGGAGGCGGCGGTAAATTATTTCCCCCTCCATATTCCATATTATCCATAGATTCCGTGTTATAGGAGTCTAACTCATCAAATCGATACTCATCATTCGGGTCATTTTCTGCCATTATTCTCTACCAATCAAAATTAAATAGATCGCACATCTTGTGTGAATAAAATACCAACAGGTGAGCCTGAGTAAACTTCCACCGTTGTTGGTCTACTAAATAATTGCTGCGCTTGTTGCCCCCAAGCCTTACCGACTGTGGCCAAGCCAATCACGGCATTTTCTAAAGTGGAACGTCCCACTCCATTCGAAATAGTTACGTTATTTCCGCCACCAGTTCCACCAACAGTCACCGTGGTGTTTGCTGATTGAAATGCATTACCAAAACCTTCCAAAAAGGATGAAGCGAATAGCGAACCATAGCGCATTAAATAATGATGATTGGTTTTACTTGAAAGCGCTGTACGTGCAGTATTCGGATCAATTGCAAAAGCTGAGATGGATGTGGTTTTTGGGGCACCTGGTACAGACATCGTGTTAAACGAAATTACCATTTTTTCGGAATTAGAAGGTAAGTTAAATGTACCTATTAACTTAGTTCCTTTAAACTTGCCCGCCACAATGGTTGCCAAAATTGGGCCTGGTTCATCACTATTAATGGAAGTTTCAATTACAGCAAACAAAATATCCCCAGTTTTGATAATTGCTGGCTGATTGGCTGCGTTACCTGAGAACGTCGAGCTATTGGTACCTCCGCGAACAGAGGCAACACCATCTGGACCACTGCGCGGCCCTTCTTTTTCTTCTTGCCCAGCAGTATAAGTTTGAGTTGAAACGGTCCTCCACTCCGATAACATTTGATTCGCAGCTGAAAGCATATCTGCAGACCTTTGCTGAATTCTTTGCTGATATTTTTGCTCCGCCATTTGCTGATTTTGCCGGTTTAATATCGCTTGTAGCTGTTCATTAGAATTCGCCGCGGCTTGGCTTAAATTGGATTGTCCGGGAATCCCGGGTACTGTTGAGGTACCCGTTTGAGGCAATTGCGGTGCGCCTAGACCCGTTACTTGTGTTTGTGGCAACACAAAACCAGCGTTACGTAGTTGGGCATCCGTTACACCTGCAGCTCTGAGGTCATCGGCTGAAAAACCTGCATCTTTTAGCTGCGCAACACTAAAACCGGCATCCTTTAACTCTTGCGGATTAAAACCTGCATCTTTTAACTCTTTGGCGCTAAATCCTGCATTCTTAAGTTCACCAGCGGTGAATCCTGCGTCTTTTAAATCTTTAGCATTAAAGCCCGCAGCTTTTAATTGACCCGCAGTAAAACCTGCATCCTTTAAATCCTTGGCGCCGAAGCCTGCAGCTTTGAGCTGTGCTGCTGTAAATCCGGCATCCTTTAAATCCTTAGCGCTAAAACCTGCATCCTTAAGCTCTTTAGGCGAGAACCCTGCGTCTTTCAAATCTTTGGCGCTAAAACCTGCAGCTTTGAGCTCACCTGCGGTGTATCCAGCATCTCTTAATTGAGCGGCGGTATAACCTGCATCTTTCAACGCCTTAGCGGAACACCCTAATGTTCTTTTAATCGTCGCGGCGCTGACCCCTGCAGCACGCGCCTTCCTCAGCGAATCAATACTGCAATCCGCGGTTCGACCATTCGCAATAATATCCGTAGGATTAAGCCCCGCGCTATCTACTTCTTGAGGCATTGCTCCTGCAGCAAGCAACTGGGCTGGAGTATAACCTGAGTCCAGTAATGATTTAGTATCATAACCGGCTTTTCTGAGCGCATCAGCACTACACCCATTAAGTGTCTTAATTCGCGCTGCAGATACCCCTGCCGCAAAAAGCTTTTTAAGTTGCTCTGGATCGCATCCTGCAGCTTTAATTTGTGCATCAGTCAAAGGGGATGCGGCTTTAATCTCGGCAGCTTTAAAACCTGCGCGACTTAAATCAGCATCGCGAAAGCCTGCTGCTTTAAGAGCTTGGACACTGCATCCAGAATTTTGCTTAATCACTGCGGGGCTAATACCGGCAGCCAGAGCTCGACGTAATCCGTCCGGGTCACAACCATTTCTCTTTATATCCGCTGTAGTGATGCCCGGTGGCAATTCAGCCTGAGCTTCTTTTAACTGGTCCGAACTATAACCTGCTTTATCCAGATCATCGGGATCATAGCCAGCGTTTAATAAATCACGAGCAGAATATCCCCCGGCTTTAAGCTCTGCGGGAATAAAACCAGCTCGCTTTAATTCAGCAGCGGTAAAGCCCGCATCGCGTAAATCTTTTGCAGTATATCCCGCGGCTTTTAACTGGGCGGCGCTACAACCAGTAATTCTTCGTATAGCAGAGGCGCTAATACCCTGTTGGCGTAATTTTTTTAACGCATCGACATTACAACCTGATTTAAGCACATCAGCAGCGGTAAACCCTTCTGGCAAGCCACCGGCACGATTAATTTCATCATCTGTAAAACCGGCACCTTTTAATTCACCATCAGTAAAGCCACCATCTTTCATTTCTTGAGCTGTAAAACCTGCGTTTCGCAGTTCACAGGCATTAAAACCACAATCACGTAATCGTGCTGCAGTGTATCCCAGATCTTTTAATTGTTTGGCATTGTAGCCTGCAGCTTTTAATTCTTTACAAGCGCATACCTGATTTAATTCTTGTAAATTGTATCCATTATCTTTTAACTGCACACATGAGCAAGCTGCTTTAAGGTCTGATAATTGCCCCCCTTGGTTGATGACCTGGGTAATTGCAGATTTGGAGCAGCTGTTGTTTTGCAAGTTTTGTATCCACAGGCTTCGTTGTGCGCCTTCATTATCTTCTCGAGCCAGAGTTGAAAAACCAACCCCACTTTGCCCATTTTGCGAACCAATTACGCCTACTCCCTCCCCTAAAGCTTGCGTCCGGATAATCGTAGGGATTGCGCTACCGCCAGTTTGCTCTGCTTTAACCGCCTGGTTCACATTTTGCTCTTCTTGGAGCTTAGCGTATTGGGCCGTAGGATCGAGAACACCTGGAATCGATTGAATCCCTCCAGGAGCGGTACTCAAATTAGCTGCAGCCTCAGGCCCTGAATTTATCGACCTTAACTTAAAATAACCAACAACGACTGCAATGATTAATAACACTGCAGTAAAGATAATAATTACTCTTGAACGCGTGTTAGAAAACAACGATTTCAAATTTTCTTTTCTACCGGCCATTATAAACCTTCCACCTTGAGCTGCATTACTTTTCCGTGCCAAGAGACCAAAAGCACCGGAGATTTTTGCATTTCGTACGCATGAGTACCATCTGCACTTGTCATACTTGCCAACCAACCAGGAGATAAGATGGTCAAGTTGGTTCTCACATACATTTTATCATTCGATAGCCAAGCACGAGCATCGCCACCGCTGACAGATAATCGTTGACTACCCGGTGGTGGTACTCCATCGAGTACATGTAATAGTAATTCATTTGCTGCAGCTGGAATCCCTTGCTCCAAAGGCATAGTCTTAGCATTCGGTCCTAAACCTTGCACCCTTAAATCAACTCGATAATCAACTGCCTTTTGTCCAGGAATTAAGGTGAGCATTACCGGAGTATTTAAATTTTTAAGACGAACTGCCAAATTCCCATAATTGTAGAGTTTTAATGCTTGAATCATCAGCGTGTTACTGGTTTTATCCCACTGAATATTAAACGCGCCAGGATCACCAAGATCATAAGCGGATATGGGCCAAGGTGCACCCGTTGAGTCCAGGAAGACTAGTGAAGATACGAAACCTTGCGCTAACCGAATAACCGGCGGGGTTGAGCCTGGAGATAAATTTACAAATTGTGATGTTGCCGTGGGTTTTGGTGGTGTCCCCGGTGTTGAGGCTTTTGCATACTCAATAGTGTTCTGCATTTGTCTCAGCTGTACAATCTGCTCAGGAGTTAACGGATAAATATTTTTAGTCATATCACGAAAAGCTTTATTTTCGATTACATCCGTATCACTTGGAGTAATCACCTGGTCGTCCGCATTATTCTGATTTGGTGTAGCCGCCGGTCTCCCTTGATAGAGATTATTTGCAAGGGGTATAGGAATATCTTTTCCGCTTCCAGGTGTTGGCGGCCGGACTGCAGGATTCGTTTGACTCGGACCTTGGTCAGGGTTCGGATTTTGATTAGATAAACGCTGTTGCAATGTCCGTAATTGCTGTAGCGCTTGTTGGGCGTTATCCGGTTGTTGAGGCGCTGCCACGGATATTGCGGGCAGCACAAAAATTAAACTACTTATTAGCCCGTACTTTAACAAATCATTTACCTTTTTCATTAAGAAACACCACCGCTGGCAGGCCCAACTACAAATTGAGATATACCGATTCCTCTTGGGGAATTCAATGTGGATACACGCGTAATCAGCATGGTTACCACGTTATTTTGTTGAGTAAATTCACTGGCGGACTGGTAGGTAACTAAAATAGGCATCTGTACCCTCCAGGAAAAACGACCATTGAGTACCCCTTTTTGCAAAATAATTGGTGCGCGTGTAGCCACTGCTGAAACGATTAATTTCTTGGCTTTAACAGCATCCAAATTATTGGATTGCTGTAGTGCATTTAAAAATTGGTCCCATCCTTCGGCCGTGAAAAAGCCAGATGCTGCTTGTAGTTCGTCACGATAGTTAACGAAATTATAGGTAAATGCAGCAATTGCAGCCTGGTTTGCCCATTGTAAAACAGCTGAATCGGATTGATTGGGCTCATTTAAGGGGAAAAGAGGTGTGATTCGTCCGTTAATGCTTGTAGCAAAATATTTTGGCGCAGGGGGATGGGTTATCATGTACACCATCATAAAGGCTAAGACGCAGTTCACGAGCAAGGCAATCAATAATGCCAACATAACCTTTCGTTGACTGTCTTTATAAAATTTATTTCTCAAAGTAACTACCGTTAGGGCATCTTCAGCCATAATTTCCTCGTTTCTATTGCGGTATGAGTCTATCTTCTTCCTCAGTAGGAGGATCGGGTTCCAATAATGCCTGTGACGACATGTTTGGAGACGTCAACATCTTGAGTTTTAATGGCGGAGTTTCGCCATTTGTCGCGTAATAATCGCGCTCAGGTTCTGTTAGATACAAATAAAACAATAACAATGCAAGCGCTAAACTTAATGTTAGAGAAAATATTAATGCCAATAATCCTCTTCGCAGAATATTAACATTAAACATTTTACTGTTTTTAATTAAATCCCACTTCTCACGGTTCATATCTGTTCCTATGCCACTGCGTCTCTAAATGTTATTTCAACCCGCGCATTGGCTGAAAAATCGCCCCCGGCAGTGGCAGCCATGATCGGTTTATCGCTTCCTAAACCTTGAGTGAATATCAACCGACTATCAACCCCTTGAGACCACAAATATTCGCCAACAACTCTTGAACGAGCCAGAGTAAGCGCACGCTCTCGTTGAGGCGACACATATTTACTACTGTAACTGGTAACATAGATAGATATTTTACGAAACTGTTTTAAAAAAACAGCCACTTCGTTCAGTAAACCATAAGAATGCCATTTTATGTGTGGTGTTTGTGGGTCAAATAAATAGGTTGCAGGGATACTGATGAGATAATCCTGTCCAACGTAAATGACTTTGACCCCTCGGCTCTGCAATCGGCTCATGTGCTTAATAACCGCCGAATCACAAGCTCCTGTTAGCTTACAGGGCCATTTTGGTTTTTCTGGATCTAAAGCCCAATATTCTTTAGTGCATGCCGACAGCAGGAAAAAAGTCATGACTCCTAAAGTCTTCATAAACCTAATCTTTGTCGGGGTAAGTAACGTCTTCACGTATGCTTCCTCATCCTGCTGCTCAAAGCCAAATTCAATCTAATACCGTATAAGAGACACAAAATCATAACGTTACAATGAATTTAATGAAATTGCTATTTATTTAAAAAATAAATTAGGGCTTTATAATTTTTTTAACTTATTTCGTATATTTTTATTGCAATCATACTTGTCTAATAAGCAGAAAGTATGCAGATTCAGGAAGTATACCGATTAGGGAATATCTTGATTGAGGATCCCTTTTAGCAAAATAATTTCTCATTAAACTAAGCTAAAAATTATCCTCTTTTTGGTTTGCTTTTGCGCGCTCTTCGACGAATCGTGCTGATAAACTCTGGACTATAGCAGTAAGAGACTCTGCGTCAATTTCATCACGATCGGCAACAGGATAGCTGGTTGCTAATTGGAAATCTTTTATTAATTCATTCGCAACTGTACCGGCATACTTATCTTTGGCTCCAGCCAAACGTTCAATTGCCATCATGTAGTTACGCGTTTCATTAATGGGTAATAATGCTCTGGCAAATGCCTCCTTGTCCCGGGCTAGAACCGGAGGTATATTGCTGTTCACACGCAATGGGCTAAATATGGTTAATTCGCCTTCAACAACATCTTCGATTAATTCCTCAACGGGTTCAGGCTCATTATAGTTATGAAAGGCAATAAGCGCGGTTACCCCACGCTCTATCGGCTCCTGAACATCGGACTCTCTTAACAGTTTAGTGATAAGCGTAATCTCTTCATTCTCAACTATTTTATTGATACTTAAGTCACCTTTCTGAAGAATGGATTCAAAAGAGGTTAATTGTTTTTGTAAGCGCACGATGTAGTCATCAGGCGGTGGCTCAACTTTTAAAAATTGATTTATTTTAAGCTGCTTAACTGGTTTTGGGTTCGCGTAGAACATCCGTGCGCGTACAATTTTTGATTTAAAGAAAATATGAGCTTCACCTTCGGTCTGTTCTTTTAGATCGAGAAGATCGACGCGTGCTCGTTTCTCAAAAGAAGAACTCTTACTATCCATGTAACTATTAGTCATCGTATTATCTTTTGCTTGAAACGAATCGACTTTAGTTACATAAGCTTCACCTGCTGTTTTAGTGAAAAAGTCCCAAGTTTCAGTTGGATCCTCTAGCTTCATACAAATTTTAATATTCGTATTTGCACCGATTGATGCTGCCTCTTCTTTGGATGCCTTCTGAAATGCAGGTAAATCCTGCCCCGCAAATATGGCGGAAAATCCTAGGGAGCGCGCCTGGGCTGGCACAACAGCAAAGCCTTGAACTGCATAATATCCATACTCGTCGAGAATACACATATAGGGAGTAGGCGCATTCGTGGGTTTACGTAAAATGACATCGCGATAATCACCTTCTACCTCTTCACCAAGGCCTGCAGCCATCATCGCCTTCAGAGAGGACACAATAATTTTACCCAGATTCGACAATTCATCAGGTGATTTTTCTAAAGCAGGCAATAGTACGACTAGAATACGGCGATTGAGCACAACATCCTTAAAGTCCACCTCAGCTAAATTGGTACGGATGATATGTCCATAAGTGTCGGCTAAAGAGGAGAAGCTGCGCACTAACTGCATCGTAATAAAACCATGCTGCTCTAAAACTTGTGAAACTTGTTTACCTTTCTTTTCTTTGTTGTAACCTGGTAAGGTATTCAAGTAGTTTCTTAAGGGGTCAGTGACTAGTTTAGGAATATTTTCAATATTGATACTCTCCATGTCATCTCGTGGAAACACTTTGTCAACAACAATAGACTCTAGACGGTTGAGATCGAAATAATTTCGTATCGTGTTCGCATCCAACAGAATGGCACCTTCATCACGCATATAAACCAGCAGCCGCATCAAAGCTTCAACGAAAGCAATAGCTCGGCCTTTCCACATATCGCCATCACCACTTTGCTGTGACGAGCCCATTAAGCTCACCACCAGCTGTGTTAACATACTGGAGGAACCCTGGCAAAAAGGGTTTAATGTATTGGATAATCTCTTTTCTTGTGGGCCTACAATATCACGAGCGCCGGTCATAAAATTTATCAGGAGCAAGTCATCTTCACGTCCCATGCTGCGCACCATAGAGAACACTTTGGCGTAGAGCGAGTTATCGCCCTTTCCGTCGACATAAATAAACCCGCTACCCTGAACCAGGGCGTTATAGGCCAGGGAAACCAGACACTCTGTTTTACCACTACCGGTTGAGCCAAAAATTAAAGCATGGGTACGCATGTCGTCGTTAGCAAACCATAACTCCTCGCCCGTTTTTCTATCGTTACCAAAAAATGCGATCCCTCGAGCCATGTTCGGTTTATTCATACCAGGCTTCATATCATTGTAATCTTTGACTTTAGCAATTAGAGGTAAACGAAAGGGGAGCTTTTGTTTGCGGGTGTAACTAAATAAAAAGCAAATTCCGCCTATTAACATAAGAAAAGTAGCGGCCTCAGAAAAATAATAAGACATTGCCGCAAGGGTAAATAGAATAATGGAGATGTTGGTTGGATCACCAAAAAAGTCACCTAACCGCTGTGTAAACGTGCGGGTATCCCTAAGTAGTAGCGTTGGGTCTAACTCATGACGAGAATCAATACCGCGCATCATGGCTCTAACTCCTGCATCTGTCGGGGGGTTAATTTTACTTCTTTTACAGCTATCTCTAAAGCTTTAATAGCCTCATCAATCATGGGAACCAGTGAGCGCCTACCCATAACTTTCTCAGCACGCCAATGAGCAAATGGCCCGGCGATTTCTGAATATGGTGTTTGTCTGCCAACACAATTCAGCATGTACCACAGACGGCGATCCACGGGTTTTAACCATAAAAACTCAGAGCTTGGGACCACGCCATCATCACGTGCAGCTTCTAATAAAGATGCCATAACAGTTAAAGTATAAGCATGTTTTGCTATGATTTCCTGTACCAATTCGCTATTTTTGTATTTTTCGACTACTGGTCGAGCCACACTAAAGTCTGGTTTCCCAGCAACAAAAGTTTTATCAAGAACAGTTAGAACCTGGTTTGCGGCATCGCGATCACGATTGATTCGAGCGAGGAATACCGCAGCAAGTGCATAAGCTTGGGGTGAGCAGTGTTCAAAGCCCTCCCAATATGGTCCTAACTGTAAGGTAAATATTCTTTTGGCATCGCCTTTACGAATCCCTGCGGTCATCTCCATCCCAGGAACGGCGTTATCTAATAAAACATCGTCCTTACGTAGTAATTTATATTTCCTGGCGAATTCCATTGGGGTAAGCGCCATTGCCCATGGACCTTTATTGACATCCTGGCTAACCAAATCCTCTTTGATCACCGGCATTATCGCCGGCCAATTGAATTGTTCTTGCGCTCGTAAACTTTTCATATCATAAATCTTGCGAAACTTTAGAGTAATATTGGATTGATACAACACGATTGCCAAAATGATCAAAATAATAACAACGGGATAACGCATAAAGTCACCAACAGCACGGGTCGTATTTACGAGCTGATCCCAATCCACGGCAGCTGGATCGACTGTTTGCATTAAGTATATAAGACTATTAAGCCGCTCATCATGAATAAACAGGTTAACTAGGCGGGCTTGCCATATATTGATTTGGAAAACCATCGTGACTATATATTGATGACCAATTTTCCAAATAAGGAATACGGTGATAAAAAGCAACACCATAATCCATATGGGTGCCATACTGTTATCACCGCTACCTTGCTGTTGTGGTTGTTGAGCCATTAATACTACTTCAGATTCGTTGATTTAATTCAAGTATATACTGTGCTACATATTTTATGCGAGAAATTCCTGTTTCAATTAAACAGGATAATCTCCTGAAGTCTCTTTAATCAGACGACTATGCTCATAGCGATAAATACCAGTTGTGTGAACAAAACGGCTAATATTTTCTACATCCAATGTCTTATCTTTAAGTGTGAGCAGCGAATTTCCTAATTTATCGCTTAATGCTTTGTCTGGAGGTAAAGGGATAATATCAGACTGGTTAATATAGATACCGATATAGGCTTCATTCATTTTATTTTCTTTTGTTTTAATAATGGCTTTAACTTGATCTTCGGTTGCATATATAGAGCGGGAGATCATTTGCCGTGGAATATTCGCGACGATACGTTCCCAGGATTGTAAGTTTCCACCATCTGCAGAATATAAAGAAACAAAGACCTCTTGTTGCCCGCTACGCAATGCCATACGATTAGCCAAATGAGTTTCAGCTTTTATCTGAGCGGAGGTACGTGAACCCAGTTGTTCTAAATACTGTTCCCGTATATTTTCTATATTCTTCGCGATTGCCCCTAAAAAATTAGACTCATTCCAGGGACCATCATTCAATGCTTTATCTAAGGCACTTATAATTGCTTCGTGTTGCTCATCCGTCAGCTTTTCTTTCATAGACCACCTCGGAGTAAGAGAACTCAAGAATTAACTAAGTATAAGCACATTATTAAGAAGATAGTCGGATCACGTAAAATTTGAACATGATTCGACTATTCTGAATTCTGGCTCTAAAAGTGTCCAAACGAGTGGAGTGAGGCGGAATTGGAATCCAAAGTTTTATTATCGTCAAGCTCGGGATTTATTGTCGTTTGCACCCCATTCACGATATTATTTATTGTATTTGCACAGGCTTCAAGGCATTGAACCGCAGCAATATTGGCAGGCTTATTACCAAAGTTGGATGCTTTTCTTAAAAGCTCAATTTGGGCGTTTAATGGTTTGATAACCAAATCATGAGTCTCACGCAAGTTTGTAGGTATTTTACCTTGAGCTGCTGAAGTAAAGAATCTATTGGTCATATCTTATTCCCAAATACTTATATTTGTACACATATAGCCTAATTCTAACAAAAGAACTTTAAAAAGCCTATACACTGAGCGCATAACTTACGCTTTCTTAACATTAATTATAACTCATTAACCTTAATCGTACATTAACTCATCAAGTGGAGTGTAATCTTTACTGGGACCCCCATGAATTAATTCATTAACCACATCTGTCATGCACAATAATCGGAGTACATTGGGAGTAACCTCGTCAAAAACCACACGCATCCCCAGTATAGCGTCTTCGGCCTCATCAAAAGTTGCGCCTATACCGTATCCTAGACATAAAGAACATAATTGATCGGCACGTTTAGCAATAGCCGGTAATAATCCCGTTACGGAAAAAACTTCATCAAAGCTAACAAATCGATCATTTAAATAAAATTTCGCATTCATACTTGCTGCAATGTGACTCATGCATTTGCTTATACTCTGTTCCATTAACGCCACCATGGTTGTGAAGATTTAACGGCTCCAGCTAGAAAACTGCGAATCCAACGTAAAAATACTGGGACAGTAAATCCGTAATGTTCGATAATGCCAAAGAACACAGCCGAAATAAGCACAAGCACCCCAGTCCAAACTCGGATGTGCATCAGGAATAAGAAAATTGGAAAGGCGGCACGCGCATCAACCATGAAAAAACGTGCACTTCGTGCTGAATCCCGCCAATGTGCTGTCTCAGCAAAACCACCAGCCATAATTTTGCCCCATGAATAAATCGTTACAAATAATCAAAGTATATACCGAAAAATTACACTTTCATATTGCTTCACAGAACTCACTTTTCAAACACGTGCACTACTAGACGATTAATCGACAATAGTATTTGTATGTGATAATCGATCTTTAAGTGCCTCTTTGAGTACGAGTTCCATATCGGGTTTTACTGCAGGGGTTAACGCCGGTTGCGGCAGTGCATCGGAGAAATCAACCTCGTCATGCTTATTCTGCACTCGAGTACCCTGCAAAAGTCCTAGCATGTAAGAAGTACTTGTCTTATTCATCAATCGACCTCGGTAACCTATTACTGAATAAGTTATCATAATTTTATTAAGGGAAGCTTAACCCAATATTTTATTGTTTAAAACATATTAATTTGTTTGATTTTATAACATATATAACATTTCGCAGAAAAATTTGTCAAAGGCATTATAAATACTCCTTGAGTAGTGAGGTCATTTTACGTTATGTTAAATCTCCCTTAGGGCATTTACGGATAAATGCATTAGTTGCTCTTGACTAGTGAAATATAGGAGAATTTAATGGCTCGCGGTGAAGTTAAATGGTTTAACAATGCCAAAGGTTGGGGATTTATTATCCCTGAACAAGGCGGGGATGATATATTCGTACATTTTTCCTCGATACATGGTACCGGATATAAAACCCTTATTCCCGGACAAATTGTTTCTTATGATATGGAACAAGGTGATAAAGGCATGCATGCGATCAACGTGTTGACAATGGAGCATTCACCAGAACCAGCATAGCTCGATACCGCCCTAATCTAAAAAATTTGTCTTGCTTGCTGTATTTTGTACGCTCTTTGGTTAAGATCCAGGCATTAATAGCAGGATGAATGATTTATTATGAAACATGGTGTATTACTGATCAATTTAGGAACTCCTTCCAGTCCAACTGTTTCCGGGGTTAGGGCCTATTTGCGTGAATTTCTTACAGATAAGCGGGTTATTGATTTACCTGCAATAGTCCGTTATTTGCTCGTTTATGGTATTATTATCCCCTTTCGCACCAAAAAATCGACGCATGCCTACCAATCAATTTGGACTCCTGAGGGCTCACCGTTATTTACTAATTGCCAGAAACTCACAACAGCATTACAGCAAAATATGGGGGAGCATTATCAAGTCGTTTTAGGTATGCGTTACGGTAAGCCTTCGTTAGATGAAGCCCTTCATAAACTCAAAGAGTGCTCAACAATCACCGTTATCCCCCTCTATCCTCAATATTCTTCAGCAGCAACAGGCTCTTCCATTGAGCGCGTTTTTGAGCTTATTAAAGATTGGAGCATAATCCCAACATTACGTGTTATTCGTGATTTTTATGCTGACCCTGCGTATATTGAAGCGCAAGCGACACTGATAAAACCTTACATTAGCGAACAATCATTCATTCTTTTTAGCTATCATGGTCTACCTGAGCGACAAATTAACAAAGGTGGCTGCCTTAACGTCTGCCAGGAAGAATGCCCAGCCCCCTTATTAAAAAATCCTGGTTGCTATAAAGCACAATGCCATCAAACCAGTCATTTACTTGCTCAAAAGTTAAATCTATCTTCGGCTCATTATCAAACTGCATTTCAGTCCAGATTAGGTAAAACACCATGGATAAAACCTTACACCGAAGAAAAACTCACTTCATTAAGCAAGCAAGGCGTTAAGAACCTGATTATTGCTTGCCCTTCATTCACTGCTGACTGCTTGGAAACGCTCGAAGAAATCAAATTACGCGCACAGGAGCAATGGCATAATCTTGGCGGTGAGACCTTAACTGTTGTACCGTGCCTCAACGCGGAAGCTATTTGGGTTAAGGCACTTAAGCAAATCGTACTCCAATAAAGTAAATCTAAAACTAGGGCTCTGCTTACTTTTTCGTAAAGCGATTCACGGGGCCCATGCATTTTTCATACCAAACAGAGCTACTCGCGCAATTTTTTTTACGATAACATTGGAACGTTGTACTTTACTCAACCATAATTAAAAGGAGATTCATGTGTTCAGGATGTTTTTTTTGCTTTTTTTATACACCACCTGTACCCTCGCGGCAGTTTTTAGCAATGATGAAGTAGCGCAACTACGACAAAATTTTTTTGCTAATTTTCTTGCCAATGGCGCGATCGTTGCTTCCCCCTCGAAACAAGACCCAGACTATTATTATGATTGGGTCCGCGACTCAGCCATTGCTATGGACCTAATTACCACCTGGTATGAACAAAGCCACCAGCAGAAGTATAAAGATTATCTTTACCACTACGTAACCTGGACCGAAGCAATTCAACATCAGTTACCCGTACCGGGTCATCATATTTTAGGAGAACCGAAATTCTATGTTAATGGACAAGCTTATAACGGTCCTTGGGGTAGACCTCAGAATGATGGACCTGCAATAAGAGCTTCCGCATTAATTCGTTTCGCCCAAACAATGATTAACGAAGGAAATGAAACTTATGTGCAAGAGCATTTATATAACAACTCGCTCGACCATACGACCATGGGCGCGATTAAGACGGATCTAGAATATATCGCGCACCATTGGTCTGACCCAAACTTTGATTTGTGGGAAGAGAGCTATGGTCATCATTTTTTTACAAGCATGGTGCAGCAAAAAGCTTTGGTCGATGGTGCAGCGCTCGCGCGTCGGATGCATGACAATGCTGCCGCAGCTTATTACGAATATCAAGCTAGTCTGATTTCTTTACGTTTGCACCAACACTTGAATCCAACAACCCACACGATCCTCGCAACACTTCCCTTACATAGCGGTCCACAGAAACCTATGGAATTAGATTCTGCCATTATTCTCGGTGTATTGCGCAATCCTCAGTCAGGTGTCTTTGCTCCCGGAAGCCTCTTTGTTCATAATACGGTAAGTGCTCTGCATGAGCAGTTTACCCAAACTTTCCCTATTAACAATCAAGCCTCAGGTGCCATTCTTTTCGGACGATACCCAGGGGATACTTATGACGGCTACAGCACACATGGAGAAGGTAATCCTTGGTTTATCCTTACGGCTACAATGGCTGAATATTATTACTCTCTAGCCCTTACTACACCAACACATCAGTTCGTGAAAGTTAAAGAATATATAGAGGAAGGAGATAAATATTTAGAGCTCGTAAAAAAATACGCGCCTTCTATGTCCATGGCTGAGCAGATTAATTTACATACAGGCGCACAGCAAGGTGCCTACTCTTTAACCTGGAGTTATGTATCAGTACTTCATGCCTTATCGATACGTGAAAAAGCCGAAAAAATACTGGCTCACTCTAAATATTAACTTTTTTTAGTTAAATCTATTGGCGATGGCCGTCTTGAAAAATAGCCCCACTCTGGGGCTATTTTAAAAAGCTTAGATGAATACTAGCTCGCGGATAAATCGATCTGGGCGTTTTCGAGTTTTTTTATTTTTATTCTATGTTCACGCCCTAAGTATCTAAGCGGCTTACCTGATAAGATATAACACTCTATTTGCTCTAAACTTAAACCTTTCGTTTCTGGCATATAACCATACGTAAAAATTAAACCTATTAAACAAATAATTGCATATAGAGCCAAGGTCGATTCAATACCAAAGCTTTGTTCCAGTAATGGAAAACTAAAAATAACCACTGTATTAAAAGACCAATTGCTCATCGCCGAAAACCCCATCCCCGCACCGCGTACATGTAAGGGGAAAATTTCTGCCATGGCAATATGAGGTATTGGCCCGATACTTATTGCAAAGGATAAGATATATACCATCAAACACAATATTGATAAAGCAGGCAACCAACTCACCTGGTAACGATAAAATATGCATAAAGACATCAAACTAAGAAAAGTGCCCACAAAACCAAAAATAAGTAAGTTCCTGCGACCAATTTTATCTACGTATATAATAGCGAAGACGGTAACTATTAAATTGAGCATTCCAATTCCAAGAGTCGCCAGTATTTGACCCGTGGCACTACTTAAGCCTAAATTTTTAAATAGTTCTGGAGCGAAGTAGATGATGACATTAATGCCGCATAATTGTTGCAAACAAAATAGAAAAGTTCCCAGGAATAATACTGAAAATAGGGGCTTTCTAAATAATAATCGCCAATTGCCCCGCTTAGGCTCCTGAATCAGCGTTAACTCAATATTTTGAAGCTCTTGTTGTACATTAGGAATACCTCTTAATTTCTTTAGCGACTGCAATGCATCTTGCTTTCTTCCGACACTACACAACCATCTTGGTGATTCGGGTAATATTAAAATACCAAAGCATAAAAGAAATGCAGGTATTGCGCTTGAAGCAAACATCCATCTCCAAGCATTGCTCTCCAAAAGCAAATAATTAACGGCGTAAGAGCACACGATTCCTACAGTCATTGCGAGTTGATAAATAGCCACGATGGCTCCCCTTGCCTCCTGGCGGGCTGTCTCTGCGAGAAAGAGTGGTGCCATTACTGAAGCGACACCAATAGCTAGTCCCAAGATTAGGCGTGACCCAATTAAGATACCCACGGATTGAGCAAAACCTGCACCTAAAGCGCCAAGTAAAAATAAAAACCCAGCGAAAGAAAGCAAGGGGCGTCGCCCCCAGTGCTTCATCAGTTTGCTGGCCATGATGGCACCAATCAGCATAGAACCAAATAGTGCACCAAAAGGTAGGGCGGAGGCCATAACTGCTATATGGTGCGTATTAAGGTCGAAATGATTTTTAACTAAATCAAGCGAACCGGCAATCACACCCTCATCATATCCAAAAAGAAAACCTGCAATCGAACCAAAAAAAGCGACCATCCACGTCATTTAATACTCCCTGTATTCTTTTTTATTATTCCTATTTCGTGAATTAGGCAGTATTTTTACTGGGTTCTAATCCACACGCAGTTGTCGCTTTTTTACATAACTCCGTAATTAAAGACCAGTTTTTTTCCTTAATTGCTTTTTCTGGAACAATCCAGGAACCCCCCACGCAGGAAACATTAGGTAAGGCTAAGAATTCAGTAAAGTTTTGCTCATTAATCCCCCCAGTAGCACAAAAGCGTGCCTGCGGAAAGGGGCCATAAAAAGCATTCAACATACTTTTTCCTCCTGCAGCGACTGCCGGGAAAAATTTAAAACAAGAATAACCTAATGCCAGCCCCTCCATAAGGTCCGAAACACTCGTAATCCCCGGTATTAATGGGATTTGCTGCTGTACACCTGCCTCCAATAATACTTGGGTTTTTCCTGGGCTGAAGGCAAATCGGGCACCCGCTTGAACCACCTGCTCAAGTTGCTGGGGATTAATCACTGTTCCAGCACCGATCAAAGCTTGAGGGTATGTGCGAGTAAGCGCATCAATAGCCTCTAATGCAGCTGGTGTACGTAAGGTTATTTCCATAATATTTACCCCACCTGCAAATAAGGCCTCTGCCAGGGATAAAGCCTCATCAATCCCGTGAATTTGAATAACCGGAATTATGGGGGATATGGTAAATATCTTTTCGGGTGCAATATTCCACTTGGAAACCATAATACTCCTTTAAGCGCTCGATTTAACGAGAAATATGACCTTTTAACTGCTGCTGAAGATAGACAGCAGCTCCTAATATGCCCGGTTGCTCTGCAGTCACAATATAAGTCGGAATTCGTACGTTGAATTCATAAAATCGCCCCTTGTCTTCAAAATGTTTTCGAAAATCACTTTCCTCTACCAAAGGCAATAATCTAGGTACAATCCCCCCTGCTATATAAACGCCCCCAAATGCAGAAAAAATCAAGGCTAAATCACCTGCATAAGCACCCAAAATATTAAAAAATTGCGCGACAGTTATTATGGCGATTTCTGATTTTTTAGTTAGGGCGGCGGCTATTATCTGAGCAGCTGTCACCGGTGCAGCTTCTTGTTGATGATAAGCCGCAAGTGCCTGATATAAGTTTTCCAGGCCTTGACCTGATAATAAACGTTCATAGGAAACATGTAGATGTTTTTTTTTCAAATAAGATAACACAAACCATTCTTGTTCATTTTTAGCGCCCCAACTCGCATGGCCACCCTCTCCCGAAATTGTAATTAAGCGATCATTTTGGAAGAAAGAAGCCGCAACCCCAAGTCCTGTTCCTGCGCCAAGAACAACTTGCGTTTTATGCTCCTGCGCATAACCAGGTCCCACTTGAATTTTTTCTTGCTCACTTAAAATAGGGAGGCTCATGGCAATGGCATTGAAATCATTCAGTACGTGAAATTCATCTAGGTTTAGCTTATTTTTAACCTGCGCAGTTGAAAAACGCCAATGGGCATTTGTCATGGAAATTACATCGTCTAAAACAGGACAGGCTATCGCGATGGCAACATTCGAAATATGCTCTAATTGCTGCTGTGACTGATAGCCCACTAATGCATCTTCGAAATGTTGATAGTCAGCACAAGAAAAAATTGCAATTTTATCAAGAGCCAAGGTATCTAATTGAGCACGTCCAAATCGGGCAAAAGTACCGCCTATATCCGCAACAATTACATAATCAGGTGCTGATTTATTTGTCATAGCAGGATTCATTTCCTTGAAAGAGACTTACAGCCCCCTGTTCAGCACCGGTAAATTGTGAGCGCAAACTCGCAAATAACTCCCTTCCCATGCCATAATGTTGCGTTGAAATATCGATTGCGGCTGCCGCACGCTGCATTAATTCGTCCGGATCCACAAGGAGACTAAGTTTACCTTGCTCTGCATCCATGAAAATTAAATCACCGGTTTCAATGCGTGCGAGTATGGGATTATCCAAGGTTTCGGGTGTCACATGAATGGCTGCTGGCACTTTACCTGAAGCGCCTGACATGCGACCATCGGTAACCAAAGCAACTTTAAACCCTTTATCCATAAGAACACCTAATTTTGGAGTTAACTGATGGAGTTCAGGCATACCGCAGGCTTTTGGTCCCTGAAAGCGCATTACGACAATACAGTCGCGATTTAAAAGTCCTTGCTCAAAGGCATGATCAAATTCCTCTTGAGAATTACAAACAATCGCCGGTGCTTTAATTTTTTCTTTACCTGGAGCCAAGCCAGAGGTTTTAATGACTGCGCGACCTAAATTTCCACTTAACACTTGCAAGCCCCCGTGAGGTTTAAAGGGTGCAGCAACCGCCGTGAGCACCGTATCATCTAAGGATTGCTTCGGACCATCAACCCAGACTAAAGCTTCATTCTGCAACACCGGTTGCCGCGTATAGTGCTCTAGTCCATAGCCCATAACCGTATTTACTTCGCGGTGAAGTAAGCCTGCGTCCATTAAAGTCCGAATAAAATAGGCAGTTCCGCCTGCACGTTGGAATTGGTTCACATCAGCATACCCGTTAGGATAAATACGAGCGATTAGGGGTGTAACTGCCGAAAGTTGTGCGAAATCATTCCAGTTAATCGTATATCCTGCCATCGCGGCCATCGCTAATAAATGCATGGTATGGTTGGTAGAACCACCAGAGGCCAACAAGGCAACTAAGCCGTTTACAAAATTATTCACATCAAGAAGAATGCCAATGGGTAGATAATGTTCCCCTAAATCCGTCCATTCTAATACTTTTTGCGCTGCTGCTTGCGTCAATGCTGTGCGTAATGCTGTACCTGGGTTTATAAAGGATGAACCGGCTAACTGTAACCCCATAGTTTCAACGACTAATTGATTCGAATTGGCTGTTCCAAAAAAAGTACAGGTGCCCGGTGCATGATAAGAAGCTGCTTCTGCCTCTAATAGTGCTTTCTTATCTACTTTACCTTCAGCGTAAAGTTGACGGGTACGTGCTTTTTCTTGATTGGAAATTCCCGAGGGCATCGGCCCTGCAGGTACAAATATAAAAGGCAAATGACCAAAGGATAGAGCGGCCATGAATAAGCCTGGAACAATCTTGTCGCAAATACCTAAGAGCAACCCACCATCAAACATATTATGTGACAAAGCAACCGCGCTAGCCATTGCAATCACATCACGACTTAAGAGGCTTAAATCCATACCGGGTTGACCTTGAGTGATACCATCACACATCGCTGGAACACCGCCGGCAAACTGCGCAACACCGCCAGCATCACTGATTGCTTTTTTGATTACGTCAGGATAGCTTACGTAAGGCTGATGCGCTGAGAGCATTTCATTATATGCCGATACAATCGCTATATTGGCTTTTTTTTCCCCGGTCAGATTTAATTTATCCTTTAACGAACACGCAGCAAATCCATGGGCAAGATTACCACAACTTAATACCTGACGCTGTGGCCCTTTGACCCGAGCCTCTTCAAGGCGCTCCAAATACAGTTCGCGTCGCTTTTGACTGCGTTTTTTGATCGCTTCAGTTACTTCTGCAACAACAGCATGCATAGTTATTCCTCAAGGTGCATAATAAGTTTGTAAATCTACATTTGGGGTATTTAAGAAGGCACTTATTGGTAAATATTGCGAACTTGACTTAGTACGAGCCTCATTTATTACAGCTAATTTTTTTTCGCCGGTAATATGTAAAAAAATCTCCCTACTGTTCAGCAAACGTGCTTTAGACAAACTGATTCTGACATAGGGTGCCAAGCGTGGTGTAATCTTTAATGTTGCTGGAGCATTGTCTTCCAGTGCGTCTGGCAACTCTGGGGCATCGGGAAATAGCGAAGCGGTATGACCATCTTCGCCCATACCGAGCAGAACGGCATCAAATTGGGGTAGATGGGCAATTAAGTCACGAATGGTCGCTGTTTTATCCTCTACTTCTTGATATGGGTTAATTAAGGACGCTGCAGCTGCCTGAGCAGTAAGCAGATTCTTACGAACCATATGCTCATTGCTATCCTGATGGGTTGGAGGTAGGCAACGTTCATCAACTAAAACGAAGGTAACTTTGGACCAGGGTAAATTGAGCGATGCTAAAGAATTGAATAATGGAATCGGGGTCTTACCTCCAGAAATTCCTAGATAACATTGACCTCTCTTAGCAATTGCCTCTGCTATCAACTGCTGCAATCGTTGACTTAATGCATGATTTAATTGGCTTTGGTCAGCGAATTCATGTAACTGCATTTTGCTCTCCCCATACATTCGCTTTACCATTGTATAAGCGGATAATATCTAAAGGCCCCCATGTGCCTGCAGGATAGGTATACAGGGGGATATCCTGTCGTTCCCAGGCCTTTTTTATGTTATCAATCCAGCACCATGCTTGCTCTACTTCAGAACGACTCACAAAGAGGTATTGATTACCCAACATGACCTCAAGCAGTAGTCGCTCGTAGGCATCTGGAATCCGTTGGGTACTAAAATTCAGGTCCAATTTACAATCGCGTAATTGCATGCTGTCACTTAATCCTGGAATTTTATTCATCATCCGTACTTCGACGCCCTCATCAGGCTGGAGGCGAATAATCAAGCGATTCGGTACAAGCTCTTGTTTTGATTGTTTAAATATATTGTAAGGTTGCGGTTTGAAATAGATGACGACTTCACTTTGCTTTCGCGCTAACCGCTTTCCCGTGAGCAGATAGAAAGGAACCCCTGCCCAACGCCAGTTATCAATGAAGGCTTTAATGGCAACAAATGTTTCAGTTTTAGAGTTTTTGTGGGCACCCTCTTCCTCTAAATAACCTACGACCTTTTTACCTTGAATCGTATTACTAGTATATTGCGCGCGAATCGTATGCTCCTGGACGTTGGTGCCATCTACAGCCCTCAAAGACTTCAAAACCTTAAGTTTTTCAGCACGAATACACTCAGCATCCAAGCTTAGAGGAGGCTCCATCGCCACCAGCGCCAGAATTTGTAACAAATGATTTTGTAGCATGTCACGGACCTGACCTGATTTATCGTAATAAGACCAGCGTCCTTCTACTCCAACCTCTTCGGCAACAGTAATCTCTACTTTATCTATTCCTTGCTGATCCCAAGTTGATGAAAAAATTGCATTGGCAAAACGTAAGATGAGTAAGTTTAAAACAGTCTCTTTACCCAGATAATGATCAATGCGATAGATCTGATCCTCTGCGAAAAAGCGAGCAACCTCATCATTTATGGTGATGGATGAAGGTAAATCGTGGCCAATTGGCTTCTCCAGAACAACACGCGATGGCTGACGGGTTAACCCTACATGGTCAAGACCTTGACAGACTTGAGCATAAAGTGAGGGGGGAATCGCGAAATAGGATATTGCAGTCCTTTGCGGTAAACCGACCCATTGCTTTAACGCTTTGTAGTGCTCAATCTGGCTTAGGTCAAGGCAACAATAATGCATACGATTCGCAAGGCGTAACCAACATGCTTCATCTATCTCCTCTTTAGAGAATAAAGCCAATTTTGAGCGCACGGTCTCCAAATAGGTCGCAAGCGACATATCATCACGTGCACAAGCAACAATTTGTGTATCTGCATGTAAAAGACTGGCTCGCTCTAGTTGATACAGTGCGGGAAGTAATTTTCTGCAGGTGAGATCCCCTAAGGCTCCAAATATGATTAAATCACATGGATTTTTTGCTGCAACTTCTTCAATCATAGGTCATCCTACACAATACCTTCCTGTAATGAGGAGCTATATTAAATTGAAAGGTCACTCTAATCAACCCAGCATCCAAAGGGATTTTTAATTGCAAAACCGATTATTTATGCTATATCAACATATAAGAGATTAATTCATCTATTCCGACTGAGGAGCATCACATGTTGAATAAACGCTTTTCCGAACGACTGAACAAAGAGTTAGATAATATAGGTGTTCCGGAAACCAGCCCTGAGCGAATAGAAGTTCTTGCAAAATTAATTAAAATTCCCAAATTCAAAGCAGAAGCTTTATTAAGTGGTGCGACCCATCCTGATGAGCGCATCTTAACTGCCTTAGCTGAAGAATTTGAAGTGAGCGCAGACTGGTTAGTCGGCAAAGAGGAATCACATTGAACACATTATTATTTCCTCGTTCTATACTCTAATTAACGAAAGCAAAGTTAATTTTTGACGCCTAGGCGAGGTATTTTTTTATCAATGAGTTTATTTAACAATTTAACGACAGCAGACGATTTAAAAAAACAGCTTGATCACTATAGAACCAAGGCTCAGGTGGTTTTAAGTGAGGATGGGGTGCAAGAGCTCAATAAAGGGGTAACCGAATACCAACAGCACTACCTTGAAAAAATAAACGCGTACCGCAGCGCTCAAGGGTTAAACCCGCAGTTAAATCTCAATACGCCAACAAACTATAATTATTTTCGTGAGCAGTTTATCCATTACCTCTTAACGCACTCATTACCCTTATTCTCAGGTGATGAAAAAAGCAGACAGATTAATCCTGAAACCGCAGCGCTGCCTCTGGAAAAGCTGCTTGGCCGTTTCGGTGTCGAACTTTATAAACTAGCCCTTGAGGAAGAGATGCACAGCACCCAATATCGACAAGCCGTCGTCGCGAATGCGACCACCTTTGTCCAAGGTGAAAAATGGCAAACCCGACCGGCGGTTATTGTTGCAGGGCCTTCTGGTTGCGGCAAATCCTATGCTGCGCAATCCGCTATAAAAGTAGCCGATGAGTTTCTACCTAAAATGGCGGCAACAATAACGAACAATCCAGTCATTGCGGTGGATGGTGGCATTATTCGCGAAACCTCCCAGATGCGAAAATTGCTCATCCAAGTAGCAACAAACCAAGGCTATAGCGGAATCAAAGATTTACACGCTCAAAGCTACATCCTTGAGAAAATGAAATATCGCCTTCAAGAAGCAGCCTTTGCAACGATGGAGGCAGGCATTGTCATTCCCGAGACGTTTTCCCAATGGATAAATCCGCTTCATCCAGTTCATCAACTAATGAAAAGAATTGACTCGTTACCCAATACCAAACAAATTTTTACACGTGTAGATGGGGAGCAGGCTGAAAACTTTCAACGAGTTGTCGCATATATGGGAACACGTCGAGCATGGAAGACACAAAATTTCAATCATGAGGCACGACCCCCAGCCCAATCCATTGATCTGAATCATCCAACAGAGAGTGAGTCTAAAGCTTATGAATCCAGCGGTTTTAAATTTGGCCAATGGGGCTCTTTGAGTGCCGAAAAATGGTTTCGTTCACGCACCAAGGCACGCTTAAGTATGGTCATAACCAATGATCTAGTCTTATTAAAACCCAATCTTGAAGCTCAGCATGAGGATTGGATTCCCGCAAAACCAGGTGATACCGGTGCCACATTAATTTCCCGAGCCAATTTTGCCTCTTGGTCAAAACTCCCACTTACTGACAGACCAACACTTACAGACTTTAATAAATCGCATGCCAGCCCCAAAATTGCAACCTCAGCACAAATTGATATCGCCATTGTGCAATCCAAGCTGAACAAATCGGCACAGAGGGCATTAGAGAGTATGTCACACGAAGCGCAAAAAATTGCGCCCAATGAACAAAAAGTTAAATATTTTGTCATGAAACATCAATATGTAACGCATCTTGCTACAGTAGAAGTTAATAAATTAACATCGCGCGAAGATATCGCGAAACTAAAAGAGACTGTCCAGGGCTACATGGAAAACATAAAAGAGCAAAAGAAATCCATGGGTAAATCACCGACTGTTAGTATTACATTAACGCAGATGAAAAAATTTTCCAAAAAACTCGATAAACTACTGCATGAACTGGAACCACAGAAGTCAGCGGTGAATAATTCAACAAAAAATTGCATTGATTCAAACCAGCGCTATAAAGATAATTTTCAAGAAATAATCGCTGGCGAAGATTCCACGCCCAAGTTAGTAAACAAACCGCGTTAATAAGCACTCTAAGTAACAAGGCATCCTAGCCATGAAAGCGATGACTTAAATTAATGGGTTTGGCATTTTTTTCTATAAATTCAATTACTTTACCTGCAATATTCACGCCTGTTGCTTTTTCAACGCCCTCAAGCCCGGGAGAGGAGTTCACTTCTAAAATTAGAGGACCATGGTTGGAGCGAATTAAATCTACACCCGCTATTTTAAGTCCCATAGTTTTGGTGGCACTCACAGCGATAGCACGCTCTTGTGGGGTTACTTTAATTTTGACGGCCTTTCCTCCCTGATGTACATTTGCCCGAAACTCACCTTCTTTAGCTTGACGTTTTATTGCCCCAACAACTTTGTCACCGACCACAAAACAACGAATATCGGTACCTCTTGATTCTTCGATAAATTCTTGTACCAGAATGTTGGCGCGCATTTCCTTAAACGCGTTAATAATACTCACTGCTGATTGATGGCTATCTGCCAAAATAACACCCTTACCTTGAGTGCCTTCTAATAATTTTATGACTAGTGGTGCTCCTCCAACCATATGCACTAAATCTTCAGTATCATCAGGGGATTGGGCAAAACTTGTCATCGGCATAGGAATCCCTTTGCGTGCCAAAATTTGCAAGGCGCGGAATTTATCTCGCGAACGGGAAATTGCAATTGATTCATTCACCGCATAGATCCCCATAGTTTCAAAATGACGTAAAACGGCGGTGCCATAGTAGGTCATTGAAGCCCCTATTCTCGGGATCACAGCATCAAAATGCGGTAGAGGCGCACCACCACGATAGTGAACTTTAGGCGAAGAAGCAGATACGTTCATATAGCAATACAAGGGATTAATCATCATCACCTCATGTCCCGCCGCCTCAGCCTCCGCTTTCAAACGTTGGTGTGAATACAAGTGGGGATTTGTGGCCAATATTGCAATTTTCATGAATGCAGTATTCCTCATTTATTTTTATTCTAGATAACCGACGCACCAGGCAGGGTAATGACATCTTTTTAATACCTAAAATAAGCCTAGACTATATTCAAATAACTCGCTGCCGGCTTATCTCAGATAATTTTCTCAGGGCTTATCAGGAAACCAAAAGTATGTAATCTTTTGCTAGAACATCAGCATGATGTGGTGTTGTAAAAAAAGCATTAAGTTCGCCTTGCGGATTAAACAAAATTACTGCCCCACTATGTTGAATATCATAATTATTCGCATTTGAATCACCCTTGTTTTCAAGAATTTTAGCGTAGGCAATACCCATTTCATGCGTCATTTTTTTTATTGCATCTTCCTCTCCCCGCGCACCATAAAAATGAGAATGGAAGGACGTCACATAGTTCGCTAATTTATCCTGATTATCCCGTTCGGGATCGATACTAATCATAACCACTTGAGGCAATTGCTTGATATGCTGATTTTCTAATATACGATACATCTTGCCTAATTCTGCCAGAGTTGTTGGGCATAAATACCCGCAATTCGTGAAACCAAAAAACATCAATGTCCATTGCCCCTGTAAATTCGCATTGGTATATGGTTTGCCATCTGCACCTATTAGCGAAAACTGGTTTATCGCTCGTGGATGCTCAAGATAAGTACCATGAAAACGACTTATGTCTATTTTTTTAGGTGAATGAACATAATGACCCACATAGATACCAGAAAATAGTGCCGTCACTGCCAATAGGATTACTGCCGTGAGCGTTATTCCTTTTGCTTTAATATCCATCGCTCCCCCTTTATTTTACAAATAATGATCAATTAATAAAAAAACAAACAGTAGCATCAAGTAAATAATGGAAAAGCGAAAAGTTTGCATCGCCACTACTCCTTTATCTGTCCGATAGAGCTTATGTGCCCACATCAAAAAACGTCCACCTAAAGCGAGAGCGCCCAGTAAATAAAACCAGCCACTCATACCGACTACGAAAGGAAGAATACTTACTACTAAAAGCAATACGGTGTATAAATAAATATTTAGCTTAGTAAAGGCGATGCCATGAGTCACCGGAAGCATTGGGATCTCTGCGGACTCATAATCATTGTAGCGATAAATCGCCAATGCCCAAAAATGCGGTGGTGTCCACGTAAAGATAATCAGCACAAGCAACAAAGCTTGTGGATCCAGTTGATTCGTGACGGCAGTCCATCCTAAAAGGGGCGGAGCTGCACCCGCTAACCCCCCAATCACAATGTTTTGCGGTGTTGCGCGCTTCAAGTATCCGGTGTAAATACCGGCATAACCGATTAAGGTTACAAAAGTGAGTATTGCAGTAAGAACATTTACATAGAGCAGTAAGACACTTAAGCCCAAAATTCCCATCGATAAAGCAAAACTCACAGCTTGTTTTGCCGTTACGCGACCATGGGCAATAGGACGTTTGCGTGTCCGTGCCATTATGGCATCGATATGCCGATCAACGATATGATTTACTGCTGCAGCGCTGCCTGCGCAAAAACCAATACCGAGCACTGAGGGAAATAGCAATGAAAACTCAATCCAGCCGGGTGCTGCCAGATACATACCCACCAGCACAGTTAATAACATTAATAGTACGACTCGAGGTTTGCATAATTCGAGGTAATCCCGCCAAGACACAATCGTAGTCAACGTGGAGTCAAGCTGCATGACTATTTTCCCTTTTAATAAAATATAAAGCGCTAAACAAGACTGCAAAAAGCAGTGCAGCCACGCCATTATGTGCAACGGCTATAGCGAGCGGTAATAAATGAGTAACGTTGATTATACCTAAAACAAATTGAACAACTACAAGAATAGATAGAATAAGTCCAATTACTCTAAATCCTGCAACACCTCGTGTCAGAATTGCCATACCGAGACTGAATAAATAAACCGCGGTTATTAAAGCACCCACCCGGTGAATAAACTGAATTGTTACACGTACCTCATGTTCTAATACACCGCCCTGGTAGTTTGTTCCTAGTGCGGAGAATAGGTTAAATCCTTGACTAAAGTGTAGTTTAGGAACCCACAGGCCGTTACATTGAGGAAAACCAATACATGAAATTCCAGCATAATTTGAGCTGACCCAGCCTCCTAAAGCTATTTGAATAAACAATATCGCAAGCCCCAAAATTAGCCAGGGACGCCATCTTACAGAGGCGGTTTTTGAAAAATGATTTATCTCTAAGTTGACACGACTCAAACAAGCAACAATTAACATGCCCCCAAGTAAGTGTCCCATGACTACGACAGGCAGTAGCTTTAATGTAACAGTCCACATACCTAATGCTGCTTGAAAAAATATCAAGGTAATTAAAACCATCGGCAAGCACCATAACTGAGTGTTCCCACGTAATCTCTTCACCAATAAGCTTAGGGAGAGAAGAATAACCAGTAAGCCCAAGGTACCTGCTAAATAACGATGAATCATTTCGGTCCATGCTTTTTCTGATTCAACCGGTAATTGCGGGTATTGCATCTGTGCTTGTTGTAGTTGGTCTTGTGATTTTGGGACTGCGTAATGCCCATAACATCCCGGCCAATCCGGACAACCAAGTCCAGCATCAGTAAGGCGGGTGTATGCTCCTACCATCACAACAACAAAAGATAAAATTAAAGCGGTAAACGCAACGACGCGCAGGATTTTATTAGACATTGTATTAACCATTTTTTTCTGTTGCATTAATCAATAGTTTCAAATCTTTATAAATATCTTCAGGATTGGCCAAATTTTTATAAGCCAAAATTAGATAATCATTGGGATCGGCTATGAATATTTTATTATTCGTTACATCCACCCCTTCTTGAGTACTCGTTATCATCTTAAAATCAAGTTTTTCAATGGCTAATCGTTCTACAGGATTCAAATCGGCTGCATTATCCCCTAAAACGAACCACTGTTCCACCTGATAAAGCTTCCTGCCAAGTGCTAGCCGGACTTTTGCAATCTTTTCAAGGTCGTTAAGGCAAGATTGTTCACATTGCTGCGTAGTCCAGTAAACGATGCGCCATTTTTTTTCTTGACCGAATAGCTCAACGTGCACTGGAGGCTTAAGTAATTCTCCCCTATTCGTTCGCTTTTCACCCAGCCAATCCGGATTTTTATAGAGAATGTATGCACCTATTCCTGGTGCTAAAAAGACGACTACAAGCACTAAAAGAATGTATAATTTATTGTTTGATTGTTTCATTTTCTTTCTTAAGGTTCAATGCGATAAATAGAATAAAAATAACGGTCGCCATGGCAAACCATTGCAGAGCATACCCTTTATGTCGTTCGGGGCGCATCGTTACTACGTTCCAGTCTCGTATAAATCCATCTGGTTGAGAACTGTCGAGACGGATAATAAACGGATAGACACTTTTTTGCAAAAGTTGGCTTAATAATTGAGGATTAAAACGCTCAACGATGAACCTTTTATCTCCAATTTGTTCAATTTCGTCACCAAGAATCCATTGTTTACTGCTTGGATAATAGATTGAACCGCGAATTTGCAGTAAGCCTGCAGGTATTTTGAGGTCTAAATTTGTCTGCCGTGGATTTTGGTTTTGAATCCATCCTCTATCAACCATTAACACGGAGTCGTTTGCTAAAAGTAACGGTGCGTATACCTGTACACCTAACTGATGCCGATAGTGTTGGTTATCCAAGAGAAAGATTGAGGGTAAGTACCTACCTTGCACAGCCACACGTTGATACGGACGCAGCTTCTTTGGGTTGTCCCAAGTTACTGGAGCTTGCTTTTGTGCTCTTTGCTCTTGCAACAACATGCGTGATTTTTCGGATGCTCGATGCAGTTGCCATATACCAAGCCAAATAAAAATCCAACACACAAACACGGTGGTGAGAATCATAGGCCAACTTGGGGTGAAACGGTAATTAAAAAAAGGTACACTAGGCATATTTGAACCTACAACATATAAACGCCACTGCTGGTGCTGGAGTATAGCAAATGATCACCAAACTATTCATTATCTTTGTCATGATTATCATTGTCGGTTCCTTGGCAAGTGGGCTGGTATTCCTCATTCGCGACGCGGGAAATACCAAGCGGACGGTTAAAGCGCTCACGATTCGCGTTGGCCTCTCTTTATGTTTATTTCTTTTTTTACTCGCAGCATTTAAGCTGGGTTGGATTCAACCTCATGCAATTTAATCAATTTTAGGATCAAGGATTACGCAGATGAATCGCTTTTTTATTTTTAGTCTCTTTTTATTCATAAGTACGACCAATGCCGATACCATAAAAAGCTATATGGGCATCGCTCTGCAAATTCCACAAATGGAAATTAAAGCTGATCCACAAGCACAAGCTTGGGCTCGCTCAGCGCGGCATGTCTTGGCTATCACGAGTGAAAGTATTGCTGAGACATTGGTTCAGGCAAACGAGACTGCCGCGCGTCAAGGAGCACCGATTTTCTGTATGCCAGCAGGAGTTCAACTCGGCGCGATGAACCTTAATGAGATCATTCAGCAAACCTATAAAGAGATGAGTACACCGCAAAGTGAGAAAGACAGTTTGACCGTTTCTCAAGTTGCATGGATGGGCGTTGTGAAACAATTTCCCTGCAAAGCTGCAACGGCAGCTCAACAGGAGATGGCGCTGATCAATAATGCATGGAATGGAAAAAGCTAGCCTTAGCGCATTTTCTTTTGCTTATAACAACATAATACTCGAGCACTCAAATCCCGCGGTACAGCCGCGGGAATCCAATCTGCTGTCGGAGGTATGATTAAATAATTCAGGACTCCTTATTTACTGAACTCTTCAAATGCTTCTAGAGCTTCAGCAGCGTACATCAAGGACGGACCGCCCCCCATATAAATAGCCATGCTCAATGTTTCGAGTAACTCCTCGCGTGTCGCTTGCAACTTAACCAATGTTTGTGAGTGAAAACCAATACATCCCGGACAATGATTTGCCACAGCTAAGGCCATAGCGATTAATTCTTTGGTTTTTTTATCCAACACACCATCTTTAGTTGCCGCTTGTGCCAGAGAAGAAAAGCCCATCATCACCTCAGGAATTTCTTTTCGCATTTTTGCTAGTTGTGTACTAATCCCCTTGGTAATACCATCAAATTTATCAGTCATAAATAGCTCCTTTATTTAGAACTTTAAATTTAGCTTATTCCCATTAAAAAGTCAGGATATTTGCTTAAAAAAGAATGGTGATAGAGCGGGGCTCATTCTAAATTTCTAAAACCTCAGCACTACGAGTCTTTAACCAGCCCGTAATACTGTAACGCTCCTGATGGGTTACTTGTACCTCATGCGGAAGCTCACTATTAAAGCAAATGAGTCGATTTTCAATAGGGTTAACCGTAATGGCTGATGAATTTATGTACAAATCAAGAGTTCCACCAAACTCTGGCTGCCAGCAGGGATTAAGATAATAAACTAATGAGATTTTACGTGTTTTTTTCTGGGCAAATTGATCGATATGACGTTTATAGTACGACCCAGGGGAATAGTATGCAAAATGAACCTCATATTCATGCAAACTTAAGAATAAGAGCCTATTCAGATCATTTTGTATATGGTGGATTTTTTTTAAAAAATAGTCGACGGCCTCATTTGTAGTCTGTTCCTTATCCAGCCAAAAAATCCGATCACTCCGGATTTCCTGCTTATTTTGCAAGGTTTGCTGTAACCCGATTCGCGATGAATGAAACGCTCCCTGCGCGTATATTTTCTGGGCATAAGCACGCAACTCTTTGCAATAGTCACTGGGTAGAAAATTATCCATAATAAAGAAGCCCTGCTCACTCAGAGCTTGAGCCAAAAGCTCTGCGCCACTTAACATGAGCTTCGTCCTTCAAGCAGATCATCATACTCACGCCACTTCGGCATAAATTGCGTCATCAGCTGATAAAACCGTTTATTATGACTGGGCTCTAAGAGATGAACTAATTCATGCACTAGAACATATTCCAAACAAATTGGCTCTTTATGCACGAGCGACAGATTAAACCAGATACGAGCACTTCGAGTATTACAGGATCCCCAGCGGGTTTTCATAGCACGAATTCCCCAATAGGTTACCTGAACATTGATAATTTTTTGCCAATGCTCCAGTAAAGGGGGAATAAGCGTTTCTAATTTCTTTTTTAACCAGTTTTGCACGAGCTTCAGTCGTTGCGCTTCAGAATAATTATTCGATGTATAAACAGTAATTTGCGCATCATCCATATAACAATGGTTTGGGCCTTCATGTCTTTTAAAATGCAAGCGATAATTTTTACCTAGAAGTCTAAACTGCTGGCCATCGGTAAGTGGTGTATGTGTGGATGACGATTGTACCCTAAGACGTTTGCTGTGATGAAGTAGCCAATCTTTTTTTTCATGTAAAAGACTATAAATCATCCGCTCCGTATAATGGAGCGGAACACTTACTTTTATAGCGCCATCTGGCGGATAAATGCGTAAATTTAAATGTTTTACATTTTTTTTGATAACTTCTACGCCCAAACCTTCAAGGTCAATAATCATAAATAACGGTACTGACTTAATTTGCCAGCATTGTACTATCTTTGCGCGCCAACACAAGGACTATCTATATACTCGCCATTTATGTTAAGAACCATATTGACATTCGCTCGCGTGTAACGCATTAGGGTGTCATACTGCTGGCGTGTGATATAGCCATAGGTCTGGTTACAATATACAAGTGAACGGGCAGAGGGGGTTGCCTTTATATGCATGGGTAAATCACATTCCCATCGAAACTGGGTTAAATCGCAATTGGCAAAGGACATGCAGGGCATGAAGAGCAATATTAAAATCCTCTTTTTTATTTTTTTCATATACTTATCCCTCGTATTTACGTAGCTGCTCATTCACATTTATATCTAGTATAGGATAATATTCGTTAATCTAGAGTACTTAGGTTCATCATGCTGGATTCAACCTTTAAATACATGCAACAATTTAGAGCAAAACGTTTCTTCTTATTTCTTGAGTGGTGCACTTTTGTTGCCATGAAGCATAATCTACCGGGTTCTGAAGGATTAATCGATTTATTGGCGGAGGAATTGATAAGCTGTGGTATCGATGAGCACGATATTTATAATTTGGCTTTGTTAGACCATTTAATGCAAGCAGAAGAAATCTTACCCGAACAATTTTATGCTTATATAAGCATTAAAGCTGCTTTTTTTATTGTCATGGAAAGAATTCATCTCGGAGATACAAAATCTATTTCACTTACTGAAGAAAACCATAGCCACTCACAACAGGAAGAATTTTTTAATCAAACCCTCGTCCGGATTCCTACCCAGGAGATCATTAACCTTAAACAAAAATTCGCTCCAATCATTAATAAACTCTGTATAATTAAGCAATATTTACTTATTTTGCGTGACCATCCAGAGGTTAATCGAAATCAGCAATTATATCTCTCCCGAGTCTGTCTTATCGAAAACCTCTACAGTTATCTAAAAATACAATCGGAACTTAGCGGGGCCGTTTTAAGTGAACTAGCTGATTATATTAAAAAAATTAGAAACCAAGCACCCTTACCTTGGGAATTTGAATATATAGAAAAAATATATTCAAAATCTGTCATTGAACAACTAACCGACTCCATAACCAATAAACTCTTTAAATTTACGGTTTTCTTTACTGCTGCGAATCCACATCATAATTCGACGATAAATAAAAAAACTCCTAATCCAAAAAATTAAGCGCTCAACAAGCAGTTTTCACCTCAGATGCTATATTTAAAGAGAGGATTAATCATCTCTTTAGAGTCTGTTAGCAAAACTGGGCTCGTTTAAACACGTCTTTCATTATCATGGTGTGTACGTGATATCTAAAGTTCAATGAGCGACAACCACAGACTATCTGAACTTGTGATTATAACCTCTCAACATGAGCTTTAAATATTAACTAGAGGCAATGAGATGGTTCAACGGAACATCAAAATTATCTCGGACTTGGTTTGTCCCTGGGCTTATATTGCCCGAATGCGTCTGGAGCGAGTTTTGCAAAAAACTCAGATTTCGGCACGAATTCACTGGCTGCCCTATCAGGTTAGTCCTCTTAAGAGCCCACAGGACGCAGCTCATGAACGTACCCACAACCGAACTGTATTTGCCAGCTTTGCCACCCCTCATATTAACAAAAAATGTGCACGATGCGCCAAAGACTTAGGTTTGCACTTTAGTTCAACCTGGTTATACAACAGCCTCCCGCATACATTTGATGCTCATCGTCTCGTATGGTTTGCTGAAGAACAGGACTTGGGAGATGACGCAGCTCGAGGTATTTTCTCTGCCTATTTCGAATATGGTCTGGATATTGCAAATACTGATATTTTAATTCGTATAGGTAAAGACATCGGTCTTGAAGAGGAACAGTTAAAAGCATTATATAACAGTGCTCAGGGTGTTAAAGAAGTAAAATTTTTATGTGACTATGTTCGATCACAAGAGTTAGGTTGCTTACCCTATATGATTATCGATAATCGTTTTGGTTATCAGGAATGCAATCAGAAATAAAAATCAGAAATACATTATTAAAAGCTCAAACACTTGATGAGCCCAGTGCAACACTTGCTTTAAGATCTTAATAAATGTCAAAATGATTAATTAAGACTAACACGTGAATTGTATACATAAATGAGCACATCTAAGATAAAAGATAGATGTGCTCTATTTAATTACTTAGATGTTTTCTTAACTAACTTTTCTTTAATACGCGCAGCACGACCTTCTAAATTACGTAAATAATATAATTTAGCGCGACGAACATCACCACGACGTTTCACTGTAATACTGTCTACAATAGGGCTGTAGGTTTGGAATACACGCTCAACGCCCACATTATGGGAAATTTTACGCACTGTGAAAGCAGAGTTTAGTCCACGATTTCTTTTCGCAATGACAATACCTTCGAAAGCCTGCAAACGCTCACGACTTCCCTCGATTACTTTTACCTGTACCAAAACGGTATCTCCTGGATTAAACTCAGGGATTTGCTTGCCTTGCATTTGCTCAGCATTAAGTTGGTCAATAATATTAGTCATGGACTACTCCTCAAATTGGCTTTCCGCTCTCGGAAACACCTTGTTCGTACTTAAACTCAGCAAGCAATTGCTGGTCTATTTCGTTTAATTTAATTTGTTCTAATAAATCTGGTCGTTTCAACCAGGTTCTTCCAAGCGATTGTTTGCGTCGCCAACGCTCAATATCTTTATGGTTACCACCAAGTAAAACGGGTGGCACTTCCGAGTCTTCTATTTTTGCTGGCCGCGTATAATGCGGATAATCTAATAAACCATTCATAAAAGAGTCTTGCTCAGCTGAGCCAGCATGACCCAACGCACCTGGAAGTAAGCGGCTCAGTGCATCAATAAATACGGTTGCAGCCAGTTCGCCACCACTTAAAACATAATCTCCAAGTGACCATTCTTCATCGACATAATGATCAATGATGCGCTCATCTATGCCTTCATAGCGCCCAGCAATAAACAATAATGGCCGTTGCTGCTTAGCGACCTCGATTAAATCATTTTGACGCATGATTTTACCCTGAGGACTTAGATAAACCGTTTTGCATGGTGCAGGCATCTCTGCCTTGGCCTGAGATATTGCCGCCTGTAATGGCTCATACATCATAACCATTCCAGGGCCACCGCCATAGGGCTTATCATCAACCTGCCGGTAGGGGCGTGAAGCCCAATCTCGAGGATTCCAATGATTAAGGCAAACCAAGCCCTGCTCAATTGCTCTACCAGTAACGCCATAGCGTAAGGCTTCCAATATTTCTGGAAGCAATGTGATTACACCTAAATGTAATGCCACTTAAAAATCCGCATCCCAATCCACAACAATTTTCTGTTGCTCTAAATTTATCTCAAGAACATAACGTTCAGGTAAATAAGGAATTAAGCATCGCTTTTTTCCGGTTACTACTAAAACATCGTTAGATCCCGTAGCGATTAACTCAGCAACCTGACCCAGTTTTTCCCCAGAGAGATTAACGACGTCCAAACCGATTAGCTGATGCCAATAATATTCCCCAGCCTGTAAATTCTCGAGTTTCTCCTGAGGAATACCAATATCTATATTGGTTAACTGAGCAACCATCTCGCGTTCAGGAAAACCCTGAACTTTCGCGATGATTGATTTATTCAGGAGCTCAATATCTGATAATTTAATAGACTGCCACTGATTGTTGAGGAAAATATACCAATCCTCATATTGCAGAATATTATCTCGAGGCTCTGTAAAGGAATGAACCGTAACAAAGCCTTTTACACCATGAGGTCTACCAAAGCGACCTACAACAATCCAGCCATCTAAATTACGCACTTTAATTAGGCAGCACTCGATTCTTGTTTATTATAATCCTTCACTAACTGACGTACACGGTCAGAAAGCTGTGCGCCAACATTTTGCCAATGATTTAATTTCTCTACATCGATATGTAAACGAATTTCTTGACCACGGGCTACAGGATTAAAATATCCAATGCGCTCAATGTAATTACCATCACGACGCTTTCTGCTGTCAGTAACTACCATATGATAAAAAGGACGCTTTTTAGCGCCACCTCGTGATAAACGAATAACGACCATTATATTCCTCTACTAAAGAGTGGTTACGTAAAAAATGCCGTGTATTGTACGAAAATTAACTCGGCATGGGAAGTAATTCTTACGAATTAAATTAAAAAAAACATTTTTTCCTGATAATAATTTAAAAAACAACAATTTACTTTAAGTAATATCTCCCTAAGCCAGATGGATGTTTTAACAGCTATCATCACTCTAATAGCTGGTTCCATCATCCGTATTAATATTGCAGCGCAGTATCATAAATCAATAGAGCTCTACTTTAATTTATTTAAACTCATCCGGTAGAAAACCTTTGAGTCCGGGCATTCCCCCCAAACCACGCATCATTTTCTGCATACCACCAGGCTTAGTAAATTTTTTCATCATTTTCTGCATTTGTTCGAATTGCTTCAAAAGTTTATTCACATCCTGTAGCTGTGTTCCTGAACCCTGTGCAATTCTTTTCTTCCGTGAGCCCGCAATCAGTTTAGGAATCCGACGCTCTTTAGGGGTCATGGAATTGATAATAGCAATCGTCTGGGCCATGGCTTTATCCCCTACTTGCTTCATTGCCTGCTGAGGCATCATCTGACTTACTCCTGGAAGCTTGCTCATCATCCCAGCAACTCCACCCATGTTATTCATTTGCAGTAGTTGTTGTCGAAAATCCTCTAAGTCAAAACTTTTACCTTTTTTGAGCTTTTTCGCTAATTTTTCACTGGCCTGCTTGTCAGCCTTTCGTTCTACTTCTTCAATTAAAGTAAGAATGTCTCCCATTCCTAAAATTCTTGAAGCAATCCGCTCAGGATGGAAAGGCTCCAGTGCCTCAACTTTTTCACCACTACCGATAAATTTGATGGGTTGCCCTGTGATCTGTTTCACTGAAAGGGCAGCTCCGCCTCGGGCATCACCGTCTGTTTTCGTAAGAACAACACCAGTCAACGGGAGCGTATCATGAAACGCTTTTGCTGTATTGGCTGCATCCTGTCCAGTCATGCTGTCTACGACAAATAGAGTCTCTACCGGATTAATGATCTGATGCAATGACTTGATTTCGGCCATCATTTCGTTGTCGATATGTAAACGACCTGCCGTATCCAGAATTAACACATCAACAAATTGCTTTTTGGCTGTATCCAGTGCTTTACGCGCTATCTCTGTAGGATCTTCATGCGCGTCTGATGGGAAAAAACTTACGCCGATCTGCTCAGCCAGAATTTGTAGCTGTTTAATCGCTGCCGGACGATAAATGTCGGCACTTGCCACCATTACTTTTTTATTTTCTGTTTCTTTCAAATAACGAGCAAGTTTTGCGGTACTTGTTGTTTTGCCTGAACCTTGAAGTCCGGCCATAAGGAACACGGCAGGGGGCTGTGTTTTAAAATTCAATTCAGCGCGTATGCCCCCAAGAACAGCAACTAATTCGTCATGGACTATTTTGATGAATGCTTGATCGGGACTTAATTCCGTTGATACTTCTTGACCAAGAGATTTATTCTTTACTTGTTCGATGAACTCTTTAACCACAGGTAAAGCAACATCGGCCTCAATAAGTGACAGCCTGACTTCTCTCAGTGCATTTTGCACATTTTCTTCGGTTAAACGACCCTGTCCGCGAAGGTTCTTAAAGGTACGGGTCAAGCGTTCTGATAAACTGTCAAACATGGTATTTGTACCTAAAAAGGAGTCACTATAACATAGGTAATCTAATCTGCGCCAGTAAGAGATTAAACTCAATCATGTTTCCTAAGTTTAAAAAGCGTTCTTTAAAATTCAAGATTTTCTAGTTAAATCATGTTATTTTTAGAGGAAAAAAGACATCTACTGTCTGGATGAGCAGCATTACTATTAAAATTTTGCTGACATGGTCATTAATTATGCTATTATTAAGGGTTCCTTAAGCTTATCTCAGTATAATCAACCTGAGATTAGCCCTTGGACTGCAATGAAGGACTGCGATGAGCACAAAAAAACATTCACTGACAATTTTCAGCCTAACTATGATTACCGTGGGTTCGGTTGATAGCATTCGTAATCTTCCGGCTACAGCACTATTTGGTAGTCAGCTCATATTTTATTTCGTCCTAGGTGCTCTGTTTTTTTTGATACCCACAGCACTGGTTTCTGCCGAATTGGCTTCCGGTTGGGCTAAACAAGGGGGCATTTATATCTGGGTTAAAGAGGCTTTCGGCAAGAAAACCGGTTTTTTAGCTATTTGGCTGCAGTGGATTGAGAACGTAATTTGGTATCCCACGATCCTCTCCTTTGTTACTGGGACCATCGGATATTTAATCAACCCGACCTTAAGCGGTAATCCCTACTTTTTATGGACTATCATTGTCACCTGTTTTTGGGGCGCAACTTTACTTAACTTGCGCGGCATGAGTTCTTCAGCAATTTTCAGCAACCTGTGTTCCCTCGCTGGGCTTTTGTTACCCATGTCACTGATCATCGGTTTGGGGGTGGTGTGGATTGTCCAAGGAAATCCTTTACAAATTCAGTTCGATATTCCAAGTATCGTCCCTCATGTATCGGATCATTCGATGTGGGTTTCGCTCACTGCCATCATTATGTCTTTTTGCGGAATTGAAATTGCCACAGTCCATGCGAACGATGTCGCCAATCCCCAACATGCATTTCCCAAAGTGCTTATTTATTCCGTGACCATTATCCTTAGTACCTTAATCCTTGGTTCTTTAGCCATCGCAGTAGTATTACCTCATAACGATATCAATTTAGTCGCAGGAATTATGCAAGCCTTCTCGGCATTCTTTTCCAGTTACCACATGCACTGGATGATGCCTGTGGTCGCGCTCATGTTAGTTCTTGGTGGCTTGGGCGGTGTTAGTAATTGGATTATTGCCCCAACCAAAGGTTTGTTAGTCGCTGCAGAAGATGGAAACTTGCCGGAATTTTTTCAAAAAGTGAATAAGCAAGGTGCTCCCGTTGTTATGCTCTTTGGTCAGGCCATTATCGTAACCGTACTGTCGGCATTGTTCTTGTTCATGCCCAGCGTTAACGGTTCTTATTGGTTATTAACCGCTCTTGCTGCTCAGCTCTATATGCTAATGTACCTCTTAATGTTTTTAGCTGCCATAAAATTACGCTTATCTTCTCCCGATCATCCTCGTGCATTTAAAATTGCAGGCGGCATTGGGGGAATGCTTTTTGTATCCTTCATTGGCATTATCGGAGTCCTTGCGACTCTTGCGGTGAGTTTTATTCCTCCAGAAGGTATTAATGTGGGCAGCATGGCACGTTATGAGCTGACATTGATTGGCGGATTAATATTTATGTGTATCCCACCGTTTATCAGCAACTGGCTGCTAAAAGAGCCAGATTTAGAACCCGCACTCTAGATGAAGACATCCGATCTCGTATCTGCATTAGAGCATCGTCTTCCAGAACTGGAATGGAAGCTTAACGAGGTAAGGCATCTATTGTCAGCTCAGCATTTACCGAAATCGTTGTTTCGTACTCGCGAGGATATCAACGGTACGCGCTTGGTTGCGGAGTTGCGCGAAGACTTAATCACGCTCTCGCAACAATCCCGTCTGAGCCGCTCGCTTTACCTTGCAGAGCAAGTACAACGCAAAATTAATATCCTAGTCGGCTGTTATCAACATTTTATGCGCCAACCAATTCCCGAGAACAAAACACCCTTTGGACTGGAAAAATTAAGCACCCGCCAGCAACGTATCGTTGATTTAGAACAAGAGATCGATAACCTGGAACAACAACGTCAAGCGATGGAGCGCGCCTTAGCGCAAATAAATGGCGGTCCTAATCAAGCTGCTGCTCATTTACAATTGCAAGCAGATATCGGAAAAATTTCACAAAGGATCACTTTAGCTCGAGAACATTTGACGCAAATAACGAACTAATTCAATTAAATTTTCACAGAGCATAAATTAATCTGCTCCACGTACATTGTTTTGCACGCCCAATCACGAACTACCTATAGTATTGGTGTTTCACCCTCAGATAAGTATATAATGCAATTTTTGAGCGAACACCGGCTATGCATGCATTAGAAATAAAAAATCTGGTAAAAACTTACAATAATGGTGTGCACGCTTTAAAAGGAATCGATATCACGATTGATAATGGTGATTTTTTTGCCTTACTGGGCGCCAACGGCGCAGGCAAGTCAACTACTATCGGTTTAATCAGCACCCTACTGCGTAAAACAAGCGGCAAGATCTCAATATGCGGCTATGATCTCGAAACTCAGAAAGAACATGCGAAAGCCTGTCTGGGACTAGTTCCTCAAGAGATGAACTTAAATATTTTTGAGAACTGCTTACAGATATTATTGAGTCAAGCCGGGTATTATGGCATTACCCGAAGCAAGGCTTACCATAAAGCTGAAGAACTACTTCATAATCTCGGGCTTTGGGATAAACGCAATGCCATCGTGCGCCACCTTTCTGGAGGCATGAAAAGAAGACTGATGATTGCTCGCGCCCTAATTCATAGTCCACGTGTCTTAATTCTCGATGAGCCTACTGCCGGAGTAGATATTGAAATTCGCCGCAGTATGTGGGAGTTTTTGACACGTACCAACGCTGAAGGAACAACCATAATACTAACCACTCATTACCTCGAAGAAGCAGAGCAATTGTGCAAAAACATTGCAATTATTGATCAAGGGCGAATCATTAGAAATACCTCAATGAAAGCACTGCTCCAGAGTTTACATCATCAAACCTTTGTATTTAATGTCGACAAACCATTGATGTCATTACCGGATTTAACTCCCTTTTCGGCCGAACTCATAGATGCCAATACATTTGAGGCTCGTGTTACTGATGAGCAAAATTTAAATCAACTGTTCACTTTACTTAATCAACAAGAAATTGAAGTGCACAGTATGCGTAATAAAACGAATCGACTCGAAGAACTTTTTCTGGATTTAATTAAAAATGGTCATTAAAGCTCAATTAATTGCCCTCTATACTCTGGTCCGACGAGAACTGGTGCGCATGTTTCGTATTGCAAGCCAGGTCTTTTTGCCTCCCGTAATTACAACTACACTGTATTTTCTGATCTTTGGTAGTCTAATTGGTCCGCGAATCGGTCAGATTGAAGGCATTAATTACCCCGCATTCATAGCACCAGGGTTAATTATGATGTCCGTTATTGTGAATGCTTATGGTAACGTCTCGACATCGCTCTTTAGTGTACGTTTTCAAAAAAGTATTGAAGAGATGCTCATCAGTCCCATGCGGGATGAAATATTACTACTTGGATACATTACCGGTGGTATTCTTCGCGGGTTAATCGTTGCTATTTTGGTCTTTTTAGTGGCGAGCCTTTTTCTAGAACTTGACTTGCATCATCTACCCCTTACATTATTGGTTGTCATCTTAGTCGCTGCGGTTTTTTCCTTGGCAGGTTTCACCAATGCCATGGTTGCTCGTAATTTTGATGACATCATGATTGTCCCAACCTTTGTACTCACCCCCTTAACGTATCTGGGTGGTGTCTTCTACAGCACCTCGATGCTTCCGGAGTTCTGGCAAAAAGTTTCCTGGCTCAACCCTATTTTATATATGGTCAATGCATTACGAGATGCCATGTTGGGACAAAGCGAAGTGAATTTTGGTATGGCTATGGGCGTGACATTAAGCTTATTGATCGCATTACTCGTACTGAATCTAATCCTTTTACGTAAGGGAGTAGGCTTCAGAGAATAACCATCATTTATGCGTATGAATGAATATTCCATCCCAATTAGGCGGCGGTGGTGATTGAGTAAATTCATGAACACGCTTAAGATAAAGTTCATATAAATAAACATCAGGATTATGTTGCTTTAACGAGGAAAACAAATTAAGGGCGCTATCCCATCGTTGAGCGTAATATTCCTCTAAAGCATGATGATAGGTCTTTAATTCTTCCAATTGGTTCACGGAACAATCATTTAGTTTACCCAGTGGTTGAAAAATGGTTAACCCCGTTTTTCTTCCTTTAACTGTGATTTTATCAACAGCACGCCAAACAAACTCATCCATTCCCAAGCGCGTACCATCACTGACTAGTATATTCACGTGATAAAATTTAGTTAAATCTTGTAACCGTGAAGCCAAATTTACCGTATCACCCAAAACGGTATAAGCACGCCGAAATTCAGAGCCCATATCCCCAACATTCATGAGCCCCGTAGCCAAACCAATGCCAATATTGACCGCAGGCAAGCCCTCTTTAATCATTGCATTATTAATTTCTGGTAACCGTTTCATCATCTCCAGTGCACACTCCACCGCGTGGGATGCATGTTTTTCATCGTGCATCGGCGCCCCCCAGAAAGCAACAATCATATCACCTACATATTTATCTACCGTACCCCGAAAACTAAAAATGATTTCGGTAATTGGCGTAAAAAAGCGATTTAGGAGCCTTTTCACTTCAGATGCAGCTAAATTTTCACTCACGGAAGTAAAATCACGAATATCGCTGAATAAAACGGTCATATTGCGTTCTTCTCCTTCCATGCCGTATTGTTCAGGAGATTCAATTAATTCTTTAACATACTCTTGGGGAACGTACTGACCAAATAATTGATTTATTTTTTTCTTTTGACGCTTTTCCATGCGAAATAAGCGCCCATAATTGAGAATCGTTAATAAGATAATTAAGATAAGAACCGAAGCCAAAGCGACATACAAACTTTGATACACAAAGAGATAAAATGTTATGCCTAGTACCACAATGATCGAAAAAACCGCTAAAAGCAGCATCCCGGTGGCACCGACAAAAGAAAATAGAGCCGTAAGATATAATCCGGTCAATAAAAAGTAGATACGACCTGTTGTATTATTCCAATTAAAAGGAGTAACTAATTGCTGTCCTATGATTCCCTGAACCATATTCCCAACCATCTCAACTCCAGGAAATCCTTGAGCCATGGGTGATTGATGTAAATCGGCCAATAGGATCAGTGATGAACCAATAATCGCAATGGTGCCCTGGAGAGACTGGGGATTCACTTCATCATGCAAAACTTCCGTAGCAGAAAAATACGGTAAGGTGCCAGGAGCTCCCCAAAAAGGGATGAGTATCTGTCCTTCTGGGGTGGTAGGTACAAATACCGCTCCTAACTGCACACCATAAAGTTGCCCTTCAGAAATTTTTAGCTCAGCATGATCAATTAATAAATAATTCATCGCTGTAGCTAAGGCCAATGATGGATAAAGCTTATCTTTGTAACGAGCCAACAGTAATCCATGCCGTACTGAACCATCCGCGTCTGGCAAATTAGTTACTGCTCCTGCAAGATTAGAAGCTTGTAGAAATAAAGGCAAACAACCGTTATAGCCACGAAATTGTAGTAAGGGTAAATCACCAGGAGACAGATATTGATTATTGGGTGCTTTAATGGGTGGCGGTAATTCTCCCTTACGAATGGTGCGATCATTATGGAATAAAAAGCCCAGTATCACATTATGATCCAGCAATGAGTGTGCAAAAATCTTATCGTTGTCCACATCGGGGGCAATTTTTCCTAATAGAGAATTTAATTGCTGTTGCCATGCCTCCTGCCGGGGGAAAGTATTAATCTCATCTTGTAAACCGAGAGCATAGTTCATTTCGGGTTCAGCCATAACGATATCCATACCAATCGTCACGACACCTGCTTTTTTAAGTTTATTAATTAGTTCCGCCATTTTATTGCGTGGCCACGGCCAGCGCCCTTCTTTCTGTACTGAAAGATTATCAATATCGATAATCACTACCGGTGGATTTGCGCTATGAGGGCGTTGATTCAATTGCACCAATTGATCGTAAATTCGTTTATCGAGCCGATTAATCAAGAAGCTTACTAGGGGTAATTGCATGGTGTATGCAAAAAATATAAAGAGGGTACAGAATAGGCCAATGTATACTTGAGACCATTTCGATCTCATACTTTTACGGAAAAGGCGACGAAATTTATTCACGGGAATCCTGCTGTTTACGCGTAAATCCCAGTGCCTCTAAACGTTGCTCTACACTTGGGTGAGTATCCATTAAGCTACTCATTGATTTCACCGGGTCAATATCACTAGGATCAAACAAATAAGAAGCCTGGCGTACTTGTTCATGAGGTGTATTCCCATACTGAGATTGATACTGTTCTGCGTTTTGCTGGTGATCTTGAGCGATTTTTAGTAGCGCGCGCGCCAAGGGTTCATTATCCCGCATGAGCTCAACACAGCCAGCATCGGCCATATATTCTCGCGTCCGACTTAGAAAAAGGGTCAATATTACCGTAAGCAAGGGCAATACATAGCGTAAAACGATAATCACCATAACCAAACGATTATCTTCACGGCGATTATCACGGCGGAAAGCCATGGTATAGAATAAAATATCGACAACAATCAATAATAAATTACTTAAAAGAGCAACCGTAAGCGTGAGCTTTATATCGCCGTGTCGGATATGACTTAACTCATGCGCCATCACCGCCTGGAGTTCCGCCCGCGTAAGTTTTTGCATCA
>JAFKHV010000024.1 GCA_017306715.1 Legionella sp. | reverse complement strand
CGTCAGATTCTACTCCAACGTACTTCTTTATCTCTTCTCGCACTCCTCTCAGAGCGCCCACACAGTTTGTCTTCTATCTTCTTAATGAACTCGCCCCGAAGGCGTGATGCGTATTCTACTGATTCCCATACCTTTGTCAAACACTTTTTGTGTTTTTTTATTAAAAAAAGCAATTTTGTATACACTTGGTTTTTTCCATAAGTACAGTGGATATATATTATAGTACGTGGTGAATCTTTTAAGTCATCGGTGCTATCCAATGACCTTTTGTAAGGAAGGAAATATTTTAAGCCAATGCTGGTATTCAGTTTTATTTTTTGCTAACCTTCACACTTCAACTATGGTGGCTCTATTGGTCCCCTCGCGGCGATAAGTTATGAACCCCGTCAGGCCCGGAAGGGAGCAGCGGTAGTAGCTGATGCGAGCGCCGAGGTGTGGCTCTTAGAGCTGCCGCCATATTGTGATACCTTTATGAGCTATATCGCACTTGCCCGTAAATGGCGACCACGAACCTTTTCTCAGCTGGTTGGCCAAGAACATATTACAAAAGCGTTAAATAATTCGTTGAAACAGCAACGGCTGCATCATGCATACCTTTTTACAGGTACTCGAGGCGTCGGAAAAACCAGTATCGCTCGTATTTTGGCTAAATCTTTAAACTGTGAACAAGGAATTGTAGCAGAACCTTGCCTTAAATGTGTCGTATGTGAAGCTATTGAGCAAGGGCGTTTTATTGATTTAGTTGAGATTGACGGCGCATCACGCACACGAGTAGAAGATACGCGCGAGCTTCTTGATAATGTTCAATACGCACCAGCCAGCGGTCGCTTTAAAATTTACTTGATTGATGAAGTTCATATGCTCTCGCAGCACAGTTTTAATGCTTTATTAAAAACGCTGGAAGAGCCGCCAGCACACGTAAAATTTATTTTAGCTACTACAGACCCGCAAAAACTTCCAATAACTATATTATCTCGTTGTTTGCAGTTTAATTTACGTCATTTACCGAGTAAACACATTGAGCAGCATTTAGAACATGTTTTAAAACAAGAAGAAATTTCCTGGGAAGCAGAAGCGCTTTGTATTTTAGCTAAAGCAGCTGATGGCAGTATGCGAGATGCATTAAGCTTACTTGATCAAGCAATCACAAGTTGTGATGACCTGCTGACCTCAGCGAATGTCAAACAGCTTTTAGGCTATACCCAGCAAGATTATGCTTTGCAATTACTCACAAGCATTGCATTACGTGATGGTGCTTCCATCCTTTCAATTTCAGAAAAAATTGCTTATGAAGGCGGGCATTTTGTGTATGTACTTGATGAGATTTTAAATTATTTGCACACTGTAGCCTTATATCAAGTCGTAGGCAAAAATGACCTTATTGGTACTTCTGAAACTATAGAACAATTAGCGACCCAATTTTCGCCCGAAGAAACGCAACTACTTTATCAAATTGGTCTCAATGGACGAGAAGAAATGCACCTAGCCCCGACTTTAGTTATGGGATTTACCATGACTTTGATACGTATGCTTGCATTTCGTCCAATGCCGATAGAAAAAATGAAATATCAGGTACCGGATCCCGTGTCTGAACCAGCAGTTGCTGCAATAAATTCTCCTAAAAGCGAGACTCAAGTTGAATTAATGCCTCAAATTGCCCCAACAAAAGACAGCGAACAACAAAGCGAAACAAAGCCGACACATCATAATCCTGCCCCAACCAATAATACTTCTACTTGTTGGGTAGACATTATTGCGCATTTAAAATTAACGGGCTTAGCACTGAATGCTGTTGAAAATGCCGAACTAATTAGTAAAGATGAGCGCGAAATTGTTTTAGGGGTAAATGCCGGACATTTGTCTTTATTCACACCAACAGTCATTGAGCGCATTGAGATCGCATTAAGCAAATATTATCAGCAAACCATAAAACTAACGCTCAATACCGCAGAAGTTATAAAAACCTCTCCTGCACAACAAAAAGTGAAGGCCTTACAAGAGCAGCAATCACAAGCAGAGGATGCAATACAAAATGATCCTGTTTTACAGCAACTACAGCAAGATTTTTCTGCAACTGTGGTCAAAAATTCTATTGTTCCGCTAAAAGATGACTTATAATATGTAAATAATTACTCCTCCATTATGGAGAAGTTCACCTTAACGTGTAGGGGATTGTAATGGATATGAATCAAAATCTTGGAAAACTCATGCAAGAAGCACAAAAAATGCAACAACGCATGCAAGAAGCACAACGCCAGTTAAGTGAGCTTACTGTCACAGGTGAAGCCGGAGGCGGTATGGTGACCATCAAAATGAATGGACGCCATGATGTATTAGAAGTAAAAATCAAACCCTCCGCATTAGATGAAGATGTAGAAATGCTACAAGATTTGATTGCAGCCGCAACAAATGCTGCGGTACGCCAAATAGAAAAGGCTTCTAAAGACAAAATTTCTCAACTGACCTCAGGACTCAACATTCCTACTGATTTCATGGGCGATGATAAGAGATAAATTCTCATGGATATGCTTACACGCTTAGCAGAGGCCCTTCGCTGCCTTCCTGGGATAGGTCCCAAATCAGCGCAGCGAATGATTTATCATCTTCTAAAGCACCAACGGCAGCGAGGATTACATCTTGCTGCATGCCTCGAAGAAGCACTCAGTCAGATACAGCACTGCCAACGCTGTCGTAACTATACTGAGCACGAGCTCTGCATTTATTGCCGAAATTCGCAACGAGACACCGCCACTTTATGTGTTGTAGAATCGCCTGCAGATATTTTAGCTATTGAACAAAGCCATTCATATCAAGGTACTTATTTTGTCCTTATGGGAAAAATTTCTCCTCTAGATGGCCTGGGGCCAGAAGATATCGGTTTATCACAATTAAAAGAACTCATTATTAAAGAACAAACGAAAGAAGTGATCTTGGCGCTTAGTCCAAGTATTGAGGGGCACACAACAATTCATTTTATTCAGCAACTTTTGCAAGAAATGCCAGTTCATATTACTAAACTAGCATATGGCATTCCCTCTGGAAGTGAATTGGAGTTTCTGGATGGAAATACTATTGGTAATGCGCTTCGGAATCGAGCAGTAATTCATGTCGAATAAATTTTGTAGAACTTTATATCTGTCCTTATTTATCTTGCTCTTTTCTAATTGGGCTCATGCAGTGTTCTATAAAAATTTATGGCCTCAATGGCTTGTAACTTATCCAATGTCTACTGAAACAATATCACATGAATTATGGCAAGAATTTCTATCGCGTCGCGTATTAACTAATGATGAGCACATAAATCTGGTTGATTATGCTCATCTAACCGCACAGGATCTGACACTGCTTAATGAATATCTCAAATTGATGGCAACAGTAAACATCAACAATTACAATCGACAGGAGCAACTGGCTTATTGGATTAACATATATAACGCCCTAACAGTTAAAACCATAGCGAGTTACTACCCGGTATCCTCAATTCAAGAAATTAATATCTCACCAGGTCTTTTTAGTGTTGGGCCGTGGGGAGCGAATCTGATTACCATTAAGAATAACGCGATATCTTTGGATGACATTTATCATCGTATAATCAGACCCATATGGAACGACCCTCGCGTGCATTATGCCATAAACAATGGCAGCATTGGCGCTGCGAATTTAAGCAAGGTAGCCTATCAAGGTAATCTAATTGAAAATCAGTTAAATGAAGCGGCTAAAAATTATATTAATTCGTTAAGAGGAGTTAGTGTTATCGAGGGCCGCTTAATCATTTCTAAATTTTACGATTGGTACGAAGAGGATTTTGGAGGGACAAAGCAAGATGTCATTAATCATCTGCAGCAATATGCAGATGAACCTTTGAAGAGTCAGCTCAAGCATATTAATACTATCGACAGTTATATTTATAACTGGCATCTAAACAGCCCCGCATCCGTCACAACATGAGTAGCGAAAAATATCTGAATTTTTTCAAATATTTTTTAATTTGTAATTTCTGTTTTCTATTTTTACAAGCATTACTTATCCTAAGTAAAAATGGCAATTTTGTTGGAGCCATACCCTTACCAGCTATAGTATGGTATCAGATAGCATTCACGGGTCTAATGCATCTTACACTATACTTAATTCTTAGTATCCTCCAAACCTTTTTACTCACAGCTATACCACCAAAAAAAACATACTTTTCTACTGATAGTTGGCTGATGATTATCTGGGGAACGAGTGTGTTATTCATTTTAAGTGGAAATGCTTATTATTATCCTTTAAGTGTATTTAGCACCCTATTGAGCCCCACAATAGCATCAAAGTTTACATTTTTTATTTTCATCCTTTCAGGTGTGATATTACTTGCATTCTGTGTGAATGCCCTAATAAGCATTAAATGGATCATTAGTATCGCAACACTCTTCATTATTTATTATTTTGGAATCACGAACTATTCTTCTAAAAATATGAACAGGGCTCCTGCTAAGCAACCGAATATCATCCTGCTAGGCATAGACTCCTTAAGCCCGATAAGCATTAACGAACAGAATATGCCCTTTCTCAGTAATCTTCTCGCGCATAGTGTACAATTTACTCATTCAATCAGTCCTCTTGCCCGAACCTATCCGGCATGGACCAGTATTCTTACGGGTTTATACGCACAGCATCATCATGCAACCGAAAATTTAGTAGCAAAAAATCTAGTGCAATCGGATAAGAGTATTGGCTGGATCTTGCAACGACAGGGATATGAGACTGTATTTGCGACCGATGATCGACGTTTTAATCCACTGGGTCATGAGTTTGGATTCAAACATATAATCGGTCCCAAGACCGGTATTAACGATGTCATACTTGGTTCGTTTAATGATTTCCCACTTAGCAATTTACTCATGAATTTATCGGTAAGTCGCATACTCTTTCCTTTCAATTATATTAATCGAGCAAGTTATTTTTCTTATTATCCCCAGACCTTTTCATTCAATTTGGAATATGAGTTAAAAACGCATATAACTCAATTTCCTGTTTTTCTTGCTGTACATTTTGCTTTACCGCACTGGCCTTATGCTTGGGCTGAGTCATCGCCGGTGGAACTCGATAATGAATTTAGTATTGAGCGCCGAGATAGTCTTTATCAAAAAGCATTACATCGAGTTGATATGCAATATGCGCAACTATTTAATTTTTTACGAGCACAGCATTATTTAGATAATGCATTACTTATTTTATTAAGCGATCATGGCGAGGTATTGTATTATCCAGGCTCCCGCTATACTTCACAGGAAAATTATAAGGGTAAGGCAAATCTATTTACCAAATATGTAACACGATACACAGCCACCTCGCTGAACAAGAGTGCCGGCCATGGCTCAGATTTACTAAGCCCCGAGCAATATCATAATGTTTTAGCATTTCGCATTTATCATAATGGGCTTTCAATCCTCCAGCCAAAAAAAATAAATAGCCAAGTTGCCTTAATTGATTTAGCCCCAACAATTATGAGTTTTTTGCACATAAGTACCCATCACGTTATGGATGGAATAAATTTACTCCAAAAAATTTTGTTGAATAAACCGCTACCAAAACGTTCTTTTTTTATTGAAAGCGGTATGTTCCCAAATCAAATCTTATCAAAAACAAAAGCAAGGGATATCGGAATTGCATTTTACAAGGTTAATGCAGAAGATGGAGCACTAGAAATTAAGCATAAAAATATGGAAGAGATAGAGCAGCAAAAAATTTATGGCCTTATCCAAGGAACATGGCTTTTGGCACTATATCCCGAAAAGAAGGGCTATGTCCCTGTAATCCTAAATTTAAAGAGCAAATTTTGGTCCGATAATTTACAGGATTTTTTTGCATCGACTACTCCCGTGCAAAACATGTTTCAACAAGTACATAAATTTTATGACCAACGTCATTTCAGGATTATCTCACCATCTGCGGATAAACATTAAGGAAATTTTCTTATCAATTAGCTGAGTTTCTAAAAGCAGTTGCAACAAACGTATAAACTTGTAACAATCGTCTCTTTTATATTTTAAACTCCCAGGAACTTTCCCATGTCGGAATCCAGTTATTTACTATTTATTGACGAGCATCCCGTTCGTGAAGAGATAAGAAAATATTTTGTGCAGTTTAATATAGATATCGTACATCGAAGCAGTTTGTATCCGCTACCGGATGCGGCCCATCCACCACTTGCAATATTGATTCACTGGACTTTACTACAAGGTGAAATTGATTATATTCAAAAACTCTATCATACCCACCAAACACCCTTGATTATAACAAGTGATCGAAAGGATGAGGATGAATGCATAAAAGCACTCGAGGCAGGAGCCGATGATTACATCATTAATCCAATTTATCCGCGCGAATTACATGCACGAATTACGGCGATCAATCGGCGTGTTTTGATTGCAAAAAATAACTCACAAGCTGACAAAGATGTTTACTGTTTTAATGGCTGGCGCCTTTACCCCGCAGCGCGCAGGGTGTTTGATCCAAATGACAAAGAATTATTTTTAAGTATGGGTGAATATGACTTATTACTGGCTTTTGTACAGCAACCTCAGCGTATTCTAGCGCGCGAATATCTTCTACAACTGACCAAGAATAGTGACCTTAATCCGTTTGATCGTCGTATTGATGTTCAGATAAGCAGACTAAGGCAAAAAATAGAACCGGATGCGAAAAAACCTGAATTAATAAAAACAATTCGTAACGGGGGTTATCTGTTTACTGCTGAGGTGAGTCTAAATAGAGCCGGGGGAAATACTCCATGACTTGAATCGGTCATGGAGTAGTATTTTAATGATGAATATCTAAGGGCGGAATATCCCCAATGGTATAGGTAGGCCCATGATCTCCAGGCTCATAAGCTTGCGGAGAAGGATTATCCAAAACATCCAATTGCACACTAATAGCAGCCAATGAATACTTCTGCAATAATTCTTCAGCCATGTTTTTAGCTAAAATCTCCCAAAAAGTTGCTTCTGGAAAACGCTCTGTAGGCTCCATATAATTCATCACAGATTCACGCAATAATCGATAGTCAGGATATTCACTCTCTTGAATTCCATTTTTATATGCATAACGAACATAAACATTAACCGTTTGTCCTGCCTGACGCGATGTATGATAACAAGCTACTTTGAATTGAAAGTAGTGTTTCGTTGGTAACGTTTCTTGAGCATATATATGGGTACTGAAAAACATGCTTAGAAGCATCACTGTGGATAATAATAATTTCATCTTTTTTCCTTAATAATTTAGACAATATCATTAGCTCAATAGCTAATGCCATCGTATTAAAGGGTATTTTATTTTTTGGATGAATTTTAAAATCGTGGTGGTTTATAAGGTTTATGTATCAGTACAGAAGAGCTATACCCAATGTAGATAAAGATGATTATTCCAAGAAAAACTAGCAGAGAAATTTCGTGTACATTCTGTGATAACAGAGCTTGCTGATTCTGTTGACAACCTGTCAGGGTAAGAGGAATTTTATTGGCACACGAAGTATAGACTTTATTATAAAAAGGTTTTCCGGACTGTAGATAGGACCCTTTAAATGAAAAGATACTCAGGAGAGTCGCTAAAATCATGTAAATCGCAATTTTTTTCATGAGAAAATTATACCACATGCACCTAATTAAACCAATAAGGTCAATATACTGAGTAATGGTTATTTCCGCTTTTTGTTCTCTTTGAAAATTTTGACGCTTTTTACTGTATTATCACTAACTTTTAAGATCTCAATACGGTAGTTATCGATAGACAGACAGGATTCTGCGGGCGGAATGTATCCCAGATACTCGACAATTAATCCACTTAGTGTTTTTGGCCCAATCATCGGCAGCTGCCAACCAAGTAACCGATTTAAGTGGCGTAGCGTTAGAGTCGCATCAAGAATTAATGAGTCATCATCTTGAGGAATAATATCCCGACTTAAGGTCGCTATATCCGTAGTAAATTCGCCAACAATTTCTTCTAATATATCTTCCATGGTCACAAGACCTAAAATATCTCCGTATTCATCCACTACAAAAGAACTTCGTTTTTTCATTTTACGAAAGTTGAGTATTTGGATATTTAACGGCGTTCCCTCAGGTATATAATACGGTGTATCCGCACTATCCAATAAAGTTTCCAAGTGTAAATTATTTTCTAATGCTAAATTCATTACATCTCGTACATGAATCAATCCAATAACATGGTCGATATTATCTTTATATAAAGGAAGTCGCGTATGTTGTGCTGTTTCGAGTTGTTCTAATAAATTAAACCAGGGTTGCTCAACATTAATTCCTACAATCTCACTTTTGGGAATCATGATGTCTTCAACTGTAGCTGACTCCAAGTCCAATAAACTGATGAGCATACTTTTATGCTCAACAGGCATAAGTCCTCCTGCCTCATGAACAACGGAGCGGAGCTCTTCCCCCGTTAATGCTTCTTTTTGAGCTTTATCGAGTGATATACCAAATAAACGTAATATGCTATTTGATAACCTGGTAGTTGCCCATACAAGTGGCGCAAAGAATTTAAGAAAAAAATTTAAAGGAATAGATGCGGCAAAGGCAACTTGTTGAGTGTAAATTGCTGCAAATGTTTTTGGTAGCATCTCAGCAAAAACTAAAATAATCAGGGTGAGCACGATGGTTGCAATAGCGACCCCCATCTCACCATATAATTTTTGGCCTATAAGGGTAGCTATTGTGGAAGCAACGATGTTGGCAAGGGTATTACCGATAAGAACCACACTGAGAAGTAAATCTGGTCGGGAAAGGATTTTATTTACTCGCAACGCTCTTTTGTCTCTTTTTTTCACCAAGTGCTTTAATTTATAGCGATTTAAGGACATCATGCCAATTTCAGCGCTGGAGAAGAAAGCAGCAAAGAATACCAACACCACTAATATCAAGAACAAGCCTGAAAAATGTAAATCCACTTGTTTCCTTAAACAGTAAAATCCAGAAAATAACTTAACACAGGATATAAAATAAATCGATATTCACTTTAAATGTTACTGCGCTACGCACGCGCAGTAGATCCCACTAAGCCTCGTTATTATATCGAGCGATACTTGCCATAATTTCATCATGCGCTGCGTTTATACCTTCCCAGCCTTCAACTTTTACCCATTTTCCAGGTTCTAAATCTTTATAATGAGAAAAGAAATGTTCCAAGGAGTTCAATAAATGCTCGGGCAAATCTTCATAGCTTTTAATTCCCTCATAAATTTTGGTCAACTTAGTTACAGGAACCGCCAATAATTTGGCATCGACTCCGGATTCATCCGTCATCTTCAACATACCAACAACACGACAACGAATGACTGAGCCATTGATTAAAGGAACAGGCGTAACCACTAAAACATCAACTGGATCACCATCCTCAGATAATGTATTGGGAATATATCCATAATTTACTGGATAAAACATCGGGGTAGCCAAAAATCTATCGACGAACAAAACACCGGACTCCTTGTCCACTTCATACTTAACAGGCTCACTATGCATGGGAATTTCGATAATAACATTTACCTCATTAGGTACATCCCGTCCAGTTTTAATCCTCATTAAGCTCATTGGTTTACCCTCATCATGATCATTATACAAATATTGGAAAAGCGGAGGCCTATTAACAACATCCACCTTAAAAGCGGCTATTATGCGAAAAAACCCATTAAAAGGCAAAGAGTACCTGTTGCTATATCCGTAACAAATGTATAATTGTATGCTGTCTTAGGAACTTAGGGTTGATCACTAGAAAATTGAAGTTAAAGTCTTTACCCTTAAGGGATTAATCTCATTTTGATAATACAGGAAAAACTATGGAATGCTTGTTTTGTAACATTGCAAATGGTTCATTATCAGTAAATAAAGTATTTGAAGATGATGAACTGGTGGCTTTTCATGATATCCGTCCACAAGCCCCTACTCACCTATTGATTATTCCAAAGCGACACATTGCTACGGTTAACCATGCGGTGGAGGCGGATCAGCTAGTGCTGGGAAAAATGATTCTACAAGCACAAAAACTCGCTGCATTAGAAGGATTTTCCGAGGATGGTTATCGACTCGTTTTTAACGTTAATCCAAACGGAGGACAGACTGTTTATCATATTCACCTACATTTATTAGGCGGTCGACAAATGACATGGCCTCCAGGTTAGGACCGAAACATGCACGAATTATACAAAAAAATATTATTAGAAATTGGCGAAGAACCAAACCGGCAAGGTTTGATCGATACTCCCGAGCGGGCGGCCAATGCGATGCGCTATTTAACTAAAGGGTACCAGGAAGACATTCATGATATAATTAACAATGCGCTCTTCGACTCTGAAATGAGTGAACTTGTTATTGTAAAAGATATTGAACTGTACTCCTTATGTGAGCATCACCTCCTACCTTTTTTTGGTAAATGCCATGTGGGTTATATTCCAAATGGCAAGGTTCTAGGTTTATCCAAAATTGCACGGATTGTCGACCTCTTTGCACGACGTTTACAGATTCAAGAGCGGCTCACATCGGAAATTGCACACTGCATCGAAGATGCAACCCAAGCACAAGGTGTAGGTGTTGTCATTGAGGCGAGGCATTTATGTATGATGATGCGTGGGGTCGAAAAACAGAATTCTATTATGTCAACTTCAGTTTTATTAGGTGATTTACGATTGAATCCAACTTCCCGTGCAGAATTTTTAACGTTAATTCAATCAAAAAATTAAGTTATCGTCCTCAAGCATTTATTCACCTTTAATGAGAGCAGCTAGAACAGCTGCTCTCATTAAACTCAGTTATTAATTACCCTTAAGATAAGCGTATTTTTTAATAATCCACTTAAAACGGTCAGAATGCCCACTGTCAGCGCTATATAGCACAAAGGCAATAGACTCAATGAGAGCGTCATTTTAGAAAATGTAGCTACCAAAAGAGTTGCTAATCCCATATTAAGAAAACTCATAACCCCCGCACCGTAAGATTTATCTTCCGCACTTTGTACGGCAATGACCGATACATTTGGGAGAATTAGGCTTAGCCCAAAGTAGACAATCGCCATAGATACAAAGAGATAAATGGCAGGGTTATCGCTAAAAAACAGTCCAAAATAAAGACTCAAATTTCCTAAGGCTGTTATTAACAGACCGATAATAATCGATTTTAATAAACTATTTCTCTGGATTAACCGTGCATTTACTAAGGAACCGCACATTAACCCCATTGCAGGAATACAATTAGCGATACCATAACTTTGGCTACCCATATCCAAAAGCTCAATTGCTATAAATGGAGCAACTGCCGCGAAAAGGTAAACATAGGTGGTCGCTAAGCCCATAATTATTGAGGAGAGCATTAAGGTTCTGTTTTTTAATTGTTGCATATATTTTGTCAATAAATTGCTTATATGCAATGAATCGGAATCTACTTGTTTTTTTGTTTCTGGTAATCTGGTCACTAAAACAAGCAAAATCACCCCATATAAAGCAGTGGCATAGAAGCAACTCACCCATCCCCAATGAGCATTTAAGTAACCACCTATAGCGATACCTAATCCAGGAGTAATCGCAAATGCGAGCATCAAATAGGAAATTACTTGGCTGGCTTTTTTTGGTGTATAAACTTCATTGACTAATGTATAAGTCATTTTAAGACCTACTGCCGCGCCAAGTGCTGTAGTAAAGCGCGCCCATGGAAATAAAGCATAATAATGCCAATAACCCGTACTGATACAGACTATGCTACTTAAAATTTGAATCAGAATTCCTATATAAAGTGCGGCTTTTCTACCCCAACGATTGGCTAAAGGGCCATAAATAAGTTGGCCTAAAGCATAGCCTAACATATACACAGTTATTGTATTTTGAGCTGTTAGGGTATCTATAACAAAGAACTGAGCAATATTTGGTAGCCCTGGGGTAAAAAGGACTGCATTAACTGAAGCAAATGAAATCATTAAAATTAATGTAATGAATGGTAAACGCTGTTCCATAGAAATCTCCGGTAGTAATGCTTTATTTTAATTATTGTAATTTGAGTCAACAATAGATAATAATGTTAACTATTATTACTTTTTTTGCAAAAATATGAATAAATTAACGCATATAGAGACATTTATTGCGGTTATTAATGAGGGAGGCTTTACCGCCGCAGCTAAAAAATTAAATTGTTCAACTGCAGCCATTTCACGACATATTAAACAGCTAGAGCGCAATTTAAATACAACTTTATTACAACGGACAACTCGCCATATTCAATTAACGGAGCTTGGAAAGCTTTATTTCCAAAAGGCACAAGAGGCATTAAATTATTTGCAAGTAGCTGAAAAGGCGATAAATCTGAGCATGGAACGTGTTACTGGTACTTTAATCGTTACAAGCAATCGGTATTTCGCTTTCAATTACCTCTTACCTAAGTTATCCAATTTTCTATCTAATTATCCTGAATTGGACGTTAAAATCGAACTAGCTGAGCGATTCCCAGACATGCTTAATGAACAAATTGATATCATCTTTGGTATATCCATGGATGGACCTCCCGGATTAGTACGCAAAAGAATTGCTGATACTCGTTACATTCTGTGCGCATCACCACAATATCTTATGAACTTTGGGACGCCTAAAGGACCGACAGAACTAACCAAACATCAGTTTATAACGCACAGTATGAGGAATCCGAATGATTTAATTAATTTTAATGATGGAAGCTCTATACAGATTAAACCAATTTTATGGTTGAACGATAGTGGTGCAATGAAACAATGTGCTCTACTGGGTATGGGAATTGTGAATTTACATGATTATGTCGTTGCGGATGCGATCGCTGATGGTCGTTTAGTAGAGATACTTCCTGAATACCAACGACAAGTACAACCTGTCTTTTTGTATTATCAACCCGATCGTTATTTACAACCCAAAGTGCGTCAATTTATCGATTTTTACACTTGTTAATAAAATAACAGAGCGCCTCTAAAAAGAAGCGCTCGTGATATCATTCTATTCCTCTTCCTCAGAATGTTTTTCTGTTGTTGGCTCCATTTCAGCCGGTGCAGCAGCAACTTCCTCTACGGGAACTGCCGCCTGAGGCTTGTCTTTCCACTCGAGTTTGACCCTACCTTGTTTATCTACACCCGCAACAAAAACTTCAATCTCCTGACCTTCACTTAATACCTGATCCACTTTTTGATCACGAGCAGCACAAATTTGCGATATATGTAATAAACCGTCTTTGCCTGGCAATAAATTAATGAATGCACCGAAATCAACAATCTTGCTTACTTTTCCTTGGTAAGTTTGCCCTACTTCAACTTCAGCTATTAATGCTTTAATTTGCTTTTGAGCTTCTTCAAGAGCAACTAAATCTGGAGAAAAGAGCTGTACTACTCCTGTATCATCAATATCAATGGATACTCCAGTGCTCTCAATTAAGCCCTTAATAGTAGCCCCACCTTTTCCGATAATGGTGCGAATTTTATCTTCAGCAACTTTCATCGTTGTAATTCTCGGAGCATGTTGTGATAACTCATCTCGGTGTTCTGCAAGGGCATTGTTCATGACATTCAGAATGTGCATGCGACCTTCCAAAGCTTGTTCTAATGCCTGCTCCATTATTTCATTGGTAATACCACTTATCTTAATATCCATTTGTAAAGCAGTGATCCCTTTTTCCGTACCCGCTACTTTAAAGTCCATATCTCCCAGATGATCTTCATCACCTAAAATATCGGTTAAAACAGCGAATCGATCACCCTCTTTTATTAATCCCATAGCGACACCCGCCACAGGAGCTTTAAGAGGAACACCAGCATCCATAAGAGCCAAACTACTACCGCAAACAGTCGCCATAGAACTAGAACCGTTTGATTCTGTGATTTCAGAAACAACACGTAACACGTACGGGAACTCACTAACACTTGGAAGCACGGCCATTAATGCTCTCTTAGCCAGACGACCATGCCCAATTTCACGTCGTTTAGGACTTCCGACCATACCCGTCTCACCTACTGAAAACGGTGGGAAATTATAATGCAACATAAACCGGTCTTTAGCTTCACCATTAATGCCATCTAACATTTGGGCATCACGATCATTACCTAAAGTTGCTACTGCAATTGCTTGCGTTTCACCACGTGTGAAAAGACATGAACCGTGGGTTCTGTCCAGGAACTTTGTACGGATAGCGATAGGACGAACGGTACGATTATCACGTCCATCAATGCGTGGCTCACCTGCAAGTATGCGTTCGCGCACAATTCTGCTCTCCAGCGCACCAAAAAGGTTATTAATGCTCTCCGGATTGAGTTCATTATTTTCTGCAATTAAGCTACTTACAGTCTGTTCTCTAAGTTCCGAAAGGCGCTGATAACGCTCTTGTTTATCTTTCAATAAGTAGGCAGAAGAGACTTCTTGAGCCATCATTTCTTCGATACGTGTTTGCAGAGAAATATTGGTCTCAGGAGCAACCCAATTCCAACGCGATTTGCCAGCTTCTTTAGCGAGTTCCTCAATAGCTTTGATGACACTTTTCATCATGTCATGCCCATACATTATGGCGCCACGCATAACATCTTCACTTAATTCTTTTGCCTCGGACTCAACCATTAAAATAGCATCTTTTGTTCCCGCAACGACTAAATCAAGTTGCGAGTGCTCCAAAGCTTTTTTTCCAGGATTAAGTAAATAAACACCATCTTTATAACCTACTCGAGCCGCACCGATAGGGCCATCGAAAGGCACACCCGAAATTGCCAGTGCTGCTGACGCACCAATCATGGCAATTATGTCTGAAGATACATCTGGATTATAGGACAGAACTGTAGCAATAATCTGTACTTCATTTGTGAATGATTCAGGGAATAAAGGACGGATTGGTCTATCGATTAATCGCGAGATTAACGTCTCATGATCACTTGGACGGCCTTCACGTTTGTTAAAGCCACCAGGAATTTTACCAATTGCATAATATTTTTCTTGGTAATTAACAGTCAATGGAAAAAAACTATTATTTTCACCACCCTCTTTTTTACTAACAACAGTAACTAATACTTGGGTGCCGTCCATGCTAGCAAGTACTGCTCCGTCAGCTTGGCGAGCAACTTCACCGGTTTCTAAAATTAATTTGTGGTCACCAAATGCTATCTCTTTTGTATACTTAGCCACGAGTTATTCCTCTCTAATCATTATAATGAAAAAAAGGCGCAAAGAAGCGCCTTATTTAAATCTGGTTTGTTGATATCCCACCGTTAGGGATAGGTAATTCTAAGATCAATAAGAATCTCTCAATTCTAATTTTTGAATTAATGTTTGATAACGAGCATAGTCTTTAGTCTTTAAATACTTTAATAACTTACGGCGCTTGTTAACTAAATGCTGTAATCCACGACGTGAGTGAAAATCTTTTTTATGCTCTTTAAAGTGTTCAGTTAAGTATTTAATACGGCTAGTAATTAAAGAAACCTGAACTTCAGGTGAACCTGTATCTTTGTCATCACGCTTGAACTCATTTACAATTGCTGCTTTATCTGCGCTACTTAGCGACATTCTTCACTCCCGGAACTACTTAGTATTCGTTAAAGGCGATCATTCTACCAAGGCATATCAAATGACACAAGTCTTGTAAAATATTTTGTGCATTTTTTTCAAAAAAAATATAAAAATTAATTTGAATAAGCTAACAACCGCTTCGCTTTTAACACGCCCTGAACGTCAAAGGTACCTAAACCAATAAATTGTTGTTGCTCATTATATAAGCGAACATTCTCGGCATCGGTTAGAAAATTTTCTCTTAAAAGTGACTTCCCTTGCCTGATAGCATTTGTTTCATGGCTAGAAAGCATCATTTTGGGAAAATGTTCAATCGCTTTATCCATAGGTATAATACATTGCAAACGCTCTTGAAAAGTCATCTTTTGTAACTCCTCAAGAGTATACATAGGATAGTCTTGTAAACCAGCAGTATAAATGCGATGCAATAAAGTTAAATGGGCTCCCAGACCCAAGCTTGCGCCAATATCCTCAACTAAATTGCGAATGTATGTACCTTTACTGCATTCCACAGTAATTGAAAATTGCGCACCATCAAATTCGTGTAAAAGCAATTGATGGATAGTCACTTGTCGTGTCTCACGCTCAATCTCTATCCCTTTACGTGCTAACTTATATAAAGGAAGCCCTTTATGTTTTAATGCAGAAAACATTGAAGGAATTTGAGAAATTGAACCGCGATAAAGGGATAATATATTTATAAAATCACTTTCTTTGATGCGAAAACTTTTATTATAAGACGTAACTTTCCCCAAGCGATCGGCGGAGTCCGTTTTAACACCTAAAATGGCTTTGGCATGATAACATTTATTGGCATCTAATAAAAATTGACTGACCTTGGTTGCTTCACCAAGGCAGATAGGTAACATTCCTGTGGCAAGAGGATCCAAACTTCCAGTATGACCCGCTTTTTTAACTGCAAACAGCTTTTTAGTGATTAATAATGCTTTATTTGAAGTCATCCCTTGAGGTTTATTAAGTAATAATAAACCATGAGGACAGTTAGAATCACTCACATCAATTCTCTTCTGTATTGTCCTCAGAATGCGTATCATCCTCTGAGGGATTAACCTGATTAATCAAGTGATTTAAACGGCTGGCATATTCGATTGACTCATCATAAACAAATCTTAATTGAGGAACCGTTCTAAACGTAATAGTACGCGCTAAAGCCGTTCGCAAATATCCTGCTGCACCATTTAAAATTGAGGCGGTTAACGTGGGGTCAGCAAGCGTCGTAAAGTAAATTTTAGCATGTCCCAAATCAGCGGTTACTTTTACTGCAGAGATTGAAACCATAGTCCCTAATCGGGGGTCTTTGATTTCTTTAGGTATAATCTCTGCTAACTTTCGCTGAATAGTCGCAGCAATTCGATCTGTTCTTTTAAAATTTTGAGCCATAATTATAAATCACGTTTAATTTCAACGGTCTCGTATACTTCAATCAAATCACCAGGCTTAACGTCATTGTAATTTTTCACCCCGATACCACATTCAAAACCCTGTCTCACCTCGAGAACATCATCTTTGAATCGTCGTAAAGATTCGAGAGTTCCCTCATATATAACAACGTTCGAACGCAAGACACGTATCGGATTATTTCTTTTTAACACGCCTTCAACAACCATACAACCAGCAATAGCACCAATTTTTGGTGAGCGGAATACATCACGGACTTCAGCGATACCCACAATTTCTTCTTTAAATTGTGGTGCAAGCATACCTGTTAGTGCGCCTTTAATCTGATCCACGATATCATAGATAACACTATAATAATGTAGAGAGACTGATTCTTGTTCAGCCAAGCGTTTAGCGGTCGAGTCTGCTCTCACATTAAAGCCGATTAGAAGTGCATTTGAAGCAATTGCCAAGTGAACGTCAGATTCAGTAATACCACCAACACCACTTGAAATAACAGCGACCTTGACCTCATCATTTGATAGTTTTACTAAAGCATCAGCAATAGCTTCTACAGAACCCTGTACATCTGCTTTTAATACTATATTGAGCATCTTGGATTCTGCAGCAGTCATATTTTCCATGATGCCTTCCAAGGTTGATTTTTGTCTACGTGCTAACTTAACATCGCGGAATTTACCCTGACGAAATAATGCTACCTCTCGAGCTTTCTTTTCATCAGGAACGACTACCGCTTCATCGCCAGCATGAGGAATCGCAGATAAACCAAGTACTTCAACTGGGATCGATGGGCCAGCACTATCTACCATTGAGCCATTATCCGCGATTAATGCACGCACACGACCATATTGGAAACCGGCCAGAATAATATCACCCTTATGTAACGTGCCACTTTGAACGAGTACCGTCGCAACTGGTCCTCGTCCTTTATCTAATCTTGATTCGATGACGACGCCTTTAGCTGCGCCATCAACTACAGCGGTTAATTCTAATACCTCTGCTTGTAATAAAATTGCATCTAGAAGTTCATCTATTCCCAATCCTGACTTAGCTGATATATTCACAAACATGGTATCACCACCCCAATTTTCCGGGATGACTTCGTACTGTGTAAGTTCGTTCATAACTCGTTCAGGATCAGCATCTGCTTTATCAATCTTGTTGATCGCTACAATCATGGGAACTTTCGCCGCTTTAGCATGTTGAATCGCTTCGATAGTTTGTGGTTTAACACCATCATCTGCGGCTACAATAAGGATAACAATATCCGTTACTTGTGCACCACGAGCACGCATAGCAGTAAATGCCGCGTGTCCAGGTGTATCTAAAAAAGTAACCTCGCCTTTAGGGGTACTTACGTGGTATGCCCCTATATGCTGGGTAATCCCACCGGCCTCTCCCGAGGCGACTTTAGTACGGCGAATATAGTCTAATAAAGAGGTTTTACCGTGATCCACATGTCCCATAATCGTGACTACAGGTGCACGTGTTTCAGTGTGGCTACCTTTAGATAAAGCTTCATCAAGATTAAGTTCTACAGCATCTTCTTTAATAACATGTGGTCTATGACCCATTTCTTCAACAACAATAACAGCAGTTTCTTGGTCGATAACCTGGTTAATTGTCGCCATCGCTCCCAAAGTCATCATTACCTTAATCACTTCGGCCGCTTTAACAGACATTCGTTTAGCTAATTCTGCAACGGTAATTGTCTCAGGAATAATTACTTCGCGGATCACGGGTGCGGTTGGTAAAGCAAAACCATGCGTAAGTCTCTCTTCAGCTTCTCTATATTTATCTGATTTTTCGTTTCCTTTACGCTTTTTAAATTTATTACGTCCACCACGACGTGCAGCCTCTTGTTCTTCTTCATCTCGTTCAAAGGTAGTTTGATATTTTTGCTTTTTCTTACCTTTTTTATAATCGGAGTCAGCCTCAGGTGCCTGCTCTGTATGCTTCTTTTTAACTACACGTTCAACTTTCTCTTCTTTAACTTTAATAGCAGGAGCAGAAGCTTCTTCTATCGCTGATAAATTATCAATCTCAATTTTTTCTTCATTATTGCTTTGCTCTTCAGTCGTAACCTCATCAGAACTACTTAGCTCTTGTTGGTTAACTTCTTCATCAAGGATTTCCTCTTTCGGACTTAGATTTTCGTCAGCCTGAGGAGTAACATGATTAAACAATTCATCGTTATTTGTTTCCTCGATAACCTGCGTGTCATCAGATTCAGCAGTTTCAACCAGTGTGCTGCGTTTAACAAAGATTTTTTTCTTTCTAACTTCAACACTTACCGTTTTGCCGGTATGAGTGTCATGTCCTACAGTTACTTGAGAGAGACTTTTTCGCTTCAAAGTAATTCGGTCAGGAGAAATTTGGTTATCACGTATCGTACTTCCTTTTAAATGGTTCAGTAGTATACGCTTTTGCTCTTCATTCACAGTTTGTTGATCATCAGTAAATGACAATCCTGCTTCCTGTAACTGGTTCAATAAGCGTTCAACCGGAATACCGACCACTTGAGCTAATTGTTTAACCGTCACATCCGCCATATTTTAGTCCCCTTTGTACAGCCACAGTTGCATTTAGCTACAACCTGCTGCATTGTATTTATTAATTTCATCATCTCGCACTATGCGAAGTATCATATACTTATCAATCAGGAAAACCAAGGTTCTCTAGCCTTCATTATTAGAGCACCTGCATTTTCTTCAGTCATTCCTTCAATTTCCAGAAGCTCATCTACAGATTGCTCAGCTAGATCTTCCATAGAGTGTATTCCGCGTTCTGCAAACTTGGCAGCTAACTCCGCAGTAACGCCTTCCATATTTAATAATGAGTCTTCAACCTTTTCGGCTTTATCACCAGTCAAAGCCATGGTTAACAGATTATCGTTCGCTCTATTTCTTAACTCATCAACTATTTCTTCATCGAACTCTTCGATTGCAAGTAACTCTTCCTTAGGTACGTAAGCAACCTCTTCAAGCGTTGAAAATCCATGCGCCACGAGTAATGATGCAATTTCTTCATCAATTTGTAATGAGTTTGTAAATAGCTTGATAATTTTACTTGATTCTTCCTGATTTTTGTTTTCGAATTCGTCAGTAGTCATTACATTCAGTGTCCAGCCCGTGAGCTGGCTTGCTAATCGGACATTTTGACCATTTCTTCCAATCGCTTGAGATAGCTGATCTTTTTCAACAGCCAGGTCCATGGTGTGTGTATCCTCATCAACGACGATGGATGAGATATCAGCAGGCGCCATTGCATTGATTACGAGTTGTGCAGGATTATCATCCCAGAGAATAATATCAACACGTTCTCCACCGAGCTCACTTGAAACCGCTTGTACCCTGGCGCCTCTCATACCTACGCAGGCTCCGACCGGATCAATACGCCCGTCATTAGTTTTAACAGCAATTTTTGCACGATTTCCGGGATCACGAGCAGCCGCTTTTACATCAATTACATTTTCACCAATCTCTGGTACTTCGATACGAAAAAGCTCAATTAGCATCTCATTTCGTGTTCTACTTACGAAAAGCTGTGGTCCCCGAGCCTGAGGGGTAATCTCATATAGATAGGCCCTGACACGATCATTAGTACGGAACATTTCATGGGGCAGCATTTCAGATCGAGGTAAAAAAGCTTCTGCTTTACCACCTAAATCAATGATTATATTATCCCGGGTAACTTTTTTTACTGTCCCATAAACAAGCTGACCAAGTTTACTTCTGAATTGATCGATTACTAATTCACGCTCAGCTTCACGAACTTTCTGCATAATAACTTGACGGGCCGCCTGAGCTTCTATACGACCAAATTCGATAGAAGACATAGGCTCTTCAATCCGTTCATTAATCTGAATTGAAGGATTACGTTCTTTGGCCTGCTCAAGAGTCATTTGGCGCTCAGGGAATTCTAAATCATATTCATCAACGACATCCCAGTATCTAAAGGTTTCGTATTCTCCAGATCGAGGATCTAGCTTAATACGTACACCAATGTCTAGACCAAAGATTTTACGAGTTGCGGACTCCAATGCGGCTTGGATAGCAAGTATAATCACCTCTTTACTGACGCCTCGTTCATTCGATAGCGCCTCAGCAACTAATAACAATTCTTTGCTCATTGTTCGCCCCTCTAATCTGCCAAATATGCTTTAACAACATTTGAAAAAAATAACTCATGAACTTCATCATGAACATTTAGTACGAAAGTATCCGAAGATACAGAAATTATCCTGCCTTGTAGTTTACGCTTTCCCGCAATAGGTTTAAACGTTTTAATTTGGACATCATGACCCACGTACAACTCGAATTGCCAATTTTTAAATAATGGCCGAGGAATACCAGGAGAAGAGACCTCAAGACTATAGTTACCCGGTATGGGATCTTCAACGTCTAGTAGAGCGCTTACTTGATGACTAACTTGTTGGCAATCATCAATATCAATTCCTTCTTCTTTATCGATATAAATTCGCAAAAGAGAGTGTTTGCCCTGTGCAAGATATTCACATCCCCAAAGTACATAGCCCATGTCTTGAAGGGTTGGTTCTAATAATTGTTCTAGTTCGTCTTGAATCATAGCATTATAAACAAAAAAAGGGCGCATACGCCCAAGCCAATTGACGTGGTACAATGTTAATGTACCCTGTGTAAACATAAACTCGCAGGCTGAATAACAGAGCCAATTGCAGGCTATTCCCGGGTAATAAAAAACCCCATAAAAGGGGCTTATAAAATTGGTAGCGGGGGCAGGATTTGAACCTACGACCTTCGGGTTATGAGCCCGACGAGCTACCAGACTGCTCCACCCCGCGTCAACTGAAATGAATTATACTCAGAGTTATGTTATATATCAAGTCTTTTTAATATGTTTATCACTTTAATTCGCAAAAGCATTAACACAGTAAACAATTAACGAACTGGGAAAAAGACCAAGTACAATAAGTGATAAGCAATTTAAAGATAGAATCAGCCGATTCCCTCTGCTCATTATGACTGGTTCAATATAAATGGGCTCATCAAAATACATGATTTTTACAATACGTAGATAGTAATAGGCGCCAAAAACAGTAAAGATCAAACCGACTATTGCAACCCACGTCATATGAACATCAACTAAAGCTTTTAATACAAGAAGCTTAGCAAAAAAACCAACGGTCGGCGGTATACCAGCCATGGAAAACATCACAATTAACATGAGAAAAGCATACCAGGGATTACGTTTATTTAAACCTTTAAGATCATCAACGCTATCTACTTCCATTCCCTGGTTGGACATAAGAACGATTAATCCAAAAGCTGCAGCTGACGTTATTGAATAAATAAGAATATAATACAAAGCTGCAGAATAGCCCTCGGCTGTTCCTGCTAATACGCCAAATAAAGTATATCCAATATGGGAAATCGCCGAGTACGCTAATAATCGCTTCAAACTACTTTGCACTATTGCAAGTAAATTACCCAGACATGTGGATAACAAAGTGATGACAATTAATATTTGTTGACATTGATCAGTAAGTCCTGGGAAAGCAATTGTTAATAAACGGAATGCCATCCCTAACGCTGCAATTTTTGGTGCAGCACTGATAAATAGTGTTACTGAAGATGGCGCTCCTTGATAAACATCAGGAGCCCACATATGGAAAGGTACTGCGGCTAATTTAAAGCTTACGCCGGCCAAGATAAACACTAGAGAAAACGATAGTAAAGCATTTTGTCCTTGACCGTTCATGCTTATCGCGTTAGCAATTTCGAGTAAATCCAATTTACCCGTAGCACCATACATTAGTGAAATGCCATAGAGTAACATCGCCGAAGCGATCGAACCCATGACAAAATATTTCATTGCCGCTTCTGAAGCATCACTATCGGTTCTACGGATTGCAGTCATCGCGTACAAAGGTAGAGACATTAGTTCCAACCCGAGGAAGATAGTAAGCATAGAGTGAGCTGAAACAAGGAACATCATGCCCAAAGTTGAGAAAAGACCCAACACATAGTAGTCCCCAGTAGGCATTTTACGTTCGTTGATATAATAACGTGAATAAATAAAGCTTAATAAAACAGTAAGGTAGATGAAGAATTTCATTAAATTAGCCATATCGTCATCGACGAAAAGACCGTTAAAGGTTGTCGTTGAATTCATTCCTACGTATAAAAAACTCGTTACTGCAGCTGCTATAAGACCACCGCACGCGATAAAAAAGGTTAATGACTTCAATTTACGTGAAGTAAATAAATCAGCAAGCAAAGCAAGACATGCTGTGGTCAGTATAACCATTTCCGGTAAAGCGATTTGTATATTTTCAAATAATCCAATCATGATTGTTAACCTTGACTCATTACAGTTTTGTTTGGCTTGCTAATGCGAGCGTGTGAGTTACCGTCTGGTGTATATAGTTTAAAATGAATTCTGGGTAGACACCCATTACAATAACCATTAACGCCAGTAAAATGTATGCACTCAGCTCATATCCAGATAAATCTTTCAATTCCGCCACTTTTTCGTTTGCAACTTTACCGAATATCACGCGTTTATACATCCATAAGTTGTAGGCTGCTGCAGTGATTAAAGTGGTTGCAGCCCAAAAGGTGATCCAAAAGCCAGCCTTCATTGAACCTAAAATCACCATAAACTCACCAACAAAACCCGAAGTTCCGGGCAAACCAGCATTCGCCATACAAAAAAGCATAAAAAATGATGCAAATACAGGCATCGTGTTAACAACACCACCAAAATCAGCGATTTGGCGAGTATGCATACGATCATATATGAAACCAACCCCTGCAAACATTCCACTTGAGACGAATGCATGTGAGATCATAACGACTATTGCACCTTCAAGCACTAAGCCAGCATTGCTTAATCCAGTTTGTCTCGCAATTAGGAAGACAGCAAAACAACCTAAAGTAACAAACCCCATATGGGAAATAGACGAATAAGCGATTAACCTTTTCATGTCTTTTTGCACAATGGCAATTAACGCGATATAAACCACTGCTATCAAAGATAATACAACCATTATCCCGGCGTATTGATTACACGCATCTGGAACTATAGGTAAAGAAAAGCGAATAAAACCGTAAGCTCCAAGTTTTAATAAGATCGCCGCCAGTACAATAGATCCACCCGCTGGCGCTTCAGTATGTGCATCAGGTAACCATGTATGTACTGGAAACATTGGAATCTTAATCGCAAATCCCAAGAAGAACGCAACAAATATGAGCGTTTGAGCGGTCATACCCAATTTAATGGCATAAAATGATTCAATGCTAAATGAACCTGCTATATACCCCATATATAAGAAGCTCGCCAACATAAGTACGGAGCCTAAAAAAGTGTATAAGAAAAATTTTATTGCAGCATAGACTCTGTTTGCTGAACCCCAAATACCAATAATCAGATACATTGGTATGAGTGTAGCTTCCCAGAAAACATAAAATAAAATTGCGTCCAAGGCTGCGAAAACACCGACTAATAGGCCCTGCATGATTAAAAAAGCTGCCAAGTATTGAGATACTCTATTCGTAATACTTTCCCAGGTAGCTAATATTACAACCAAATTTGTAAAAATACTTAAAACAATTAATATAAGTGAAAGACCATCGATACCTAAGCTATATGAGATCCCTAAACCAGGCATCCAGGCATACTGCTCTACATATTGCATGCCCAATCCCTTAATATCGAAACCATTAATCAAAGGAATACATAACAATAAACAAAGAATAACTGTAAATAAAGCTAAGTAACGAGAGATATTCGGGCTTCGATCATCTCCTGAGAGAAGCACAAATACGCCACCAATAATTGGTAACCAAACCAGTAAATTTAGCAAATAATGCATACTCTCACCTTAACTCAGCCTAGAATTAACCAGCATAAAAAACCTAATAAACCAAATACCATTACCGCGGCGTAATGATAGATGTAGCCACTCTGGAATAATCGGCCTTTACTTGAAAACCAATACACCAGTTTACTACTACCATTAACGACCATACCATCGATAAGTTTTTGATCACCAACCCGATAGAATACTCTTCCCATCAATTTAGACCCATTTACGAATATTAAATTATTCAATGCATCAAAACCGTATTTATTTAATAACACCCTGTAAATAATCGAGAAACGTTTGGCAAGCATAGTTGGAAGTGTTGGTTTTCCAATATAACAGATCCATGAAATCACTATCCCAATCAATGTGAACCAAAGAGTTAATGAATGAACTGAATGCAGTACACTTCCCAAAGGTGAGGTTACCTCATGGGATAATTCATTTAAAACATCATGTTCAGGGAGAACAAAGAGGGATGAGCCCAACAAAGTTGGTTTAGTAAATAACATCGGCATGTATAACAAATATCCTATTATAACGGAGGGGATTGCTAATAACACTAAAGGCAACCAGACTACCCAGGGTGACTCATGAACATGATCAAATGTATGCTCATCCATTCGCGGTTTTCCATGGAAAGTCATAAACAACGATCTAAATGTATACAATGCAGTAACCATTGCGCCGATTAAAACACAATAATATGCATAATCACTTCCCGGTATTTCAGCAAGCTCTGCTGCTTCAATTATTGTATCCTTAGAGAAAAAACCTGAAAAAGGTGGTATGGCACATAATGCAAGGCTACCGATAATAAACGTGATATAAGTTATGGGCATTTTTTTCCATAAACCACCCATTTTACGCATATCCTGCTCGTGATGCATACCAATAATAACTGAGCCGGCTCCCAAGAATAGTAGCGCTTTAAAACATGCATGAGTTAGTAAGTGGAACATCCCGGCGCTATAAGCAGATGTACCAATACCTACCATCATGTAACCTAATTGAGATAGTGTAGAGTAAGCAACAACCCTTTTTATATCATTCATAACCAAAGCGAGTATTCCAGTAAACAATGCTCCAGTAGCACCGATTACCAAGATCACAGTGAGTGCAGTCGTTGAAAACTCTAAAATTGGTGAGATTCGCGCAAGCATGAAGACACCCGCTGTAACCATAGTAGCCGCATGGATTAATGCAGATATAGGTGTTGGGCCTTCCATAGATTCTGGTAACCATACATGTAAAGGAACCTGAGCTGATTTACCCATCGCGCCTACATAAAGCGATAAACAAATTACTGAAACGACAGACCATGGATGCCCTCCAAATAGCTCTATAGTTTGAGTCGTTAAATACTCAGCGCTTTGAAAAACTTTTGTGTATTCGATACTACCGGTGTAAGCAAAAATCAACGCAATTCCGATTACAAATCCAAAATCACCGACCCGGTTAACTAGAAATGCTTTTAAACTTCCTTCAAGTGCAGATTCTTTTTGATACCAGAACCCGATGAGCAAATAAGATACTAAACCTACACCTTCCCAACCAAAAAATAGTTGGAGAAAATTATTCGAGGTAACGAGCATGAGCATCATAAAAGTAAAGAGAGAGATATAGCTAAAGAAACGCTGATATCCATCATCATCTTCCATATAACCGATACTATAAATATGCACTAATAAGGATACGAAGTTCACAATGAGTAACATCACCGTTGTTAACGGATCAATTAAGAAACCCAGATTAAATTCGTAAGGTAATAACATGCCCCCTGTTGCCCAATGATATAAAGTGATATTTTCTGCGACAAAGCCAGTGCTAAAAACTTGCTTAGCCACCAGTAATGAAGCAATAAGTGATAGAGTGACTCCCAATATCGTTACCGAGTGAGCTCCAATTCGTCCGATTTGATTACGAAATAATCCAGCGACGAGCGAACCAGCCAAGGGAGCTAGAACAATGATCAAGCATAGTTGTTGTATACTCACAATATTAACCTTTTAAGTGATTCATTTTATTAACATTTATATTACCGCGATTTCTATAAAGCAACATTACGATAGCCAAACCTATTGCTGCTTCTGCTGCTGCAACGGTAAGTATAAAGAAAACGTAAACCTGACCAGAAATTTCGTTATAGTAATGCGAAAAGGCAACGAAATTAGTATTCACTGCCAACAGCATCAATTCGATACAAACCAATAAAAGAATAATATTGCGACGATTAAGCATTACACCAATTAAACCAAAACCAAAAATTATGGTACTTAAAATTAAATAATTATTTACAGGTATCATTATACTTATTCCTTAATTCTCATTTTTCGGCTTTCATACTAACGAGCTCAACTCTTGAAGTGGACTCTACCATTATCTGCTTTTTTACATCCTGTCGTTTAGAGCTTCGGGTATTTCGGTGTGCCAAGGTGATCGCCGAAACTATGGCTATTAATAACAAAACTGCAGCCAATTCAAATGCTAAAAAATAATCCGTATACAAAACCATCCCTAACGCTTCAGTATTGGAAGAGTTTATTTCCAACGGATGACTTGTAGTGCTACGCTCAGTCGTAACTTTTTGTTCAAGATTATGTTTAAAATCATCTTTAGGAATAGCTGATATTAAAAGGCCTGTTAATAGGGCAACTAAAATTAATCCGAGAGGTAAGGATTTTATAAAATGACTTTTCATTGACTCGATATCGATATCGAGCATCATAACGACAAATAAAAACAGCGTCATCACTGCGCCAACATAAACAAGAATCAATATTAATGCCAGGAATTCGGCTTCTGCTAAAATCCATAAAACAGCACTACTAAAAAAAGTTACAACCAAGAAGAGTACACATCGTACTGGATTATTCTGGGTTATAACCATAAGTGCTGAAACAAGCGCAATTGCTGCGAAAACGTAAAAAATTACTTCAATCAGTATGTGTTGCATAGTAGCACCTTGTTAGCGATATTTTTCATCAATAGCTCTATCTGCAGCCAGCTTAGGCTCCATCAAATCTCCCAGAGCTAATAACTTTTCTTTAGTCATAATATTCTGGCCCCGCTCGCTTATGTGGTAATGAAGTACTGGTGTTACCACAATGGAATCAACAGGACATGATTCCTCGCACAATCCGCAATTGATGCATTTGAAAATATCTAAATCATAACGTGTAGTACGGCGTGAACCATCTTCGCGTGGTTCTGATTCAATCGTTATTGCCAGTGCAGGACAAACTGCTTCACATAGTTTACATGCTATGCAGCGCTCTTCGCCGTTAGGGTAGCGCCTTAATGCTAACAAGCCTCTAAAACGCGGAGAAGTTGGTGTTTGTTCCTCAGGAAACTGCACGGTTATCTTCTTTTTAAAGAAGTATTTTCCGGTAAGCTTCAACCCTGACAATAATTCCAGGAGCAGAAAACTTCGCAGATAGTATTTAATATTTTTGTATAATTTATTCATCGGCTTCTCTTTATCAAAACCAGGGCTTGACCTGAGCGATTACCATTAATGCGGTTACGATAATCCATACAATAGTAACCGGAATCAACACTTTCCATCCTAATCGCATCAGTTGATCATAACGATATCGTGGAAACGTTGCGCGGACCCATAGATAAACAAATAAGAAGAAACTTATTTTAACCAGCAACCAGATAAATCCAGGTACTACTGAAAATACTTCTTCTAGAAAGGGAACCCCTTCAAATGGCGACATCCAGCCACCGAGAAAAAGTAAACTAAGCAGTGCCGAGATTAGAATCATGCTTGCATATTCTGAGAGGAAAAAAAGTGCGAAACCAATTCCTGAGTATTCAACATGAAATCCCGCCACAATTTCAGACTCACCTTCCGCCAAATCAAATGGAGCACGATTTGTTTCGGCAATACCCGCAATCCAAAAAACAAGAAATAATGGAAGCAAAGGCAGGAACCACCAGTGAAGTATTCCTCCTTTTTGTGAATTAACAATGTCCGTTAAATTCATGCTGCCAGCAGCTAGTAAGACACCAACCAACGCAAAACCCATGGCGATTTCATAAGAAACTGTTTGTGCTGTACTTCGAAGAGCACCAAACATGGCATATTTAGAATTAGATGCCCACCCCGCGATTAGAACACCATAAACACCCAATGAGCTCATAGCGAATACATACAAAATACCTGCATTAATATCGGCAAGTGCCATCCCCTCTTGAAAAGGAATTACGGCCCATCCAACTAATGCTGGTACCAACGCAAACAAGGGCGCAATCACAAACAAATATTTATTTGAACGTGACGGAATGATAATTTCTTTAGTGATTAATTTAATTAAATCGGCAATAGGCTGAAGAAGACCTTTAATACCTACGCGATTGGGACCAATTCGCGCCTGAATATAGCCAATGACTTTTCGCTCGGCATAAATTAAATATGCAACAGCTAAAAGCAGAGGAACTACAATTATCAATATTTTTAAAACGACCCAAATTAATAAGCTAATATCATGCAGCATATTCTTTCCTGCCTAGCGCTTGATTGTTATTGCAGCAAATGAATGGCCTAAATCAACAGTTTCAGGCATTGCATTTGCTACCCATACGACATCAGCCGCGATACGTTCATCCCGTGTGAGGGGCAATGTTATCTCAATCTCACCTTGAGATACAGTAGCAAAATCACCTAATTGCAAGCGATCAGCAGTTGATGGATGTACGCGAATACACGCTGTGTCTGCCGCCGCGCACAATTGAAGTTCCTTGGCATTTCGAACAATAGAGTCAGCGCGATAGAGCGGCCACTCACCTACACGCGTTAACGCATGTTTTATTAAAGGTAAACTGTCTGGATAAAAGGGCTTGTACTCATGTCCTGAGGTAATCGCCAGCGCATTTCTAATTTCTGCCAGTACATCTTCTGTCGACATGTATTCAAAATCTTTGCATTGAAAAAGATTCCCAAGAACACGTAACACTTTCCAAGCCGGTCTCGATTCACCATAAGGACTCATTGCACCTTTTACAGTCTGCCAGGTATTATCAATATTTATGTAAGTTCCTGATGTTTCTGCATAGGGTGCTATTGGTAGTATCACATCAGCATAATCATGCATCGATTCGTGATTGTATGCAGATAATAATACCACGAACTCCGCGCCAAGCATGGATTGTCTTGTACCATATGGGTTAGCAAAATCATAGCCAGGCTCAACACCCATTAAGACATAAGCCTTTAGCTTTTTTTCGACTGCTTCAATAACATTAAGACCTATGGTATTTAAAGATTTGCCACCAACGCCACGATGCGGAACCATACCTGCTAGCCAGGCACCAGCAGTATTTGCACCAGTTGTGAAATGAATACTTTTAACCTGCGTTAATTTCTCCAAAATGTGAACAAGACTTCTAATTAAACCTGCCTCGGGATGGTTTTCACAAAGAGCACCGAGCACCAGACAGACTTTTTCATTTTTTAGTGCGTTTGCGAGTATTTGAGCTTGATTATCCGGTTGGAGTCCAACCAGTAATCGTTGTACCTCCGCAGGAAATTTTCCTGTATTTTCACCTAGTGCAGTAATGATTTGCGCCAAAAATAAAGGTAATTCTAATGGATTTACAACAACATGCTCATCGACATCGAAATAGTAGTCGTATTTGACAGGGTTGATTGCGTGAATTGTTGCTCCATTGCGAAATGCTTTACGAATACGTACCCCTGCTAAAGGAACTTCACGCTCAACATTACACCCGATTAATATGATTGTTTGTTGATTTTCAATTTCTGCATAGGGCAGAGAATTTACCGGCATTGTAGGTAAATGATCCTGATCTTTAAAGTCTACTTGATGCAGACGGTGATCAAGATTAGTTACACCTATTTCCCGCATCCATTTTTGTAACAGATACATTTCTTCAAGTGTGGCTGAGCTTGATGTAAACGCTGCCACTTGCTCACCACCATGCTGTTTTATAACCCGACTAAGACCATCTGCGGTAAATTTTAAAGCGGTCTCCCAATCAACCGTTTCCCACTGACCATTTCTTTTTATTTGAGGACGGCTGGCGCGAGCATTATTTTTTAATCCTAAGTAGCTAAAACGATCGCGATCTGATAACCAGGTTTCATTAATCTGTTCATTTTCTTTGGGCACCGCACGCATTAATTCATCACGTCGTGTATGTAAATATACATTAGAACCAAGACAATCATGAGGAGCAATACTATTATGCTGCACTAGTTCCCATGCTCTCGCTGTAAAACGATAGGGCTTTGAGGTTAGTGCACCCACCGGACAAAGGTCGATTATGTTACCTGAAATTTCTGATTTGAGGCTATGCTGAACATACGTGCCGATTTGCATGTGCTCCCCACGGCCTGTTGCCCCTAACTCACGTAGGCCCGCAATTTCTTCGCCGAATCGTACACATCGGGTGCAATGAATGCATCTTGTCATTTCTGTAGCAATTAACTCGCCAAGATTATCATCTTCTACCGCTCGTTTACTTTCAGTATATTCTGTCTGATCCGCACCATACCCCATTGAAACATCTTGAAGTTCACATTCCCCTCCTTGATCGCAAATGGGGCAGTCTAGAGGATGATTTATGAGTAAAAATTCCATAACGGCTTTCTGGGAATACAAGGCTTGTTCGGACTTGGTAAATACTTTCATACCATTGGTAATAGGTGTCGCGCAAGCAGGAACAGGCTTTCGGCCATTTTCAACTTCGACAAGGCACATGCGACAGTTAGCAGCTACGGAAAGTTTTTTATGGTAACAAAATCTGGGGATATGAATTCCTGCTTCATCTGCAACTTCAATAATCATTTTGCCATTTTCGGTCTCAAATATTTTGCCGTCAATTTCTATAGTTGTTGTCATGGTAAACCTTCTCTTATGCTGCGACCATTGAGCGTTTATGCTTAATGAAATAGTCAAATTCATGGTAAAATTGCTTGACAAAACTTTGTACAGGCCAAGCAGCTGCCTCTCCGAGGGCGCAAATGGTTCTGCCTTCTATATTGTCAGCAACATTGACTAATTTTTCTATATCTCCAGGCTCACCATGTCCTTCTTTAATGCGATGTAATAAGCGTACAAGCCAACCTGTACCCTCACGGCAAGGTGTACATTGTCCACAAGATTCTTCCATATAAAATTCGGATATTCGATAAAGGGTATCAACCATACAGGTTGTTTCGTCCATAACGATGACCGCTCCAGAACCAAGCCCTGATCCAGCTTTCTGAATACTGTCATAATCCATATCGAGTCCCATCATCACCTCACCTGGTAATACACGCATGGAGGTTCCACCTGGGATAACCGCTTTAATTTTTCTTCCCTCAAGCATACCACCGGCCAATTCAAGTAAATCTTTGAACGGGGTACCCAACGGGATTTCAAAGTTTCCAGGTTTATTAACATGACCGCTAACACTGAAACATTTTGTTCCACCATTATTTGGTTTACCTAATTTTAGAAACCATTCCCCGCCTTGTTCCATTATTACCGGTACAGAGGCAAAAGTTTCCGTATTATTGATTGTGGTGGGCTTTCCATAGAGACCGTAATTGGCTGGAAATGGTGGTTTGAAACGTGGTTGGCCTTTTTTACCTTCGAGTGAATTTAACAAGGCTGTTTCTTCACCGCAAATATATGCGCCTGCACCTAAATGATTATAAAGATCGAAATCAATACCAGATCCCAGGATGTTTTTTCCCAACAACCCCGCAGCATAAGCTTCTTGTATTGCCTGCTCCGTGCGGTTATACGGCAACCAAAATTCCCCACGTATGTAGTTATAGCCTACTGTCGCACCCATCACATAACCCGCAATAGCCATACCTTCGATAAGCTGATGCGGATTTAAAGTGAGAATTTCGCGATCTTTACAGGTTCCTGGCTCACCTTCGTCTGAGTTACAAACTACGTATTTTTGGCCTGGAGTATTGCGATTCATAAAGCTCCACTTTAAACCAGTAGGGAAGCCTGCTCCTCCGCGACCTCTTAATGCAGATGTTTTAAGTTCATCAATTATAAATTGAGGCGAAATTTGCTCCTTGAGAATTTTCCGCCAGGAACTGTATCCGCCAACGCTTTCATATGAAGAAAGAGTCCACGGCTGTGGTAAATGAAATGTTCGGTAACATACTTGATTTAATTTGACCATGGCAGTCCTCTAACTTATTGGTACTGGTCCAATATTTGATCTATAGACTCAGGAGTAAGATGTTCGTGATAATCTTTATTTATCTGCATCATGGGTGCACCAACACATGCGCCTAAACATTCAACAGATCGCAAAGTAAAACGACCATCGGCTGTAGTTTCACCGAGCTTAATACCCAGCTTCTTTTCTAGATGGTTAATTACTTCGTTAGATTTTCTTAATAGACAGGAGATACTTGTACAAACGTTAATTGAATTCTTGCCGACTGGTTCACGTTGATACATCGTATAAAAACTGGCAACTTCATATACTGATATGGGTGCCATATCCAAATATTCAGCTACTGCATCCATTAACTCTGGTGTTAAATGTCCATGCTGTTCCTGTACAATCATCAAAGCACTCATTACTGCAGATTGTCGTTGATCAGCAGGATACTTTGCAATCCAATGATCGATTTCTTTTATGGCAGGCTCTGCCACCAGTTGATGTAATTTTTTAACTGAACTATCAGACATGGTAACCCTTTATTTCTATAAAATTACGCCTTAGAATCGACATGGCTCTTTCTAAAACGCTTATCTGTTTTAGCGATCAATTTCACCAAATACTATATCTTGACTTGCCAATATAGCTACACCATCTGCAAGCATATGTCCTCGAGTCATTTCATCATAACTCGATAAATGTGCAAAACCTGGAGCACGTATTTTTAATCGATAAGGCTTGTTCGCACCATCAGAGACCATGTAAATTCCAAACTCGCCTTTGGGTGCTTCTACAGCGCTATAAACTTCACCAGGAGGTAAACAAAATCCTTCTGTAAACAATTTAAAATGGTGGATAAGTGCTTCCATATCATGTTTCATTTCCACACGTCGGGGTGGTACTACTTTATGATCATCAATTTTAACCGGACCCGGATTATTTTTTAACCATTCTATACACTGTCTCACAATTCGATTTGATTGCCGAAGCTCTTCAACTCGAACTAGATATCGATCATAACAATCTCCTGTTTTACCTACAGGAATATCAAAATCAACTTGATCATATGCGGCATAGGTTTGTTTTTTTCTTAGGTCCCAGGCAATTCCAGAACCTCTTAACATCGGTCCGGTAAATCCCCACTGCAAAGCCTCTTCAGGACTAACAACACCGATATCTACAGTACGTTGCTTCCAGATACGATTATCAGTCAGTAACGTCTCATATTCATCGACACATTTGGGAAATCGCTCGGTAAATTCCCATAAGAAATCCAGTAAACTGCCTTGTCGATATTCATTCATTTTTTCAACTTCACGGTCACTATGCCAACGCGAAGGTTTGTATTGGGGCATTGAATCCGGTAGATCGCGTGCAACACCTCCTGGACGATAATAGGTAGCGTGCATTCGCGCTCCAGACACAGCCTCATAGCAGTCAAATAAATCTTCGCGTTCACGGAAGCAATAAAGAAAAACAGTCATTGCACCTATATCGAGAGCTATAGCACCGAGCCATAATAAATGATTCAAGATTCGGGTAACTTCATCAAACATGGTTCGAATATATTTAGCACGGATGGGTATATCTATACCCAGAAGCTTTTCAATCGCATTCACGTATGCATGTTCGTTACACATCATGGATACATAATCTAACCTATCCATGTAACCAATATTTTGAATATAAGGTTTGGTTTCAGCAAGCTTCTCTGTAGCACGATGCAATAATCCAATATGTGGATCTGCACGCACTATCGTTTCACCTTCGAGTTCCATTACTAAGCGTAAAACCCCGTGTGCAGCGGGATGTTGGGGGCCAAAATTTAATGTGTAATTTTTCAGTTCAATCATTATTTGCCCTTCTTTTCAACAATGTAGCGATTATCCTTGCGGATAACTTTAGGCACTAAAACTCTTGGAGCAAGATCTACAGGTTCATAAATAACTTTCTGCAATTTCGCGTCATAACGCATTTCAACATGACCACTAACGGGGAAATCTTTACGGAAAGGATGTCCAATAAAACCATAGTCAGTGAGTAGACGTCTTAAATCAGGATGTCCTTCAAAAAGGACGCCGAACAAGTCGTAGGCTTCCCGCTCAAACCAATTTGCTCCCTTCCATATATCGTGTACTGAAGGCACGACTAAATGCTCTTCCCCAACAAAAACTTTTACTCGCAGGCGATGGTTCTTTATAGTTGAGAGAAGATGGTAAACAATCGCAAATCGAGGCTTATCATATGTATAGGCTCGTGCCTCATTCAGCTCAACGCCTCTACAAAAGCCATCTTCCGTTGCGGAATCTGTTTCCCAGTCATATTCACCATAAGACAAGTAATCGACCGCACAAAGATCAATCAGCTGGTCAAAAGAGAACGCTTCAACGTCACGTAATTCCATCATTAAAGTTTTTAAGTTGGCAATATCACACTCAATATTAACCTCATCATAAGCGATGCTGATTTCATTACAGGGACTGGCTAGTTCAGTTTTTAGTTTTTCGACTAAAGTATCATTCTGAATCATCGATTTTTCACCTTGGATGAGCTTTAGGCTTCTAATATATTTTTACGACGTATTTTATTTTGTAACTGTATAATTCCGTACAATAAAGCTTCCGCGGTAGGTGGACAACCTGGAACATACACATCAACCGGAACAATACGATCGCATCCGCGAACTACTGAATAAGAGTAATGATAATAACCACCACCGTTAGCACAGGAGCCCATAGAGACAACCCAGCGTGGTTCAGGCATTTGATCATATACCTTACGTAAGGCAGGAGCCATTTTGTTACATAAAGTTCCGGCCACGATCATTACGTCAGCTTGTCGAGGACTTGGACGAAAAATGATACCAAAACGATCTAAATCATATCGTGCAGCACCTACATGCATCATCTCAACAGCACAACAGGCCAGACCGAACGTCATTGGCCACATAGAGCCACTACGCGCCCAGTTAACCAATTTATCAACCGAAGTTGTAACAAAACCATTCTTTTGCAATTCTGCAACCGCCATAGTTCGCCTCTAAGCAGTTAAATTTATAAATCCAACTTATTAAGTATAACCAACGGATTATTATCGACTAAATTGTTGATTTAATATAGTTGCCCTGCATTATTTCTGAAAATAAGGAACCTACTCCCACTCAAGGGCACCACGTTTCCACTCATAGATAAAACCGATGACAAGGAGTCCTAAAAATAGCATCATTCCCCCAAAACCTAACCAGCCAATCTTTCTAAGTGCTAATGCCCAGGGGAAAAAGAATGCGGTTTCCAAATCGAAAATAATAAATAATATGGCCACAAGATAAAAACGGACATCAAAAGGGATATGCGAGCTTTCGAATGCATTAAATCCGCATTCATAAGGAGAGTTTTTAGCTGAATCTGGATTGTATCTGGACAGCAAGGAACCTGCACCTAACATCGCTACGCCCAGTATTAATCCGATTATTATGAAGACGAGAATTGGTAAGTATTGAGATAGCATTTTTTCACCTTGCACCGATAAAATGGTGCCGAAGGCCGGACTCGAACCGGCACGGCTTTCGCCACCGCCCCCTCAAGACGGCGTGTCTACCAATTCCACCACTTCGGCATAATTGTTGAATGAATTGTAATATTAACATTAATTCATTTGATACTCTTTAATTAACTTTAGTTCTCTGTTTTTTTCTCACCTGTCTCATTCGGTACTGGAATGTTTGACGTAGGAACAGTGGTTTGCTGGGGCACGATAATCTGCTCTGCCCGTTTGTATTGTACAGAAACCATGTAAGATAATAATAAACTCGTTACAAAAAAAGTAAGGGCTAGAGCGCCTGTTAGCTTAAACAAGAAGCCGCCTGTACCTTGGCTACCGAAAAGCGTATTCGATGCACCTGATCCGAAGGCAGCACCAATATCTGCTCCTTTGCCATGTTGCATAAGTACTAGGCCAATTAAAACTATTGCAACCAATACATGTATAATTAATATCAATTGATACATTTTACAATTTCCAAAAATTGTTTTGCGTTTAATGATGCACCACCTACAAGCCCACCATCTATATCGGGCATTGTAAAAAGTTTTGCAGCATTTTCTTCATTTACGCTGCCTCCGTATAAAACGGTTAACTGTGCAGCATCCTGTTCGTTTATCTCAGCGACTAAAGTTCGTATGTATTGATGAACTTCTTGTACTTGCTCAGGGGTCGCTGTTTGTCCGGTACCAATGGCCCAGACTGGCTCGTAAGCAATAACACAATTACGAAAACATTTTTCATCGTTATTTATAACTGCTGACAATTGATCAGCTATTACTTGCTTTGTTCTATTGTTTTGGCGTTGCTCTAAAGTTTCGCCAACACAAAGAATGGGTATCATATCATGTTCTTTAACATGGTGGAATTTCAGTGCAACAAAATTCTCATCTTCGTGAAACAAATGGCGCCTTTCTGAGTGCCCTACTAGCACATATCTACATTCGTAATCAAGCAGCATAGGTACTGAAATCTCACCTGTATATGCACCACCCTCTTTGGGGTAGATATTTTGCGCACCAAATTTAATACCTTTAGGTCCTAATAATCTACTAACCAAAGGTATGTAGATAGCAGGCGGAAACACAATAATTTCAGCTCGTGTTGTTAATGAAGAATCTGCAGTCAGCTCGCTACACAAATCGGTAACTAGCTGTTGACGCCCGTTCATTTTCCAATTTCCAGCTACTAATTTCTTGCGCATCAACTATCCTATATTTCAAGAGCGGACTATACCCAAAGTTTTCATGAATGTGTAGTCTTAATCGCTTTTTTTAATAAAAAATGTATTAGAACATTTATTTATTTCGGCTTACGGCCGATCAGCTGTACAATGATCTCTCTATTTGAACTATATTTTCACATAACTTTTGCGCCTGCTCATTTACTCTTATTTTATCACTACCTTCTACCATGACTCGTAATAATGGTTCTGTTCCCGAAGGACGAAGAAGCACTCTACCCTCGCCTTGCAAGGTATGTTCTAAATTTTTTACAATCTGAATGACTTGCGAGTTTTTTGCCAAATCCGAAGCTCTTGAAGTTTTTAGGTTAATTAAACTTTGTGGTAATAAGGTAATACCCTGCACTAGTTCGGATAAACTTTTATTTTGTTTAACCATTACAGACAAAACCTGTAAGGCCGCAACAATGCCATCTCCTGTTGTCGTTTTATCGAGGCAAACAATGTGACCCGAAGTTTCGCCCCCAATTTTCCAATTTCGCTCACGAAGAGTTTCTAAGACATAGCGATCACCTACATTTGAGCGCACAAAGGAAATGCCTAATTCCGTTATTGCTCGCTCCAATCCATGATTACTCATGACTGTACCAACAACGCCTCCTTTAAGTAACCCACGCTCATGCCTGTCTTTTGCGATAATATAAAGGATTTGATCGCCATCGATTAATTGCCCATAAGCATCCACCAAGATTAGACGATCCCCATCTCCATCTAATCCGATACCGAGATCGGCACCCGTTGCTAGTACCTTTTTAATTAATAAATCAGGTGCAGTAGAGCCACAATCTTGATTTATATTAAATCCATCCGGTTTATTGCCAATTACTGTTACCTGTGCTCCTAATTCAGCAAAAACATTTGGTGCAATATGGTATGTCGCACCATTGGCACAGTCGACTACAATTTTAAGTCCTGACAGACGGGTTAAAGAAGGGATTGTTGATTTACAAAACTCAATGTATCTGCCACTTGCATCATCGATTCGAGTTGCTTTACCTAATTTGGCTGAATCGACCGTCTCCATTTGTTGTTCCAATACACTTTCAATTTCCATTTCGATACTATCGAGTAGCTTCCCACCTTCAGCCGAAAAGAATTTAATTCCATTATCTTCGAATTGATTATGAGATGCGCTAATCACAATGCCTGCATTTGCGCGTAATGTTTGAGTTAGATACGCAATACCCGGAGTAGGCATTGGGCCTAACAAAGCGACATCGACACCGGCAGCTGATAACCCCGCTTCAAGTGCAGATTCCAACATATAGCCTGAAACGCGCGTATCTTTACCAATTACAACTTTTTTTCGATGGCCATTACCGCCTAACACTTTGCCCACTGCCCAGCCTAACTTTAATACAAATTCTGGATTTATATTAGAAGAACCGACACGCCCACGTATGCCATCGGTACCAAAATATTTTCGTTGACTCATCCGCAATCACCTTATTCTTATATGTCATTTGCATGCTGGATCATACGCAGCATCGTTAGTGCTTCCTTGGTTTCTTGTACATCATGTGTTCTTAAAATGTTGGCGCCATTGATTACAGCAAGAGCCCCAAGGACAATACTCCCAATTAAGCGACCATTTACTTCTCTACCTAAAATTTTTCCAATCGTACTTTTACGCGAAACACCCAAAAGAATAGGTAATTTAAATACCGAAAAACGCGCCAGCTGTTTAATTAAAGTTAAGTTATGATGTACCTGTTTACCAAAACCAAATCCGGGGTCCAAAATAATTTTTTCTTTAGCCATCCCTGCATCAATGCATCGCTGTATGCGTTCATTAAAAAAATCCATAACCTCAGCAACTACACCTTGAACATAGGTTGGATTTTGTTGCATGTGTTGGGGGGTGCCTTTCATATGCATTAAACAAATAGGAACCTTAAGGTTTGCGACGAGTTCCACCGCTCCTGGAGCTTGCAATGCCTGTACGTCATTGATCATATCAGCACCTGCTGCGACTGCGGCAGCCATTACTTCAGGTTTGTAAGTATCAATAGAAATCACCGTGTCCGAAACAGTCCGTAGAGCACGAATGACAGGAACCACGCGAGCTATTTCCTCCATGAGCGTGACCGGTGAGGCTCCGGGGCGCGTCGATTCGCCCCCAACATCAATTAGATCGGCACCATCTTCGATTAGATGTAAGGCTTTTGCTACAGCTTTATCAACAGAAAAAAACTCATTCCCATCAGAAAAAGAATCGGGAGTAACATTTAAAACTCCCATAATAAGCGGAGATGCCAATGGGTCAGACCAACTACTTTTCTGTAGCCAGTCTTGAAATTGATGCTTATCCACGAGGTCTCAACTACTGTTTATTTGTTTAATGTTCCTCTGCAGGTTTGACACTGGCTTCAGTATCAGACGTTTTAGCAGGCGCATTATTTACTACCTCTGGCTCTGATATTCTTGAAGAGGAGTTCCAATCTTGTGGTGGTGTAGGCTCTTTACCCGACATGATTTCGCGTATTTGTTGGGTATCAATCGTTTCATATTTGATCAGACTTTGCGCCATCAAGTGCAGTTTATCCATATTAGAAACTAGGATATCTTTTGCCCGATTATAGTTTCGATCAATAATCTTGCGCACTTCATTATCAATTTGCTGCGCCGTTTGATCCGACATTTCTTTACGCTTATTCATTGCCCGGCCTAAAAATACTTCTTCCTCTTCTTCGCCGTAAGTTAAAGGACCTAACTCCGAAAGCCCCCAACTTGTTACCATCTTCCGTGCTATTTCCGTTGAGCGCATTATGTCGTTGGATGCCCCCGTAGTCACACTTTCTGATCCGAAGATGAGTTCCTCTGCAATACGACCACCGAAGAGACTGGAAAGCTGACTCTCTAGACGACGCTTACTGTGACTATAACGATCTTGCTCAGGTAAAAACATGGTCACTCCTAAAGCGCGACCTCGTGGTATAATAGAAACCTTATAGACCGGATCATGTTCTGGAACGGATAAACCTACAATGGCGTGGCCAGCTTCATGATAAGCGGTTAATTTTTTCTCATTTTCATCCATGACCATAGAGCGCCGTTCAGCACCCATCATAATCTTGTCTTTTGCTTTTTCTAACTCAGCCATAGCAACTTTGCGTTTATTAGCCCGGGCAGCGAATAATGCGGCCTCGTTCACTAGATTCGCTAAATCGGCACCTGAGAAACCCGGGGTACCCCGCGCAATATCCATCACTTCAATGTTACTTTCCACTGGCACTTTTTGCAGGTGTACTCTGAGTATCTGTTCACGACCACGGATATCAGGTAAAGGTACCACTACTTGTCGGTCAAAACGACCTGGTCTCAATAATGCGGGATCCAAAACATCTGGACGGTTTGTCGCTGCGACAACGATAACGCCTTCGCTTCCTTCGAAACCATCCATTTCTACCAGTAACTGGTTTAATGTTTGTTCACGTTCGTCATGTCCACCCCCTAATCCTGCTCCACGGTGGCGACCTACTGCATCGATCTCATCGATAAAGATAATACATGGGGCATGTTTTTTTGCTTGCTCAAACATATCACGAACACGTGAAGCACCGACGCCCACAAACATTTCTACGAAATCTGAACCCGAGATAGTGAAAAACGGCACTTTGGCTTCACCGGCCACTGCACGAGCTAAAAGAGTCTTACCTGTACCTGGAGGACCTACCAAAAGTACACCACGTGGGATTCGTCCGCCTAGATTTTGGAACTTCGTGGGATCACGTAAAAAATCAACCAGCTCTTTGACTTCATCCTTAGCCTCGTCTACACCTGCAACATCAGCAAAGGTGACTTTAACCTGATCTTCACCTAATAAACGAGCACGAGAACGTCCAAAGGACATGGCACCACGTCCACCTCCCCCTTGCATTTGACGCATGAAGAAAATCCAGACGCCGATGAGCAGAAGCATGGGGAACCAGTTAACAAACAGATGCAATAAGAAGCTTTCTTGCTGTTTTTCCTGACCACTAACGTCCACTTTACTTTTTAATAACTCACCTAGAAGCGCATTATCTTGCATCGGCATATACGTAATAAAGCGTTTATTATTTTTGGTAATACCCTTGATAATTTTATCGTCTTCAATGGTTACTGTGTTAACCATTCCTTGATCGACTTCTTTTAAGAACTGGCTGTAGGAAATCTTCTCAGCAACCGAGTTACGAGGTCCGAAGTTACTGAACACAGAAACCAGAACGATTGCTATGATCAGCCATAAAAATAAATTTTTCACCATGTCGTTCAAAGTAATAACCTCGTTAATGATGTATTATGAGTTTTTTCGCGGTCAAATTTCTAATGTATAAAGTTACTATAAATTATATCCCTTTGCCAGCAAATAGGTTTCTTTTGAACGCGCTCTTGATGCCGCAGGTTTTCGAATCACTACTTTTGCAAAGGAAGATTTAGCTTGCTTGACTAAATCATCAAAGCCTGCACCATGAAACATTTTGATTAGCATCGATCCTCCAGGTTTTAGCATTTTTTCAGCAAAATCGAAGGCTAAAGTCACTAAATACATGGAACGTGGAATATCGATTGCCGCAGTTCCACTCATATTTGGGGCCATATCTGATAATAACAAGTCCACACTGCGTTCAGGTATTAAATTTAAAAGTTGTTGTAGAACATCATCTTCCCGAAAATCACCCAGTATGACCTGCACATCAGGTAAGGAGTCCATGGGCAAAATGTCCAAAGCGAATATTTTACCCTTCCCTTGCAAACGCTCAGTAACATATTGAGTCCATCCACCTGGCGCAGCGCCTAAATCGACAACGGTCATTCCAGGCTTTAATAGCTGTTCTTTCTCATCAACCTCTTGCAATTTATATACTGCACGACTTCGATACCCTTCTGCCTGGGCTTTCTTGACATAAACATCATCAAAATGTTCATGAAGCCATCTTTTACTGCTTTTACTTCGTTTCATAACGACTAGATTCAGTATATTTGTCTTTATGATACTGAAATTTCCTACCTTTTCCCAGCAAAACGTGCAATAATTTACCATTTAACTTCGTATATAAGGTAGTTTAGCATGGATACCTCCTCTCGACAGGCTCTTAAAGCCCAAGCTCATCATTTGAAACCTGTTGTTCTCATTGGCGCTAAAGGCTTAACTGATGCGGTAATTAACGAAACCGAACACGCATTAGTCGCTCACGAATTAATCAAAGTAAAGATTAATGGTGCAGAGAAAGAAGACCGTCAGCTCATGAGTCAGGAATTGTGTGAGCGTTTAAATGCTGTGCTCGTGCAGTCTATAGGCAACACTGCGATTATTTACCGTGAAAATAAAGACAACAAATAATACTAGCTAACCGCTTGTTAACGGATTGGCATGTTGCAGGGCATAGGATGTGCCTAAATGATAGGATGCATAATCTGTAATATGACCTACATCACGATAAACCGGTACGCCATCCAAATCCGCTTTACAAATACCGAGTTCACACTGAACCTGTTTGGGATCAATAATTACGAGTTGAGGGTATTTAGCCTGCATTTTTTGAAATAACCGTATCATCCAGATATCCCCTTCTCCTAAACGCAAATTAAATTGGCATTGGCGTGAATCATAAGGCTGGCGTTGTTTTATATGACGATAAAAGCACTCATGAAAGTTTTTTTCCATGATTGCTGTGGTATCAAGAATTATTGGTCGCGAGCCTGCCTGCACAATAATGTTTAAGGCGCGATCAAGTGCTGCGGCTATCCGCTTTTTCCCTAGTGTTAAACTTCGTTCGTCACCCATACGATGAATCACCTTTGCAGAGTAATAATTAGGCCAAATTTGGCCTAAAATAACGTAATTAAAATGATTTTTTCGGATTAAATTATAATATCGTTTGGTTTGCTGATGACACGCCGCATAGACCTTATCTTTAAAATGCCACCAATCATATAAATAAATTCCTGGCAAAGTCAGGCAGGAGGACGTGCTATGAGCCAGAATGGACACTTTTGCACGTTTTCCTAACACATCCATAAATCCCCAATAATGATTAGCAAAGGAGTCACCAATCATTAAAGCCGTTTTATTCGAATTAGGTGCACCTAGACGACACTGCGGTGCTATATCAACAGCCTTATCGCTAATGCAGGTTGGACGAATTTTGTAAGCATACGTTTCCAACTTTTGCTCTACATCTACTAATTCCTGATTAAAACGTTGTGGCAAACCATGATGAACTACGACCCAATGCGAGAGTGCAAACGTGAAAATTATCGGTACGCAGACAACAAAAGCAAGAGTTTGGTAGACATTTCGCGAAGAGCCGCGTCTTAGAGGCTTTTCGACATAGCGCCAAGAGCAATAAGCAAAAACGAAGGTAAAAGTAAACATGAGTGTTTTTACCAAGATGGTCTCTGAAATATTTTGATAACGTACTACCGCAAAAATTACCCAGTGCCATAGATAGAGGGAATAGGAAAGTAGACCGATAAATACTACAGACTTTGATGAAAGTACTCGGCCGGTCAAAGTTTGCTTTGAACCACAGGCTCCCAACCAAATTAAGCATACAGTCAAACAACACACCAGGAGAGCATAATGGTTAGGGTAACCTTGCAAGATATTTGATTGACCTGCGATCCAAACAAGTGCAGTTAAGGCACTTATACTGAGTAGTTCGGCAGGAAAACGTGTCAACCGGGGTAATTTAGGTAGCAAGACTGCAATGCATGCCCCCATCAAAAACTCATAAAAACGACTTATAAGCAGATAATAAGTATGCTCAGGGTGTGCTAAAGCACTTTGCCAGGAAAAATAAAAACTCAGAAATAAGAGTCCCATTAGTCCCCATATCAGATGATGCTTTAACGTGCGATATAAAGCAAAAATTATTAATGGCAGAATCAGATAGATTTGCCATTCTAAAGCGAGTGACCAAAAGTGCAATAAGGGCAGTTGTTGACTGATAGGAGCAAAGTAACTACTGGTGATCTTATTAAAATAATTATTTGCATTAAAGAACGTACTTTTGCTTGCACTTTTAGCATAAATAATTAAATCGGGGGGTAAAAAAAATAGAAAGGCTAATATTGTGGCAACAAGAATGACTAAAAGAAAAGCCGGTTGTAACCGCCAAATTCTTCGATTGTAAAATTGGCTGAATGAAAAAGTGTCGTCCAATAGCGCCTGATGAATAATACTGGTGATTAGAAATCCTGAAATCACAAAAAAAATATCGACACCGATAAAACCCGAAGGTATTAACGACATTCCGCCGTGATACAATAGAATGAATATAATGGCAAGCGCACGTAAGCCGTCGATATCGGGCCGATAATTCATATTCTTTGCCTGGAGTTTTCAAGCGATGGCAGCACTATATCATCCTTATGTAAGACTAAAAAAGTTCTATGTGAATTAAGGACTCTGATTTTAGGTATCTTTAAGAAAAATATTTGATAAAAAGAACAACATGATGACAACCTGTGCAATTTTATATAAACTCCCCAAACAATTAACTTCTTCTGCTTACTGATTATTTCAGGGTTGTCATGACTTGTGATAGGATATTCTTTTGAAGGTAAGCAATTAAGTATTCCCAAATCATCGAATGGCCTATGATATTAAAACACTTGCCAAATTTACTCACATTATTTCGCCTGGGGCTAATTGTTCCCTTTTTGATGTATTTACTCCACCACGAGTATACTAAAGCCTTCTATATTTTTATCTGCGCAGGCCTCACAGATGCTCTTGATGGTTTTTTAGCACGACGTTTTCATTGGCAAAGTTTTTTCGGTTCATTCATTGACCCCCTTGCGGACAAGTTAGTGATTGTTTCAAGTTTTATTGCTTTAGCTTTATTAGGCCAGTTACCATGGTGGCTGGTCATTTTGGTATTTTTACGCGATTTAACTATCTCCCTAGGCGTTTTGGCTTGGTATCATTTTATACGTCGTAAATTAGAATTTAAACCGACCCTTCTCAGTAAAGTAAATACCACCTTACAATTAGTCCTCGTGACCTTGTGCTTATTTCAATTAGCGTATAAACCGTTCCCCCCCAACATTATAAATTTTTTAATCGCTCTTACCACCATCACTACTGCGACAACTTATATCGATTATATATGGACCTGGAGCAAAAAAGCCTGGTCTAAAAAAGAATTAACCCAATGAATAAACAGTTAGCTCTAGCTATTAAATTAAATGATGAGGCAACCTTTACAGATTTTAATTGGGAAGGTAATTTGTTGCTGAAACAACAATTACTCCAACTCCTTAAGCATCCTGAGGAACGTATACTTTATTTATGGGGTACTCCTGGAAGTGGTAAATCTCATCTACTGCAAGCTGCATGTCAGGAAGTGAGTACTCGGCAATCGGCAATTTATCTTCCTCTTAGGTTACTCAAAGAATGGGGCCCTCAAACTTTAGACGGTCTTGAAGAACAGCAACTGATTTGTATTGATGATGTAGACATTATCTCTGGAAACAATGAGTGGGAAGAAGCCCTCTTTCATCTCTATAATAAAATAAGAGATAACAGCGAACATATTTTAATTATTTCAGGTAATCAGACCCCAAACAACCTTGAAATTAAGCTTCCTGATTTGCGCTCCCGCATTGGTTGGGGTTTAGTAATCCAAGTTCATGAACTTAGCGACGAAGAAAAAATAAATACCCTGAGTTTACATGCAACAAAACGTGGTTTTCATCTACCCGCAGGAGTCGGACAATTACTTTTGACCCGTTGCTCACGGAACATGCATGATTTGCATCAATTACTAAACCAGCTGGACGATGCCTCTTTAGCTGCTCAACGCAAGATTACTATTCCTTTTGCCAAAGAAATCTTAGATATTTAAGTGGTGCCGATAGCGACATCATTATAAGAATTAAGTTCGACATCTTGTGCAATTTGCGAAGATCTTTTGAGCGAGAAAAAACTATGCAAATTATTGCTCAAGGTATGAATTGCTTCCCCTTCTTTATTTAAACTTGCCTGATCTTCGATTTGAGCCATTTTTTTTTCGTCAACTCCAAGCCAGATACTTAGAAAATTGGTAATACTTGGAAAATCGCGATGCCAATATAAATACATAGCAGATAAGCCTACCAGGATGCTGAAAATCAATACCGGAGCAGATAGCGGGTTTAGATTTGCAACGAACAAGCTTAAAATGTACATAGACAGTGTTTGTCCAGTACAAAAAGAGCCGCCAAAAAAAATCAGTGCCGTAATCCCTGCTGTCATCCATTTTAAAGCAATTACTTGCTTGTCTTGAGCTATTTTCGCCAAATCTGCACCAAAATTCATTAACTGACGGTGTCGGATATCCATACTGTTGATTAACGCAAGAATGCTCGATTCATCCTGAAAAGAATCCATAGATAGTAAATTAATTTTTTTACGTAGATATTTTATCTCTGCAGCTTGTTGTAAATAACATTCTAATACTTGATGTGCTGCGCCAAACTGCACATCAAAGGCCTCAACTATCCGCTGCTGGTTTAAAATAAAAAAAGCGAGCATGGATAAGCAAGAAAAAACAATTCCTACAATAATTAAAGTTAACGCAGGTAAGGAAAAAATACTGAGCATGGATACCATGCTATCAAATCCTTCACAAACAGCAACCAATACACCCAAAGCAAAAAAAGTAATTAAGCGACATTGCGCCGAGGTAGTTTTAGGGGCTAGTGGAAGGCTATCGCCATAGGGATGAATAATCGCCTGCAAATTTCGAAGTAACTTTTGTCTCACCTTAAATAATGATAATTCCTTTTTTTTATCATTCGCTAACGCATCACTTTTTAATACAATGGCTTGATTGTCCAAGATAAGCAGGATATTACTTAATGCAAACGAATCCTGAGCCGATTTAAAATCGGCTGACATTTCAGCAAGTTCATTAAACTCTTGCCATATCTCGCCCATCGATAAGAGCCTTAGATCAATGCCCACACTCAAAATCCCATAAATTTATACGTTAACTGCCCTATGATACACCAAAATCGATCTATATGGGCATTGTTTAAACAATTTTTTATGATACGCACCTTTTGCCAAATAAAAAGCACATAAAATAAAATACGCTCTTTTTGAATATATAAAAATCATGTCGTATAATTAGATGACACAACTTGAAAGGAAGCAACTATGCGTAAATTATTGATCGGGCTGTCGATCTGTATCCCCTCCTTCTTTTTAACAAGCTGCTATGTTACCACAACGCCAGGAAGTTATTCTTACGCAACCTATTATCCTGGATATTACAATAATTATTACGTAGGTAACTATGGCTGGGGTGGCGTCTATCGTGGCTTTTATGGAAATCGCGGTGGTTGGTACAATCGCGGAATCTGGAATGGTGGCTGGCGTCGTGGCGGTTGGCATGGTGGTGGTTGGGGTCATCATGGTGGTTGGGGCCATGGTTTTCGTGGACGCCGCTAAAAAGTACGGGGATGATTATTCATCCCCTATGCAGTTATAAAGCTGTTCCTTCTGAAAAGCCGGTTTGAGTTTCAGGCATTAACAGAACTTTTTTTTCCTGAATATAAGCTTGTAAAATAGGTGCACAAAGTCCCATAAATACAGCAATAATCAGAGTGACCAAACCAATCCAGCCAAAAACATTAGTATATATCATTAAAGACTCAAGTCCTGGCTTAATATGCTGCGGCAGCGCTGTGTAAGCAGACACAGTTGCACCAGTAAATCCTGAGATTGCGGTGGTTAAAAACCACATGCCCATGACAAAACCGGTGATTGTTGCAGGTACGAGCTCTGCCACCATAGCCACCCCCAAAGCAGAAACTAATAACTCTCCCAAGCTCTGAAAGAAATAACTTAGCACTAACCACCATGCGGAAACATTTCCAATTTCATCGTGAGCATAACGGGAACAAAATAATATCAAAAAACCCAAAGCACAAATCAACATCCCTGCAGCAAATTTATAAGGGATGGAGAAATTGATTTTTTTACGCTCTAGTGCCGTATAGAAAATCGCCAAAAATGGGCTTAATACTACAATCCATACTCCATTTAAAGATTGCAAACTTTGAGGGTTAATGCCCATACCTAATATTTGCGGGGTGATGTTATTTACTGCAAATAAATTAAGGGAAGTCGGCATTTGTTGGTAAAGCGTAAAGAAAATAATCGCTTCTAACATAAGAATTAAAGCCACAATCATTTGCGCTCGATGTTGTTTTGTTTCGCGCTGAGCGAGATAAAGGTAATAACCCAAAATACAAACGATCATTCCCCATAGCAGATTCTGGGTCAGAACAATATGTTGGAGTAAATACGCAGAAAACACACTCAGCAATCCCAAACCTAGGAACAGGAGACACCATTGGATCCGCGTTATCTTGCGTCGATCAGCTATCGAATTAATATTAGCGACTGTTTGTCTTTGCAAACAGTAATTGATCAAACCTAAAATTAAACCAGTACCACTCATAAAATAGGTATACGCATAGCCATAATTAGTCGCGATGATGGGACCAATAAACAAAGCAATCATGCTGCCAACATTTATTGCCATATAGTATAAAGTAAATCCTGCATGCAACCTTTGGTCGTTGGGTTCATAACATTTGGCTAGTAAATTAGAGGGGTTCGCTTTGAACAGGCCATTGCCTACACAAATGAGACCCAGAGCTAAAAAAACGGTAGTTCCCTGCGCCATGGCCAGAGCAAAATATCCAGCTGAGAGCGTAATTAGCCCCAAAACTATGGTACGTTTTACTCCAAGAATGTGGTCGCCAAGATATCCGCCGAGCACGACCAAACTATAAACCAGCGCCGAGAACGCACCAAATGTATAATAGGAATCAATCTCACTATAGCCCAGATGCTTGATAAAAAAGAGGGTGAGTACTCCCTGTACTGAATAAAAACCGAAACGCTCCCACAGCTCCAATAAAAAAATCATTCCAAAAGCACGCGGTTGATTTTGAAATAGTTTCAACATCCTGTATCCCAATCCATGAGCTATGTTTTTAACTTATCTGAATTTATTATATTTTGCAACGGCGCAAATAACATAACCTGAGTAGTCAGAACTCTGCTGCAGACGACAAATCTAGGATGGTGTTATTTCATTCTGTTTTAAATTTGTTGACGATGAGATGGTCTCTGCTGCACAAGATTCATCCCCTGCTCTATTTTGAAATAATGAAGAACTTTGCATGGGCGGCTCATCTGCCCGTGGAACTCGTGAGACATTATCTAATTCCTTCAACATCAGACGGGTCGCATCCACATAATCATGCACGTCACTACCCACCTCTGCGCCTATGCTGGCTGATCCCTCCAATAAAGCATTCACCTTTTTATGTAAAAAAACCCATAAGTTCTCGGTCAACCGACCAATAAAGTACCCCAGGCTTAAAACAGAAATACTGGTTAAAATGATTAAAGATATCTGAGGCAAAAATAAGCCAAGGATCACTCCAATCAGGGTTACCGAGGCAAAAGTAATACCCAGGGTCCGATCCATTATTTTTTGAATACCTAATTTTTTAATTTTAGATTGAATGTGCTGACTTTCCGCTTTTCGTGACAACAAATTCTCTATCCTTACCATCAGACGCTGATGTAAAGAAGAAATCTCTGCTTCAAAATCGATCACTGGTACAGTGAGCGGCGTTTTTTTTAACTCGACCTGTAGCACTCTTGCTTCATCGAGTAGCAATTGAATCGCATCTTCTTCCATGATGATATTTTTTTGCGCCCGACCCAATGCATGCGAGAGCTGTGCCCGTTCCCAAAGGCTTTTTCCCAGTAAAAATATACTAAAGCTTAAGGTAACGGCGGCCGCGGTAATTGCAAAAATGGACGCAAGAGCAGGTACGATTAGGCTGACTATTGCCAGACCTAATAACGATGCTGAATAAACCCAGCGCGCATTATTACTCAACGAGAACGGCACGTTCTCTCTAAGTATAAAAGCCATAAGATAGACCAAAGGCACACGGATAAAATCCACTATGGCCAAAACCACGGATCCCAATTGCAAACCATCATTAAGAGCCGGTGGTGTCGTGGGTTGGACGATACCTAAAGAAGAACCCAGTTGTGAAACATCATTACCGACCTCACTATCACCACGAAAAAACGAAGACAGTAGCGGATAACGACTAAGAAGTGATGGCTTCTTGGTAGAGGACGAAGGCAACGAGCTGCTCAGATCCAGAATTTTCTGAAGCTGTTGCTGCAGTCTGATACACTCTTCGTGCTGCGCTAAATTTTCAGGCCTCATGGTTTGTATCCAACCCAAACTCGTTGATTAAAATATATAAAGTTTCACCTATACTATAGCAATTAAACCTTAAGAGAGTGTGATGTTTCTTGCCATAAACGCAGAAACTCAACTATATTTGCTGTAACCAAATATATTAAAAAAAGTTTTTTATGGTCTATAAAAGAGCAATATATCTAGCAGGCGGCGGCGCACGGGGTGCCTATCAGGCCGGCGTCCTTAAGGCAATTGGGCATATTCTACAAGTTAAGACACTTCCATTTGATACCGTAAGTGGCGTAAGCGTGGGCAGTGTTAATGCCATTGTTTTAGCTGAAGGTGCGGATGACTTTCCTACTGCATTGGATAAGTTGGAGATGATTTGGAGTGAAATTCATTGCCAGCAAATTTATAAAGCCAGTAATTATGAGTTAGGTAAATCTGTGGTTCGTAATGTCAGTACCTTGATTATGAAACAACCGCAAGCAGGGTATTTACTGGATACATCGCCGCTGCACGAACTGGTTGAAGAAACCTTTGATTTCAACCGCATTGCACAAAATATCCAAAATAAATATCTGTCCGCCTTAGAAATCATCACCCATTGTTATGAAACGAGCCATACTACTTCATTTTATAATCATGCTGATGACACCTTTGCGGACTGGTACTACCCCCGACACAGCAGCGAGCGCACAGAGATTAACGCTCAACATATACTTGCATCCAGTGCGTTACCCTTATTTTTTCCACCGATTCCTTTTAATAATATGCATTATGGTGATGGGAGTATTGGTTTAGTCGCCCCTTTGCGCGGCAGTATCAAGTTTGCTGTCGATAAAATAATGATTCTGGGTACCCGTGCCCTACACCCTGCGGTATCTGCTCCGCTCATACCCGATAATACGGATGAAACCATCAATTCAGACGACATTCCTTTCGCCCATATTTTAGGCAGCATGCTCAATGGATTATTTCTGGATAATTTAGATAGTGACATCGAAATGGTTAAACGAATGAATGAAATCGCCACGTTACTGTCCATGTGGAAGAAGCGACATTCTCCGTGGCGTCCTATTGAAACGTTACACTTAAGACCCAGTCGTGACATGGCCTCTATTGCTCAAGAACATTTCAAAAGTTTACCCGCTTTACTGCGTGTTTTACTCAATGTTTTGGGGGCCAAAAATCAGTCCGGAGATTTATTAAGCTTTTTATTATTCGAGCGCGAGTTTACCCGGGAACTTATCGATATTGGTTATAAAGACACAATTGACAATGCGCAAGAAGTCGAGGAGTTTTTTAAATAGTTAACGATTGTTTCGTAATTTTTTTAATACCGCATGCGTATCTGGCATTCGTTGATGCCAGATAAAGAATGCTTCTGCGGCCTGTTCCACTAACATTCCAAGCCCATCGATTGCGCAACAACCTTCCTCCTGCGCCGCGTTAACAAAAACTGTATTTCCCTGCAGCTGATAACTCAAATCATAACAAAAAGGCTTATTTGTCCACAGACTCTGAGGGAAAGAAAAAAGTTCCCCCTGCAAACTTGCAGCTGAGGCATGAATAATCACATCGAAGGGCCCTTGAAGGGTCATGACTGGAGTAACCTCGATGGCTGGGAAATAGTGTTGCAAACGCAACATCCGTTCAACTGTGCGATTCGTAACGGTTATCTTGATACCCTGTTGCTGCAACAGCGAACCGATAATTCCCTGTACAGCGCCCCCCGCACCCAGAACGAGCACGTGCTTATTTTCAAGTTGGATATAACGCTGTAGATCGCGCACTAAACCCACGCCATCGGTATTATCAGCACCGATTCCTCCAGCAGTAGCCCATAATGTGTTCGCGGCTTTCGCTTCCAGACAACGAGGGGTCGGATGGGCAGCAAGACGAAATGCATCCTCTTTAAAAGGCAGCGTAATATTTAATCCGCATCCTTGACGCGCAAAAAAATTATTGACCCAACTATTGAATTCGTTATGCTCTATTTTAATCTTCTGATATTCCAGGCGAATATTGAACTGTTGTGCAAATAACTGATGTATTACTGGAGAGAGACTATGCTCAATAGGATTGCCCAAGACTGCAAAAAATGGCAACATCTTTTTTATCTCCTGTTTTTAATGTTAATCAGTATGCCAGGATTTAGCAGCAAGCAGCTCATCAACGTGCATCTACAATTAAGTCCTAAGAACCACGAGGTGACACGTCTTATTAATGAGTTTAATACTTTTTTAGAACAGAAAAAACTACTCTCCCACTACGGCATCAAACCGTATTATCCTCATTTTCCATTACATATTACATTATTCATGACCGACTTTCCCATGACTAATTCCCAATTAATCAAAGAACGTACTCAGAAACTAACCGCTCCTTGGCAAACAATCAAATTAACCGCGCAAGACTTCGTCGTGAGCCCTAAAGGCTATGTGATGCTCCGTCTAAAAAGCAATCCCACCATTGAACGTTTCGCTAATGATCTTGTTACAACACTGGCCCCCTTACGGGCACCAAACCCTTCTATTCCTTCCTGGGCGAAACCAGACCCAAAGCGTGTCGCCTTATGTAACCAATATGGAAGCCCCAATGTTTTTAGCTATTTTGACCCTCATCTTTCAATATTCTCCGCGGATCATTTGCACCCTAAACAACAAATGACACTTTATAACGAGTTACAACAGGCACTCAAGGAATT
>JAFKHV010000023.1 GCA_017306715.1 Legionella sp. | reverse complement strand
ATTAGAATTATAAAATGTGGTTACCGTGATGGGGATAATGCACCTATGGCTATCGTTGAGCTAGTAGATAGACCAGAGGCTTCTGAATAATAAAATAGCTCGCTTAATGCGAGCTTTTTTTTGAGATAATAATAATTAATTTAAGCTCCTGCTTTTATTTATATTTGATTAATCCACTCCAGATTATCTAAACAATGCGTAATCTCCAAAATGGAGAACAAGATGCTACCTTGTATAGTATGCCCATGTTAGATAATGATGATCTTTGTCCAGTCTCATAGTTTCAGGCTAAAGTGCAATGAAAATATTAACATCGTGTTCCAATTTCTTTATAGAAGTTGCTTTCTACGCTAATCCTCTATTTTTTAATTAATGCTAAAACTAGAGTCAAACAATATGTGCCAATTTTTGCTTTGAAGGAATTCCTTTGATAGCAGTATTAGCTCGCTCATTTTTTTTACGTTTGTAGCCCTCATGTAGTATGAGGTTTTATAGATAGAAGATGCAAGCAATAAAGTGATGATTTATTAATGCGTGTAGATTGAGTTTTGTCTCTCTGAGCTTTATATTGGTTAAAGAATGAATCCTAGCAAGGATCTTACTGCTACTGATGTAATGCCATACAATCATTAGAGAAAATTGCTTTGTTCTTTCTAGTAATTGATGACTTCATAAAACGAAGTCGATTACTCGTTTGCATTCAAAATGGTAATGGAATTAAGCCAATTTTCATTGCAGTTAATCATCAACAACAGTGTAATTTATTATTTTTTAACTGCTTCTAAACAGACCTCATTAATCTACCAAGACGGTGCAACTGCACAGCGCCATTTAAATGAGGTCTGGATTGCATTTACCTCTGAAGCTTAAAAATCAAACATTCTATTGATGGAGATGTTTATAGATTGTAGTAAAGTAGTTTTGAAACTATCTTTTGTCGCCAATATTCCAGTGGTTAGTAGAGTATCTCCACTCATTGTCGATATATTAGCAAAGGATTGTTCATGTCGACTTACCCGACCTTCAAATGCTGTGAACGTATAAGATGCATCGATAAACCATGAAGGAGTAATATAGTAGTTCATGCCAATTTGTGCGCCGCCACCCCAGGCCCACATTGTAGGAGAACCATAGTTTACCAAGCCAGTTACATTAAGTGTTTCTCCATTCACGATGGCATAACCTATAGAGTTATAGTTTTGTGATTGTAGACTGATGAGTGAAGGGCCAGCCCCTAAGTATATACTTTTATTGCCGTATTCTTTACCAACTAAAAGGAATAAATTCATATCGTGGTTTAGTGTTGCTTCAACCGAATCAGCAATTGCATAGCCAAACATGGGACTCTGTGTACCTGTTGAGCTCGTAAGTACACCAATTTGTGGCAAGTATAGATCACGATTAGTGGCTACAGCGCCAAGGTATTGATAAGTGAACTTAATCCCGTAGTAGACAGTCTCATTATAGTTTCTTAAATATCCAGCTTGAACTTCTGGAGCTAAATTTTGGCTCCAATTTTTAAATGGTGCCGCATTACCTTGGGCAATCCCTGTCGAATTATATACGCCGTCGATGTATAAACTCGAAATTCCTAAACCCCATGAGTTTTGCTGAATTCTAAGAGAGTTATAATTTCCACCTACGCCAACAAAAAAACCTTGGGAATTATATGTTGTGCCCATAGTACCTGCGAAAGCGGAAGCTCCGAAAAGCGAGAGTGATAACAATGTCTTTGATAAGTTGGAAAACATTTATAGTCCTTTATAACTTGAAAAAAAGCTAGTGTATTCATTTATTTACCTGATTACAATCACTAAAAGTTTTGATAGTGAAGTGGTGTTTTATTTTGCAAACACGCTAAGAACTCCTCTAGTGAACTATTTAATCAAAAAATTAGAGGGCTTACTACTAGGATAATCAATTGTAGTCATCCTTTTGTTTTGTTATCTCGCTCAAGCCCCGCTCGTTTAGAGGCGTGTCATTTTATTTGCAACAAAATAATCCATTATTTGCTTCACTATGAATCAGATTATGGTTCGAAATTTAATTAAGAAAACGAAATTTACTCTTAGTATTACAGTTCGTTTCGGATTGATTATTATGGTTAAAAAAACCGTACATTCTCATGGATTCGTGCATAAGCGATGCCCCGAAGATTAATTCATCATCAGTACCGACAACGACTGGATCGTTAAAGTTATGGTAAATTTCTGTTACAGGATGAGGCTTATCCTGTAAGTGCCAATTTAATTGAAGGTGGCAGGAGGGACAAACTTCAATTGGTAACTGTAATTTTTGAATCTTTTTTTGGTGCTCTGGGGTCAAATAAATACAATGCCCTAAACGAACACGACCATGTAAGGGATTGCCCTTTGATTGTTTTTGTTGAGAGGACCAGATTTCCAGCGCGTTTAAAATAATCTCACAGTCATCCTGCTCTGCCTTGGAGTTAGTCTCACCCATATGGATTGCCAGACACAAACCGTTATTAAGGACATCAAAAATAGTTCGAAATAAATGTATCCCCGTGAGCGTTCGTAAAGCCTCAGGGTTACCGCAAATATCGATGCCAATTATTTCTGGAGTTTGCATGGCTAATTGTATGAAATGATCGACATCATCGTGGTTATGTATTGTCCTATCCAGACTGATGAGTCCCATGGCTTGTTTGTCAAGGTATAACGAACGCGCCTCCTGAATTCCTTGAGCGAAAGCCTCAACATAGTCTTCGAGTGTATGTTTCGCCAATTTTTTAGGTGTTGTGCGAATTTCAATATAGGATGCTTCAGTTCTTTTAATAACATCCAGAGTGCCTAAAGTAATATCAGTAGGTGTTTGAATGATTTTATGTACAAGCGAGAATTGCTGCCAAATTTTATTGATAACACTTTGCTCATAACCTTGGGCTGGCTGCTTTATTGTGGCCTCACCGTATTCTTTTTTTAACTCTTCCAATGCAATATAATGTTCCTCACAATGATTAACTTTCGCTCTTTCTTGTAAGAAAGACATGCTCACGCTGCCATTTAGATGACAATGGAGCTCATCCAGGGTCTCTCGATAATGGAGTAAATAATGACGAATGAGACTATTTTGGGTCTCAGTAAATTTTGCCTGCCAATTTTCTTCACCCGGTATTGTGCACTTAATGATGCTTCTAAAACCTTCTTCTACTTGGGCGGCAGTTGCATTTGCTTGCAAATTTAAAATAACTTGTTTAGAGATAATCTTTTCTTGTTGTTCTTTATTACGTTGCTCTAAATTCTGTTGCCATAAAAAGTCATCATGAATACTGAATTGAAGGAGGTGGACCTCCTGAGGTAGCAGAAGGTCTAACGCCAGTTTACGCGCGGTTGTACTTAAGTAAGTTCTATCTAGAATAACGATTCCGGGTATATCCTGCGTGCGTCTGATTTGTTCAGCAAAATGCTGCTCCAATAAGTCCCGCTTTGTGGTGAACATGTCTTGGTATTGGTATGCGCGTTCATTGGGTAATAAATGGTGATTTAGTTCCTGACAGAGCTTAAATGCCAAATCGTCTGAGCTTAGAATGGTTACCGGGATATGATAACGTATTGCCTCGCTTTTGAAGGAGGATGCCCAAGAGCTTTTCCCTGTACAAGGGAGGCCAGAAAGCACGATAAACAGGGTGCCGGTGTTTTTCGGTTCAATTTTTTGATACATAACTTCCTTGTGGTCATTCATTATATAACTCAATCATTAATGCTAAAAAATGATCGAAAGAGTATGTAATGAAATAATTATCTTCTTTCTCTTTAAAGTTATTTTTTCTCTAGTCGCATAGGCAATGCAATGATTAACCAAATAAAACCCACAATGCCATTAAACAGAAAAACCCCCGGTATGTTGTATGAGTTGTATATTACCCCTGCTAAAGCACCACCTGCAAACAATCCTAAAAATTGACTGGTAGAATACACACCCATTGCCGTACCTTTAGACTGTGAAGGTGCCTGTTTGGAAATCATGGACGGTAAAGTTGCCTCAAGTATATTGAAGCTAGTAAAATAGGCGAGAAAAATAGTACAAAAAAACCACCAATGTAGATGCAGACTAATTAAAGCCCATTGGGCAAGTATAGTTGTCAAGACCGAGCCAAGAAATACTTTTTTCATATGGCCCCTTTTCTCGGCGATAATAATCATCGGAACCATGAAGAGAAAAGCGAACAACATCAGAGGTAAATAAAATTGCCATTGACCCTGTAGCGCCCCCATGAGTATTTGGCTTTTTAAAATGAAAGGCGTAACAAAAAAAGTGGCGGTTAAAATATAGTGCTGACAAAAAATACCCAAATCGAGACGAAGTAATTGCTTGTTTTTTAATACCGAACTTAGTAATGCTGGCTGTGCTTCACTTTCGCAATGAACGGGTTGTGTCTTGGGCGTGGGGATCACAGAATACAACAGTACAAGAGCAGTTAGTGCTAAAAGAGAGGTTAGAAGGAAAATACCTTTTAAGCCATAATGCTGTGCCAGAAAGGGGCTAAAAATCATCGCGGAGCTAAAAGAAAGACCTATCGTTATACCAATGACAGCCATTGCTTTAGTTCGTTCTTCATCGGGGGTCAAGTCCGCTAAAAGTGCAATTAGGACACTACCGATTGCACCGGTACCCTGTAATGTTCGAGCGATAATCATTCCATAAATTGAATGCGTGAAGGCACCTAATAAGCTTCCTCCGGCAAAAAGGAGCAATCCTGCGACGAGCACGGGTTTACGCCCCAATTTATCTGAAAGTAGTCCGAATGGAATCTGCATGATCCCTTGGGAAAGGCCATAAATGCCTAAGGCAAATCCAATTAAAATAGGTGTTGCGTCCTCTAAGGACAGAGCATAAACACTAAACACAGGTATGAGCAGAAATAAGCCCCACATCCGGAAAGCAAAAATGATTGCGATTGGGAAAACGGTTTTGGACCAAGGATAATTCATCAGCTAAGGGGCGAATACGCAAAAGTGATGCGATCGTACAAATTTAACCACTTAGATACAAGTGCTTTAAATTAAATGTACTAAAAGATTGCAATATTATGCAAGAAAAATGAAAATGAAGAAATTTGTTTTTAAGGATCGTCCATGAGTTTAAATTTTGTCGATAAGGTAGCCTTGATTACTGGAGGCGCGCGTGGTATTGGGAAAGCAACTGCCTTAAAATTAGCCCAGGCAGGAGCCGATATAGCAATTGTTTATTACAATAGCTCCGATGAGGCACAGAAATTAGTTGCTGAAATTAACAAATTAGGACGAAAGGCGGTCGCATTACAGGCGAACGTTGCCGATCACGCTTCGGTTAAAGAGCTTTTTGCGCAGTTCGGTGAAACATTCAATTCGTTAGACTTTCTTATTAGTAACGCAGCGAGTGGCGTTTTAAAGCCTGCATTAAAAATGTCAACCAAACATTGGCGTTGGTGTATGGAAACGAATGCACTGGCATTAAACCATTTAGTGACTGAGGGACGCCCATTTATGCGTAAAGGTGGACGAGTGATTGCTCTATCAAGTCTGGGTGCGGAGCGCGCCATTCCCAATTATGCCTTCATTGGTGCTTCTAAAGCGGCCCTGGAAGCGCTAGTGCGCTCCTTGAGTTTAGAGTTGGCAGACGATGGTGTCACGGTTAATACAATCTCTGCAGGGGTTGTGGATACGGATGCTTTAAAAAATTTCCCTAATCGCGAGCAGTTGTTAGATGAGTATCAGGCTCATGCTTTGGCCGATCGCCCGCTAACTCCCCTGGATGTAGCCAATGCGGTCTATTTGCTTTGTCTTCCTGAAGCCGCAATGATCAATGCACACACTCTGTTCGTTGATGCGGGTTATAGCCGTATTGGCTGATAAGATGGCCTTTTAGGTGCAGAAGAGGCATAATTTATGTCTAGAAAAAACTGTGATATAATTTGCGGCTTTGTAATTTGCCGCCTCTGAGGAAAAAATAATGAATGTAGCTGACGTTTATCCTAAAGTAAGAGAAATAATCGCTGACGTCTTAGTTATTGACGAAGATGAAATTCTACAAAATAGTCGTTTAATTGCAGATTTAGGCGCTGAGTCCATCGATTTTCTGGATTTAGTTTTTCAACTTGAAAAAGAATTCAAAATTAAAATTCCTCGTGGTCAGTTAGAAAAAAATGCGCGTGGCACGTTGGCAGAAGAAGAATTCGAAAAAGGTGGCGTAATTACTCCACAAGGTTTAGAAGCATTGCGCAGCTATCTTAGCGAAGTCCCAGATGATCAATTTAAGTCCGGTATGAAAGTAAACGAAATTCCTATGCTCTTTACGGTCGAGACTTTTTGTAAGCTCGTAATTTCCGCGATGAATGAGCAAAAAGTTCCAGCGTAAATTTCATGAGATTTTTATTTGTCGATCGTATTGTCGAATCAGCCCCTGGAGCTTGGATACGGGGGCTTAAACATGTAACCCACGATGATTATTTCCTGACTACGGATAAAGAGGGACGAGCCTGCTTCATTCCTTCTCTTATCGGTGAAACATTGGGCCAGCTAGCTGCGTGGAATGTCATGTCCTTAAATGATTTTTCTTCCAGGCCAGTTGCAGGAATCGTGGATTCCGCTCGCCTGTATCGTCCAGCTTATGTAGGTGAAACGCTACTTCTTGAATCTCATATTGATAGCCTAGACGAGCGTGCGGTGCAATATCATAGTGAAGCGAGAGTGGGTTCAGAGCTTGTGTTCTCTATAAGTGGCGCTCTCGGACCACTATTACCAATGGATGATTTCATTGAAAAAAGCATAGTGCGTGAGCAGTTCGCTGAAATTAATCGACATACCGACTGGTTTGCACTTTGTGCTGATTTGAACATAATACCCATGCAAGAACTATTGGGAGCAAGCAACGAAAATCGGCGAGTTAACATGAGTTTTGACCGAATCTGTTCATCGGAACCCGGGATTAGCTTAATTGCGGAAAAACGTTTAAGTCGTGCCGCCCCTTATTTTCCGGATCATTTTCCCAAAAAACCGGTATTACCGATGACGGTACTTCTTGAGTGCAAGATCAATCTCGCATATGAGTTTATACTTCGCGCAGGGTATACCACCTGCTATCAGGTAGCGGAGTTACGCAAAATAAAAATGAATGAATTTGTACATCCAGGCGATGTTATTGAGTGTTTAGTCACTGTCAAACGCCGTGATGAACAGGAGCTGGTGCTCTCCTTTCGTAGCACAGTAGCAGGGAAAAGGGTATGTGTTATGGATGCTGTATTAATCCCCAGAGGTTGACATGAAAAAAAGACGAGTAGCAATTACAGGTTTAGGGGCCGTATCACCACTAGGTCATGATGTTTCTTCGACTTGGAACAATTTGATGGCTGGAACATCAGGTATTGCCGAGATTAGCCATTTCGACGCAAAATCCTTCCCAACCTATATCGCTGCTGAGGTAAAAAATTTTCAACCGCGATCATCATTAATCAATAAACAAAGCCGTTTTGCATTATCGTTTACTCACTTCGCTCTTGAAGCGGCAACGCAGGCTTTTGAGGACGCTGGTATTTTACCCACAGAACAAACCGCTACGGATTGGGGCGTGGTGACCGGTAGTGGGATGATGACGGCTGAGTTTGATTACTTACATCGTTTTCAAAAAACCTGCGCTGTTGATGGTGAGGTGGATTGGGCTAAATTACAGGAATCCAAGCAAGAATTTTATCAATTAGCTGACTTTGCTAAAACCACCCCAAATACGGGTTTATCGTTACTTGCCCAACAATTTGGCATTAGAGGGTATGCGTCTTCCGTGCATACGGCGTGTGCTTCCGGTGGGCAGGCTCTTGGTCTGGCACTACAGGTCATTCGACGAGGTGAAGCCGATTATGTGCTAGCTGGAGGATTTGACTCCATGATTAACCCCATAGGGTTATCCAGTTTTTGTTTGCTCGGTGCATTATCCACTTATAACGAAACACCTACTACAGCAAGTCGTCCTTTTGATGCGACCCGCAATGGTTTTGTGCTAGGTGAAGGTGCTGCTTTTTTAATTTTAGAGGAATGGGAAAAAGCCAAAGCACGAGGGGCACGTATTTATGCAGAGCTTGCGGGCGAAGGAAACTCGCTAAGTTCATATCGAATCACCGATTCGCATCCTAATGGCGATGGTGCAATCCAGGCAATCATTGGTGCATTAAAAGATGCAGGGATTAAACCTGCCGATGTGGATTATATTAATGCCCATGGTACCTCTACAAAAATGAATGATTTAAGCGAGTCAAACGCAATTAAAGCGGTATTTGCTGAGCAGAGCGCATACTTACCGGTAAGCTCCACAAAAGGGCAAACGGGCCATTTAATTGCCGCGGCCGGTGCTTTAGAAGCGGTTATATCCGTTAAAGCAATTGAACACGCATGTATTCCTATGAATGCTAACCTAACCACGCCGGATCCGGAGTGCGGTCTAAATTATGTAATCGATGGACCTAGAGAAAAATCCCTAGGAGTTGTCTTATCCGACTCTTTTGGATTTGGCGGATCGAATAGTTGCTTATTGTTTAAACATCCTCAGTTTTAAGGAGTGGTAATGAGTCAAGCCAATCGTGTATTAATTACCGGAAGAAGCACCCTTACCGCAACTGGACCAACATCGGATGCCACCTGGAATGCACTTACGCAAGGCTGCAGTGGTATTGCGGAAATAAAGGAATGGGATTTAGCGCGATGGAGCGCACGCCTGGGAGGGGAGTTAAAAGATTTTCAACCCGCCAAGATGCTGCCGGATCGCAAACTGAATAAAGTGATTTCACGACAAGACGTTCTGGGCATTAATGCAGCAGTTCAGGCGGTCGAACATAGCGGTTTTATTAGTTATCGTGATGGGCTAAACCAGGAAGAACACGAACATTTTAACGAACAAACAGCGGTCTATGTAGGCTCGCCTGGAAACAAATATTTTCAACAATATGATTTCTTACCCTTGCTCGCGAAGACCCAGGGCAAAATGTCTGCATTTGCTGAACAATTGTTTGATGAAGTACATCCTATGTGGCTATTAAGGATTTTACCCAATAATGTTTTGGCTTATACCGGCATTACCTACGGTTTTAAGGGTGCAAATCATAATATTACGAACCATGCGGTAGGGGGAACACAGGCGCTGCTCGAGGCTTTTCATGCGATACAAAGCGGTCAAGCTGATCGCGCGGTGGTCGTTGCGTATGATACGGCATTGGAGCCGCAGTCACTTTTTTACTATGAGCAACTCGGTGTTTTAAGTCAACGTCATCTCAAACCTTTTGACGCTGATCATGATGGTACCATTATGGCTGAAGGTGCTGCAGCGATTGTTTTGGAAAGTGAAGCAAGTGCCAATGCACGTCAAGCTCGGAGCTATGGAGAAATTATTGGTGGGCAATCAAACAGTGAACTCGCCGGTTTATTCTCTATTGAAGAACATGGAGAGCAGTTGTCACGGCTTATGGAACGAACTCTTTCGCACTTGATGCTGGATAAAAATGAGATTGATTTCATTGTAGCTCATGGCAATGGGAACATAAAATCAGACGTAAGTGAGGCTCAGGCAATTAATAAGGTTTTTGGTGCGAGACAAGTCCCAGTAACAGCATTTAAATGGTCTATGGGGCATACAGTGTGTGCTTCTGGGCTTATTGATGCGGTAATGGCAACCTACGCATTAGAACAAAAATGTGTACCAGGGATCGCTAATCTCGAACAACCTGCTGCCCGATGTGCTGATCTTTTGCTTAGTTCCGAGCATCATCTGTTAACAGCACCTCAACATGCACTGATCCTTAATCGAGGTTTTGCTAGTATGAATACCTGTTTGGTGATTAAATCAAGTGATTGAACTCGAACAGCAAATTGCCCAGTTGCCGACTAGCTTTTTAGGGAAAATAATTTTCAATTTCCTTCCTTATAAACGCCAAGTCATCATGAGTAACATTGACCGTGTTTACGGTGAACGACTAACACCTGAGCAAAAAAAACGTTTAGCTATTGCCTATTATTCTCACTTGCTTAAATCACTACGTGAAGCTCTGCGGATGCGTTTCATGAGTGAAGAACAATTGAGTCAATGGGTAGAAGTTCGAGGACATCAATATATGCTCGATGTCGTAGCGCAGCAAAAAGGTGTTTTGGTACTCACGGGTCATTTTGGTAATTGGGAGGTTGCGCCAATTGGCGGGGTTTTAAATTTTAAAGAATTTCAAGGGCAATTTCATTTTATTCGCCGAACCTTATCCATTAAATTCATTGAGCGCAGTCTCTTTAAACAATATTACCGAGTAGGACTTAATGTCATACCTAAAAAGAATTCACTCGACAAAGTATGTGCTGCTCTGGAGCAAAATCATGCGGTAATTTTTGTTTTAGATCAGCACGCCTCGTTGGTCAACCGTGACGGAATTGCGGTGGAGTTTTTTAATGAAAAGGCAGGTACCTATCGTAGTTTGGCTACCTTGTCTCGCTACACTAATGTTCCTGTTATTCCTGCTGCAGGATATCGCCTTGCAAACGGAAAGCATGTATTGGAGTTCTTTCCACCGATTCCCTGGCAAGAACATGAAAATACCAACCAAGCCCTTTATCAAAATACCCTTGCTTATAATAGAGCACTGGAACAAATTATATTAGCCCATCCAGAGCAATGGAATTGGATGCATAAGCGATGGAAGTTGAAAAAAAAGACAGCGGATGCTCGTAAATAAACGAGTATAATCAAATCGCTCAAATCTATATTCATGATATAGCTTAAACAGTGTATCTCAACGTCATTGATCTTGAATTTATTGTGGCAAATAAAAATCACAAGATTCTTCTGCAGTACATTTAAGATATAATTCGCGCATTTCTACAATGACTTAAAAGCATAATAATGATTACCAATATCTCTTTCGTAAAAGTTTCGGCAGTGGCATATGAATTAAATTTACATTGTAGTACGCCACAGGATATAGCTGATGTATGTGAACATTTAAATCCATTAGTAAAAGAGCATCAATGGTCATACCAATCTGAATTACACGGTGTGCGTATATGTATTCCTAGTTTTGCCCTATATGACTTATTTTTAAAATTAAAAGAAGCGCATTTACTTGAAAAGCAGATAACTACGGTATTTATTTTTAATAAATTTATTGAATTATTGATGCAAAAACGTGACGTAAAAAATTTTGGAAATATCGAAAAGTTTTTATCCTATTATCTTCCACAGGAAGATATGCAGACTCATATACAGATAGTACGAGCTCTTTTATCCAGTCCCTCAGGTTTGGATATTTTTAGTCAAATTTTGGACCAAGGCTTTACGATGTTAGATAACCCTGCATTACTGCAACCGCTTGTTCAATTAATTGACCAATCAGGGCAATCTATGACGAGTAATTCTCAGGCCATACAACAGCTTACCTCTAAGTATAACCAGCTAGCTGCATACTTTGAAGCCATCCATCCCTTTGAAATGGAGGTCGTGGCTTTACATACAGAACGAGAAATGGCGCAATTTTTTAATCGATCGTGGATGTTTTGTTATTTACAGCATTACTTATTCGCGCCCAACGAGAAAAATGAGCGTATTTATTTATTACAAAAGGATTATCTTCATAAACTCATATGGGCTAATAAATTATTTGCAGCAGCTAAATATTACCTTATCGCTAAATTAAGTGGTCTCTCGTACTGTTCTGCAGAAAATTTATCTCGATTTGCTGCAATTAATACCGATAGTCATCACGCAAATAAACATATTTTTAAGTTCATGTTGACTCGATATGAGCTTAGCCCATTCAATATCACCTTTGTATACAAGTATTTAGCGGTACAAGTTATCAATCAGCTTTTGGAGCATGAATTCGACTGTGATGAAGAGGAAGTCCATTTGTTGTTAACCCATTATTATCAGGTAACTGATGAAGCGCGAAAAATACCTAATAAAGCAACGATTTTAGAATATGCTTTGCATGCAGTGGTGCAATTGGCAAGTATTATTGCTCCGCGCATCGGCAAGAGTGAGCATTTAAAAACTTTTATTAAATTAGCCCGACAACTAAAGCCTTGCTTGTCGATTATATCTTTGGACAAAGAGGTGAATACTGATCCGTTGCTCAAAGCGGAGCATAAAGTATTTTATAATTCATCGCATACTTCATTCAATGCTGATATTTACAGCACGGTACTACGGGATCTCTATCAATTAATGTTAAAACCCCAAAATTTTAACGATTTTTTTAACTACCTAAATACGCAATTATCTCACTCCTTAGGGCATCTGCCCTCATTACCTAACGATTATCAGGATAATCAGATTAAATTGTTGGACTTAGCTTTCCCTAATGGAAAAATTTTTTCCTGGTGGTCTGGATTACCTGAGTCACAACGAGCCCTAAACCAGGCGATGCATCATTTATTACTAAGCCTTGAGCGTGCCGAAGGCTATAATTTGCCCGATTTTGAAGGAACAGACGGCGTGCCTCGTTTTTATGGATTCATTCCTCATTACAGCGCCAACTCGCTGATTACCAAGGAGAAGCGAGTTTTTAAGGAAAGTGCGTACTCATCCCCAGGAATTATTCATGGGGTTGAGGCGCATCGATTACAGTTAGCCGCGCTACGATTTTTTATTAAAGAAGGCAGGCTAAAATTACCCAGGGGTAAAAGTGCTCATGACCTGCTGACCTATATTGTCGATAATGATCTATGGAGTGCCTTTTTTGATAATCGATACTCCCATTTTACCTCTCCCCACTTTTTAATGAGCGCACTGCGCAGTAACCCACAATACGATGTACTACAAAAGTATGCTGTATTTGCTTTTTGCAAAGCAATGAGTAAATTTATCTACATTGATTGCCCGTTGTTTGATTACGAACAGTTAATTCTGATGCAATGCGCAACGGATAACAATTTTATTAACCGATCCGATGAACGGCTATTTAAAAATTGGTTGTCAGCTAACAAACATAAGGCGAAGTTTTATCAAGAGCAAGATTTATGGAGCGCCTGTTATTTTAAAAAACCTAAAGCACTTTATAAGTCAGTAACCCCCTATCGAGCTATTTTAAATACGGTCAATCATCATGAGCCGTTTCATTTTACTGGGCGCGTGTCGGTATTACGTCAGATAGAGCTGAATTTCAAACAGCAAGCACTACAAATCATTTCCGGCATGAGAGGTGTGGGTAAAACCACATTAGTCAATCAGTATCTTCTAAATACCCGTTATACCATTTGCTGGCCAGTAGAAACTGCCGATATTCCTCAGTCACTAAAACGATTATATGACCTGCTCCAACATAACTTTCCAGATTTAATTCGGGATATTCAATCGACTTACATTGATTGCCATTGGTCAGAAAGATTGCAAATTGCGTTGAAAAAAATTCCAAATTGGTTGCTCATTTTTGATGATATTCGTTCGCCTGGTATGCTTGAAGAATATATGGCCCTCCCGAATCTTAATCTAAGACAACATATAATTATTACCACAACCAATCCTTATTGGACGAAATTTGAATCAAAAATAATTTATCTGGATACTCTAACGGATGATGAGGCACAAGAATATTTACATAAAGTACTCCCGCACGAGCAGTCTGAAAGCCTAAACATTTTAGGTAAGTCATTAGGTAATCTCCCACTTGGATTGGTTCAAAGCAGTAATTTTATTAGAAGCACCTCAATAAGTGTTACGCAATACCTCAACTATTTTAAACAAGAAATCGCAGAACTCTGGGCCACCGAAGAGCGCCCAGTGGATTATCCTCGTGTCATAAATGCGGCATGGCAGGATGATATAGATGAAAGTTGCAAAGATATTTATGCAAAAGCAATTTTATTTAGTATGGCTTACTTGAGCTCCTTAACGTTTACCCGAGACCTGTTTCTTTTCCTGGATGAACCTTCTGTAGCGCGAGCATTGAGGCGATTATGTTCTTACTCTTTACTGAAATATGAGCCCGCTACAAAACAGTATACTCTCCATCCACTAGTGCAAGCGGTCATCTATGAGCATTTACGGACACTTAAAAATACAGATTATGCACGTTTGGCTTTGGTGTTGGCGCCGACAATCTGTGACCTTAAACGTATAAATAGAATAGATACAGAAATTATTTATGATTATGAACATAATTCAGAGTTCACAAATCATATTTTAAGTAAGTTAAATTTAGGTGGACATGAACTGGACATAACCGAGGACTCGCTGGAGTGTTTTAATAAGCACTATATGGTAAATAGACAATGAGACGGCAATTATGATAGTTTCATTTAAAGCTATCCAAAGGAACGGTTGATGGATGTAAAACTCTGTTGTCTCAATGGTCAATGGGTGCAATTAGAGCCTATAGCGCTCGTTCATAAAAAAGCTCTTGCTCAAGCTGCAGATGATGTACGCATTTGGCAATACATGCCTTTTATGGCCATGAGGGAACACTTTACCCAATGGTTCGATGAGGCACTAACTAAGACCATCGCGAGGCAGCAATTAACTTATGTTATTCGCGAGCGAAAGAATCAGTTGCTCGCCGGGGCAACAGCCTATGGTGATTTTTCATGGGAACATAAACGTCTAACCTTAGCCTATAGTTGGTTGCATCCACGCTTTTGGGGCACGAAGATGAATACGGAAGCTAAATTGCTCATGCTGTCTCAGGCGTTTGATACCTGGCAGATTAATCGTATCGAAATTGGCACAGATAGCGAAAATAAACGTTCTCACGCAGCCATTCTAAAATTGGGGGCGACTGAAGAAGGCTACTTAAGGCAGCACATGCGCAATCATGATGGACGGCTTACGGATACGGTATTATTTAGCATCATAGCTTCTGAATGGTTACCGATAAAAGAGCGGCTCATAAAATATTGTTATTAGAACCGCACTTATCCCTTAGCTCCTTTTAAATTCTAGTTATAATGGTTCTCAGGTAAAGGAAGGGGAGCTGGTTTTTTTTCCGGTGAGGTTTGCCAAAAGCTCCAGGGTATTGCATTGCCTACGGAGGTTAAAGTTTTTGTGGCAATGGAGCTGACTTTGTTAAAAGCACTTATAAGTTCACCCATAAGTTCATTACTTTCTTCAGGCTCCGTAATTAGCTCTGGTGGTTGTGGTTTCATGCTAATGGGTTTTGGAAAGAGCTCGTCTTTAAGCCGTTTAATCTGGTTCGACCCCTCAGGGGATTCTCCTAATAAGGCCTGCACATCGCTTAAGGAACCCTCAAGAAACGTGATTTCAACTAACCGAATTAAATTACGGGTGCAGGAAACTTGGTGGGTATTATACCAATTTCTAAGTGCTGCATCCATCTCATCATTTTGCGTAATTATTTGTATAATCTGATGAATCTCTTTGCGAATTTGATATTCGTGAGGCATTGGATTTTTTAAATTTTCTTCTTCCAGTTTTAAAATTATTTGATTTAAATACTCTGTATTGAGTGTTTCGGGTCTATTGATCAAGAGTTCCGCAAGAGAAGGTTTTTTAGGTATGAGGACTTCCTCAAAATTAGGAGGCGATATTATCTTGTGAGGATGGGTAAATGCGTTGGGTTGTGGAAAGAAAAATCCAGACCAGCCGTAATAATAACAGCGCATGAACCGTTTGAATAACGCTCCGAACAAGCCATGATAATTATGTAAAGTTAATTCTAAACGTGCCTCCAACTGTGCTCGGAGCACCATTTGTTTTTGTGCTTCAGTTAAGGGAGACTGGAGTAATTTTTGGCAGCATGTGAATAATTTAAGAAAATTACTAGTCCCTCCTTGCATCCCGTAATATTGAAGGGTATTGATTCCATCATAGTTAAATAAGCGATATAACGCCTCTGGGGGCGCTTCATGAGCGTATTCTATAAAGGTGCGATGGATTGCGCTCTTGGTTAAAGCGGAAACAAGAGGATTATCTAACCACAGGGTAAGATTTTCAAAGAAATGTTGTTTGCATTGCTTCAGGCGCAAAACTTCTCTTAACAAGGATTCTAAGTTTTTTGGTGAACCCTTGTAAAAATTTAAATAATATTCAAAAAGAGAAATTGATTGGTGAACATGAGGTAGATTTGAGAACAATTCAGGTAAAGGTACCATAGCGTATTCATGATCAGGAAAACGCATCTGGGCTAAAAGCAGATGGGGTTGTAGTTCCCCCTGTTCAAACCATAAAGAGGTGCTCCCTTGCTCTGCGGTTTCCTGAATATATTGGTACACAGAAAGCTGCTTTTTTTTAAGAATCTCGGTCAGATATTGGTTTCCTTGAAGTCTGAAGAACAGCTGCATTATTGAACGAGAAATCCCAGGGAGTTGTTGGGCCAACGCCCCTATGAGCTGTGGATAAATTTCATAAAAATGCCCATTGAGATAGAGCTTCATCGCATATTCAAGATGAGACTCTTTTAACTTTAGTTTAATAAAGAATCTTATAAACTTAGGAAAGAGATTTAAATGCTCAATCATACGCATGTAAAGCACTGGGAGAGTGCTTTCATTTTTTAATTGGTTATTGAGTAAATCAAATACTTCATTATATAAAAATTTAACAATATGACCCAGCACCAAATGTGCATTCGGCATCAGCGCGTAATGTTTCAACCAATATTTTAATAAATCACTTCTTAGGTATTTACTAAATAAAAGTTGAATAACGGGTTCATCGAGAACATGAAAATGAGAGATAGAAACCAATAGGCTGACTGCTGCTTCAGGTAAAATATTTTTTAAATGCTGCTCGGTAAGCACCCGTGTATCCAGTTGTTGAATCCAGTAATTAATACGAGATGGTGAGGGGGGCTCATCACGTGACAATTGATCGAGAATGGACTCTTTCGGTAAATTATTAAAAAAATTTTCTTGGGTAAAGAGCACAATGATGAGTAAAGAGCGCACTTGTGGATCATTGCAGCATTCGATGAGTTCTAAAATATCCCAAGGAGTGAAGCTGTTATCTTGGACGGTATTGATAAAGTGGAGCTGACTTGAAATGTGATCATTGATGGTGCTTATATGATTAGGATTGCCTAAGGCTGCTTTAAACAGTTCCAGTTCTTGCTTTCCTGCCATGTTCCCCTCCTCACTTTGCTTTTAAAATGCTCTAAAATATTTTGAGCAAAGTGTTAATAATAAGGTTAAATGTGCTTAAGAAAAAAAGGGTGAAGAACACCTTCAAATACCAAAGTGGCGGTGCCAGTCATCGTAATCGACTTCGATAAATCAGGCCATCTGATAATTAATTCGCCTCCAGCCAAATGGACAAGGATTTCTTCCGACATCTTATAGAATAAACGTCCTACAGCGGCGGCGGCGACAGCACCACTTCCACAGGCTAAAGTTTCACCACAACCCCGCTCATAAACCCGCAGTTTCAGTTCATGAGGGCTCATAATTTGCATAAAACCAGCATTAACACCTTCTGGGAAATATGGATGATGACTTATTTCCCGCCCTACAGTTCCTACCGGTGCTGTCGCGACATTGTCACATAAGGTAACAGCATGCGGATTGCCCACGTTAAGTGCGTGAATCAAGAGATTCATGCCATCCGATAGCTGTAATGGATAACTGGAGGCTGGTGAGGCCAAAAAGGGGATTTCTGCAGGACTCAGTATAGGTTTGCCCATATCGACACATACTTTTTCATCTGAGAGCAATTTCAAATTCATTTGCGTTGTTTTTGTTGCAACACTAATATTTTCTTTAGTAGTCAATCCGTAATAACGTGCAAAAACAGCCAGACAACGAGCACCATTACCGCATTGTCCGACTTCAGAACCATCGGCATTAAAAATACGGTAGTGAAAATCTACCGCTGGATTGGTACTGGGCTCTATAAGCAATAATTGATCAAATCCGACCCCTGTGTGCCGATTTGCCAGAGCAGAAATCTGCTCAGGGTTAAGATTAAAACATTGGTTAATCCCATCAATGACCATAAAATCATTACCTAGACCATGCATTTTTGTAAATTGGATCATGCCAGGCCTCGCACTCTGTGGATGTTATTTTTTAATAATGGTTTAAAGTGTGGCGTGCTTTTCTGATTTGGGCAAGTATAATGGCCCTTTTAAGCCACATCCCGTAAGATTTATCAGTAAACCAGTAATCAGTAGAAGTCGTATATAAATCATTTATTGAACAGCCTTAATCGCTTACGACGATACAAAAAACCCGGAAAATTATCTCCGGGTTAGACAGTAAAACAGGATATTTTAATCGATTATTAATTTGCCGCAACTAAAGGTAGAATAGCATAACGACGCATTAAATTTTCAGCTTTTAGGCCGTAAGCACCGACAGCACCAGGAACACCCACAGTTGTTAGGGCGCCATTACCGGCATCAAAAACTGGAGCAGATGCAGCGCCAACGCCCCATGCAGTTGCAGAAGCGGTTACCGCACTAGCTGGAGTACCTGAGCCATTAACAACGAGTGCCATGTTAGCATAAGCAGTAGTTGGGGCAGTGAAAGTTACAGGGCCAGTTGCTGTAGTAGCTGGTAATGTGGTAGCGGTAGACGAATCATAAACAATTGTAGAAATTGTTCCTACAGTTGATTTTAAAGGAGTGACGGCTACAGAAGCTATATTTGTACATGATGTAGCGCTATGGGTTGCAGATGCATTCCATTTTACCGTTACGGTGCCATTGTACGCCAGGTTCGCAGTAGTGGAACAAGGACCTGTTGTATCAGAAACTACAACAGAGACTGCAGAGGCGCTTGAGCCAGAGTTGCCTGTTGCTGGTACTACGTTGCCAAGACCGTTGACGATGACTAACTGTCCAGTAGTAGGTCCAACGGCAAATGCGGCACCAGAAGCAAATAAAACAACGGCAAGGGCTGATTTTAAAACTGTACGTTGTGCTTCCATATTAAATACCATCCTTCTTTCTAGTAATATTTAAGTACTTGATTTAAAACAATATACCGTGGAACACACTGCAGTCCACTCGCACTAAAGTCTAGCATCACATTTTTATTTCTGCAGTAAATTCCAGGAAAATTTTATTCCGTATACTTTAGCGACTCAGCATCGGTTGAGTAACTTCTGATGCTGCAAATTTTACTATCATCATGTAAGAAAAATTGAATTATTTCGTTTAAGATAACTTGCGCTGGCTTCGTCCATTGGCGATAATTTACTCTTTTGGATAAGAGAATTCATTTTGACTGTATACATAACGGAACCACCTACCGCTGCGCAAGCGGTTGTTATCTGGATGCATGGCCTTGGCGCTGATGCGGGCGATATGAGCGGCTTGGCCGAACAATTAAACTTACCTCAAGTTGCAGTACGGCACGTATTTATGAATGCGCCGTTACGCGCAGTCACTTTAAATAACGGTATGCTCATGCCAGCATGGTATGATATCGTCGGACTTGAACTGATTGATAGGCAAGATAAAGAGGGGATAGAGGAATCGAAGCTGCAGATTTGTCAGGTAATGGAGGAGCAGTATGCGGCAGGCTTTAAACCGCAACAAGTGTACCTGGCAGGTTTCTCTCAAGGTGGCGCTATGGCTATGTACACTGCTTTAACGACCGCTACGCGTTTAGGCGGTGTAATCGCTTTATCTGGATATTTGCCTCTTGCCGATCGCTTGCAACCTCAACTTGATTTAAGCACACCTTTTTTTCTCGGTTCCGGACAGTATGACCCCATCGTATTACCCAAGTGGGTAAAGATGAATGCCGACTGGTTATTAGAAAAAAAATATGTGCATTTAACACAACATCAATATCCAATGGAACATTCTGTATGCATGGATGAAATTAGAGATCTCAGCGTATGGTTGAGTCAACGTGTAGCGGAGAATAGATAAATGACCGTGGTTAAAAAAGCAAAAACCGTACAATATTCCTGTGAGCAAATGTTTCGTTTGGTAAATGATGTTGAGCGCTATGCTGAATTTTTACCCTATTGCACGGAAAGTATTGTCCATCATCGGGATGAAGATGAAATTCAAGCTACCCTGGTCATAGGCGCTGCGGGTATGAGTAAATCATTTACTACACGCAATCGCTTGCAAATTAATAAAATGATTGAAATGCGTTTAGTTGATGGGCCTTTTAGTCATCTTGAGGGATTTTGGCGTTTCGATGAGGTTCCTGAGGGATGCAAAATATCTTTTGACCTTGAGTTTGAATTTGCAGGAAGGATGTTTTCGATGTTATTGGGACCAATTTTTGAGCAAGTAACAGATAAAATGGTTGATGCTTTCTGTGATCGCGCACAGGTACTCTATGGTTAACGTTGAACTGGTTTACGTTTCTGCAACCCAGCAGCTAGTGCATAAATATATCCAGTTACCTGATAAAAGTACCGTAGAGGATGCCTTGATATCATCAGGAATTTATGATGAATATCCGGAAGTAGCAACCTTGGCGGTAGGTATTTATTCGCGCCGAGTATCTAAAGAAACTTTATTAAATGAGGGAGATCGTATTGAACTGTACCGCTCCTTAATTTTTGATCCCAAAGAAAAGCGGCGCCTAAACGCCAAAGGCAGCCGTTAAGGCTGCTCTAGCGCTAAGGCTTGTGTTCAATTCGCTGTAATCTCTCATGGGCAAAATACAAGCTCACGGTTTTAATTACCATGGGCCCTTTGCCGCGACGCCAAGTGTATGCATAATCCCATCGGTCATTATTGAAGGTGGGGCTTAACAAACTTGTGCCCATAAGGATAGCTACATCATTTTTGCTCATACCAATTTTTAGGCGTTCCAGTTTATTTTGCGGAAGTAAATTGCCTTGCTGGGCAACACGTCGAGAAAAATCAAACGTACTGCATTGTACTAAACCCAAACTAAAACCGACTAAAAATAATATTTTTAAAATTTTCATTTTTTTGCCTAAGCCTTGAAATTCCGCCATAATACCATGTCATGAATAGAATGGCACCTGTAAAGCAGTTGCAGCGCCGAGAGATTTTCGCTGGAATTTAACCTACAGCAGTGTACTTAGAAGGCATAATAATGGAAGAGGGTAAGCAGTTAAAAAATGCGGGGTTAAAAGTTACACTTCCTCGATTAAAAGTTTTGCAGATACTGGAGCAATCTCCCAATCATCATTTAAGTGCGGAAGGTGTATACAAAGCCTTATTAGAAACCGGTGAAGATGTGGGGTTGGCCACGGTCTATCGGGTGCTGACGCAATTTGAAAGCGCAGGCCTAATCGTGCGCCATAATTTTGAGGGGGGGCATTCTGTTTTTGAGTTATCTCAGGGTGTTCATCATGACCATTTAGTTTGTGTGCAGTGTGGTTATGTCGAAGAGTTTGTTGATGAGCTCATCGAGCAAAGGCAAGAGCAAATTGCTAAAGAAGCGGGATTCCAGATGACCGATCATGCGCTGAATATTTACGGTATTTGTCCGCGCTGTCTTTGATAAGCATCATAAATTTTCCTGCAAAATCAACCTGCCCCCGTGAACTTTCTTTCCCGATTTATAGAGGAAGTATTTTTATTCGTATATTTAGATGCTATTCTTAACAAATCTCATGATACCACTATGTTTTTAATATTATTCAAGTTGTTATCAGGAAAAATAGGATTTAATCGGGATTATTAATTTAATGAAATTACAATTCTTAGGCGCAGGAAGCGGGTTAGGAAGAGACCTTTCTAATTATCAATCAAATATGTTACTTCTAAGTGATACCGGGAAAACTTTATTAATCGACTGTGGTACAGATATACGCTTTTCATTAGCAAATGCCCAATATCTCCCCAATCAGATTGATGCAGTTTACATCAGTCATCTCCATGCAGATCATGTCGGCGGTCTAGAATGGTTTGCACTACAAAGAAAATTTATCTATCAGAACCGACCGCTCATGTTCATCCATGAAGAATTAGCGCCGATGCTCTGGGATCATTCTTTAAGTGGTGGTTTAAAAACTTTAGATGAGTTGGATGCTTCTCTAGAGGATTTTTTTATCGTGCATAAAGTCAAATGTACGGACACGTATGAATGGGAAGGAATTAAATTTAATTTAGTTAAAACGGTACACATACATTCTAACGGTCAGCTGATGCCGAGCTTTGGATTGTTTATCGAATATCAACAAAACGCTTATTTCCTCACCACAGATACGCGATTTATTCCAGATAAATTTCAGGCTTACTATGAAAAAGCTAAAATTATTTTTCATGATTGCGAAACGTTAGCACGACCCAGCGGGGTTCATGCACATTACAGCGAGCTGTTAACGTTGCCACAGGCGATTAAAAACAAGATTTGGCTTTATCATTATAACGATGGGATTTTGCCTGAAGCACAGCAGGATGGCTTTCGTGGATTTGTGCAGTGTGGCCAAGTCATCGAGCTTGCCTGAGTATTTTTAAGATTTAGCCGCTAACCATGAACTTGTATGGACCAGCCACCCCCGAGCGCTTTAATCAACTGCACGCTGGCAATTTGTCTTTGTGTGCGAATGGTGATTAAGGATAGCTCCGCTTGTAGCGCCAAATTTTCCACCGTGACTACTTGTAAGAAAGTGACTAACCCCCCAGCATAGCGAAATTGTTCTTGTTTCCAGGATCTGATCGCGGCTTGAGTCGCGGCCTTTTGCGTTGTGTATTCTTTATCATATTGAGATAGGGCGGCTAGATTATCTTCAACCTCCTGAAATGCTTTAAGTACCGTCTGACGATAGTTGGCAACAGTCATATAATAATCAGCGTTCGCCCGTTTGAGCAGATTGCGTAAACGTCCCCCATCAAAAACAGTCACTTCTGCTATGGGTTGTATTAAAGTTAATAAACTTAATGGACCTAAAGACCAGAATAGGCTGGGTTTGGAGATAATATTATTTAAAGTTTTACTTTGAAATCCACCACTTCCAGTCAAATCAAATTGTGGGAAAAACGCCGCACGTGCGACACCAATACGCGCATTCGCAGCGCGGACGCGTAATTCTGCGGCAACGATATCGGGTCGTCGCTGCAATAATGTTGAAGGCAGATTCGGCGTAATGGCTAAAAAACGAGGTGTTGTAGAGGTCTTTGGTAGAGAAAAACTGGACGGTATGACGCCAACGAGAACAGCAATGGCATGTTCCAATTGAGCATGTTGTAAATCAATATCCGCCGCCAAGGTTTTAGCATTTTCTAACTGGGTTTGGGCCTCATAAACATCAGCTATTGGACTTACCCCGCCTTGATAACGCTGTTGAGTGAGAAAGAGCGCTTTTTTGTAAGCCTGAATGGTTTTTTTCAGCACGGATTGCTGCGCCTCTTTACCTCGTAATGCGAAATAGTCATTTGTGAGTTCCGCATGTAAACTTAATTGAACCGCAGCGACATCAGCAGCACGAGCTTGCGCTTGTCGGGTTGCGGCAAGATAGTTGTTACGGACAGCCCCCCAGGCATCTGGCTCATAACTGGCATAACCACCGATTAAAAATTGATTGAAATTTAATACACTGGGCGGGTTTGCGACGGTGCGTGAATTTTGTTGTCTGTCGCCATTTGCAATGGCTTGTACTGTTGGAAAAAAACTGGCTCGTGCAATTTGCGCCAAAGCATAGGCGTCCTCATAACGCGTATAAGCGATTTTTAAATCCTGATTCGCTACAGAAAGTTGTTGGTGCAATCGATTCAATACGGGGTCATTAAACGCATGCCACCAGCCATCCGGAGGGATAATTCTGGAATCGGTACTTATTTTTATCCAAGTTCCAGGCTCCTTGAAGTGATTAGGTATGGGCATTGGGGGTGTTGTATACGGTGGTGCCATGGAGCAGCCCATTAGTGCGCCTACCAAACTGAAACTTAAAAAAAGATAACTCTTCATGACTGAACTCGCACAGACTCGCCATCATACAAAGCATCAGGCGGGTTAATCACGATCTTTTCCCCGGAGGTAATGCCTGCAGCAATTTCTACTTCAGTACCAAAGTCTCGGCGCACACTGATTTTTTTCAGTTTAATTTTCTGATCTGCGGTCACGGTAGCAACTTGTAATCCTGGCGCTTGAAAAATGAGGGCATTCACCGGAATGCGAATCGTATGGGGTGGTAGGGGGAGTGTAAACCATACTTCAGTATAAGCACCTGCTAACAGAATCCCTTGGGAATTATCGACTTTAAACTGGGTCAATAAAGTGCGTGTCAAGGGATCGATCGCTTTAGCAGTATCTAATAGTTCCCCCGTGAATACATGATGAGGATATTCGGCGAAGTGAAGGCTTATATGCATATTTTTTTGTAGCTGCGCTGTGTAAAATTGAGGCACTCGCACATATAAGCGCAACGGATTGGTTTGGGCTACCCGAAAGAGCGGTTTTGCGGAAACGCTGCTTCCGGCGTCAACTAAATCGCCAATATCTGTTGCGCGTGCAGTAATGACGCCATCGAAAGGGGCAACAATTTTCTGAAAATTTACTAACTCATTTAAGCGGTCTAAATTTGCTTTAGCTGCTATCATTGTTGCTTGTAAGGCTTTCGCCGCACTAATTTTTTCATCGGTCTCTTGTTTGGAAACAGATTCCGTTTTAAGAAGGTTAACCCATCTTTTTGCAGTAATTTTGGCAAGAGCGTTATTGGCTTTTGCATTATTTAAATCGGCTTTCGCTTGTCTTTGCTGTGCATCAAGTTCAGGTGTTTCAATCACGGCGAGCAAGTCGCCAAATTTCACTGGGGCACCGATATCTACATACCATTTGCGGACATACCCATTTACACGTGCATATATCGGTGCTTCATGCCATGCCATGACATTACCCGGCAGGATTATGGTATCGCTTCCAGAATCAGCTTGAGCCGTAATGACGCTCACGCGCGTAATCGCAGCTTTCTCCGTGGAGATACGTAAATTTTTCGCTGCTTGAACCCGCTGAAAAATAAGGGTGAAGATTATTATAAGTAATGAGGTGGAAAAAATGAGCCACTTTCGCAGTTTTATGCGGCTAAACAATGTTTGCGTTACCTCAGTCATGGGATTTCCTCTGGTGTACTTTTGTTTTTTGCTTCCAGTTATGAATGGTGTAAAAAACGCAGGGAACGAAAAATAATGTTGCAATGGTTGCAAAGCTTAACCCGCCAATAACCGCTCTACCCAGAGGAGCATTTTGCTCGCCACCATCGCCTAAGCCTAGGGACATGGGCAGCATCCCTATGATCATTGCTAAAGCAGTCATTAATACTGGTCGCAAACGAGCACGTCCAGCCTCTATTGCGGCAGTATAAGAGTCAGATGCAGATGCTAATTGATCGCGGGCAAAACTTATCATGAGGATACTGTTCGCCGTAGCAACCCCCATACACATAATCGCTCCTGTGAGCGCCGGTACACTCAAGGTCGTATGGGTCAGAAAGAGCATCCATACAATACCGGCCAGTGCAGCAGGTAAGGCGGTGATGATAATGAAGGGATCAGTCCAGGATTGAAAGTTAATGACAATAAGTAAATAAACTAAAAGAATCGAAAAAGCTAATCCCCAATATAAACCATAAAAAGCATGTTCTTGAGTTTCAATTTGTCCGCGCACGGCCACGGTTGAACCCCGTGCTAATTCCGGTTGCATTTTTTTTATCAGCTGCTTTACATCGCGCGCCACTGCACCTAAGTTTCTATCCTGAAGCGATGCAAAAATATCAATCGTGGGTTGTACGTTATAATGACTAATGACGGCAGCAGTCCATGCTCGGGAGACTTTACTGAGCGCTCCCAGAATTTGTACTTTATTGGGTGTGCTATTACTGCCAACAGGTAAATTATAGAGGCTTTGTAACGTGTCCATTACGTATTGTGGTGCTTGCGTAACTATCGGATAAGAAACGCCATTTTTTGGGTCTAGCCAAAAAGTGGGCGAAGTCTGAAAACTGCCGGAAAGCGCAATAAGCAAATCCGATGCTATGTTATATTGGGTATAACCTAGCTCCCGAGCGAGGCTGCGGTCCACATTGACCAACAATGTTGGATAATTATTCGCCTGCCGTGTACGCACATCGGTTATACCCGGTATTTTTTTGAGATGAAGAAGCAATTTGTTAACATAGTCGATATTGGCTTTAGTATTTAAACCAATGACTTGAATGTTAATGGGGGAGGGTAGTCCAAAATTTATGATTTGATTCACAATATCTGCGGGTAGAAAGGCAAAGGAAACGGCCGGAAATTTTTTATTTAAGACTTGCCGAAGTTTGCGAATATAATCTTCACTGGCTTGGTGTTTCTCCGTTAATGAAATAAGAATATCTGCATCTTGAGGGCCTATTACTGCAGAGTTGCTATACGACAAATTAATACCACTTACCGGTAGGCCAATATTATCGACAATCGTTTCTAATTCCTGGGCTGGAATAACCTGTCTGATCGTTTGATCAATATTATCCACAATTCGTGCGGTATCTTCTACACGGGTCCCAGTCGGTGCACGGATATGTAACTTAATTTGACCGGCGTCAACATTGGGGAAGAAATCGGTTCCTAACCAAGGCCCAAGTATGAGCAAAGATAAAAAAACAACGCTTAAAAATAGGGGGATAAACACTCTATTTTGTTTCAAGATTAAGTGTAATAAATCTACGTACTGTTCTCGCAATCGCGTAAATGCTTTTTCAAAACCCGCATGTATTCGTTGAAAATAATTTTGAGGATTTAATTTTTTGGTATGCTCGTGTTTATGTAACAAATATTTGGCCAAAGTGGCGACTAAGGTTCGCGACAAAATATAGGAGGCCAACATTGCAAAAATGACTGCTTCTGCTAAGGGAACAAATAAATATTGTGCAACACCTCCTAGAAAAAACATCGGCACAAAAACGATACAGATGCATAAAGTAGAAACTAAAGCCGGAATTGCAATTTGTTGTGCACCATCAAGGATTGCTTGCTCAACTTCTTTACCTTGCTCTAAATTCCAATTGATGTTTTCAATAGCAACTGTTGCATCGTCGACCAAAATGCCTACAGCCAGAGCCATTCCGCCTAGTGTCATGATATTGATGGTTTCACCGAGTGCAGAGAGCAATGTCAATGAGGCAATAATTGATAAAGGAATTGATAAGGTAATGATAAATGTACTGCGCAGGCTCCCGAGAAAAAGTAAAATCATTAAGCCAGTGAGGGCTGCAGCAATGATTCCTTCAACAATAACCCCTTTAATTGCGGCGGTAACAAAAATCGATTGATCTGCAAATTTAGTTAAATCCAATCCTTTAGGTAGTATTTCTTTAACTTTAGGGAGCAAGGCCTTAATACGATTGATAATATCTAAAGTAGAGGCATTACCACTCTTTTGAATAGACATCATCACGGCTCTTTTGCCATCAACGCGGACGATGTTAGTTTGAGGAGCAAAGCCATCGCGGACATGGGCGACATCACGAATATAAAGAACACCAGCAGGGGTTGCTTTAATGGGCAGCATGTTCATTTCCTCAACGGTCATGGGGCTGCCATTCAGTTTGACAATATATTCATATTCACCGATTTTCTGTGTTCCGGCAGGGATTATCAAATTTTGTTCACCAATAGTTGCATTGATTTGCTGCGGAGAAATTCCATATTTTTGTAATGCTTGCGGGTTTAAATCGACCATGACTTGGCGTATTTTACCCCCGTAGGGGTAAGGTATTGACGCCCCTTGCACTGTCGCTAGTTGCGTACGTAAAAAATTATTACCCAAATCATTTAGTTCCTGCTCGGGAATGGTAGCACTCGATAAAACGAGTTGTAATACCGGAACGGTTGATGCTTTATAGTTTAGAATGAGCGGGGGTAGAGCCCCTTGAGGTAAATTTTTTAAAATAGTTTGCGAGATGGCAGTGACTTGACTTAAGGCGATTTCAATATTTGTCTGGGGGTGAAAAAAAAGCTTAATGACACTGACCCCGATTAACGATTCGGATTCGATATGCTCAATATCATTCACGGTAGTGGTTACGGCACGTTCAAATATACTGGTGATACGATTCGCCATCTCATCTGGCGGTAAACCCGTATAATTCCAAACGACACTGACTACAGGAATATTAATGTCAGGGAAGATATCAGTGGGCGTGCGCAGGATTGCCAAAGGGCCAATGATGAGAAGCATCAGCGCAAGTACAATAAAGGTGTAAGGTCGCGAAAGCGCAATCCATACAATCCACATAGACACGATCCCTGTCATTCGAATAAGCGAACACTATAACAGTTTAATTCGATTAATTTAAAGGGGGCGTAGGCGTGGGATGCATCAGAAAAATAATTCCTGATGCATAAAAGGATGATTGAAAATTAAACTACTGGGCAGCGCGTTGTATTCCAGAACCTGCTTTAGAAACATCACGACCAAACCCTTTAACGGTACTACAAGCACTTAACAAGCCGATTGTTGATATCATTAGACAAACCATTATTATTTTTTTTGCGTTCATGATTGCTCTCACTTATTGTAGTTAATGAAAAGGGTCATTATTTTATTTTAGTGCAAATTTAACTAAATGTTAAAATGGTTTATGTTGTATCGTGTGAATCAAGGTATTGAATCTTCCTGATCTTGCTCGTTTAAGATAGCAGCAATCAATGCGGCTGTTCATTTAGCGGAAACTTTTTTCTTGGCGTTTCGTTTAAGACTTCTATATTTTTTTTTTAAAAATTGTTACATTCGATGTCCGGTTTATCATCTGAGAGATGCGTTGCGTTGCCTTTTTATTGGGAGTTTATTAAGTATCACGATCCTTAGTGGCTGCAAATTCCATCATGAGGTACATAGTCAAACTCCGCAATTGAATAAACAATCATTAGCAGAATCCCACGTATATAATACTCAGGATTTACCAAAGGATCACCTGGCAAGGTTTCATGATCCACAACTGATGAAACTTGTACGTATCGCCCTGCGCGATGCTCCAGATATCGGTAGTGCAAAAGCCAGGATGGTTGCGGCAAATGCTGTCGCACGTGGTGCATATTCAAATCTATGGCCCTCAGCTTCATTAAATAGTTATGCGCAAAAACAGCGTTTTTCTTTTAAAGGCACAGTTCCGCAGCCTTTTAACATCCTTGCTTTTAATCAGGCCAAGATTGCAGATGTTGCATTGAATTTTAATTATGAGTTGGATTTATGGGGTAAAAATCGTGAGATCTTTGCGACGCGATTAAGCGAAGCAGTAGCTGCCCGGCTGGAGGTTGCACAAACTAAATTAATTCTTGAATCCAATATAGCTCAGGTCTATTTTGCGTTACAAAATAATCGTATTCAACAAAAATTAGCTGCAGAAAATGTGCAGCTTCTGCGCGAGTTGGAAGGAATAGTTCTGGATCGCGCAAAACAGGGAATTGAGTCAGATATTCCTCTTAAAACAGCAATTTCCAATACTCAGAGTGCACGTCTATCCGTCCAAGAGTACCGTCGTCAAGAACAACGGTCACGTCATCAACTTGCAGTATTATTGGGCAAAAATCCGCTCAATACACACATTGAGCCCTTACCTTTTTCTTATTCTCCGCAACAATTGCGATTACCCGAAAATATTTCAACCAATGTTTTGGCGCATCGACCCGATGTACTTGCCTCACAGGCGTTAGCTGAAGCCGCAGCTCATCAAATCAATGTTGCGCGCACCGAGTTTTATCCCGATATTAATTTAAAAGGCATTTTAGCTTGGCAGGGATTCTATTTTGCACGATTTTTTAATTTTAGTTTAAAAAACTCCGGTGGTACAGCTGCGGTCAATTTACCTTTATTCGATGCCGGTCAGCGCCGAGCTAATTTAAATACGCAACAGGCTAATTTTGAGCTCGCTGTTAATCAATATAACCAGACTTTGCTGGTAGCATTGCAAGAGGTCGCTGATGAGATGGCTACACTTGCAAGTCTGAGCCAGCAAATTGAGGAGCAGCAGCGTGCAGTGAACACAACACAAAGTAATTATCGCTTATTCAATGCTCGTTACCAACATGGAATCATAGATTATGTGCAAGTGTTAGAACTAAAGCAGGTTTTAGTACAACAAAAAAGTACGCTTTATACATTACAGACGCAAGAAAAACAGGCAGCAGTAGCATTGTTGGCTGCTTTAGGTGGTGAGGTTTTATATGACAAATAATACAATGGAACATGATAGCGAAATGAATGAAGTCCCTGAAGAGGCTACGTTAAAAACGGCACAAAAGCGTAAAAAGGCTATGATAGTTCTTGGTAGTTTATTTGGGGTTCTAGGGATAATATGGCTGATTTATTATCTCATCTGGGGTCAGTTTAAAGAATATACCGATGATGCCTATGTTACTGGAAACATGGTCCAGCTTATGCCGCAGATAAACGGCACCGTAATTGAAGTTAATGCAGATGACACGCAACGGGTCAGGCAGGGGCAACTTCTAATTAAGCTCGATTCGGCAGATTATCAAGTAGCATTACAGCGTGCTAAAGCAGATTTAGCGCAAACGGTAAGACAGGTACGTCAGTATTATGATAATGTTGCCGAGGCACAGCAAAAATTAATATTAGATCAAGCCAATCTCCTTAAAGCGGAGCTGGACTTAAAGCGTCGTAAAGGATTAATAGGAAATCGTGCTGTTTCGCGCGAAGAGATGCAGCATATTCAGACTGCTGTGGATGCAGCGCAAGCAAATTATCGTGTCTCACAAAAGCAACTAAGTGCTGCACGCGCCCTAGTAGAGAATGCTGATCTTTATCATCATCCGCTTGTTGAAACTGCTAAAGCCAACCTTAAAACTGCTTATTTAAATTTAAAGAGGACGCAGATATTATCTCCGGTTGATGGATACATTGCTAAAAGAACCATTCAGCCAGGGCAACAGGTCGCGATGAATACAGTAATGCTTGCGATTATTCCCTTGGATGATATTTGGGTAGATGCGAATTATAAAGAATCCTCGTTAAATCATATTCGCGTAAATCAGCCGGTTACTTTATATGTAGATGCATACCCAGATCTTACCTATCACGGGAAAGTTGCTGGATTAAATGCCGGTACTGGTTCTGCCTTTTCTTTATTGCCACCACAAAATGCTACCGGCAACTGGATTAAAATAGTCCAGAGACTGCCGGTGCGAATTCGTCTTGACCCTCAAGAAATCAATAAAAATCCTTTGCAGCTGGGGTTATCAATGCGGGTGACCATAAATACTCATAATCGTGATGGCCAAAGGATGCAATCGAAAACGAGTTCTTATCAATTTGGAACGGATGTATACGAGCACCAGTTGGCGGAAGTAAATACCTTAATTGCACAAATATTACGAGACAATGCTGATAATGTTACGCTCCCCAAGCTGAGCTCAAAAGCTGAGAGTGTATCTTAATATGAGTGCGCCATTGCCTCCCTTAACCGGCACGCGCCTGGCACTGATGACCTTTTCGTTATCATTAGCTATTTTTATGAATGTTTTAGATACCTCCATTGCCAATGTGGCCATCCCTACTATCGCAGGTGATTTGGGTGTTAGTCCCGATAATGGGACATGGGTCATCACCTCATTTGCTGTAAGCCAAGCCATTATGTTGCCCTTAACCGGATGGCTCGCTCGTCGTTTTGGTGAGGTGCGGTTGTTTCTTTGGTCAACTGCCTTATTTACGGTAGCATCGATCTTATGCGGACTTTCCCAAAACCTTTCCATGCTGGTTTTTTTTCGCGTGCTTCAAGGTGCTGTTTCAGGTCCCATGATTCCTCTATCTCAGAGTATCTTATTAGCAAATTATCCTCCGGAAAAAAGAGGTTTAGCCACAGGAATCTGGGCCATGACTGCGGTGGTGGCGCCAATATTTGGTCCCATCATGGGTGGTATAATTACTGATAATTATACTTGGCCCTGGATCTTTTACATCAACGTACCGGTGGGTATATTTTCAGTAATCTTTACCATGATTACTTTATCGGGGCGTGAAACCGGTACCGCTAAGTTACCGATTGACTATATTGGATTAATATTGCTCACGGTTGGCATTGGCGCGTTACAAATACTATTAGATAAAGGGCATGATCTCGATTGGTTTCATTCAGATGCTATTCGTATTCTAGGAATCTTGGCACTTATTAGTTTAAGTTTTTTAGTGGTCTGGCTTTTAACACAAGCTGATCCCATCATTGATTTATATTTATTTGCTGATCGCACTTACACGATAGGCGTGATTTGTCTAACTCTCGGGTTCTTTGTTTATTTTTCCAATGTCGTAATTTTTCCCTTATGGTTGCAAACACAAATGGGTTACACCCCAACGTGGGCTGGGTTAGCTGCGGCTCCAGTGGGTATCATACCCTTTATTTTGACTCCTTTTGTTGGAATTTATATGAGCCGCTTTGATTTACGACTCATAGTCAGTGCGGGTTTTGTGGTCTTTGTTGTAACCTCGTATTGGCAATCCAATTTTTACACCCAAGTTGGTTTCATTGAATTAATAGAACCACGATTTGTCCAGGGTATTGGTTTGGCATTTTTTTTCACCCCACTTATTGCCATTGTTTTAGCCAATATTCCTCATGCTAAAATGGCGAGCGCTTTGGGTGTGGCTAATTTCTTTCGTATTCTGGGGGGAAGTTTCGGTACCTCAATTAGTATCACGGTATGGAATGATCGTGAGGCATTACATCAAAGCCATCTCGTGGAATCAATTAATTATTTCAATCCGCTCACTCACGACGCGCTTGCGCGCTTACATGATTTAGGCATAAGCGGTCTTAAAGCCTACGGGGTATTATATGTTAATGTAATTAATCAGGCATTTATGCTGGCTACGAATGATATTTTTCGCGCATCCGCATGGATTTTTATGATTCTGATAGGCCTTATTTGGTTCGCGAAGCCTCAGCCTTTAAAGGGGGGAATGCCACTTGTAGGTGAGTGATTGTACTCCTGATAGGTATTCTTTATAATCATTTTGATTATAAAAATGAGAGAGGGGATTACCAATGATTAAATGGAGTGTTCTTGCCGCAACGTGTATTCTAACCATGAACGCACACGCTGAAGCTGCCTATTGTGCTTATAAAGATTATTTTCGTTTAAGCGATGATACCCATCCTGAGGTGCACATCGTCAGTGGTTATACAGACCAAGATGTGATTTTGCAAATTATAGGACAACGTAGTTTTGTCATCCGTGACTCCTATCAGTGTCGTAGTGGCTTTGCTCATGTTACGGTCGCATATGACAATGCCAATTGGTGTGTTTTAGATATAAAAGACGGTCCAATGATGCTCCATCCCGTTGTGAATGCATCGTGTAGTGGTTTGCGCTATCTCAATACAGAATATGATGGATTCAATTCGTATTCATATACAATTCATTTAGATTAATTTACATAAGTGCTCTCAACTCTTGCTTGAAAGTTTTTGCACACACTTATTCCATAAGTTTACCCTAGCCTCTAGATTCCCGATTCTGCGCTGTAAGCGCAGAATCGTATTCCTTTGTGTTTTATTACGCTGAATAATGTATGTCGATCAAACCAGTGACGAATCTTGTTAAGTACACTCTTGAGCAGCAAAAATTCAAAATTATGCTTTACTAGATAAAGAAGTAAGAAGAATTAATGCTTGAATTCGTGCACTGTGCAATCAGCGGTATCGCTGAATGTTTGCACTGGCAAGATAATAATAACAGTAGAGGGAATTATGACCGATTTATCCCCTAAGCTTGCATTTGATAAAGTAGCTAAAAATTATGCTCAAATTGTAGATAGTAAACCCATGCATCTTTATTATGAACACCCCAATTTAATGGCGCTATTACCTGAACACATTGCAGGATTAAATGTTTTAGATTTAGGTTGTGGGACTGGCTGGTATACCGAACAACTCACTAAATTGGGTGCCGTAGTTACAGCAGTTGATGCCAGTGAAACCATGGTGCACTTAACACAGCAGCGAGTCCCCTCATGTCATGCGTATGTAGTAGATTTGGAAGAACCATTAATTCATTTAGGACAAGAGCGTTTTGACATAATTATCGCACCGCTTGTGATCCATTTTATTAAAGATTGGTATCAGCTGTTTTCACAACTTTCAAAACTTTTGAAGCATCAAGGGGTTTTTGTTTTTTCAACTCATGCACCGTACACTGATTATATGTTATATAAATTAGAAAATTATTTTGAGAAAAAACTGATTACTGATTATTGGGAAAATATAGGTGAAGTACAATTTTACCATCATACTTTAAATGAATTAACTGAAGCTTTATATCAGGCGAACTTCTTAATCCAAAGAATGTTAGAGCCTAAGCCCTTACCCGAAATGAAAAATGTCGATCCGAAAAACTATACCAGTATGCTGACAAAACCGTGGTTTTTATTTGTTAAAGCAATTAAACAATAAACTAAACTGATAGAAAATTGTTAGTGCATGCACTCAATTCCTCGCTAATAGGGTATCAAGAGGTGACGATTTTTTCTTTTCATCTTTACCGCTGCGGCTAATTTCTCGAGTAAGCAGACAGTTTCATCCCAAGAGATACAGGCATCAGTAATACTTTGTCCATAAGTCAGTTCATTCTTGTTTTTTAGGGGCTGATTTCCTGCTAAAAGATGGCTTTCAAGCATAACGCCTGCGATTAACGGGCTATATTCTTTTAGTTGGCGGCAAACTTCATGAACCACAATCTGCTGATTGATATGATTTTTCTGTGAATTACCATGGCTGCAATCAATCATGATTTTGGGGGCAAGACCATTGTCGGTAGTTGATTTAAAGGTGTGCATAATGCTGTGCGCATCATAATTTGTAGCAGTATGTGAGCCACGTAAAACCACATGAGAGTCTTTATTACCGTAGGTTTCTGCGATAATAGCAAGCCCATCATCATCAATGTCAAAGATATGGTGACTTTCTCGGGCCGTGTGCACTGCATCGACTGCAACCTGTATATTCCCATCAGTACTGTTTTTAAAACCCACAGGCATGGGTAGACTTGAGCCAAGCGCTCGATGAATTTGTGATTCTGCAGTTCGCGCACCGATTGCTCCCCAACTGATTGCATCGCTTATATATTTGCGGACAAAGTGATCGAGAAACTCGGTTCCAGCGGGAATCTTGTTTTTATTAATTTGTATTAGTAATTCTCGTGCTAAGCGTAATCCGTCATTAATGGCAAAGGTGTCATCCAGGTAGGGGTCATTAATAAACCCTTTCCAGCCGAGCGATGTCCGTGGCTTTTCAAAATAGACACGCATAATAATGAGTAGTTCATCACTGAAGCGATTCACTGTTTTTTTGAGAAGTTCTGCGTATTCTAAAGCGGAATTCATATCATGTATGGAGCAGGGGCCCGTGATAACAATCATGCGGTCATCTTCGTTATGGATAATACGACTGATTTGAGCACGTGTATCCTCAATAAAATCGCGTTCACTTGCTGTTAGTGGTATCTGCTGCAATAACGTACTGGGTTTAATGAGAGGCTTGTTCTTAGTAGCGCCCAAATTAGGATATTTTTTTTCTTTCATATAAACCTCACGAACACAGTACCGTAAGAACGCCAGACAACTTATCAGTCTTCTTTCAGGTATTTCTAATTTAAAAAAGGTAAATTACCTATTTGGCATTCACCCGTCATCAAGTTCATCAAGACCTTGTCCATATCGCCAGAGCTATATTTTGGAAAATTATCAAGAGATGCAACACCGAATAATGCGATCTTTCCCGGTTCAATGGAGCCGTATTTATGAGCAAGCGCCAACGCCTCTGCTCCGTTTAAAGTTGCGCAGGCTAGATAAAGCTCTGGTGCGATATTGTCCCCTGCATGTGTATGTATTTCCCAAGCTTTTTGCATTTCTTCCCAAATGGAAAGCGAAGGACAGCTGGCTAAACTATCCGTGCCAAAACTTACCTTAATTCCCGCCTTTAAAAATTCTGCGAGACGAAATCGTCCATTCATGAGTTGCAAATTACTCCGTGGACAATGGGCAACAGCTATATTTTTACGTTTTAAAATCCCTAAATCATCCTCATCGGTATGTACAACGTGAATTAATAGTGGTTTGGCATCAAGAACACCTAACTGGTTTAAGTAATCAATGGGAGAGCACTTAGGAATGGGAAAAGGTAATTGCTCCCACCCCGCAGCGCGATATAATTTATTTGGTATCTCCCCATCTCCCTGAAGTAGAAACTCAGATTCATCGAGAGATTCGGCAGTATGAATGGATAACGGAACGTGATTTTTTTTACACCAATTGGCAGTCTTATGTAGCAATTCTGCCGAGGCGGTATAAGGCGAGTGGAGCGATAGTCCAAATTGGAAATCAGCTCTTGAGTATCGCTGCTGCCAATATGCTCGTTTTTGTTTTGCCTGTTCAAGAATCGTATCGGCTTTATTGGGATCCAGGCTGAGTAATTCATAGTAAACAATACCAGCCAAGCTGGTCTGTGCTAATTGCTCGACAATCGCCTCACCTGTGGCAATATCTCCAGCAGCAGCGGTGGCATAGGCCTGAATTTGATGAACTCCTTCCTCCAGCGATGCGACCATCTCAGGAACAGAGAGCGCATTCCGTGCCTTTACCAAAGATAAAATCCAATCGATAAAGGGTGTATTTGCAGGTATCGCATCGGCCAGGCAAGTAAGCTCTAGATGGGTGTGCGTATTCACCGCGGCTGGCATGAGAATCCCATTTCCAATATCGTGGATCTCATCACAGAGGTACGATTTACGAATATGTTCCCACGTATCAACTGCACGGATATAGCGGTCTTTGATGAGCACAGCACCATCATAAATAGGTGGTGCGCTCACTGGAAAAATATATTTTGCACGTATTACCAAATTACTCACGGCTAATCCTTGCGCTTAATTAATCGTGGGCTCAGTTTTGCTGGTGAGCACATCCATAAATGGACTTACTGAGAACACCGCTTTTCCTACACCTGCTTCACCGTACCCTGGAGGGGGATTTAACGCATAATGGTTGATGGTATCCCGATAAGTCTCCAGAAGCCTTAAATGATATTCCAGGGGTGCTCCCTCTGGATTCTTTTCGCCCAGTGGCGTAAGTGGTTCTGGGCACCATATGGTAAAGCGCGGCGCAATGCCCTTGGACATAAAAAAGTCTAGTCCTTGAGCAGTTGAAGCAATAGCTTGTTCAACATCCGTATATCCATAAGGAGCCGCCATTTCAATACCGGCAACAAAGTTGGGTATAATGTTTGCGGGCTCAAAGACTTCTGCAGCTTCGACAATGCGGCGAATCCAGTTATCCCTGCCAATGTACCGTTGTTTTCCCGGACAAATTTGTGCGAATAATTCAGGGTCCCAAATTTCGTAATTGGGATGATATATTTGTGCGCCTGCTTCTTTTAATAATTTAACGTCTTCAACAGGCCAAGCCTGAGTGACGACTTTTGCAATCCATCTTTTTGGGAAACGTTCCTCAATAGCTCGGATATACTGAGAGTAAAATTCGACTTCGTTTTTACCTTGAAGATTTGAAGTGACACTTCCTCCAGTGAGCGTATAGGCCTGACTGGTCGAGTCAGTTGCCGCGACCACTTCAAGCGCCGCCAGAATATCATCAACACTTTTGATACCGGTGTAGGGTCTTTTCTCTTTAATTTGCTGGCGATAGTTGTTATTGATATCGCAAAACTGGCATTCCTCTTTAGCTCCAAAATATTGGCAAATACGAAACACGGTCAGGTACAGCAAGTAGCCCCATTCTATTGAGGGAGCCAATTCAGCTATAGGGCGGCCATCGCTTAATTTCTTTCCATAATATTCGGGTACATCACGAAAAGACACTTGGGATATCGCCTCTTGACCTGCGTAAAGCCAAAGCTCACCGTCAACACGTGTTACACGATATTTTGAGGCGGGATTTAAACGTACTGAGATAATGGTGCGTTGTAAATTATACTTGCCGCCCCTTAAAGCGATTTCTTCTGGAGCATGCCACTTTTGGTGCTCATCCAATTCTTTTTGAGTAACCATATCGAAAGAGAAAATAAAATAGGATTTGGGCTGATGTTTTACCCCTGATTCCTGGGTGTTGACTAAAGACTCAATATCAAAGCTTAGCCCTTTTCGCAGAATATCGGCTTTGATAATGGCCTCTTTGGGTAACGAACTGTGCTTTTCGAAATAATGTTCTAATTGCATCTCGGTATTCATAAATCATTCCTCATGTAAAGATTCTTCCAATTATCGGCAGGGGTGGTAATAAACTTGATATCGCGCCAATGAAAATTTTTGACACTTAACTCTAAAAAAAACCGCAACCCGCGCAAATGACTTAAGGACAAGTCATAACTCATCCCTTTTAAGTAATCTTCACAGAGGGCTTGGGGGAGGTTGGTTTTTTTCTTTTCGGATTTCGCGAGTTTTTTTAACGAAGTATGGCCATGTTTTTTTGATTTTCTTAGTAATGAAAGGAGCGGTGAATCGAGTACTTGGCTGGCAGCCTCTTTTCTAACAGCCCATACGCTGTAAACGAAAGGATATCCCATCCAGCTATCCCACTCTTCGCCCAAATCAAAGATGTATGGTTTTTTTCCATGCACAGTACGTTTTAAAGCCCACTCTTTTAGTGCTTGATCCCCGATAATTAGAGCTGCACTATTTTTCTCAAGCATTGCGTCCAGATTGGATTCAGCAACAATAAATTTCGGTTTGATCTGGTAACGCTCGTAACAGAGTGATTTTAATAAAGCGACAGAAGTTTCAGATTGATTGGTAATGGCAATCGTGCAGCGGTCTAATTTTTTCCAATCCTCATGGTAGGAAAAAAGAAGCACACTGCGCACTGGACCCGAGGAAGAAACGGAAAGATTAGGTAATAAGAGCCATTTATCGCAGTTATTTCCAAATGCCACACTCGAAACGTTTGCTATATCAATTTTTCCCTGCAGGAGTGCTGAATTAATTTCGGTTGGTACTCCTCTGTACACCTCAATCCCATATTTTTTTTGTATTTTTTTTTCTTCGGCTAACCAACCAGTAACGGGTTGAGTCACGAAGTAATCGATAACTCCAAAACGGATCGGCTTGTTTTTTTCTTTATTTTTCTGTTCTGTTACGGAATGTTTAAGATTTTCTCGCTCGATGAGTTTATTAGAAGAATAATTTATTGGCATAACAATCCTTATATAATTTTTTAACAGACGAATTTGCTACTTCCTTATATAACTCTAGTACAGGAACAGATCGTTGCAATAAAAAACAATATAAACAAATAAATAATTTATTGTTAATTATTTTTACAATATGATTGCAGTTCTTAAGGAAAAGAATTTGTTCGCTCGTAAGGCGTTAATTATTATAATTTTTTTAAGCTCTTGAGAGGGATGCGACGGGGATATCATTCGCTAAAGATAACGTTGACAATAACGCAAAGAACAGTAACATCTAACGAAAAATCATGGTAGATTAGTCACTTAAAAAAAGTTACGTAAGGGATTTTACGGCTGTGGGTATCTTTAAATTTCGTTCAAGCACAGGATTGGGAGTACTCATGTGCTGCCTAATGCAGATATCCTGCATGGTTGGGCCTAATTTTCACTCACCTCCTCCGGCACCGGTGAAACAATTTACTGAAAAGCCGTTACCCTTGAAAACCGTACATACTAAAGGTACAGGAGGGAAAGCGCAGCGTTTCCATCCGGATACCGATCTACCGATATTATGGTGGGAGTTGTTTCATTCACCAGAAATCAACGAGCTTATCACTGCAGGATTAAACCATAGTCCAAATGTGACTGCAGCAGCCGCAGCTTTGCGTCAAGCTGGAGAGAATTGGAAGGCACAAATTGGAAGTTCATTATTACCTCAAGTCAATGGGGCGATGGGCGTCATTCGCCAGCGTTATTCGGGGGTTCAAATTGGTATCCCGGGTGATAGTCAAACGTTTAGCTTGTATAATCCTGCATTTAATCTTTCCTATACTCTAGATTTGTTTGGTGGCGCCAGACGGCAAATTGAAGGACTTCATGCTCAAATTGATTACCAACGATTTCAGTTAATTGCAGCAAAAGTAACCTTAACGACAAATATCGTTACTACTGCGGTAAATATAGCTTCTTATCAGGCGCAGATTGATGCGACCAATGATTTAATTAAGGCACAAAGCAATATTTTAGACGTTTTAGCGGCTCAATATCGGTTGGGTGGCATATCCAATGCAGACGTGTTAACTCAAAAAGCGTTGGTTGAGCAATCCAAGGCGACTTTACCTCCTCTGGAGACTAATTTAGCCCGCGCAAAACATTCCATGAGTGCCTTAATTGGTACTTTTCCTGACCGCCCCTTGCCCATAATCCGGTTGGATCGATTACAGTTGCCGGGCGATTTACCAGTAACTATTCCCTCCATGTTGGTAAGACAGCGCCCGGACATACGATCCGCCGAGGCAACCATGCACAAAGCGATGACGCAAATAGGTGTAGCCACTGCGAATTTACTGCCCCAGTTAACCTTATCCGCTAGTGATGGTTGGCTAAATACCACTTGGGCCAGGTTATTCACCTCAACGAATAATGTGTGGTCTATTGCCGCTCAGGCATCTCAGCCACTGTTTCGGGGTGGTTCATTACTGGCACAACGTCGTGCAGCAATCGCAGGTTTTGACCAAGCCGCAGCCCAGTATCAACAGACTGTATTACAGGCATTCCAGAATGTAGCAGATGTATTAACCGCAATCGAAGCGGATGCCCGTACGTTACAGGCGCAAATTTTAGCAGAAGATGCCGCACGAGCCTCTTTAAAACTGACCATGGATCAATATCGTCTTGGTGCTGCTAATTATGTAAATTTGCTGTATGCACAGCGCCAATACCAACAAGCACGAATTAATCGAATTCAGGCTCAGGCATTACGCTATACCGATACCGCTGCTTTATTTCAGGCTTTAGGAGGCGGCTGGTGGCGTAAACCTTGGTGTGCACAAACATGTTTATAAGCAGGATTGACCCGCAATTAAGGGAGATATTTTGAAAAAACCAATGATTTATATGTTAGTCGCGGTAGGGATTATTTTTGGCCTGATTTTTGGTTGGAAATTGTTTGTTTCAATTATGACGAAGCGCTATATTGCGAGCATGTCCGCACCTGCAGTGGCAGTTTCCACGGTGACTGCAGAAGAGACATTATGGCAGCCGACCATTGAGTCGGTGGGAAGTATTCGTGCACCATTAGGAGTCAATGTAACCACAGAGCTTGCAGGCATGGTGCAAAAAATGTTGTTTACTCCTGGCTCTCAAGTAAAAAAAGGTGAGGTGTTAATTCAACTCAATGCGGATGCTGAATTGGGTGCATTGCACGCTCTTCAAGCCCAAGTCGAGCTTGCGAAAATCACGTATGCACGGGATCAGGCGCAATTTAAGGTGCATGCAGTGAGTAAGCAAACTGTTGATAGTGATGAATGGAATTTACGTAATCTGCAGGCTCAAGTGGAACAACAAAAAGCAACAGTGGAGAAAAAAACCATTCGCGCGCCCTTTGATGGGCGGGTTGGGATCAATAATGTGAGTCCTGGCCAATATCTTAACGTAGGCGATACGGTGACTACCCTACAAGCGTTCGATCCGATCTATGCTGATTTTAATCTACCCCAGCAAACTTTAGCGCAACTGCGCATGCAGCAGTCTGTTAAAGTTTATACAGATACCTATCCTGAAAAAACATTTACAGGGAAAGTGACCACCATTCAGCCTTTGGTCGACAGCAATACCCGCAACGTACTCACGGAGGCGACTTTACCTAATCCCCAAGCATTATTGATACCTGGAATGTTCGTCCGCGTGGTTATCGATGTGCAATCACAACGTAAATACGTCACCTTGCCACAAACAGCAGTAAGCTTTAACCCTTATGGGGATATTGTTTATTTGGTGAAAGATAAGGGTGAAAAAGATAAGGAAAATAAACCTGTGCTTTATGTTGAGCAGGTTTTTGTTACACGCGGTGATACCCGTGGTGATCAAGTTGCGATTTTAAAAGGGGTTAAACCGGGGGATGTAGTGGTAAGCAGTGGTCAATTAAAGCTTAAAAATGGCAGCAAGGTTTTCATTAATAATTCGCTGCAACCGGCTAATTCTGCGGATCCCAAAGTTAAAGAACGTTAAGCATAAAGCGGTTTTAAAGGATTAGTTATGGCATTTACCGACATATTTATTAAACGACCCGTACTGGCAACTGTTATTAGTTTAATGATACTTGCGATGGGGTTACGTTCACTGTTTTCATTGCCGGTGATGCAATATCCTTTTACTGAGAATGCGATCGTTACCGTAACGACGGTGTACACCGGTGCAAATCCTGATGTGATTGCAGGGTTTATTACTACACCCATGGAGAATTCGATAGCCCAGGCTAATGGTATTGATTACATGACCTCGACCAGTATTCAGGGTACCAGTATTATTACCGTCAACTTACGATTGAATTATGACCCCTTAAAAGCGCTGTCTGACATTACCGCAAAAGTTAATGCTGTGTTAAACCAGCTTCCTAAAAACTCGCAACAGCCCGTGATAACGGTTTCGGTAGGGCAGACCATCGATTCAATGTATATTGGTTTTTACAGTGATGAGTTACCTATTAATAAAATAACAGATTACTTAATCCGCGTCGTTCAGCCTAAGTTACAAGCAGTTAATGGCGTACAAAAAGCGGAAATTTTAGGAAATCAAACCTTTGCCCTGCGTGCCTGGCTTGACCCGGTAAAAATGGCGGGATTTGGGGTAACTGCAGCTGAGGTGGGTGTCGCTTTGGCAAATAATAACTTTGTGTCTGCAGTTGGAAGAACCGATGGGCAGATGTTTATCCAAAATTTTATTGCCAGTACTGATTTAACTAACGTTGATGAATTTAAGAAAATGATCATCAAGGCGCAAAATGGCGCCATTGTTCGTTTAAGTGATATTGCACGCATTGATCTAGGGGCCCAGAATTATAACTCGATGGTTCGTTTCGATGGTCGTACCGCAGTATACATTGGTATAGTCGTTGCACCTTCTGCAAACCTACTCACGGTTATTAATGATATTAAGAAAATTTTTCCCACCATACAATCTGAGCTTCCTCAAGGTCTTAAGGCTGCAATTGTCTATGATGCGAGTCTTTTTGTTGACTCCTCAATTCATGAAGTCATTATGTCGTTACTGGAAGCATTCTTAATCGTTACCGTGGTCATTTTTATTTTTTTAGGATCGATTCGTTCGGTAATTATTCCCTTAATTGCCATTCCCTTATCTATAATTGGCGCCTTTTGGGTCATGCTTATTTTGGGCTATTCGATTAATCTCTTAACTTTATTAGCCATGGTCCTAGGCATTGGTTTAGTAGTCGATGATGCGATTATTGTGGTAGAAAATATTCAGCGTCATATTGAGGAAGGGCGCACTCGAGTCAAGGCGGCGTTATTAGGGGCGCAGGAATTAGCTAATCCAATTATTGCAATTACTTTGGTGCTCGTGGCCGTTTATGCGCCCATTGGTTTTATGGGAGGTCTCACGGGGGCGCTATTTACCGAATTTGCTTTTTCTCTTGTCGGCGCAGTAACCATTTCAGCCATTATTGCACTTACTTTGTCGCCGATGATGTGTTCCAAATTACTGAAGGTGGGTGAGGGGGAAAGCAAGAGCCGCTTCATGCAATATGTGGATGAGCGCTTCTTGCGGCTCGAAAAAGCATATGAGCATTTTTTGGCCAAGACTCTGAATTACTTACCCGTAATTATGGTATTCGCCATCATCGTGCTTTTGAGTAACTATTTTCTTTTTGTAACTTCCGCATCGGAATTGGCGCCGCAAGAAGACCAAGGAATTATTATCTCTCAAGTAACGGCTGCGGCTAATGCTTCTTTGGCGCAGACACAGATGTACTCGCAAGAAGTTAATCGTATTTATCGAACGTTCTCTGAGACGGATCATGTATTTCAGGTAGATGGATCAACCGCGTTGAATAATGGCATCATCGGTATGGTTTTCAAACCCTGGGATGTGAGAACACGAACGACGAATGATATTCAGCCCTTGGTGCAGCGACAATTGAACCAAATTGCTGGAGCAAAGGCAGCTGCCTTTCAACCCCCCTCATTACCGGGTAATAATAGTGGATTGCCCATTCAGTTTGTAATAACTACTACGGAAACTTTTGAAAACTTAAATGCAGTCATGCAGCCGATTTTAGATAAAGCAAAAGCCACGGGAATCTTTGCTTATATGGATCCAGATTTGAAAATTGACCAGTTACAAACGCGTATACGTCTCAATCGTGACAAAATTTCACAATTTGGTTTGAACATGCAAGACATCGGGAATGTTTTAGGTGCTTCATTAAGTGAAGGCTATATCAATTATTTTAATTATGCTGGGCGCTCCTACCAGGTCATTCCACAAGTAAAGCGTGCCGATCGTTTAAATCCTGATCAAATCCTTAATTATTATTTGCGCACAAGTAATGGCAATAATATCCCCTTGAGTACGGTCGCAAAATTGGAACAGCAAGTGGTGCCGGAGGCACTAAATCACTTTCAACAATTGAACTCAGTGACCATTTCCGCGGTTGCCTTTCCTGGGGTAACGATGGGACAAGCACTGGATACCTTGGCCCGTATCGCGAAAGAAAATTTACCCCAAGGATACTACATCGACTATGGCGCGCAATCACGACAATTCGTCAAGGAAGGTTCAGGGCTTATTGTTACTTTTTTCTTTGCACTTATTTTAATTTATCTGTCTTTGGCCGCATTATTTGAAAGCTTCCGTGATCCACTAATTGTATTAATCAGCGTTCCGATGTCGATATGCGGCGCGATGATTTTTATCAGTTTGGGAATTGGTAAAGCAACATTGAATATTTACAGTGAGGTGGGCCTGGTTACCCTAATTGGGTTAATCAGTAAACATGGAATTTTGATTGTGCAATTTGCCAATGATCTACAAGTTGCTGGAAAGAAAAAACTCGAGGCGATACTTGCTGCCTCGGCAATTCGTTTAAGGCCGATTTTAATGACCACGGCGGCTATGGTTCTGGGCGTTATCCCATTAATCATTGCCACCGGTGCTGGAGCCAAAAGTCGCTATAATATCGGCTTGGTTATTGCGACAGGGATCTCTATCGGTACGCTCTTTACTATTTTTGTTGTGCCCGCCATGTATTTAATTCTCGCGGAGGATCATGCAAAAAAAGCACGTGAAGAGCGGTATGATGAGGAAGAGTCTTTAGCGTGACTATAAGTTTCTTCCTCGTATTCTGTAGGGACTCAATGCATAAACTTTAGGCTGCTGGCCGATTTACTTCTAATTCAGGTTCTGCTTTGGGCTCAACTTCTGGTGCGAAAAAGCCATGAGGATTCGGTGGCGGCGGCTTAATGTCTTCCTTAAATTGATAAAATAACTTTGCTCGTGTTGAAGTAAACAAATGCAGGGCTTCAATAATGTAGAAGAGAGCCATTTTTACATATTCCCAACTCCAAGAGCAAATAGCACGATGCTCGAGTAATGTTGTGGCATAACGTATAGAATTGTCTTCATATTGTTGTTGTATAATTGCTAAGCGTTGGTTTGGTGTAAGCTTCGTGTTATTAGCATGAGAAAGGAAAGCGTTAATTATCTCTGCCTTTGGTTTTTTAGATTGCTCATCTTCAAAAAATGAATGACGTTCGGGTCGTAAATACTCACAAAAGGCAAAAAGAGTTGAACAGATGCGATCAAGTTGAAAATAATGCGTATGGTGTTGTTTTTTGAACTCCTCCGCTTTTTGTCGCATGCGCTGTGCAATCTCCTTATCGACCTGCTTCACTGGTGCCGCCGCTTTAAAAATTTCTTGTTTACTGCTCTGCAAAAATTCTTGTAAATTCTGGCGATACTCTTCTTTTATTTGATGATTTACTAAATTATCAACGTGTGTCAAAGCAATTAAATTCCGTTCGAAATGTTCCTCTAAATGCTCCAGGAGAACCAGCTGTTGTTGCTCTTGCTCCCATTGCAATTGCTCATTATCAATAAAGGATAATTGTCCATGGGTTGCCTCTATCTGAAAATTTTTTGAGGCAATTAATCCTAGTCCGTAGTGGTGCGCGGCACTGATATAATGAGAAGTATTTTGAAAATCGAGCGTGTATTCGGTTAATGCCTGTATGGAAAGAGAATCAGGGATATTACACTTCTCGGGTAAGGAATCAATTTTTTTCTCAGTTAATAATTGTCTTAATTGTTTAACGACCGAGGGATAAATTTGAACAATTTGTTGCTGCGTGTTCAGCAGGATTTGTTTATCTTGAGTGCTTTTTAATAAGTTAATATGTTCGTGCAAACTATGTAAATTTGCATATTCATTTACTCCATAATGGTGTGCGGCACTGATATAATGAGCAATAACCTGAAAATCAGGGGCGGCTTCAGTCAACGCTTGCATGGAAAGAGAATCAGGAATATTAGGTTTCTCTTGTAATGAATCAATTTTTTTCTCGGTTAATAACTGAGTTAATTGTTTAACGACCAAGGGATAAGTTTTAACAATATGTTGCTGCGTTTTAAGCTGGGTTTGTTTGTCTTTAGTGCTTTTTAATAAGTTAATATGTTCGTGCAAACTATGTAAATTTGCATATTCATTTACTCCATAATGGTGTGCGGCACCGATATAATGAGAGGTGTTTTGAAAATCGAGTGAGGTTTCTGTTATCGCCTGAATGGAAAGAGAATCAGGAATATTAGACTCGTGTAATGAATCAATTTTTTTCTCAGTTAATAACTCTGTTAATCGTCTAACGACCAAGGGATAAATGTTAACAATATGTTGCTGTGTGTTTAGCAGGGTTTTTTTGTCTTTAGTGCTCTTCAGCAATTGAATGTTATGATATAGACTATAGAAATTTGCATACTCACTACTCAGTTCATATGACTCTGATTGTAGTTTTTGCTGGTTATTTCGCGTATTAATTTTACGATTTTCTAAATACCGCATACTACACAGTAATCCTAAATATGTTTCAGAAGGTAAATTCAAACTGTGCAACAGATTTTTATAGAATTCAAAAGTAATTTTTTTCAGCGGTAATTGCAGACATCCGGGCACTAAACCGAGGCGCTCTTCCCATACTTGAGCCTCATCGAGCATTACTTCGATAACCTTGGTTTTAATATCCTCTAAATGATCCATAAGTGAATGGTAGATTCCTGAAGTGAGCTCGCTTACTTTATTTTGTAAGCTCGTGTATAAAGACCACATGCTCGGCGCTTGTAAAAAGAGCTTAAAGTATGAATCGGATGAATTAATAATGCGCTCAATGGCTTGTGTTGAATTTTTAGCCTGTATCTGTAAATTTAGCTGTATTTGTTGATTAAAACGTGCGTCACTATTTAACTTACTTAAATGTTCTGGGCTGAGATAAAAAAAGTTTAAAACATACCACATTGAGGAATATTTTACCGGGGTATGGAGCGCAGGCACATTTGCTGGATCTTGTTGATAAGGCAGAAGTTCTTGCTGATAAGATTTTAGCCGACCAAGTCGTGATAAAATTGTCTTGTGAATTTCCTGACCATAAGCGTCCTGGGTGAGATGTCTGTAAGAGCTAATCATCCCATGAATATGGTTATATATACTGTATAAATTGAATACATACAAGCCTTTTTTTATGATAATGGAATCGCTTTTGGTGGTTTTTAAGCGTTCTAAGCCCAATGCAGCTTGTTTAAGCAAATATAAATTATTAAGCAGTACCTTTAAAAAACGAATTTGCTGACCTTGCCCTAAATGCTGGTGCCCCTCCATCTCTGGAAAAGGCAATTCTTTACTCAGAGAAGTATGTAAATAATTTATTAGTAGTTCACTTAAAGTTTTCCTTAACTCGGTATGATTGTCCGGGAGCGTTTTGGCTATCCGATCTGCGGGTAAGAGCATTTTGAGCACCGGAACATCAAAATAGCCTACCAGTTTAATCACCTCATCACATAGCCTGTCCACATGGGGTGACAGGAAAGCGGATTTCAGCAAATAGCCTTCGCGCGGAGTTAGTTTGGGCGTCCATGGACACAGTTGCGCGTTCATATTAATGGTTTGAGTAATGGAGTTCTGAATTTCCTGAGAAACTGGGTCCAAGGCATTCACTTTTTCGGAAATATGTGTGTTTACTTGCTCTAAAGCTAATAATTTTTCATAGCTAAAGAAACGTAACGGAATACCGACAAAATGTTCATAACGGTAAGGTGAAAAACTAAAATCTAGAGGGGGGGTGATGAACACTTTGCCGAAAAAATTATAATCAACAGCCAACAGCGTATCTAAATTCAAATTGGATAAGAAATATGCGTCAAGTTCCTTAAAAGAATGATACAGTTCCGCAGGCAGTATCGCAGGCATCGCCTGTTGAATATTTTGATATAAGCCGATACATCGCAAGAACGTCTCTTTATCGAAAATAAAAATTCGCTGTAACCGCACATGAGGTAGAGGTGCAAGGAGCGTATACACTTTATCTTGGAAATGTTTCAAACTACGAAAAAAATTTTGTTTGTCTGCAAAGGGTAATGAATCCAGGCAAAATTGGTGCGGAGTGAAGGTTATTTTTTTGATTAATGATTTATTTTTTGTCATAAATTCATCAAGAAGCTCATCACATTTATTTTCTTTAGCCCGATCACATAAAGGCCAATTTGGCGTCCTGATAATGGAATGAGAGTAGAGTAAATTGAGCAGCTGATTTATATATAGTGATATGGTTTGAATCTGTTGTGTTGGTTTAAGTAAATCAACTTGTTGTTTTAAGGTGAATTGATAATAAGATTTCACCTCCTCTGGAGACAAAATCTTTTGTTGTTCCAGGCTGTAAATTGCTTCGACTCCATCCAGCGCCGTGAGATTTATTGTTTCTAAATAAGCCTGAACGCTGTTGGTGAGGTGTTTGAATTCATTATAATTAAGAGCCATGTCATCCCCGATTACAGGGACTTTTGTATGCAGTGCGTGTAGATAAAAAGCAAATTTTTTCATGGATTCGCGCAAAGAAAAGGGTGCTAAAAATTCTAGCCTGTGTTCAAGAGTTGAATACAGATTGTTTATACCCGCTTGCATATGCGGTCTAATGTTAAGGGGTATTAGCTCATTATCCGCAAGTTCTGCATTTATCGTTTTGAATTCTTTTTGTAACATGCGTATAACTTTTTCAAGGTAATTCTTAGTATGTAAAAATTCTGCTTTTCTTAAGAATAAACTGGGTGGTGATTTCTCAAGCTTAATCTCTATACCCGCGGGTAACGGCTGGTTCACCAGGGGGGATATGGGAATAGATGCCGATAAATTATGGATTAATTCACTATTTAGTTCTATCTGGAACGCTTGGCTGTTTAGTTTCTTGCCGATGGATGTTTCTATTTGCTCACAGATTCTAATGAAATCGGCAACAGTTGACGTTTTCCCTGCTATACGACTGGGGATTAATCCTCGATCATGGGTTGTTTTTAGGGAATCAAGGATTGACTGAGGAAATTTTTCTTCAAGTTCCTCGATTGAAGGTGCAAGAGTATTGAGGTATTGCTGACATTTATTTTTTGCTTCTTGACTAAGCTTGGAAAGGGATAATCCCATATTTTTGGGGGTATGTAATAGCGCCATCAAGTTTATCAATATTTGCTCTTGAGTTCTTAGCTGAGTTTGGCTGCCCTGTATTTCGGTAATTCTTTGCTTCGCTGCATCAATCCTGAGGTTGAAAAATTGTGGCTCATCAAGGGTCAGCAAATCAGGTCTTCTATGAGCAAAATCAATTATTTTTGCGGGTAAATAAATAATTTTTTCATAAAATTCATGTATTTTTTTAAGCAGTGGCATGGTCAAAGTACCTGGCTTCAACAAAGCATTCATTTCAATTTTATCAACAACGACAAAAAGCTGAGCAATATAGGTATATTTAAGGTGATTCAAATTGTCGCATATCATCTCTTGCGAGCGTTCACTCAATTTACCCAACTGTTCTAATGTGCTTATAGCCAACACGAGGATATTGCGGATAATGTGAATATATTTGAAGGCTTTAAAGAAGAAAAAAAGGCTGTTGCCATGTAGATGTTCGAGATCATTGAGGAGGGCGACGGCAGCTGTACGTAACTCCTCGATTTTTTCCTGATTAAGTCCGGGCTCATCTGTTTTAATGCGAACAGTAAATTTTTCGATAGTGCGTGTTACATTTTCAATCCAGATGGGGGCATAACCGCCAATTTCAGTCAGAAAACTATAATCCATTTGTTCATTGACTGGATGAAGCTTCCTTACGGTCATTCCGATAATATCACCAGCACGCTCACTTATTGAAAATTGCGTAAAAGCCTTTTTTGCCTCGGGGAACTGTTGATCTAATAAGTTTTTTAATGGCTTTACAATGGAAAAAAATGAATTAAATTCTTGCGCGAATAACTCAGTAATGTCTACATCCAAATGCGTGATTAAATAGCATGCTTCATGAATACGATAGATACTATCCCAAAATTTAGCGAGAGATAATTCCGTTCCCTCCAGAGTGTGTAATCCGGTACGTGCATAATATAAAGAGTTAATAAGTTTTTTAATCTGAGAAATATGGGCGGGTTCTAGCTCAAAATTTGTGAAGGGTACCTCTGACGTTATGGGGGAGTCGAGATCAAGATAATCGGATAGATAGTGGTATATTATGGGGTGAGCTAAGGGGCCTTTGCAAAAAGCGAAAATTTTTTTTTCTTGATGCTCAATTTTCTCAGCAAGCTTATATTCACGGATAGAATTTAGAAACAGAGGATCCTTAATGATTTTCTTATACCAGGAGATTATTCTGTATTCTGATAGCGTTTCGTCAATTTTAGAGTACATCGCGCGCCTAACTCCGTGTTGCTCACACAAACTGTCTAAGTTAAGTGCATCATACTCAAACAATGAAGCTTAGAACAGTACTAATTGATATTTTTTATTGACAGCTCGAGCATGAATTCGGCTACTTTCTCCGCAAAGACTGGATAATCTGTATAGGCATTGATGGTGATGACCTGATTGATGCGTTCATGAGTCCGTTTTGATTCTTCAATCATCGCTTTGACTTTATCTCCTTCATTACATTCAAAGTAAACATCAGACTCGGGTCGACGTAAAAACTGTGCTTTAAACGACTTAAAAACGAGAGATATTTTCGTATTCAGTAAATCAGCCTGATAAAATCCGTGCAGACCGCCTGCTAAATCTGCTCCTGCAGCTAATGCACCAAAGTACATCGAGTTGAGATGATTGCGGCTGCGGCGACGTAATGGCAGACGGATAATGATCCGTTCAGCATCAAGCCTTATTATTTTTGGTTTCAAATAGCCAAGCATGGCCACTTGAAAATGGCAAAAATACCAAAAAAATAATCGAAAGCGCAGACTGGGTTTCATGATTTTTCCTCAGGAGTTAACTTTATTTGATAAATTTGAAAATCTTGAACTGCTTTATCCGGTTGTAACACAATCATTGTTAAGGCTACTTTAAGGTTAAGCTCAGGTAAAAAAAGTTCCGAGGACAAACGCCAAAAAGGAGTATTGGCAGCAATTCCAGAATCAATCAGTGATGGTTTAATCAAAAATTGCGGATGTATCGATAAGTCTGCATCGCGAATTTTTGCTAGGTAGGGTGTGTAAAATGAGCTGATTGAATTGGCAGCAGCATAGGACAGCGCTGTTTTTTTTAAAGGAAGTATTTGCGCATCATTTTTGCTGTAGTGTACAGAAAATGCAGACAGCAACGCTTTTTGGCTCCAGACTGTGACTGATTGTGCCTCTGCCAGAAGTGTGCCACAGTAAAAAAATAGTAATAAAATAACGCGTAAAGGCATATCCCTGTTCCAAAAAATCAAGTTTATTTTAGTGTAGCTGAGTTGGAGCCAATGGCGACATAAATTTTTACAGTATTGGAATTTAATTGTGACGCACATGCAAGCGACTGTTTATACAAGTAATCACTATTAATACATAGGCGATTTAAAGTTGTTTCAGGTATTTAACAATTCTTAAGTGAAACAAGATTAGGAACCTTAGCGGCAATAGGATATAATATTAAATGTACCTTTATCCCATCTGGGTAATAAAAGGATTTCCTAAACCTCTCTAAGGCTTTGGGGGCAATCAAAAAAATCAATAATCCCTGATTTAGAGTCCTAACCATTTATTGTCGAATCCTATGCAAACTATTAGTATCCGGGGTGCAAGAACCCATAACTTGAAAAATATTCATGTTGATTTGCCGCGTGATCGGTTGATCGTTATCACCGGTCTTTCTGGTTCTGGTAAATCTTCTTTAGCGTTTGATACGCTCTATGCCGAGGGGCAAAGGCGTTATGTTGAATCTCTTTCTGCTTATGCACGACAATTTCTATCGATGATGGAAAAACCAGATGTTGACTCCATCGAAGGATTGTCTCCAGCCATTTCCATCGAGCAAAAGGCAACATCCCATAACCCACGTTCGACGGTAGGAACCATTACTGAGATTTATGATTACTTAAGACTGCTCTATGCCCGCGTGGGTGAACCGCGATGCCCTCGTCATCATATTAGCTTGCATGCGCAAACGGTGAGCCAGATGGTGGATCAGGTTTTAGCATTGCCGTCTGATTCAAAGGTTATGATTTTGGCGCCGGTAGTGCGGGAGCGCAAAGGCGAACAGGTGCAACTTCTGCAACAGCTACAGGCAAAAGGCTATGTGCGTGCTCGTATCGATGGTGAAATTTATGATTTGGACAACCCGCCTAAGCTTGGGTTGCGCACTAAACATACCATTGAAGTAGTGATTGATCGCTTTAAGGTGCGCCCTGATATCGCACAACGCTTAAGCGAATCCTTTGAAAATGCGCTTACCCTTGCGGAAGGATTAGTTATCGTCGCTGCAATGGAGGGTGAATTTGCCGATTTGGTCTTCTCTTCAAAATTTGCGTGCTCTGAATGCGGTTATAGTTTAAGCGAGTTGGAGCCCCGTCTGTTTTCATTTAATAATCCGGTGGGCGCATGCCCATCCTGTGATGGTCTGGGCGTGGATCAATTTTTTGACCCGGATCGCGTAATTCACGATGCAGGTGCAAGCCTTGCGGAGGGTGCGATTCGTGGCTGGGATAAAAAAACGCATTACTATTTTTCAATGCTGGAATCGCTGGCACGACATTATCGTTTTGATATTAACTGTGCGTTTTGTGATTTGCCTTCCGATATTCAGCAGATTATTTTATATGGCAGCGGTCGGGAGGTGATTGAGTTCAATTATCATCGCCCTAACGGCAGTTACATGGTCAAGCGGCATATTTTTGAAGGAATTATTCCGAATATGCAGCGCCGTTATCATGAATCGGATTCGGGCATGGTACGCGAGGAGCTCTCAAAATATCTCGCTTCCCGTCCCTGCCAAAGTTGTTCAGGAACAAGACTACGCGAAGAAGCGCGCCATGTTTTTATCGATAATAAAAATCTTCCTGAAATTACTGCTTATTCAATTGAGAATGCTTATGATTTTTTTCGTAATCTGCGCTTGCAAGGGTATAAGGGCGAGATTGCTGCAAAAATCAATAAAGAAATCGTTGAACGACTAGGCTTTTTGGTAAATGTCGGTCTGGATTATCTATCGCTAGCGCGAAGTGCAGAGACCCTATCAGGAGGCGAGGCGCAGCGTATTCGACTTGCGAGTCAAATCGGTTCGGGCCTAGTCGGCGTCATGTATATTCTCGATGAGCCATCGATAGGATTGCATCAGCGCGACAACGATCGCTTGTTAAAAACCCTAATTCACCTACGCAACTTGGGAAATACGGTCATTGTAGTAGAACATGACGAAGATGCGATTCGTAATGCAGATTATGTCCTGGACATTGGGCCTGGCGCCGGTGTGCATGGGGGAAATATTGTGGCTCAAGGTACTCCCGCAGAAATTATGCGAAACTCGGAGTCTTTGACCGGGCAATATCTTTCCGGAAAGCAAGCAATTGAGGTACCGGTAAATCGATTGCCGGTGGATGCGAAGCGAATGATTCACTTAAAAGGCGTAAGCTGTAATAATCTACATGGGGTTAACGTAAGTATCCCCTTAGGTCTTATGACCTGCATTACCGGGGTTTCTGGTTCAGGCAAGTCAAGTTTGATTAACGATACTTTATATCCTTTGGCTGCAAATCAATTAAATCGCGCAAGTCTTATGACCATGGGTTCAGTAAAAGAAATCCAGGGCTTAAATGCGTGTGATAAAGTAATTGATATTGATCAAAGTCCCATTGGCAGAACACCGCGCTCAAATCCTGCTACTTATACTGGCTTATTTACTCATGTTCGTGAGCTTTTTGCAGAAACACCGGAGGCGCGTGCTCGTGGTTATCAACCAGGGCGATTTAGTTTTAACGTGCGCGGAGGACGATGCGAGGCCTGTCAGGGAGACGGTTTAATCAAAGTGGAGATGCATTTTCTTCCCGATATTTATGTCGCCTGTGATTTATGCCAAGGTAAACGCTATAATCGTGAAACATTGGATATCCAGTACAAAGGGAAAAATATCCATGAAATTTTAGATATGACCGTAGAGGATGCTTGCAGCTTTTTTGCCGCGATACCTGTACTATACCGTAAATGCCAAACACTGATGGATGTGGGCCTCTCCTACATCAAACTTGGACAAAGTGCGACTACTTTATCCGGGGGGGAAGCACAGCGAATCAAGTTAGCACGTGAATTATCAAAAAGAGGTACCGGAAGTACCTTATATATTCTCGATGAACCTACTACAGGTTTACATTTTCACGATACGAAGCAATTATTATCCGTTCTTTTTAGGTTAAGAGAACAAGGAAACACGATTGTCATCATTGAACACAACCTCGATGTCATTAAAACTGCGGATTGGATTATTGATCTAGGCCCAGAGGGTGGTAGTAAAGGAGGAAAAATTATTGCTACCGGGACCCCGGAAGAGGTGGCGAAATGTTCTCAATCGTATACCGGACAATTTTTAGCGCCATTACTCATCGCTAAAAAACAAGAACCTGCCTTGGTTTAAATTAAAGCCCCTCAGGGGCTTTTTTTTTAGAAAAATTTGACTATAACTAAAGAAAGACTTTTAAAGGAAGAAAAAATGGGCAAATTTTTAATATTTCTATTAATTTTAGGGGTGGTGGTCGTTGTATGGGCGATTAGCATTTATAACGCGCTTATCCAGCTCATTGAAACCATTAATAACGACAAAAAGCAAATCGATATCCAGTTAGATCGTCGCTATAAAGTGTTTGAATCACTTATCAATACCGTGAAGCAATACATGGATTATGAGCAAACCACACTAAAAGATGTAGTGGCTTTACGTAATCAAGCTCAAGCAGCTAAAGCGGCGGGTAATGAAGCCGAGCGGATTGAGGCAGAAAATGGGATTTCAAAGATTGCCTCCGGATTGAATGTGGTTTTTGAGAATTATCCACAGTTAAAAGCCAATGAGAACGTTTTGCAATTGCAAGAAGAAATAGTGAACACTGAAAACAAGTTGGCCTATGCAAAGCAAGCATATAACGATGCGGTTGAACGCTATAATGCTAAGAAAAAATCCTTTCTTGAATCAGTCATCGTCAATTATTATGCATCCGTTCTGGACAAAGAGTTCCTTTATTGGGGGTTGCCAGAGGAACAAATTCAAGCCAGTGAAAATTATACTGTCAAATTTTAGGCAAAACGATGAGCCTAAATGATTACGAACGTCAAGGCAGCGATTGGCGCGCTCAAATACAAAAGAATCAGCGCAAAACCTATCTGGTCGTTGCGCTCTTTCTTATTATTTACGTACTCGTGGGGTTTATTGTTGATGTCGTCCTTTTGCAATCCCAGTACACAAATTTAACAACTGAAAACGCTATTTATGCGCTGACACACTTTTTAGTTATCCCATACGGCACGTTAATCATGTTGGGTATTGCCGGGATTTCTTTGTTAATTACTTATGCTTTATATGACCGCATTATGTTACTCGGAACGGAATATCATCAGGTAACCGCGGAAACTGCGCAAAATTTACAAGAAAAACAACTTTACAACGTCGTGGAAGAAATGACCGTAGCTGCGGGGTTGCATTACATTCCTCGTGTTTTTATCATTGAAGCGGATTATATGAATGCCTTTGCCAGTGGTTATAGTGAGCGTTCAGCGATGGTTGCAATCACGCGCGGACTGATGCAAAAACTTACGCGGGCGGAACTCCAGGCGGTGATGGCGCATGAGTTAAGTCATATCCGACACGGCGATATAAAGCTCACGCTTACGGTTGCTCTTTTAAGTAATTTATTATTGATTGTTGTCGATATTTTATTCTATACCATG
>JAFKHV010000022.1 GCA_017306715.1 Legionella sp. | reverse complement strand
ACATTTGATAAAACAACTTGGGTTTTTTGTTATTAAATGATACAATTTCTGCACTTAATATTTCCTTAATAAATGAATATCTATAAAACAATATTTACACTCTTTGAGATGTTTGGTACTATATAGAACATGGTGTTGGTATGCAGGATGTACCAAACAAATTCTTTTTTATAAAAATATGTACTAGGAGAACTTTATGAGTACAGAAGTTATGGTGCAAAGCAGCGAAGCGCTGTCGCATCAAGTCATTAATGCGGTGAAAGGATATCTCTCCAGTGTTAATAACAAAGATGCTAATTTAAATCTGTATCAGTTAATTGTTGAAGAAGTCGAAGCGCCTTTATTTCGTACCGTGATGGAATTGACTCGTTATAATCAATCTAAAGCAGCGCGTGTACTAGGTGTTAGTCGTGGTACCTTACGTACTAAGCTCAAACGCTATTTTGATGATGAGTTTATTGGAACGCGCGATTTCTAATAATCTGTTTCCTACAGATGCAGCAAGTAATTATTAGAATTTCCAGTTAATTCTGGTCATTAACTGGAACCTCTGTTACTATTAGTGACAGAGTTGGTCAGGCAATCGCTCTTTGTTTTCAAAGGGAGGAAAGTCCGGGCTCCACAGGGCAGAGTGCCAGGTAACGCCTGGGAGGTGTGAACCTACGGAAAGTGCCACAGAAAATATACCGCCTCTTTGAGGTAAGGGTGAAATGGTGCGGTAAGAGCGCACCGCGCATCTGGCAACAGATGTGGCAGGGAAAACCCCACTCGGAGCAAGACCAAATAGGAATCCATGTGGTTTAAAAACCATAACGTGTGGCCCACACGGGATTCGGGTAGGTTGCTTGAGGCATGCGGTGACGCGTGTCCCAGATGAATGATTGTCCGCGACAGAACCCGGCTTATCGACCGACTCTTTTAACACTTATCTTTCAGATTTCAGCATTATTTTAGTGTGCTCAAGTATTCGCGTAGCATCATCCCCACTTGTTCCGGATTTGCGTGACCTTGTGTTCGCTTCATTAACTGTCCGATAAAAAAGCTGCTTAATTTCTCTTTGCCTGCAGCATAATCGGCTGCTTGTTCGGGGAATTCGAGCATAAGTTGCTGAATTAATGACCAAACCTGTTCCTTGCCTAAGACTTCTTTATCAAAGCCTTGTTCTGTTATTATTTCTTCTAAGGACTTGTTGCTCGTCCATAAATGATGAAACACTGCACGGGCCTGATTCAGTAAAAGTTTTTTAGTCTGGACTTTATCGAGTAGTTGTCCCAGCACCGCTGCTGGTATTTTGGGTTTCGAGAAGTCACATGCTTCTTCGTTTAAGGCGGAGGCATAAATACCTTTTAGCCAGTTGATTATAATTTTTTCAGGTGCGGTGGTGTGGTTTTTTACTTCTTCATAAAAGGAGTAAGTAGCAGGATGGCTCAATAAGAACTGAATTTCGTCGGCATTTAACTCAACCGTTTGCAGCAACGCTTCTCGTATTTCCCAAGGTAAGGGTGGCATTTTTTGTTTTATAGTGTCAATTAAATGAGTATCGAGCACCAGAGGTAATAGGTCGGGGTCAGGAAAATAGCGGTAATCAGGTTCCTGTTCTTTATTCCGCATAGAGCGCGTGCAGTTAGCATCGGCATCATAAAGGCGCGTCTCGGGTACTAACATACCGCCTTGTTCTAAAATTTGCTGGTGTCGTTGTTGCTCAAAAAGGATAGCTTTTTCTATGAATCGGAAGGAATTCAAGTTTTTTATCTCGGTGCGCACTCCAAGATTTGGGCTACCAGCGGGCTTTAATGAGATATTGACATCACAACGAAACGACCCTTCCTGCATATTGCCATCGCAAATGCCCAAGAACATTACCAGCTGATGCAAGGTTTTCAAATAAGCCAAAGCCTGCGCTGCAGAATGAAGACAGGGCGCGGTAACTATTTCAAGAAGAGGGGAGCCGGCGCGATTTAAATCAATACCCGTATAACCAGGCAAAACGCCATGGAGGGATTTACCTGCATCTTCTTCAAGATGTGCGCGCACAATGTGGATCGATTGAGGCTCATCTGCACCGACCCTTATTGAAAGAAAGCCATCCGTCACTATGGGCTGTTGAAACTGACTGATTTGATATCCTTTAGGTAAATCCGGGTAAAAATAATTTTTGCGCTCAAATACTGATTCCGATTGAATGGTGGCACCAACAGCCAGGCCAAAGCGAATCCCCATATGAACCGCAGCTGCATTAAGCACAGGCAATGTTCCTGGGAAACCTGCGTCTAAAAAACTAGTCTGGGTATTGGGTAGTGCACCAAATGCATGCGTTGAGTCTGAGAACAGCTTTGATTTAGTGAGGAGTTGCACATGAACTTCAAGGCCTATAACTGTATCCCACATCATTTCTTATCTCGTAATATTGGTCTGGCCTGGTGCCATTCCGTTCGTTTTTGATACTCATGTGCCCACTTTAATAAAGATGCTTCGCTAAAATGACGCCCCATTAATTGCATCCCCACAGGCAACCCGTGCGCAAATCCTGCCGGTATCGATAGAGCAGGCAGGCCTGCTAGATTAGCGGCTACAGTAAACACATCGCTAAGATAGTTTTGAACAGGATTTTCTTTTTTTACGCCTAAGTGAAATGCAACCTGTGGTGTAGTCGGGCCGATGAGCACATCAACCTGTTCCAAAGTGCGGAGCAATTCTTGCTGAATTAGGCGACGAATTTTTTGTGCTTGGAGATAGTAAGCAGAAAAACACGCAGACGAAAGAAGGTGGGTTCCGGTGAGAATACGCCTTTTTACCTCCATACCAAAACCTTCACTACGTGAGTGCTTTATTAATTCAGCGAGTGACTCGCCACGCTGGCTGCGATGTCCAAAACGAATTCCATCGTAGCGCGACAAATTGGATGACGCTTCGGCACAGGCAATCACGTAATAACATGGCACCCACAATGGCTGTAAGTGCAAATCAACAAAAACCACCTCGGCGCCGAAATTGCGAAAGATGCTCAGAGCATCATCAATACACCGTTGAATTGGTGCATCCAGAGCATGGTCTTTGTAAAAAGTAGGGATACCAATCCGTAATGGCGCATTCGGTTTGTCTAAGAAGGATAAGTAATCTACTGGAGGTTGCTTAACTGATGTGGAATCGTATCGATCATGTCCTACCATCGCTTGTAGAATTATCGCCAAATCCTCGGCGCTGTAAGCCATGGGGCCTGCTTGATCCATACTTGATGCATAAGCGATCATGCCGTGACGGGATGCCATACCATAAGTAGGTTTTATGCCGCTAATGCCACAAAAAGCTGCCGGTTGGCGAATGGAGCCGCCGGTGTCAGAACCCAAAGCATAAGGAATTAACCCGCCCGCAATTGCAGCTGCAGAACCCCCCGATGAGCCGCCAGGTACTCGTTGAGCATCCCAGGGATTAAGGACTGCTCCAAAATAACTATGCTCATTGCTGGAGCCCATGGCAAATTCATCCATATTGGTTTTACCTACCAAGACGGCCCCTTGGTCTTGTAAGCGTGAAACCACTGTTGCCGAGTAGGGAGGCTGAAATTGCGCCAGCATCTTTGAGGCGCAGGTTGTGGGCATTTCTTTAGTACAAAAGAGATCCTTTACCGCCATGGGTATTCCGGTCAGCATCGAGCCTTCTTTCTTTTGTAATTTTTGGTCTGCCTGTTTTGCAGCAGTAATAGCCAGCTTCTCATCAACATGAATGAAGGCATTAAGTTGTTGATTTATATCAATTTGCTTTAAATAGTATTGGGTCAACTCAACACTGGAGAATTTTCTTTGTCGCAGAGCGGATGAAATTTGTTTTATTGATAAATGTTCCATGAGTTTATTCGATCACTTGAGGTACGAGATAGAGGCCTTCATCAAAAAGTGGCGCTAAGTCTTCAAGCTCCTGGACATGATTGGCGGTGCGACTTTGATCAGGTCGCATTGGTTGTTGGTGTGCCAAAGGATGAAATAGAGGCGTGATGTTTGCAGTAGGAACCTGGCGTAGCAGTTCGACAAAGTCCATAATTTGCCCCACTTCGTTTTGGAGCTCAAGTGCCATTTCTGGTGTCATCTCCAAATAAGCAAGGTCTGCAATTTTTTTCAATTCCTCAGGATTTATACTCATGATGGCGTACTCATAAAACAAAAGACTATTATATGACGTGAACGTAGAAATTCCATCCTTAATTGCGCAGGATTATGCCATAGGCAGCCGCATTTTTTTACAGTAGAATGAATTATGATGGTTTCGGAAGAGAATTTATGTTTCAACAACTTAATACTCCAGGCGGTGTCACTCTTGAGGTTGAACAATCAGACCTTGACTATAACCAAGGGATTCGGGATCTTATTACGGCACTGGATACACAAAGAGGCGCTATTTTCGCTTCCAGTTATGAATACCCGGGGCGATATACGACTTGGGATATCGGATTTTGTAATCCACCCCTGGTGATAACCTGTAAGCATGAGCTAATCGAGATTGCCGCTTTGAACATTCGTGGCGAAATCTTACTGTCTTTTTTCTTGCCGCAATTACGCGACCATCATGCATTAGAACTAATCGCGCATACGGATCTTAAAATCCATCTGCGGGTTAAAGTGTCTCGAGAAATATTTTGTGAGGAGGAGCGCAGTAAACAGCCTTCAGTATTTACCTTAATACGCCAGTTACTTAGTTTTTTACACCATAAAGATGAGCCTTATTTAGGTTTGTACGGTGCCTTTGGTTATGATCTGATTCATCAATTTGAAGATTTAGAGCAACACAAGGCACGTGATCCCAATCAGCGAGATCTGGTTTTATACTTACCTGATGAAATCTATGTAGTAAATCATCGCAAAGAAAGCGCCTTTATTCGTCGCTATGAATTTCAATGGGGGGCATTAACTACACGCAATGCGCCACGTACCGGTGAGCAAAAAAATTATTATCCCGCACAACAGCCGTTAATAACGGGTGATCATCGGGAGGGCGAGTATGCAAAATCAGTGGAGAAGGCTCGGGAGTCTTTTGCGCGGGGGGATTTGTTTGAGGTGGTGACAAGCCAAACCTTTTACCGTCATTACGACCATCCACCTTCACATTTGTTTGAACTGATGTCTGAAATAAATCCATCTCCTTATGGTTTTTTTATCAACTTAGGAGAAGGGGAGTATCTCGTGGGTGCTTCTCCAGAAATGTATGTGCGTGTTACAGGAACACGCGTTGAGACCTGCCCAATATCCGGTACCATCAAGCGCGGTAAAAATGCCATTGAGGATGCCGAAAATATTCAATCATTGCTTGTTTCTAAAAAAGAAGAATCAGAATTAACCATGTGCACCGATGTTGATCGCAATGATAAATCACGCATCTGTGAAGCAGGCTCGGTTAAAGTCATCGGACGCAGGCAAATTGAGATGTATTCTCGCGTGATTCATACAGTGGATCATGTTGAGGGCGAATTGCGTCCGGGTTTTGATGCGGTTGATGCGTTCTTAACCCATATGTGGGTCGTGACAGTTACCGGTGCCCCAAAACTTTGGGCGATGAGCTTTATCGAGCAGCATGAAAAATCGCCACGACGCTGGTATGGCGGGGCTGTAGGATGGTTTGGGGTTAATGGTGATTTAAATACCGGATTGATATTAAGAACCGTCCGTTTGGAAGAGGGAGTTGCTGAAGTTCGCGTGGGAGCTACCCTGCTGTACGATTCAATTCCAGAAGCTGAGGAAGAGGAAATTCGCTTAAAAGCTTCGGCATTTTTGGATATTCTTCAGGCCACTTATGCAAAACCGGATTATCAAGAGTTTCGTATGCCTGCTGTAGGTAAAGGCGCACGCGTTCTCCTTATCGATCATCAAGACTCTTTTGTACACACGCTTGCTAATTACTTTAGACAAACCGGCGCGGAGGTATTAACGGTACGCTTTGACCGTGCGCGGTACTATTTAGAGACAGAGACCTTTAATTTGGTGGTTTTATCTCCAGGTCCCGGGAGTCCAAAAGATTTTAACTTATCCGGTACTATTGCAGCAGTTTTGCATAAGAATATTCCGCTATTTGGCGTATGTCTGGGGTTGCAAGGTATTGTCGAGTATTTTGGTGGCACGCTGAATACTTTATCTTATCCCATGCATGGTAAAGCATCTGAAATTCGGGTCGTTACCGCAACGTCTTTATTCAAAGATTTAGAGCCAACCTTTAAAGCCGGTCGTTACCATTCTCTTTATGCATCGATTCAAGCCATGCCCTCAGAGCTTACGGTGACTGCGGTAAGTGATGATGAGATTATTATGGCAATAATGCACCATCATCTCCCCATACAGGCAGTGCAATTCCACCCTGAAACAATATTATCTTTGTCTCGAAATGCCGGACAAAAGATTATTTTTAATTTGATGCAAATGGTGATGACTCATGCAAATTAAATTGCTCAGACTTTATTTTATTTCATTAATTTTAGGTGTTTTAGTCGGAATAGCAGGTTCGGCCTTTCGTGAAATAATCGATATTTTAAGTCAGATTTTACCCAATAGCACGACGGTCACCACAGATTCTAAGGGGTTTCTTGCTGTAGCGGCTGGGCTCATTTCCATGGTCATGGTAGGGCTTGCCTATTTAGGTGTACGCTATTTTGCTCCAGAAGCGGGGGGCAGTGGTGTACAAGAGATTGAAGGTGCTTTGCTTCATCTGCGATTGGTACATTGGCATCGCTTACTACCCGTAAAATTCTTTGCAGGAATCCTAGCTTTGGGTGCAAAGATGTTGTTGGGCCGTGAAGGTCCGACCATACACATTGGGGGTAATCTTGGAGAAATGTTGGGCTCCATTGCCGCCTTAAGTCGTCGACGCCGTGATAGTCTTATTGCCGCAGGTGCGGCGGCAGGTTTAGCGGTTGCTTTCAATGCACCACTTGCAGGTGTTATTTTTGTTATGGAGGAGATGCGTAATCAATTTAATTATTCATTTACAAGCTTTACGATGGTGGTCATTAGCTGTTTAGTTGCCACGTTAATGCAAAATTTTTTGCTTGGCGCACAGCCGAATATTCCGATGAGTATCTTTCAATTCCCTGCTTTGGATGCCATGTGGCTCTTTGCCTGTTTCGGTTTTTTTGTCGGATTTGTCGCCTTAATATTTAATAAGTACTTGATGAGATTGCTTTTCTGTATCGATAACTTGAGCGCGGGTAATAAACTTGTCTACGCGTTGGTAATTGGTTTTGCTGTTGGTTTTTTAGCAATTTATTTTCCCGCTTTGGTGGGAGGCGGAGATGAGATTATTCATCAAGCATTAACACTTTCTCTTGATTTGAAAATTCTTATAATATTATTTGTCCTGCGATTTATTGGTACACTTGCCTGCTATGCTACAGGTGTGCCTGGGGGAATATTTGCCCCAGTGCTTGCTTTGGGTACTTTGTTTGGTTTAGCTGTTTTTAATTTGTTTCAACTGATGCATTTGGATTTCTACACCCAACCGGGAATGTTTGCCGTAGCCGGTATGGCAGCGCTTTTTGCAGGAGTAACGCGCTCACCGATTACCGGTGGGGTTTTAGTCGTGGAGATGACGCAGAATTATTCGCTTATTTTTCCGGTAATGATGGCCTGCATTACCGCAACCATTGTTTTACAGCTCGCCAGGAATGCTCCCATCTATGAGCAATTGCTCCAACGAACCTTAAAAAATAGCCAAGCCCATTAAAGCGCATTAAGCGGTGCGATTAGAAAGCAATAATGCAAAGGGTTCTTTGTGGGCACCATCAATTCTGGTGCCCTGTAATTTAACTTTTATGAGCGCATGCAATACTTTAGTTTCTGCGCTGCATTCTTTCTCATTTGACTTTTTTATACAATTTGAAACTTGATGCACGGTATCGATAGGACTTTTATCTGCTGCAATAACGGTGTTTGTGTCTGCATCGATGAGCTCTAATGAGAGGGGACTTAGCTGCCACTCTGCACCATTTTTAAAATAGCCAACCCGTCGTTCATGCACCAGCGTAATTTTTTGACCTACTTTAACTTGAGCTTTAAATGTTATTTCCGGATTTTTTTTCGTTAGAAAACCCTCGACTAGATCATTCCGTTGTTCAAAGGCTTTTTGCATATTAAGATATCCCCAGCCATAAGTACGGTTCCATGCAGAGCCCATAACCTGAAAATGGGCATCCTCAACCTCATCGCGATTATTACTATCGGTCCAGGTGTCTGCGCTATTAATGAGTAGTGCCTTGATCGCCACCGGATTGTTGATGCCGGCATCCTGAAGCAATAAAATAGCCGCACCAACGTGAGGGGCGGCGGCACTGGTGCCTCCCATTAATCGAAACCCATTCTGATAATGCATCTCTTCATCATAGTTTAAGTGATATACCTTTGGATCGGGGGCGCAGGTGGTTGTATCATGCCCGGGGGCGGTGAGATCAGGTTTTCGTCGTCCGAGGGGCGTCGGCCCTCGGCTGCTGGTGGAGCGGATGATATGTTCTGCGCGGTTGGGCGTTTTAATCGAATTATTCTGTTTGGGAATGCTCGTATTCATGTTGGCTACGGTGAGCGCATTATAGTTTTCCGCAGGTACGGTAAGTGTGGTGCTAAATGGCGCCTGGTTAGACGGCTTGATGTAACCCTGATTACCTGCAGAGTTAACCCACAGAATTTTCTTTTGATTCACAATATGGTCAATAATTTTTGCCAGTTCACTCCATTCTGGGCAGCCCGGACAATCAATGCGACCATTACCCATGCTGTAATTAATGACGGTGGGCTTGACATCTGTGCGCTCTAACATCCAGTTAATGGTACTTACAGTTTTGAGAAAGCTGTCAATATCCGGTGTTTCCTCTCCGGATGGTCCGGAGATGATGGTGGGTACATCATAAGCAATTCCTTTGTATTTTTGATCGGTGCTGGCATAAATACAGGCAACTCCGGTGCCATGGGGCGACCGCACCCCATTCACAAACTGATCATAAAAAGAGCCTGCCTCATTACGAAGAATAATTTTTTTCCCCGCCAAAGCAGGGTGATTCGGGTCAACCCCTTCATCAATAATACCTAAAACCCCTTTTTTACCGGTATAACCTCGCGACCACCAATTATCGACATGAGGATATTGTTGCGATGGCGCAAGTTTGATGGCTTTAAGGTTTGTACTTGAGTGTTTTTTATCTTCTGCGGTATTGGTCGTCGCATAGACTGTTAATGAGTTAAGTTGAATTACGAGGGTTAGGACTATCAGAAAATAATTCATCGGGCTCTTTAAAAATTTTAAAACAATATTGTAAGATTTATGTGAATAAGATCCAAGTGAATAAGTACTAACTTGTCACGGTGAATATATTGTAGTTAAACCATCAGCCTGAACCGGGACGCGGTTTGTTCGAGCGAAAATTTCAATATCCTCATTCAAGAGCTTTATAGACAACATCTTTTAACTCAAGGCGTTGGAGCTATTGCAATTAAACTTTTAAACTACAGCGGTTAATTGGTTCGGCCTCGATAGCCATATTTTGTTTGTTAAAAAATGTCAGTGGCTCCTTATTAATTCGTGACTTATGCAGATATTTTTTATCAATGGTCGTAAAGGTCAGGGGGGACATAAATTGACTCAATTGCTGTGGATGATGCAATAGCCATAAACTCAATACATCGATTGCTGCAGAATTATTCGTGCTCACCGCGATATCCAAAGCGGTTTGGCCCGCGTTATTTTTCAGAGTCATGCTCGCACCATGCGCGAGTAACAGCGTAAACAATTTTTTATTATTTTGTGTTCGCGGCGAAAGACAGGCCACCATAAGAGGAGTATGGCCCTCGAGGCCTATTGTATCCAGCGGCTGCAATTGTTTATGCTGTAATAACAAAGCCACAATCTCATCGTGTCCGGTTTGGCAGGCGATATATAAAGGGGTGACACCACTATGATTGGTTTGATTTACCTGAAGCTTGGGGTGGTTTAGAAGTTCCTCTACAATACGTGCATGGCCACTCGCGCAGGCAAGATGTAATGCCGTAGCCCCCTCGTTATTGGCGGCGTTCACCTGATATTCTACAGATGAATTTTGCAGCAAGGAAAGGATGTCTGCATATCCATAAAGACACGTGATTAAGAAAGGGTTTAAGCCATCTTTATTTTTACGATTTAATTCCCATGTATATCCTTGCTGCAGGAGCTGTCTAACATGGTTAATGTTGCCATTTTGACACGCTAAATATAATAAGCCGACGCCTTTACTATCGGTCCTGCCAATTTCACTTATTGGTGTACAATTAGATAAAGATTTGAATTGTTCTTTGATTGGATAGGTGTGATGGGTTGATAATATTTTAACATTGAAACTTAGATATATCATGGACCTAAATGAGGTCTGAAGCGTGTTAAACAACTTCAAGGTATCCACTTCCCAATGATAATTTAGGCTCTCACAATTGTTTAGGCTATTAACATCCATATAAAGCCATTGAGATGTTTTATCATTATAAGCGAGACTTACAGTATGATCACTACAGCTCACAAGAAGGGCTATAGGTTCTAGACTATGTGCAAAGATATTAGCAAAGCGGCTAAAGAGACTAATGAACTCCTTTTCAGTTAAGACATATTCATGATCATAATAAAAATTGAGTTGTTGATTATTCAGTAAGACCGGTTTGATCAATTCAAAAATCACATCGATGTCTTCCTGATTTAACGTGGGGAAATTTGGGAAAAGAAATTGATAATCCTCGGGTTTCAGATAAAGTGTCATTCCTTCATAAAAAGCCAATATATCCAGGAATTCAAGATCCACCGTAGTTCGTTGATTATTTTCCTGAGCCATTCTTATACGTTCAACTAGAAGGTGTATATGGTCTTTGTGTTGATGAATTATGCGTAATCGCTTATAGAAAGCAGGTAGTTGATCGCAAAAATAGGCTTGCAACCACATACAATTAAATCCATTGCATAGGCCCGCTTCTAAATCCTTGTATCCTAATTGTACTCCAAGGGTGATTAAGTCATTATGAGTCAACATTGCTTCTTAAAAAATCTAATTGGCTTATTAAGTGTCAATCAATATAACACATGGATTAATTTCCTCCAAACTGATTAATTAAGGTGAATGTTTGGCTGGAGGCTTGGTTTGTAGCCAAATTATATGGTTATTAAATTTTGCGTGGCATGGGTTTTTTTATATCTTAGTGATCATTTTAATATCTTGTTTCCTATAAACTCGTCTATAATTTAAAGTTAGACAACTTAATTTTTCAATAACTTAGGTTTATCAATTTATTTGTTTTAAGAGGTATAGATTATGCAAAATTCATGGGGTATCGCATCACTTGGGGTTCATTTTCCACCACTTTATTTCCCAGTTGATGAGCTTGCCAAAATACGCAATGTTGATCCCATGAAATTTTTACATGGTTTAGGATGTAAACACATTGCGGTATGCCCAAAAGATTATGGTGTTGTTGAGCTCGGTGTAGAAGCTGCGAAAAGAGCTTTAGCGCGTTGGTCTGGCTCATTAGCAGATATTGGTTTGATTGCTGTGGGCACAGAGAGTAGTTTAGACATGAGTCGCCCGTTAAGCGCCTGGATTGCAGCTGAGCTTGGTTTAGAAGGAGCAGTGCGCTCTTATGAGGTCAAACATGCATGTTATGGCGGTACCCTTGCGATTAAACAGGCTATAGAATGGAAAATGTCAGGTGCTGCTGCTGGTAAAGCTGCCCTAGTAATTGCTACGGATATTTCAGTCTATGCTCCACAAGACCCTGGTGAGGCTACAGGCGGCGCGGGCGCGGTTGCACTAATTATTGATGAGCCCCTGATTGCAGAAATTAATACACAATCTTTTCCCTGGAGTAAACCCGCATTTGATTTCTGGCGCCCCGTAGGTCATGCCTATCCAGTGGTTGAAGGTCAATTTAGTCTTGCTTGTTATAAAGAGGCGGCCGTGGCATGTTTTCAAGCATCGTTACAGGGCCGGAACCCTGACGATGTTTTAAATGAACTTAAATTCTTTTGTTTCCATACCCCATTTTCGGGCATGGTAAAAAAAGCCTGGCAGGCGATTGGCGAACATATAGGTTGGAATGAGCAACGAGTTCTCGACTTTTATCAAGAAAAAATTTTACCTACTATGGAATGGAACAAACTTTCGGGAAATAGTTATACTGCAAGCCTTTGGCTCGCTGTAGCACGGGCTTTAGCTGGAATGCAGGCGCACGAACAACTTTATGCTTTTTCCTATGGTTCAGGTTATGGTGCAGAATTGCTTAGCCTAAAAGCCGGCGCGAATGCTTTAGTCGCTGCATGGCAAGAGGATGTGGCTCAAGATGTGCATACGCGTCGCTGTATCACTGCCGCTGAGTATGAGGAGCTGATCCGCCTTTAACCAAAAAAATTGCGCTCAAACGATTATTTTGTTACATTATGTTCAATTATTTTTCAAAATTATGAGGCATAGATGAAATTTTGTACCAGAATAATCGTGGCATTACTCGCATTTAGTATTGCTGGAGCAAGCTTTGGTGTTCAAGCTCCCTGGGTTTTAACTCTTGAAGGTTTGGGGCCAATTAAAATAGGTATGAGCCTTAGTACCGTAAATGCATTAAAAGGTATTAAACTCAAAGGTACCAAACCAGGTATAGGTGAGGACTCCTGTTATTTAGAGAGTATTCAAGGAATAACCGGCGTCACCTTAATGATTGCTGAAAATAAAATAGCACGCATCAATATTGATACCAAACATTTTAAGACCACTGCCGGCGCCCATCTTGGAATGAGCGAAAGTCAATTGCGCAGTATTTATCAGGGAAAATTAGAAAAAGAACCGCATCGCTACGAAGCAAAAGGTCATTATTACACCCTTGAAGATCAGAAGAATCACCGCGCCCTACGCTTTGAAACCAAAAGTAATAAAATCATACGCATGTACACGGGTAGAGATCCGGAAGCTTATTTTGTTGAAAATTGCTCGTAACAAATTTTCTAATTGTTACGACTCTTATGTTCCGCAAAAGGTATAAGGCACTCTTTCTTGTGGTGATGCCGGTTGTTGCCACTGCTCAGTATGGGGTTGTTCGGTAAATGGATTTTGCCACAGCGGCAGGAGTGTGTGTAACAAGCTTAAATTATTTTCTTCGACTGCTTCATACAATACTTGCTCGACCAAGTGATTGCGTGGGATATAAACTGGATTGACTTGATTCATTTGTTTTTGAATTTCTGTGAGTGGCAGTTGCTGTAAATGCACATGCTTTAACCAGTCGCGAACCCAGGCTCGTGCTTGCTCTGAGTCTCCTAATTGTTTTTCTAATTGCTGCTGAGCCTCTGTACAAATGACTGCTTTCCCAAGTAGACGAAATGTATTTGTATAATCACATTGCTCTTGTTGCATTAAAACAAATAGTGGTTCAATTAAAGCAAGACTTTCGAAGCTGTGCTTAGGGATACCCAATTTTGCGTGCAAGCACTGATGCCATGCCTGACGAAAAACTTCGGGGAAAAGGTTAAGCTGTTCTTGTAAGCCGTCATAATCTTCAATAATCGGCGCCAGGCTTTGAGCCAGAATTGCCAGATTCCAATAAGCAATATTTGCCTGATTGCCAAAAGCATAGCGACCCTGCTGATCAATATAACTAAACACCGTTTTTAAATCGAATTCATCCATAAAAGCACAGGGACCATAATCTAGAGTCTCGCCACTTATAGACATGTTATCCGTATTCATTACCCCATGAATAAAGCCTACACTCATCCATAAAGCAATCAATTGAGCCTGGCGTTTAAGCACGTGTTGATAGAACTCAAGATAGGGTCTAGGGCTGGTTAAAATTTCTGGATAATGGCGTTTAATGGCATAATCAGTGAGTTGCTTCAGGCTCTTCACCTCCGCTAAAGATGCCGCAAATTCGAAAGAACCAACCCGTAAACTACCCTGAGCTACTCGAGTTAAGATTCCTGCAGTAACCATACCCTGTTGGCGGTAAATTTTATCTTGACTGGAGATGACTGCGAGCGCACGCGTGGTGGGAATATTAAGACCATGCATGGCTTCACTGATTAAATATTCGCGTAATACCGCACTGAGAGGCGCACGGCCATCACCACCGCGGGAGTAGGGGGTCGTTCCTGAACCTTTGAGTTGAATATCGAAAGAACGTCCATCCGGAGTTGTAACTTCACCCAACAGATGGGCACGGCCATCTCCCAAAAGCGGAACAAAGTGGCCAAATTGATGCCCTGCATAAGCTAGAGCTAAAGATTTGAGATGGTATTTTGAGACATGCCCTGCATATAAATCAGTTGCCGCAGGTAGCTGTAAATCACAAGCTAGAGGTTCATTAAATAATAATAAATCTGCTTTTGCTAAAGGCGAAGGAGTGGCCTCACGAAAGAATTGAGATGAAAGGGTTCGATAGGAAGAGGGGGATAGCAGAGTCATACGACATTACCTTAAATCATTATCTATAGTTATTGAGCATGATCGTAGGCGGTCTCGCCATGCTCCACAAGATCAATTCCCTGAATTTCTTCTTTAGGTGAGGTGCGTATATTCATCATCTTACGTAAAAAGAGCAGAATCAATGCCGTTCCGATGACGGACACACTGATAGCCACTAAAACTGCGATCAATTGATTTCATAATAAATCATAATTGCCATAGAGCACACCATTTTTACCTGCTGGATTAACGGCTGTGGTTGCAAAAATTCCGGTAAGTAACGAACCCAAAACACCCGCAATACCATGACACGCAAAAACATCTGCGGTGTCATCAATATATTTTAAATGATGAATATATAATAAAACAATTTGGGTTATAATCGCGGTACAGGCACCAATTCCTACCGCACCCATAGGCGTAACAAAACCACAAGCAGGGGTTATGGCGACCAAGCCAATGACTGCTGCTGCCGATGCGCCCACTGCAGAGGGTCGGGCACCACGAATCCAGGAAAATAAAGTCCACGCCGTAACCGCAGCACTCGCACCGAGCATGGTATTTATTGCTACATCAACAGCAAGACTATTGGCGGCAAGTGCGGAGCCGGCATTGAAACCAAACCAGCCAAACCATAAGAGTGATGCTCCCAAAATGACAAAAGGAATATTATGCGGACGCTCTCTCTGTCTTAACGTAATACGCGGCCCCAGAATAATTGCCGCCATTAATGCGGAAAAACCTGCGCTGATGTGTACTACAATGCCTCCGGCAAAATCTATTGCACCTAAGGCTGCAAGCCAGCCATTATTTCCCCAAACCCAGTGCGCTAGAGGGACATAAACGAATAAACTCCATAAGACTACAAAAAGCATATAAGCTGCAAATTTCATCCGTCCCACCAATGCACCGGAGATTATTGCGGGCGAAATAATGGCAAACATCATTTGAAAGAACATAAATAAGGGTTGCGGTATAGTCGTAATCGTGGGGTTCGGCTGATGTAGATGCATAAGCCCCAGATACTTTAAGCCACCAATCCAGGGGGTGTTGTCACTAAAAACCAAAGAATAGCCCAAAAACACCCAAAGGAGGGGGATGATTGCCAGGCAAATAAAACTCATTTTGATGGTATTCAAGGCATTACGTTCGGGAACCAAGCCCGAATAAAAAAATGCTAAACCTGGAGTCATTAACATGACCAGCGCGCAAGAAATAAGTACCCAGGCGATGTTGCCCGTATGCATAAAAACCTTCAAAAAGACTATGGTTGGTTGTTTTGAATATAGTTCACTTTAATTCTAATAGACAACTTCGATACTATTCGAGCCACATTTCCTCATCAAATAATGATTGCTGTATATGATTTAGTGGTGTTGAATAATTAAAATTTACCCCAATTCCGACGAGGCGAATGGCTTTCATGTTTTGACTATTGGCTTTGTAAAAGAGTTCATAATATCGTTGCAAGTTAGGGCGGATGCTACGACATTCGGCGGTGTGTAATTTAAATTCACTATTTTTTACCTTAACAAAAAGGCTCTTTATATCTAGATTTGCTGCATATTCTTCAATGCGCACTAACAATTGAGCATACAATACTTCGATGATTTCCATAGCCTGGGGAATTTGGGTAATGTCTTGAGTAAGTGTTTTTTCAATTCCGAGTGACTTTCTTTGGCGGTTGGGCTCTACGGGGCGATGGTCAATACCATAGGCCTGCTGATAGAGCTGCTGGCCCAATTTGCCAAAAGCAGCAGTTAAAAACTCTGGCGAATGGTGTCGCAAATCATTCCCCGTATTGATGTTTAATTGTTTTAATTTTTGTGCGTTTACTTTGCCGACACCAAATAATTTTTCAACAGGTAAATTTTTGATAAATTCGTCTACTTGAGCTGGAGGGAGCACGAAAAGGCCTTGCGGTTTTTTCCATGCGCTGGCAATTTTGGCAAGAAATTTATTGGGCGCAACTCCGGCTGAGGCAGTAAGCTGATGTTCGGCTATGATTTGCTGCTGAATAGCCTGGGCAATCCGTGTAGCACTGCCTTCATGATAGGGTGAGGTACTCACATCAAGGTAGGCTTCATCCAGAGATAGGGGTTCAACTAAGGGCGTATATTTTAAGAAAATCTGTTGGATGTGTTGTGAGATTTCACGGTATTTGGGCATGTTTACCGGCAGCACAATCAAATCTGGACAAAGACGAAGCGCTGTTGCCGTAGGCATGGCAGAATGCACGCCATATTTTCGCGCTAAATAATTGCAAGTGCATAAAACGCCTCTTTGCGCTGAGGAGCCGCCTACAGCCACAGGTTTATTTCGTAGTTCGGGATGATCACGCACTTCAATGGCTGCATAAAAGCAGTCCATATCGATGTGAATTATTTTGCGTTGCACGGGGGCTATAGGATTCATCACAACCAGAGACAAAGAAGCCTCCTGCCAATTATTGCTTAATCAGAATCATAGCATGTTTTATTTTTAACGCGAATGTCGATGAATTTTGAGCATATGATTTTAAATATGATGCGCGCTGTTTTAGGAAAGCTTGCATGGATGGTATATGAAAGCTACCATGAGTTCACGCTCAGGGATTTTCGCGATTTATTGTGCAGCCAGACCTAAAATATTTCAGTGCAAATTTTTTTACATATATTCTTCTTTGCGGTTTATTAATGCCCGTACTGGTTCCATTTGCACCTAGGATGCCCGAAATAGGGATTGATGGCTCCTGGGCGCTCGCGTTAAATGAGGCGGTCGCCCAGCATCTGGCATTTGGTCGCGATATAATCTTTACTTTAGGCCCTTATGCAGCAATTTATACAAAAATGTATCATCCACAGACCGATGGGCTCATGTTGGTAGGTAGTGCATACCTTGCTCTAACCTATGCTTATCTGCTCCTGTTCATCTGGCAACAAACAAATAATCGCTGGCTGTGGCTCTTTATTGGCTATTTTTGTGCGATGATCTATGTTCGTGATGTTTTATTTTATACCTACCCCTTGCTTTTAGCTTTTCTTTTAAGCATGCAGATGCAACAAAAAAATTCATTCACTACCTTGCAAAGCGCCATTCTGAGTGCCCCTTTCGGTTTGCTCGTATTGATCAAAAGTTCGCTGATTCCTTTTTGCTTTGTTTTTATATTTTTAAATTGGGTCTTATTCCGGATTATTTTAAAACAGAAAAATGCATGGATTTTGCTGGTAAGTCCTGCAATGAGTTTAATTTTTTGGTGGTTAGTTGCCGGTCAGCCCTTGATGACGCTGCTCCCCTTTATCATAAGCTCCCTGGATTTGGTTATCGCCTTTACACCCACCATGTCTATGGACGGAGATTCATCAGAAGTATTGATTTTCTTGATGAGTGCCTTATTGATCGTAGGTGGGATTCTGTTCGCCCCTAATATAAACAAAATTCCCAAGACCTATCTAGGGACTGTTTTTGGTTTATTTCTGTTCCTTGCATTCAAAACCGGTTTTGTACGTCATAATCACGCACTCATCGCCGGCAGTGCCTTAGGGGTTGCGAGCTTATTGTTTTTCATGCTGAATACTCAATCCTCGCGGTGGATAATCTTTGCACTGAGTGCATTGAGCAGTCTATATATCACCCATCATTATCGAGCAATCAACCTGGGCAATCAGATTATTACCACCTATCAGAGTGCTTTTCATGGGCTCATCACTCGCCTGACAAATAATGAGTCTTTGCCGCGAAATTATTCTTTGATTATGAACTGGTATAAAGATAAATCGGGATTACCTCAATTCAACGCGCCTGTTGACATATATTCCAACGGGCAGACGGAACTACTAGCCTCAGGGAATCATTGGCAACCACGACCTATTTTCCAAAGTTATTCTGCTTTCTCGCAAAAACTGACTGCAGTGAATGCGCATTATCTTGCAAGTGAGAAGAGCGCAACCAATCTGATTTTTCGCATAGAACCTATTGATAATCGTTTACCGGCATTGGAGGATGGAGCGAGCTGGCCGATACTGCTACGTAATTTTCAATTGGTCAATGAAAATAAGGCGACACTTTATTTGAAGAAAAAATCATCAAGTAAATTCTTGTCACAGCTTTATAGTGTGCAAACGATAAAGCTCGGAGATTCGGTCCAACTCCCCGTTCAGGAAGAATTACTATGGGCTGAGATAGTGCTCAAGCCAAGTTTTCTGGGGGCACTATCGGGATGGTTATACAAGCAGCCTTCTGTGGAAATTCGTTATCATTTACAGGATGGCCGAAAACAGAACTTCCATTTTCCCGCACTGCTGGGACGCAGTCGCTTTCTGTTATCGCCGCTGATTGAAGATACGCATGAATTTGCTCAACTTTATGCACAAAATCGTTTTTTGACGCTTAAAAATAACTATGTGACCTCAATGAAAATTCTTCCTCAACTCGGCGGTGGATGGGCTTGGCAAGCAGAATACCAGTTAAATTTGTATAAAATTATCTAATAAAGACTTGTGGTTACGCCAACTGAGTTAAATAAACCCATCTGCCTATTTTTATTTTACTGAGATTAATTTATAATCACTGTGTTCTTAAATTGGCAAAAATTATGTGTAAAGTAAAAGTTTATTATTGGCAAGGAATCATTGTGGATGATTTGATTTTTGCTGAATACCAAAATATCCTGGAAAAGTTAATAGGAGGAGATTATCAGGCGGCAGATTTAGATTTAAAGAAATTAAATGGTTACCGAGTGTACACCGCACGAATTAATCATTCTGATCGTCTACTATTTACAACACTTGAGAAAGATGGAAAATCGTATCTGGTGGTTATCGATGTCATTAAAAATCATGACTATCAAAAAGCCTCATATTTAAACCCTCAGGTGTTAAGAGCTTATCTGGAACGCCAAGAAGATGCGCTTAAGGATTTAATCACGCAGCACGATTTCACTGCCATGGATGCGCCATTAGAAATGAATGGTCGCGACAATCAGAAATCGGAAATGCAATTTGTACCTCTGGAGTATTATCAAGGACTCTATTTAGAACTCGATGCTGAGCAGAAAATCATCCTGAATACGCAATTACCAGCTATAATAAGCGGTCCCCCGGGCTCTGGGAAGTCCTGCTTGGCGATGGCTATTATCACCCAAGCGGTCTTACAAACCCTAGATTTTGCACAACCTATAATTTATGTGGCCGAGTCTGCTCCTCTGCGCGAGCAAATGCGTTTGAGTTGGCAACAACATCCTGCCTCAGTGAATCGACCACCCAACAGTGTACTTTTTCTTAGTTATGAGGAGCTGTTACGGAGACAACTCCCTCAATACCTTGAATATGCGGCAGTAGAGGACTCTTTTTTTAACGAATGGTATCTAAAATTTGAACGTAAACAGCAGAAAATGCTGAACATAAATACCCATCCAGTAGCAAATATTTATCAAGAGCTTTGTATTTTATGTGCTTATGATAAAAACGAGTATTTAAAGCTCGGCATGCGACAAAGTCTGATTACTGATATAAAACATCGTGAGTGGTTATTTCATGTTTATCAATCATATCAACACTATCTAACGCAAGAAAAAAAAATAGATTTCCGCTTGTCTCAAGATACAGTAAGTCCCACATTCCCTTTGATTGTTGTCGATGAAGCCCAAGATTATACCGCCTCTATGCTGACGCAATTATCAAAATTAGCGCAAGGGATGCAAATCGCGGTCTGTATGGATACTTTACAAAGTATCAAAGAAATTATGCCTCATCGGGTACGCTTCAAACTGGCTTTAAAACAAAGCGGAATAAATCTGGAAGAACATACCCTAGCAGATACTTATCGATGCTCCAAAGCTGTGATTGCAGCGGCCAATCAATGGCTACTGATAAAGCATGCCCTACTTGGTGGCACAGCCGATAAACTGGAGTTCTCCCAGATTCAGTCCCTCACGCAAATGGTGGGTGAGATAACTTGGTACGAGGAGCCCAGTGACGCTGAGTGGGGAATGTTTCATCAGACAACGCAATCAAACCAAGTCGCGATAATCACTGCCGAAGAGTTCCGTCAAGAAACAATAAAATTATTCCATACACCATTGGTTTTTACTCCAGAAGAAATTAAGGGACTTGAGTATCAAGAGGTGATCCTGTATCAGCCCCTAATGCAGGCAGTCTTTAAAAGAGCCAACACTTTATTAAAAGAGAAATTTCCTGAAGGAGCGCTGTGCGCATCCGCTTACCGCTCTCGTCATCACACTCTATACGATCTGGGGATTGCGTTTAATGAGATTTTTTCTGCATGTACACGCGCGAAAAAAGCACTATCCATTGTGCAAAAAAAATATCATGCACTTGAATTTTTAATCCAGAAATGGCAATTGGTGTTTCAGCAAGAATGTAAAGATGTCGTCAACAAAGAATTACCTTCCTATACTCCAACAAATTGGCAAGAAGAAATTCTAAAGCAGCGTGCAGTCGGTAATGAGCGCGTAGCTGAAGAAATAGAGCGCCAAAAAATGAGTACTCAACCATCGAAAAGAACGGATTTAGCGAAACCCAAAAAGAAAGAACGTCGAAAGAACTCAGTTGTACCTTTTGCTAAAGAAAAATTCTTATTAAAAAATAATAAACAATTATCAATTGAATTATTGAACCGCAGGGATCGGGCGGAGATTTTATTTGCTGAAGAAAATGGTACATGCCTTTTTTTACAGATGCTTGATAGAGAAGCGTGCTTGACGGTTTTTTTAGAGCAGATGCAGGCTTTAGATTACAGTAGAAGAATGCAGTTTGTGGATGAATTCACCGGTAATTTTACTGAACGTATGATTCATGGTTTGCCTTTGTTATTTTATATATTAACTAAAAATCTATCCCAATATGAGTTTACGGATCTTTACACTTTAATAAAATATCTACCGAAGGGAAGTTTGCTTCAACCCCTAATCTATCAGGGTTACCCGATTCCATTATGTGTAGCACTGGCATCCTCTGCCCGGGGGCGAGAAAATCTTCGTCGTCTAAAGCTTTTGAATGCCCCGCTATTTAATGATATTCCCATTGAAGTGATTACTAGAATATATCCAGGCACCGGTTCATTTTTAGCATTTATGCTGCACGATGAAGTGGCAACAAAACCATCATATTTTATGGATAATTTGGATAAAAAATATTTCAGTGGGCTCTCGCTCAATGTATTATTTACCCGAATGCAATCATTTGATGTGCAACTCAATGGACGTTCTTTATTTTCTATGATTGTCGAAAGATATCCTGATTTATTTGGAAAAATTTCGATTTGGTTTGAAGCGGATAAAATGAGGGCGCTTGCGTTATTGAAGGATAGTTTGTTTGATGAGTCCAATAAACATGCCATCTTTTTTGCTCTCTGTGCAAGCAAATATGTTTTCTTCTTCTTAAACTTACTTAAGAACCAACTGCATGATTATCAAATAGCAGCACTATTTAGCGCTACAGATTCGTATGGCATGTCTGCATTACACAAATTGGTTATGAGTTTACCTGCAGAATTAATTTTAAAATATTTAACAACTCATAAGTCTTGGTTATCGCATTTATCAGGTGATCTATTAACGCGCGTGGTGAATAAAAATCGCCGTCAATACACGTTACTCACAGATCTTTGTGCTATGCGATCTCGACTTGAAATTTTAAATATGTTGATGAACAGCTCAACCGAAATTCATGAGTTGCAATTAATTCATTTTACTCAGGAATTCCATTTACATGTTGATGATTATGAGGATGACGAAAAATTTTCAGCATTCTACCTGCTGTCGAAATTTATTGAGGATAATGACATTTTACAGGATTTATTAAATGCAAATAGCAATCTATATTTTATTTCACCCGCTGTTTTATTTGCCATAAAACCTGAAACGTCTAACTTTCCTGATACTTCAATTTTTTATTACCTCACTAAATCTGAACAAGGCCAGGAAATATTAAAAAAAATAATCCATTTCAACGATAATCTTTCGGAAAATATTCAGGTTGAACATTTCTTGGAGCCGCAAAACGATAATATTTCGGATATGAAATGGACCATTCCCTTCTACTGGTTGGCTTTTCATTATGAGAGTACGGGGCTTTTAGATTACATAGTAAATTTAAATCAATTTATTGAAAATACCCGTTTTAGAGCAATCCTTTACGAAAATTTAGCCAAAGATAGGGACAAGGTTATAAATATAGCTCGATGCTTAACTAAAAGTGAACGGGGAATAAATTTACTCCTAAATTTTTTGAAAAATGAGCAGTTGGTGCATTTATTATTAGGACATAATGCGCATGATGGAGTATTACGACTGGACAAAGAGAAGCATGGAGATTTTTTTTGCCCCCGAAATGCAAGTAGTTATTTATTCGCTTTTAGAAAATAAATATTTTAGTGCCGAGGATATTGTTGATTTAATGTTCCAGCAAATGCCCCCTCTAGAAAGTCTGGAAAAAATCTATAACTTAACTCAAAGGTTACCTGGGTTGTTGCTTTTGAATTTATTATGTACTCAAAGCACAAAAATGCTCAGTATACTCAGTGAACTTTTATACCGTTGGCCCTATGCTAATCAACACAACTTTTCTTTATTTTATGAGTTGTCGACGACGAAAGCAGGAATAAATTTATTGCAATTACTGGTTGAATATAAGGGATTTGATCCGCAAAAGATGGAAAAAGATTATTTATTAAATATTAAAAACGATCCGTTTTGCCCGTTTATTGAGCTGGTGCGTTATAAGAAAGGGCAAAGATTACTCGCGCTGATTTTTAAAAAAGATCCAGAAGCAATTGAATCGACTTATGCCATATTAGATCAGAAATTAGATAATTATGTTGATGACCATTATCCCGATACTACGCCTTTATACTGGTTAATCTATCATTACGAGGATACGCGTCTGTTGGATTATTTTAAAGAGATACAAGAAGAGGTTTGGGCGGTTGAATTATCTAAAAATTATGAATCTTATCCTGTTTCTAAGCCACTGGAACAGCTTGAAAGGACTGAGCCTGGGAAAAGGCTACTGCGTGAACTTTTTCTCAAGGAATCTTTTTGTAATAGCTTACTCGCTTATCAAGAAGAATATGTTAATGATGTCTTTCTAGATTGCATTACCGATCGCATCCAGCCCTTACTATATGATTCTGTTGGGCATTCGATCCTCCATTATTTTCTCCGGGAGCAACCTCATTATATCGATGAATTAACCGTGGAATCGTTAATCCAGATTATGCCATCTTTAAAACTGGGTCATGCTCTTTGCGTGATGACCTTTAAACCCTCAGGATTAGATCTCCTGGTAAAAATAATGGAAATGCGTCCCGACTTAGCAGCAAAGCTTAGATTTGAGAATTTTATACAAGAGATACCCGATGCAGAAGTTCTTGGGTTTACACCCTTGTACTGTCTGGTGAAATCTAACGAGGGAATTGCAACACTTGTCAAGCTCATACCTTTAGTACCCTCACTTGCTCATGGTCTGCAATTGCTTATGGAGCAACCACTTACTGAGGATATGGACCACTGTGCGAAGCTCGTTCGGCAGTTTTTGGATGTTTTTAATAATAAGGAATTAATTTTAGCGGCGCTTAATGAGGCAAGATTGCAACCGCAAGCTTCGTATACGTTACCCATGAATACAGGTAAATATACGCTCTTTGCACTAACTCCAGAGGTTGAACAAAGGGTAGAGCAGGTTGAGGTTCCAATTTTGAACTAGATCATACTCGAGTCATTGCCTGCAATCGTGCAATACGCTCAGCGGTTGGCGGATGAGTCATAAAGAGTTGCCGTAGGCTATCACCGCTTAATGGATTAATAATAAATAAATGTGCCGTGGTAGGGTGTGCTTGAGCTTGTGAGAAATTTCCCTGATGATTGGCATCTTCTAACTTTGCCAAGGCACGTGCCAGCCATAAAGGTTGCCCTGTGAGTTCAGCCCCACCTCTATCGGCTTCAAATTCTCGCGAACGCGATACGGCCATTTGTATTAAACCCGCTGCAAGCGGCGCAAGGATTGCTACGATGAGCCCCGTGAATGCACCGGAGCGACCTTCCTCATTTTGTGAGCCCCCAGTAAACATAAACAGTTGAGCAACACTGCTAATTACTCCCGCAAGGGTTGCCGCGACTACACTGATAAAGGTATCTCGGTGTTGGACGTGACAGAGCTCGTGTGCGAGTACTCCGGTAAGCTCTTCTTCATTCATACGCGTTAACAAGCCGGAGGTCACGGCTATAACGGCATGCTGTGGATTACGACCCGTGGCAAAAGCATTGGGTACCTCAGTATCAACTAGATAGACTTTGGGCATAGGCATATTTGCCTTTTGAGCTAGACGCGCAATGATGCGGTATACCGCATGGTTTTCGGGTAAGGGTTGTGCGTCATACATGCGCAATACCATTTTATCCGAAAACCAGTAGGCATTAAAATTCATAAATAAGGCTAATAAAAAAGCCACCAGCATGCCCGCTTGGCCCGCAATTAACTTCCCGATAATAATCATTAATGCAGTTAAAGCGGCGAGTAAAATAAAGGTTTTCAGGTTATTCATAAGGGATCACCTTAATTTTTTATCCTAAAATAATCATAGCTAGAAATTAAAGGTAATGGCAATTGCAAGTTTTTTTCTCACTTGAGCTTTAAAAAATTTAATTGTATATAATGGGTAAATTTTTTAATGACGAGAATCATGTCTAATTTAGCTGAAAAATTCCGACTTGCGTGGAGTAGTGCCCAATTGTTCCTCGATTTTTTTGAAAAAATTAAACATGAGGAATTAGTTCTAAAAAAATTAGATGATAGATGGAAACTTACTTATCCTGCTGAAAGAATTGCCGCTTTTTTACAAACCAATTTAGAACAAAGCACTCTGGATAAGTCTTTGTTAAATAAATTTTGTACCACGCTTTTAATCATGATCGAGAAACAATTAGTTTCAAAACACTGCCCGACACCTCTAGGATATGAGTTATGGATTGTAATTAAGGATTATTTATCGCCGAAATGGGAAGAAAAGCTTTTGGCCACAGATGGTAGTAAAAAAAGAAAAAGAACTGCCGAAACTGAGTCGAGTATACGAAAAAGACGCAAAGTTAGTATTTCAAAAGATACGCTAAAGAACTTCGAGCAGCGATTGGAAGAGCTTCAGTACGATGAAGAGCAAATAGAAGTTATTTTGCAGGGTAAGGAAGGGACGGTGCAGACATTACTAGCATTGCACAGCCAACTGCATGAAACCTTGGATCATGAGTCTATAACCTCATTGACTAAAGGAGGAAGCACTGCTCTTGAGTCTTATCTGACTAAAAATAAAAATTTATTGAGCATAGGGTATACTCAGGAAGAAATTGTAAAAATAGGTAGTCATACCGGTACTCCAGCGCGATACGAAATGCTCGAAAAATACAGTACACATTTAATAAATCTAGGCTTTTCAAAGCAAGATGTTGTTATGCTTTTATGCGGTAAGGCATATAAAGCGCCCGAGCTTTTAGTCACTCATTTTGAAAAACTAATCGAATTATTTTCTACTCCTGATAACATAATGGATAAGGTTAAAAGAGAGGGGATAAATTATTTACGTGCTATCCTAAATTCTGAAAAGCAAGACGATATATTACTCATCAAAACTGAGCCTATATTAACTGAAAATAAGAAGCTTGTGCGGAGAAATAAGTCTAAGAAAAATTCGATTTCATTTTATGCATCCTATTCAGACGAATCATCTGCAGATTCCTTGAGTTTTTCAGATTGGTCACCCTCTTTTTAAATCATAGATCTTCAACAGGGATCTTTAAAAATCAGGCTTGTGTGAATCATTGTAAGATAACTGTTCCGGGTTTTGAATTAAAACTTCTTTTTGAGCGCGGGTAAGGCTTTTAATATAGCGCTCAAGACGCATTGCTGCGGCCTTATCACCGGTAACCTTCCAGCTCTGCGCAATCGCTACAGGCCTGAAACTTCGCGTATATTTACTACCCTTTCCAGAAAGATGGGTTTGAAAACGTTTTTCAAGGTCATCGGTATAACCTGTGTAATAGCTTAAATTTTCACAGAGCAGGATATAAACCCAATAACAATCAGTCATAAATAATCTACTTTGAGGCCTTGTTTAAGGTAAGGATTCCCAACGTTAATAAAAGCTGTGCCATGTAATAGGTAGCAATAACCAACATCTCAACCCCGACACGGGCGACACCAGGCACGAATAAGGCCAAAGCGAGTGTAAAATCTGAAGCTAAAAATAGCAATGCTCCAACCTGGATGTACCGTCTATTTTGGCGCATTTGTAAGGCATAAAAAACCATGAGACTGAGGATTGCGATATATATTGTAACCGGTATCTGCATGAGCGCGAGATAAGGCCAGAGATAATATAAACTGGCTCCAACAAATAAAAGTATGGGGATGAAGAATAAAATTCCCGTGCGATTATAATGGCAATTTCTCCAAAAAACACCGATATAGCAAAGATGTGCCAGCATAAATGAGCCGATGCCTATTTCGAGCATATTTTTAGTCGCCAGCGTTAACACAATGTCACCCAATATTGAAAATATCAGCGCTGCCAAAAGTAACTGATGGTTTCTGTTACCTGCGAGCTTGGTAAAGGTCAGGATAATCAAAAGCAGTATGGGAATAGGTTTTAACAAGGTGGTTACCGGGAACTGAATCCAGGGCAGCGCGATTAGATAGGCCAAAGCAGAAACAATAAAGAGACGAAGTAGTGATCGAGAAGTGCTATCCTGCATGATTTATCCTTTTTATCTGATTTACTTAACGAATCGCATAAATTTCTGCAGACGGCGCATTTAATATTCGTTAAGATGAGTTAGATATAATTTTAGCCCTTATTATTACTGGTAAATGATAAAAATGAAAAGAGTGGGCGCGGCACTACAAAGACAAATGTTCGGTTTTGCGATTACGGGTGGCCTCAGCACCCTAATCATGTTTGGCATTTATATTGCCTTATATCGATTTATCAACTACCAATATGCATATTTTATATCCTACCTGGTTTCTGTTTTCGCCTTGTATATAATGAATAGCTATGTTTTTAAAGGTAATTTATCCGTAAAAACTTTTTTTCACTTTTTATTAATCTACTTATTGCAGTATTTTTTTGGTGCTGTTTCTTTAGAGTTTCTAGTACGCATCGGGGTTTCAGTAACCTTTGCGCCACTGGTGGTAGTCATTTTGCTTTTACCCATTACATTCGTCTTAAATCGCATTGTTTTTAATAAACATTATCAATAGTCTTGTCCGAGGTTGATTCGAATAATTGTCTATAATTAATTCAAGTATCATTTAGAGATTGCTATGGATTCACCTAAAAAATATAAAAGTTTTGCAGAATTCTATCCTTTTTATCTTAGTCAGCACCGAAACAAATATTCGCGTCGGCTGCATGTTGTTGGAACCTTCTTAGTTATTTTGAGCTTGTTGCTTCTATTGTTGACTGGGCACTGGTTCTGGCTGCTGCTTATGCCCATCGCCGGATACGGTTTTGCCTGGATAGGCCATTTTCTATATGAAAAAAATAAGCCCGCTACTTTCGAATATCCACTTTATAGCCTTATGGGCGATTTTAAAATGTTTTGGCAAGTACTTAAGAAAGAAATAAAAATTTAACGGTTTATGGAACCCTCCCTTTATTTAATCTATGATACGCATCTGATTATGCTTAGAAATCTCAGGGAGAGTACTTTGAATCGTTCAAAATTAGCAAAAATCATGCAGAAGCCATGCCTGTTGCTTGCACTAATGATCGCCCAATCAGCCTATGCCGATTTTATATTTACGATAAATTCTGCTGAAGGATGCGCTAATTTATCCGGTACCTGGTCGGGAAAAGGGACGGTGGAGCACTGGTTGGTTGGTGAGTGCCTTTACGAAGGTATAGGTATCTTAAGTGAACTAGATGCGCAAGGTCTTTTCACAATGACCGTTAAAGCAATGCGAGAAGCTGGAAACACTTTATGTCCATCTTATGTTGAGAAACAGCTTACCGGTTCTTGTAATCAGGGTACCGTCGTTTTTAAAACCCCGTATGGCGCTCTTAATGGTCGCATGGATGGTAATGTTGGAGACGCTGCGGGCACTTTAACTGTGAGTCCCGGTGTCAATGTAAAAGTAAAAGCGCATTTTTTACGGGATATATAATCCAGTGAAATAGCCTCATCATACTTTTGCTGGATTGCCTCATGGCGTGTTTAAGTGAAGTAATCCAGTTTGGGTGAGGAGAATTGTTTGTCTCCAAGTTTTTAAATCCGGTCTTCAGTGATATCAATCATCATCTGTAACGACTTTTTAGCTTGAGTAATTAGCCAGTGCTGATCCTTAGTCGGTAAACGATTACGTGTTCCTGAAAATTCATTGACCACATCCCCAGCACATACCTCATTATAGTTCATTGACTTACCTTGACGCAGTAAATCCAGAAGTGCGACCAGATGCGGTGGATCATTGCGCGACATTGTTGCACAACCACATCCACGGCCAGGGGTTGCGCTATGAGTTGGGGTTTCTGCCAGGTTAACCACCACAATCCCTAATTGCTTACAATGTTGTTGCAGATTCTGCACCATATGATTTTCTGTGCCAATCGCATAATGCCCTGTTTTCCCCTTATCATTAACCACATAATCCCATATGAATGCGGTAGAACCTGCGTGGTCGGCGATTTTTACCACGGAGTTTCGGCATTCCGGATGAACGATGGTGGTATAATTCTGACCACGCCAGTATTCACACATTTCCGGTTGATAAAAAGTGTGAACAGCACATTGGCTCGAAAATAAAATGAGTTGCGCATCATCAAATTGTTTTAAAGTTTTTGCATTTTGTTCGTGGAGAGAATATTGAGCTCCTGCAGTGCCACCAGGCCAATAAGCGAGGTCTTTGATGCCCAGCCAATGCGCGACGTTTTCGCCCATGTGTTGGTCGGGAATAAATAAAATTTTCTTTTTTTGTTTTAACGCCCACTGAAAAATTTTTTTAACGTTCGAGCTGGTACATACAGCACCACCTTGTGCCCCCGTTAATGCTTTAACACGTCCTGACGTATTCATGTAGCACACCGGTAAAATATTTTCTGCCCCGTAACGTTCATTTAGGTCTAAAAAGGCAGGTTCAACCATGAAATCCTTAGCCAGCATTTCCATGGTGCAACCCGATTTTGGATTGGTAATGTATATTTGCTGATTATCATGCGCAAGAATTCGAATTGATTCAGCCATGAAATGCACTGCGGACTCAATAATTACGGACTTTTCTGGATGTTCAGCAGCTTTTAGCGCCAGCTGGTAAGAATCACCAACCACACCACCGAATTGTTCAACCAAACGAACGATTTCTCCGCCCATATAATAGTGTGCTAAAAGGAGTAATTTTTCTCCAAAATGATCCTGGGCTTTGCGAACATAAGGAGTCATCCAGTCAACAACGGTACTGAGTCTGCGATCGGGTAAGGCCTGATACTCTTGTGCGTACGGAAGGAATTCCTCTTGGTACCAGTCGAGTGGATAATCGGTTTGACAAATGGTCATATCTTGGCTGACGCGCATGATCGTACTTTCGGGGGTGTACTGATTTTCTTGCTTGAACATCTCTTGCTCTCCAGGGATACTGCCCCTAAAATTATAATTCCGGAATTATTTCAGACCAACCAATTTTGGCGATACTTTCTTGAGGATGGCTGGTAGTATGGGGATAATCTTCACGAAAATGTCCTCCTCGCGACTCACGACGTGCAAGTGCTGCGCGTACAATCAATTCAGCATTGAGAATTATGTTTCTTAATTCAACAAAATCACGGGTGATCGAATGTTTCCAATAATATTCTTCGATAATTTTTTTTCGTTGCTTAATTAATTGTAGCAAATCTTGCAAACCTGCTTCGGTGCGTACAATGCCCGCATAAGAAGTCATTTCACCGCGTAGTCCTCGCCATTGGGCATTGATCTGGCTTGCGCGTCGTGCATTAACTTTGCCCGGGGCACTCCAGGTGGGGATCGGGGATTTCTGTTTCCAGGGAGAAGAGATGTCTTTTAAAGTACATCGTGCTGCATTAGCTCCCATGACTAAGGCTTCTAATAAGGAATTACTCGCCAAGCGATTGGCCCCATGCAAACCCGTAAAGGCTACCTCACCAATAGCATAAAGCCGTTTTAGATCCGTGCGCCCATCAACATCGGTTAAGACACCACCACATTGATAATGTGCCGCAGGAACAACCGGAATCATATCCTGACTCATATCGATACCCAGTGAGAGCAGGGTGGTGAAAATTTGAGGGAATCGCTTACTGAGCCATGCTCGTGATTGATGTGTAATATCCAGATAAACATAACCTGTCTGGCTGCGCTCAATTTCAGTAAATATTGCGCGTGCCACGATATCTCGGGTGGCAAGTTCCATTTGTTCGGGCGCATAATGCTTCATAAAACGCTCGCCTGTCTCCGGATTTTTTAAGAGACCGCCCTCACCACGAACCGCCTCAGAAATTAAAAAATTATTCACACTGTGATGATGGAGTAGGGTGGGGTGGAATTGATAAAATTCCATATTTCCCACACGGGCACCGGCACGATAAGCCATGGCCACACCATCACCTGTTGCTACCATCGGGTTGGTAGTATAGCGGTAAGTTTTTCCCGCACCACCTGTAGCTAAAATCACACAATGGGCAAGAAAGGTATGAATGCGATTTTGTTGTTCGTCTAAGATATAAGCGCCTAAGACCTCACCCTGGATATCAGTGCGGTGTGGATGATATGAGCTAATCAAATTTACCGCGACATGGTGTTCAAAAAAATGAATTTGGGGTTGGTGGCGCGCCACGGTGTTTAATGTTTGGATGAGGGAGAGGCCCGTTAGGTCACCACAATTATAAATCCTGCGGTGAGAATGGCCGCCTTCTTGGGCGAGGTTGAAGTGCCCGTTTTCGTCCTGTTTAAATGGCACCGCATAGCGTTGCAATTGCTGAATAATGTCAGGACCCTGACGAATAATGAACTCTACAGCAGGTTCATAACAGAGGCCATCTCCAGCCCGAAGCGTATCCAGAATGTGAGATTCCAGAGAGTCTTCCGGTAAGGAGACCGCCGCTATTCCTCCCTGGGCATAACGGCTATTGCATTCATTTGCCTCAGCTTTGCTTATCAATGCAATCTTGATATGCGGTTGCAATTGCAACAATTGTAAACAGTACTGTAACCCCGCAAGGCCTGTACCGATGACCAGCACATCAAATTCGAAGGTTTGGCCTTCTTGGGATAAAGTACTATTCATGAAAATGCTTTTACCAGTTGCGCTGCGAGACCAGTATAATTTTCCGGCGTCAACTTAAGCAGTTGACTTTTGGCTTCATCGGGAATCGACAGCTGCTCAATAAACTGTTTCAGGTTATCTGCATCGATACCTTGGCCTCGTGTCAGTTTTTTTAACTGTTCATAGGCATTGGGTACCTGATAACGACGCATCATTGTTTGAATCGCTTCAGCAAGAACCTCCCATTTATTATCCAAATCTGCTTCCAGAGCCTGTTTATTAATCTGTAATTTGTCATTGCCTTTAGCGACTGATAAATACGCAATTAAACTGTAAGAGAATGCCACGCCAATGTTACGTAAAACAGTCGAGTCGGATAAATCGCGTTGCAATCGCGATTGGGTGAGCTTATTAGCAAAGTGAATGAATAGTGCGTTCGCCATACCCAAATTGCCTTCCGCATTTTCGAAATCAATGGGATTTACTTTATGCGGCATAGTTGAGGAGCCCACTTCAGCTGCTACTGTTTTTTGTTTAAAGTAACCTAAAGAGATGTAGCTCCAAATATCCTGAGTATAATCCAGTAAAATATTATTAATGCGTACCATGATTTGTGCTACTTCAGCTAAACCATCATGGGGTTCTATCTGTGTGGTATATGCATTGAAAGACAAGCCCAGCGAGGTGACAAACTGTGTACAATGTTTACGCCAATCCACTTCAGGATAGGCAACCACGTGCGCGTTATAATTACCGACTGCACCATTGAATTTGCCCGGCACTAAAACTTCCGCTAATTGCTGCTGCGGCCTTTTCAATCGTGCTACAAAGTTAACCAGCTCTTTACCCATTGTGGTTGGGGTGGCGGGTTGTCCATGAGTCCGGCCTAACATGGGGATCTCTCCATGCTGTTTGCCCAGTAAGGTTATGCCCCCCATAATTTCTGCAAGCGTTGGTTGAATTACTTGTGCAAGCGCTTGTTTGACCATCAGGGCATAGGCGAGATTGTTGATATCCTCGGAGGTACAGGCAAAGTGTATAAAGGCGATACTATTTTTCAGGCTGGATTCAAGCTCAAATTTCTCGCGTAGATAATATTCAACCGCCTTTACATCATGATTGGTTTGTCGCTCAAACTCTTTGACTTTTTGTGCTTCAGTTTCATCAAAATCAGCAAGAATCTGATTGAGATAATCTTTAGTTGTCTGCTCTAAAGGCGGCACTTCAACAATTGCAGGGTTAGCTGCTAAAGATTCAAACCAACGTACCTCTACCATTAGTCTATAATAAATCAAGGCAAATTCACTAAAATATGGGCTTAGTGTTCTAGTTTTGTTGAGATAGCGCCCGTCTATCGGTGAAATGGCGTTTAAAGAAGAAAGCGTCATATATTTTTTGCCCTGAAAATGAATACTTAATATAAGGTGCATATAATAGTAGATGCGCGACCAGATGTGAATTGAAGTGGCGTAAATTTGCAACAAAAGATTGTGGTGTGAAAATTGACTATTTATAGAAAACGATGCCCTTGCTTGAAAATTAATTTTTTCGGGTCGTTAATTAAGAAACAATTTTCATTTTCATCAAGCAGTTCTTTAAGTAGAATGACACAAATTATTACAGAAAAGAGGTCGTTATGGCGGTCAATAAACATGTAATCGATTTAGCTCATCTTGGGATGAAGGATATAGAACAGGTTGGCGGAAAAAATGCATCTCTTGGTGAAATGATTAGTCATTTGTCTTCTGCAGGGGTATTAGTACCCGGTGGATTTGCAACCACTGCTGATTCATTTAGAGAATTTTTGGCGCAAAACGATCTCGATAAAGCGATCTATACCAAACTCGCAACACTCGATACCGATAATGTTCACCAACTGAGTGTGGTTGGTAAAGAAATACGTGATTTGATTATTAAAACGCCATTTCATCCGGAGTTTGAGGCGGCCGTCCGTGATGCCTATACTGCGATGGCGCGTACCATTGGCAGTGAAACGTTCAGCGTTGCTGTGCGATCTTCAGCAACGGCTGAGGATTTACCTGATGCCTCTTTTGCCGGACAGCAAGAAACCTTACTCAATGTTCGTGGCGTCGATCAGGTGTTGCTTGCCATAAAAGAAGTTTTTGCATCTTTATATAACGACCGTGCGATTGCCTATCGAACCCACCATGAGTTTGCGCATCACGATGTGGCCTTATCCGCTGGAATTCAACAAATGGTGCGTAGTGATTTGGCCGTTAGTGGGGTGATGTTCACCATGGACACTGAGTCTGGTTTTGATCAGGTGGTGTTTATCACCTCCTCCTACGGTTTAGGAGAAATGATTGTCCAGGGTGCGGTGAATCCGGATGAGTTCTATGTCCATAAGCCGGGCTTACAAGCCGGTAGGCCCGCCCTGATACGGCGAAATCTGGGTAGTAAAGCTATAAAAATGATTTATTGTAATAATCCGGAGCTTAATCGTCGGGTGCAAACGGTTGAGGTGCCTGCTGAGGAACGGTTGGTTTTTTCGCTCACCGCTGAAGAAGTGGAAAACCTAGCGCGACACGCACTTATTATTGAAAAGCATTATGGCCGTCCTATGGATATTGAGTGGGCCAAAGATGGCATTAATGGTCAATTGTATATTCTGCAAGCACGACCAGAAACGGTAAAAAGTCGCGTAAATAAACAAATCCTCGAGCGCTACTCCCTGCAAAAGCGCAGTACGATTTTATCAGAAGGGCGCAGCATTGGACAACGAATCGGTCAGGGCAAGGCACGAATTATCCATGATGTGAGTGAAATGCATCGGGTAGAGCCAGGTGATGTATTAATATCAGATATGACCGATCCGGATTGGGAACCCGTTATGAAACGTGCAGCCGCGATTGTAACTAATCGTGGCGGACGGACGTGTCATGCAGCAATTATTGCACGTGAATTAGGAATCCCTGCTGTCGTAGGTTGTGGGGATGCCACGAAAACGATTAAAGATGGGGATGAAGTAACCGTAAGTTGTGCTGAAGGAGATACTGGACTCGTATACGAAGGAATACTTCCATTCACCCATGATTGTCTGGATGTGGAAACCATGCCCGAATTGCCATTAAAAGTGATGCTCAATGTGGGAAATCCTGAGCGCGCTTTTGCGTTCCAATTTATACCTAACGCCGGGGTGGGTCTAGCACGCTTAGAGTTTTTAATTTCGAATACCATAGGCATACATCCCCGTGCACTGTTGGAGTTTGATCAACTAGAAGACGCAGAGCTGAAAAAATTTATTACTGAAAAAACGATGGCTTATGCTTCACCTGTGGAATATTATATCGAGCGCTTGAAAGAGGGGATTGCCACAATAGCCGCGGCGTTTTATCCAAAACCCGTTATTGTGCGTTTATCCGATTTTAAATCAAATGAATACGCAAACCTTGTCGGTGGTTCTCTCTATGAACCTCACGAAGAAAATCCCATGTTAGGTTTTCGTGGGGCTTCACGGTATGTGTCGCCAGAATTTGCTCCCTGTTTCGCTTTGGAATGCAAGGCGGTGCGTCGGGTTCGCGAGGATATGGGATTAGACAATGTAGAAATCATGATTCCATTTGTACGCACCGTTGCAGAGGCCAAACAAGTGATTACGGTGCTGAAAGACAATGGTTTAGAGCGTGGTAAGCATGGACTACGGGTTATTATGATGTGTGAATTACCCTCAAATGCATTATTAGCTAAAGAGTTTTTAGAACATTTTGATGGATTTTCAATCGGTTCCAATGATTTAACCCAGCTGACCCTCGGTTTAGATCGTGATTCAGGGTTGGTAGCTGCCCAATTTGACGAGCGCAATGAAGCGGTTAAGGCGCTTCTCCATTTAGCTATTGCCGCATGCCGACAGGCTGGTAAGTACATTGGCATATGTGGGCAAGGGCCCTCGGACCATCAGGATTTTGCACGCTGGCTTATGGATGAAGGGATTGAAAGCGTATCGTTAAATCCGGATTCTGTGCTTGAAACCTGTTTGTTTTTAGCAAAACAATAATTCATAATCATCTTTTTTAAGGATTGAGCTTAAGCTTAATCCTTTCTCTTCAATTATCGAGATACTTAATGATATACACTAAATGGTTTGCCATGCTGGGCATATTATTCCCCATTTTAGGGTTTGCTGCTTCCGCTCCTGAGGAAGCAGATCCTATTACGTTTGTTTTAATCAATGTAACCGGTATTTTTTTCTTTGCTATTTTAGGGCGTTATTTAGCAAGACGATTGAAACAACCCAGTGTCTTAGGCGAACTGCTCATTGGTGTCGTCTTGGGGAACATCTTTTATCATTATGGGTATCCTTTACTTGCACTTTTACGCGAAGGCTCCGCTACTTTCGAGGTAGTTAAAGAAATGCTTCACGGAATGACAGCAGAACAAGCCGTAGCTCAGGTCATTCCCCGTGCACAAGATGCTCAGCAGGTATTAGTTGCCTTACAAAGTCCTCATGGAGCAGATTATTTAAAAATTGCTTATGTCGTCGATATTTTCTCGCGCTATGGGGTGATTTTTTTATTGTTCATGGTGGGCATGGAAAGTTCTTTAGAGGATTTAAAGCGTTCGGGTAAAGACTCTACTCGTGTAGCAATCCTAGGTGTCCTCGCCCCGATGGGATTGGGGTTTCTTACTGCTTATTTGCTTATGCCTGAAGCAAGCTACCAAGCAGATTTATTTATTGCAGCAACATTAAGCGCAACCAGTATTGGTATTACCGCGCGTGTTTTAGCAGAAATGAAAAAACTACAGACAGGGGAGGCGCGTACCATCCTTGGGGCTGCGATGCTCGATGATGTTCTGGGACTTATTATTTTAGCCGTCGTAAGCTCAATTGTGATTAATGGTGCGGTTGATTTTACTGTAGTGTTGCGCATAATCGTGTCCTCGGTTATGTTTTTTGTAACGGCTTTACTTTTAGGGCCAATTTTATTGCGGCACGCAGTGACTTTTTTCCGCTTTCTAGAACCTTGGGAAGCGAAATTATTTATTTCATTTTTATTCATTATGTTTTTGTCGTGGCTGGCCTCGTTTATGCAATTAGCGACCATTATCGGAGCATTCACGGCAGGAATTATTTTGCATGAGGAGTATTTTAGACAACTCGATAAGAATGAAGACCCCAAGCGCAGCATTTATCATTTACTATCACCCTTAGAGACGATTCTTGCGCCTATGTTTTTTATATTAATCGGCATTCAGGTGAAGTTGGAAACCTTTTTAAGTTGGCATGTGGTCATCTTGGCTTCAGGTCTTCTGGTTGCTGCAATAATCGGCAAGATCGTCAGTGGCCTTGGTGCAAATGCTCGTTCTGACCGACTTCTGATTGGTATTGGGATGTTACCGCGAGGAGAAGTTGGTTTGGTTTTTGCGTCTATTGGCCGCAGTCTGGGTGTAATTTCGGATGACCTATTCTCAGCAATCGTGCTCATGGTAATTGTCACCACATTTATTGCTCCACCTTTATTAAAAGCGCGTTATCTGGCGCAGGCAAAAAGGACTGCTTTATGAATAATTTGCAACAAACCATTGTCAGTGATGTTCAGCGTGCACTGAGTGAAGACTTGGGCAGCGGCGATATAACCGCCAGTTTGCTTCCGGAAGATTTACCGATCACTGCAGATATTATTGCGCGTGAGCCTTTGTTGATGTGCGGACAAGCCTGGGTAGAAGAAGTTTTTAGACAACTGCATTCACAAATTAAAATAAATTGGTTGGTAGCAGAAGGACAGTGGCTGGCGCAACCAACCACTTTAGCTACAGTGGAGGGGCCTGCGCGCTATGTCTTAACCGGTGAACGCACGGCATTAAATTTTTTGCAAACTTTATCAGGCACCGCCACTCGTACGCATCATTATGTCCAAAAATTTAAAGGTTCTAAAACACAATTGCTTGATACACGAAAGACCATTCCTGGCTTGAGAATCGCACAAAAATATGCAGTTACCTGCGGCGGCGGGGTTAATCATCGTCTGGGTCTTTATGATGCCTTTCTAATTAAGGAAAATCATATAAAAGCCTGCGGGTCGATTACGCAAGCAATAAGCATGGCTCGCGCTACTTATCCGGACCGCCCTGTTGAAGTAGAAGTTGAAACGTTAAACGAGTTGCAGGAAGCGATTGCGGTAAAGCCTGAGCGGATCATGCTGGATAACTTCGATGAGGCAATGGTCAAGAAAGCGCTTATTATGAATCAAAATTCCTCTGCAAAATTAGAGATTTCCGGAGGATTGACTTTAGATAAGGTAGATCAGATGGTCGCTCTTGGTGTAGATTATATTTCTGTTGGTGATTTAACCAAATCAGTACAGGCGATTGATTTAAGTTTATTAGTCAGGGATAGAGTATGACCTTTAGAATAGTATTTACCGGAGGTGGAACCGCAGGTCATGTGGCTCCTAACTTAGCGTTAATCAACGCCTTTAAAGAGAAAGGCTGGGATATGGCCTATATCGGCTCAGCTGCAGGAATTGAACATGAGATGATTAATCCCTGTTCTATTCCGTTTTATACTGTGAGTAGTGGCAAGTTACGTCGTTATTTCAGTTTTAAAAATTTTTTAGATCCGTTTAAAATTCTGCTTGGCATCGTTCAAGCGACTTTAATCCTAAGGCGCTTAAAACCCGATGTGGTTTTTTCCAAAGGTGGGTTTGTCGCTTTCCCAGTGGTCGTGGGCGCCTGGATTAATAAAATTCCTACAGTGGCGCACGAATCGGATTTAACTCCAGGACTTGCGAATCGTTTATGCTTTCCCTTTGTAAATAAGATATGCTTAACTTTTGCCGGTGGTAAAAAATATTTTAAGAATCAAGAAAAAATCGTCGTCACGGGTACTCCCATAAGACCACAACTGTTTCAAGGGAGTAAAATTAAAGGGCTTTCACTGTGCGGATTTGATGAAAGCAGACCCTGCTTACTTGCCATTGGCGGAAGTCTTGGCGCAGGTTCCATTAATCGCAGTGTTAGGGAAGCACTCCCAGAGCTTACACGCAAATATCAAGTCATTCATATTTGTGGCAAAGGTAAAGTAGATCCTGCTTTAGAACATAGGAATGATTATCGACAATTTGAATATGTTCACGATGAGCTGGCTGATTTATTTGCTGCTGCATCTACAGTTATTTCTCGTTCTGGCGCGAACTCCCTATACGAGCTCCTGGCTCTAGGAAAACCTCATGTGCTGGTTCCTCTTTCAGCTCAGGTCAGTCGGGGCGATCAAATACACAATGCACGTTATTTCAAGGATCAGGGAATTAGTATTGTTTGTGATGATGCATCATTGAATGCTGAAATTTTATTGAACGCATTATGTGAACTTGAGCAGAACCGCGAGCAAATTATTGCCAAAATAAAGCAATTGAATATCCAATCAGCAACTGCTGAAGTCGTAGCCGTAATCAAGGAGCAATTACATGTTGAAGCACCAGGAACTATATGAGTTTATTTGCAATCAATGGCAGGAGGAAATACTGCCTAGCCTGTGCGATTACATCAAAATACCCAATAAGTCCCCGCATTTTGATGCCAAATGGCGTGAACATGGACTCATGGACCAGGCTGTTGATCATATTGCAAATTGGTGTCGCATCCATGCCCCTGCAGGCATGAAACTTGATATCTTACAGCTTCCAGATCGTACGCCGCTGATTTTTATTGAAATACCCGGCCATAGTGATGAAACGGTTTTGATGTATGGGCATCTTGATAAACAACCCGAAATGACGGGATGGCATGAGGACTTACATCCCTGGAAGCCAGTCCTCAAAGATGGACGTCTCTATGGACGAGGAGCTGCCGATGATGGTTATGCAGCATATGCCTCGCTTGCGGCAATTAAAGCTTTGGAACGTCAAGGTTTGCCTTTCCCCAGATGTGTTCTCATTATTGAAGCCTGCGAGGAAAGTGGAAGTTATGATCTACCTTTCTATATTGACGTGTTAAAAGAGCGTATCGGACAACCTAAGCTTGTGATTTGCCTGGATTCTGGAGCGGGGAATTACGAACAATTATGGATGACCACCTCGCTTCGTGGCAATATTGTGGGTGAATTAACCGTCGAAACCATTCGTGAGGGAGTTCATTCAGGTAATGCCAGTGGTATCGTGGCTGATTCTTTCCGTGTGGCGCGCCAATTATTAAGCAGGATTGAGAATGAGCAAACCGGTGAAGTGATTCCCAAGGAACTATATTGTCCAATACCTCTGGAGCGAAAGCAGCAGGCTGAAGACTGTGCTAAGGCTTTAGGTGACCATGTGTATGATGAGTTCCCGTGGCATCGGGGGGTACAGCCTGTTACGGCTGACAAGAAAGAACTCATTTTAAATCGCACCTGGCGACCACAGCTGACCATTACCGGTGCGGATGGTTTTCCGTCTGTGGCCAATGCGGGTAATGTTTTACGTCCGCAAACCACCTTGAAATTATCGATGCGTTTACCCCCATTAGTTGATCCACAGCAGGCCTCTGCAATTTTAGCGCAGCTTTTGACTCGAGAACCACCTTATCATGCCAAAGTGACCTTTAATCTAGGTGATGGTTCTAAAGGTTGGAATGCACCGCCACTTGCTTCATGGCTTGCTGCGGCTGCAGATGAAGCCTCGTTTACTTATTACGGTAAGCCCGCTGCTTACATGGGTGAGGGGGGTACCATTCCCTTTATGGGCATGTTGGGCGAGCAATTTCCAGACGCACAATTTATGATCACCGGCGTACTCGGTCCGCAATCTAATGCTCATGGGCCGAATGAATTTTTACACCTTGATATGGTGAAAAAATTGACTGCGTGTGTTGCCCATGTGTTATATCTTTCCACCCAGCACTAATCCGTCGCGGTTAGTGTAACCACCGTTTTACAATCAGTGCCGCAATGATCATGCGGCACCTGTTGCAGTGATTAAAATATCTCGACTTTTTTTGGTTTTCCTGTGATACTTGCTCCCGACTCTGGAACGAGTCACTAGTCCAACAAATAGGAGAACTAAATGAAGAAAATAACACTATTCGCTGCAGCTTTATTAGCCACAGTCTCACTCACCCATGCAGCCCCTCTGCCTATGATACGTGTAGCTGCGACCACGCCCCCAAACAAAATTAACTTGAACAAAGCAGATGCCTCAACCATTACGGGTTCAGTTAAAGGTATTGGAAAAAAACGTGCGGAAGCGATCGTTGCATACCGAGACAGTCATCAAGGATTTAAAACTATTGACGAATTGGCTCAGGTGAAAGGTATTGGTCAACATTTTGTGGATACCCACAAGCAAGCACTTGAAGAGCTTTATACTTTGAAATAAAGGTATTTTTTAAAGATTATACCGGTTTTATTTTTTATTTGTATATGCGGTGAGGAGGTAAATAATGAATTGCCTTACCGCAATATCAAATATTACGACGATAAATAAAAAAAATAATAAAAAACAATATATTATTGGTGATTTTAACGTTCGCTGTTCATTCTAATTTCTGAAAAATGCACTCGTTTTAAGCAATTAAAGCACACAAAAAGAGAGTTCGCGATCAATAAACCTTAGTTTCTGCCTTAATTTCAAGAACATGAAAATCTTCTTCCGGAACTGTCGATTTTTATGCAAATTTAGTATAAAGTAACGCAAAAAAAATAGGGTAGTTACTATGTTTAGGAAATTAAGAGGTGTGTTCTCCAATGATCTCTCGATTGATTTGGGAACAGCCAATACGTTGATTTATGTTCGAGATAAGGGAATCGTTTTAAACGAACCATCTGTAGTTGCTTTGCGAAGTGAATCTGGGCAAAAACGCGTCGCTGCGGTCGGTCTGGAAGCTAAGCGGATGTTAGGGCGTACGCCAGGTAACATTAACGCTATTCGTCCCATGAAGGACGGCGTTATCGCTGATTTTTTTGTCACCGAAAAAATGCTGCAACACTTTATCCATAAAGTACACGAAAATAAATTTTTACGCCCCAGCCCTCGGGTATTGGTATGTGTTCCGTGTGGTTCTACCCAAGTTGAGCGACGCGCTATTCGTGAATCAGCAATGGGTGCTGGAGCCCGAGAAGTGTTTCTTATTGAGGAACCAATGGCGGCTGCACTCGGTTCCGGTATGCCTGTGGAAGAAGCAAGTGGCTCCATGGTTGTTGATATTGGCGGCGGTACTACGGAAGTCGCGATCATTTCCTTAAGTGGTATCGTTTACCATCAATCAGTGCGCATTGGCGGTGATAAATTTGATGATGCAATTGTTTCCTATGTACGACGTAACTATGGAACATTAATCGGAGAGACAACGGCTGAGCGCATAAAACACGAAATTGGTTCTGCTTATCCAAGCCGTGATTTATTTGAGATTGAAGTGCGTGGTCGTAATCTTGCAGAGGGTGTGCCTCGTAGCTTTGTGTTAACCAGTGCTGAAATTTTAGAGGCTTTACAAGAGCCCCTATCGGGTATTGTCGGTGCAGTGCGTGCGGCCTTGGAGCTCGCACCACCAGAGTTGGCTGCTGATATTGCTGAGCGAGGAATGGTTCTCACTGGGGGAGGCGCTTTATTAAAAAATATTGACGCTTTATTAATGGAAGAAACCGGCTTACCGGTATTAGTGGCTGAAGATCCACTCACTTGCGTTGCGCGTGGTGGTGGTAAGGCATTAGAAACCATGGATTTGCGTGGCGGTGATTTCCTCTCAACAGAATAAAGCACAAAACAGATTATTTAGCAGAGCAGGACATAGCACCTTGGGTTTTATGTTGGCTCTGCTTTTTTCTATTTTTTTAATGTTTTCAGATTATTACTATCACTATCTGGATAACGTTCGCACCGGTTTCTCATTTATCGCCTCCCCATTACAATATGCAGTTGATTATCCAGTTCAAATTGTACGTTGGACTCAGTCTTTGGTTGGATCAAAAAAAGCGCTTATTGATGAAAATATTCAACTGCGCTACAAGCAAACGATGCTTGAAGCAGAATTACAAAAACTTTTATCCATTCAAAAAGAAAACTCTCAATTAAAAGAACTGTTACAGACATCAACACAAGCCAATATGCAGGCTATGGCGGCGCAAATTCTGGCGGTGGATACAAGTCATTCTCGGCAAATAGTTGTACTGAATAAAGGTAAAAAAGATGGGATATTTGTAGGGCAGCCGGTGCTGGATGCTAAGGGCGTGATGGGGCAAATTGTTAATGTAGGACCTCTGACCAGTACTGTATTGCTTATCTCTGATTCGAAAAGTGCTGTTCCCGTTAGAAATTATCGTACCGGAGAGCGGGCTATTCTAGTCGGTACCAATAATATCAATCACCTTTTTTTGATTAATTTACCTAAAACATCCTCTATTACTGTTGGCGATATTTTGATTACTTCCGGTCTGGATCATCGTTACCCTGAGGGGTATCCGGTTGGGAAAGTTGAGGAAGTGTACAATATGCCAGGTGAAGACTTTGTTAAAGTTAAAGTGAGTCCCATAGCTTTGCTTAACCAAAATCGCTTGGTGTTGTTAATTTGGCCAGAAAAAGAGCAAGAGCAATTGACAGCACAAATTAATGATCGTTTAAATGCCCAGGAGACTTTATAATGAGGTCGCAAAGCTTAAAAATTCTCTTGGCCTTTGTGATTAGCCTTGTATTATCCATCCTGCCGATGCCTGAGCTTATAAGCGATTTTAGACCGCCATGGGTCTTACTCTTAGTACTCTATGTTGAATATTTTTTACCTGGTGAATTTAAACAACTGACACTTGTTTTTGTCGGATTAATGCTTGATGTATTACTTGCGACTGTTCTAGGAGAGCATTCTTTTGCCTTATTATTGGTTACCTGGATGGCCTCAACAAAAACGCGTCGTTTTCAATTTTTTTCGATGATGCAACAAATGATCCTGGTTGGCTTTTTTTGCTTAGTTTACCAAAGCACAATTGCCTTTATTAATATGCTCTTGGGATTTAATTACAGCCTACTTATGCCTGTAATAAGTGCAGCAATCAGTATGTTTTTTTGGCCTTGGTTGGTCCTTTTAGGAGAGGAAACACTCATTAATCGCCCCATCATGCAGCACTCATATGCCTCAAAATTTCAAAAACGTAAAAGTAGTTTTTAGTAATAAATTACCAATGATATTGAATAGGCTTAAATTCCCCAGGCTTTAAATCTCCCAGCCTAAAGTCGGCAATACGGTGACGTATTAATCTAAGCGTAGGAAAGCCAATTGCCGCAGTCATGCGCCGCACTTGATGGTTTTTACCCTCGCAAATAATAATTTCTAGCCAGGATGTGGGTATTGTCTTACGAAAGCGTACTGGTGGTTGGCGCGACCAAATCGCAGGTTCCTCAATGACTTTGGCTGAGGCCGGTAAGAACGTTGTGTCTGCAATTTTAAGACCATTAACGAGAGGGCGAAGGGATTCTTCATCAGGAATGCCTTCAACCTGGACCCAATAATACTTTTTTTTAGTAAATTTCGGGTGGGTTAGACGATGCTGCAAACTGCCATCATTAGTTAAAAGGAGAAGACCTTCACTGTTTTTATCGAGTCTACCTGCGGCATAAAAGTCAGGACGAGTGATGTAATCTTTCAATGTCCGATCAGAGGGCTCTCCAGTAAATTGGCAAAGGACATCATAAGGTTTATTGAACAAAATAATCTCAGACACGTTAATCGTCGTAAATAAGCCTAAAAGAAAGTATATCAAGGCTAAAGTTCAGTAACAACGAACTAATGAACTACCTGTAAAATAATTTTCTCTAATTAAGTATATGAATAATTTCTTTAATCAATTTTTTGTCCTATTAATCGGGCGAAAGCAGATTGATATAAGTTGTTTAATGTTCTAGATTTGAACAATAACGAGCTGAGTTCGATTTATATAACCGTATTTTCACTCGATAAACAAAGATGGATTTGTATATGCAAAGATTATATGTCAAAGCAGTAACGCCGGGCAGGATGACGAGAAAGGAAAAAGAACAATACATCCAATTACATCAGAAATACTTAAATTTAGATGCAAAATTTCTGATTGAATATTTATCCGCTCGCAATGAATTGTTGATGTTTTATGACAAGGAATCGCATGCATTGGTTGCAACTATAGGAATTCAATTAATCCGGTTTGAGAATAAGATTTTAGTCTATTTTGTTAATGTGGTCATCGAAGAAGATTACAAGCATGAAGGTTGTATCTCGCACACGACGGTAAAATATGCAATAAAAATGTTTTTATTGCACCCTTTTTGTGAAAAATATTGCTGTGGCCTTGCATCCAGTCCTGGTTCTCTCGAGTATACGATACGACATCGCCCCTCTTGGCCCGATGAGCAAAAGCGCACACCGCTTTCGGTAAATAAAATTATGATTAAAGCCTTACGTCAAATAGGTATTGAGCAATATAAAATTATTGCTAGTCATGTGATCACGTGTAATCTAGCGCCAAAAATTCAGGGGACTTTTCATACCAAAACTCCAAAGAATAGAAGGCTGGATACTTATTTTCATCGTATTAACCCCGGTGCTGAACAGGGAGAGCAGGTGTTCTTTCTAAATCCTTTTTACTTGAGCCATGCTATTGATTTGGCAATTCGTGCGCTTCACGCAAGTTTGATTAGAAGGCCTAAACTTTATCATAAAATTAGAAAAACCAAAGAAGTGAAACCCTACTATACCTTGTGGTTAATGACGCGATGCTTCGTAAGTGTAAAGATTAGTGCACTATGGCCTTTTTCAAAAATACACTAAGTTTTGACGATTATGGGCCAAGTTGTATTTAAAGAGCAAATATTATACAATTTCATCCTTTTTCTTGTGAGGGAAAGGAATGAAACTGCATTGGTTGTGGATTTTAATTCTTTTAAACGTAACCGCGTGTGCCAGTAAGCAAACCGTTATGGTTGGTGATGAGCCTGTTACCATTAATTACAGCAAAGGACACGGAAAAACTTTTATTCATCTGCATCATAATGAGCAAACTGCGCTGCGAGCGGCTGAGGCTGTGGTTCAGCGTGAAGGGGGGAGCATCATTTCTCTAGAACATCGTGGTGGAAGGAATATTGTCTTCTACTTACAGGGCACACGTCATGAGTTTGATCCCAACAGAATTTTTTCAGATGAGGGCATACGTAAAACTTTATCGATGTTCGGACCCTATTCACTAAAGGCTCATCAAGAGGTACAAAAGCTGGCGCAAAAAATAAAAGCAATTCTGCCTGAGGGGAAAATTGTTGCCGTGCACAATAATGCCGGGTACTCCTTAAAAAATTATTTATCGGGTAATTCCTTAGAACAAGAAGCTCAAGCGGTTCATTTGGTACCCTCAAAATATTTTCGTAATTTTTATCTGGTAACACAAATTCAGGATTACTTACGTCTCAAAAGCCAGGGTTTTAATGGCGTATTACAAAAAAAAGCTGCGACTGATGACGGCTCTTTATCGGTTTACTTAGCTAAAAATGAATACATCAATGTTGAGGCAGGATTTGATCAACTTGCGGAACAAATTAAAATGCTGCAACATGCTTGAAAATTAGCCAGCATGCGTGTATTCATTTTCAAAATCCACCTAATAATCTTGGGGATAGAAGTTCCGACATGATATGATTATCCCCTCTAAAAATTTAATGGAGTTATCCATGACCTACGATAAAATTAAAGTCCCCGCTCAAGGCGAGGCGATTACTGTCGCTGCTGATAAATCGCTACGTGTACCCCATAACCCTATCATACCTTTTATCGAGGGGGATGGGATTGGCGTGGATGTGACTCCGCCCATGATTAAAGTAGTGGATGCAGCAGTAGAAAAAGCATACGGTTCTGAAAGAAAAATATCGTGGATGGAAGTTTACGCAGGCGAAAAAGCAACCCAGGTCTATGGGGAGAATCAATGGCTTCCTCAGGAAACTTTGGATGCTCTACGTCAGTATGTGGTTTCTATTAAAGGCCCGCTCACCACGCCAGTTGGTGGTGGCATACGGTCCCTGAACGTAGCCATTCGCCAGGAGTTAGATTTATTTACCTGTCTACGGCCTATCCGCTATTTTACTGGTGTTCCAAGCCCACTTAAAGAACCTTGGAAAACCAACATGGTCATCTTTAGAGAAAACTCAGAAGATATTTACGCGGGTATCGAATGGCAAGCAGATACACCAGACGCGAAAAAAGTCATTAGTTTCCTTACCCAGGAAATGGGTGTAAAAAAAATACGTTTTCCTAATCATTGTGGTATTGGGGTTAAGCCCGTCTCTCACGATGGTACAGCTCGCCTAGTTCGTGCAGCTATTCAGTATGCAATTGATAATGACCAACACACAGTAACCCTAGTACACAAAGGGAACATTATGAAGTTTACTGAGGGTGCATTTAAAGAGTGGGGTTACGAGGTTGCTCGGGAACAATTTGGGGCGAAGCTTTATCAGGGTGGGCCGTGGATGGAATTAACCAATCCCAAAACTGGAAAGCAAATTATTATTAACGATGTCATAGCCGATGCTTTTCTACAGCAAATTCTCTTAAGACCCGAAGAGTATAGTGTCATCGCTACTTTAAATTTAAATGGTGATTACATTTCTGATGCGCTTGCTGCACAAGTTGGTGGTATAGGAATTGCGCCCGGTGCCAATCTTAGCGATGAAGTAGCGGTCTTTGAGGCAACTCATGGCACTGCACCTAAATATGCAGGTAAGAATAAAGTAAACCCAGGCTCTATTATTCTTTCTGCAGAGATGATGCTACGACATATGGGTTGGGTTGAAGCAGCAGATCTGATTATCAAAGGAATGGAAGGGGCCATTGAGGCCAAGACAGTAACTTATGACTTTGAACGCGGTATGGAAGGAGCGACTTTAGTGAGCAGCTCTGGTTTTGGTGATGAAGTCATTAAGCATATGTGATCGTTAAAGTTTAAATTCGTAATCTAGATAAACAGCAGGCCTTTTAGGCGCTCTGTTTATCTAGTTCAAATGGACTATCTCAGGAAAGGCTTTGATGCTTCAATCATGGATGTGAAGTGTCCAATATGTTTTTGATTACCTCAAGGGCTATTTTTTTCAGCGAAATTAGCCTTATTTACTGGCCAAAATCAGATAGGACGTCTATAAAAATAGTAAGAGGTTGTATGTTATGAGTGGACAAAATATAGCAGAAATCCTAAGGCCGCAAGTAGCTAAACCGGAAATACAGGCTGAAAATAAGCTACCAAGAAAATATAAGGTGGTCTTGCTCAATGATGACTATACACCTATGGATTTTGTAGTTGATGTGCTGAGGCATTTTTTTCATCTAAATGAGGAAATAGCTGTTCAGGTGATGTTACAGGTTCACATTCAGGGAAAAGGTGTGTGTGGTGTATTTACGCGCGATATAGCAGAAACCAAAGTGGCTCTGGTTAATGAATATGCCAGAATGCATGAGCACCCATTGCTATCCAGCATGGAACCGGAATAATTTGTTGTGAGCTGAAGAGGAGCAACGACAATGTTGAACAAAGAACTTGAATTCACCTTGAACCTGGCTTTCAAGGAAGCTAAAGAGAAACGGCATGAATTTATGACCGTTGAACACTTACTATTGTCATTGCTAGATAATCCAGCTGCAGGCAACGTGTTGCAGGCATGTGATGCCAACATTGAAGCTATGCGTCGCGAATTGATTGAATTTATTGATGAAACTACCCCCCGCATTCCCGAAGATGAGCTGGACCGAGAAACTCAGCCTACATTAGGTTTTCAAAGAGTGCTACAAAGAGCGGTGTTTCATGTACAATCTGCCGGTAAGACTGAAGTAACCGGAGCCAATGTGCTGGCTGCTATCTTCAGTGAGCAGGAAAGTCAGGCTGTGTACTTTTTACGTAAACAAGATGTTACTCGTCTGGATGTTATTAACTACATATCTCATGGTGTTTCGAAGTATCAGAACAATGATTTACATGAGAATATGAATTCATCTATGGATGAAGATATGGGTACTGCAGAAGGTAATGAATCGCCGTTGGAAAGCTATTGCACCAACTTGAACAAACGGGCTCGACAAGGCAAGATTGATCCGCTCATCGGGCGTCATGAAGAGGTGCAACGAACTATTCAAGTGCTTTGCCGCCGTCGTAAAAATAATCCCTTGCTGGTCGGTGAGGCGGGTGTCGGTAAAACGGCTATCGCTGAAGGCTTGGCGCGACGAATTGTCGATGGCGAGATCCCTGATTCAATTAAAGATTGTGTCGTCTACTCGCTTGATTTGGGTGCGTTACTTGCAGGAACTAAATATCGTGGAGATTTTGAAAAACGCTTGAAGGCAGTACTTAAGCAATTAAGTCAGCAAGAAGGTGCGGTATTATTTATTGATGAAATTCATACCATTATCGGTGCTGGTGCGGCTTCAGGTGGTGTTATGGATGCATCGAACCTGATTAAGCCTTTACTCGCAAATGGCGAACTAAAGTGTATTGGTTCGACCACCTATCAGGAATACCGCGGTATTTTTGAGAAGGATCGGGCCTTAGCGCGTCGCTTCCAAAAAATTGATATACCCGAGCCTTCTATAGACGAAACCTTTGAGATACTAAAAGGGTTAAAAGGGCGACTGGAAGAGCACCATGGGGTTAAATTCACGATCCCTGCACTTAAAGCCGCTGCTGAACTTTCTGCTAAATACATCAACGATCGTTTCCTTCCAGATAAAGCGATTGATGTTGTGGATGAAGCGGGTGCTTATCAAAACTTGTTAACAGCGAGTAAACGTAAAAAAATTATCAGTGTAACCGAAATTGAAAGTGTGGTTGCAAAAATTGCACGTATACCAATCAAAAAAGTTTCTGCTCGAGATAAAGATACGTTACGTAATCTTGAGCGGGATTTAAAATTACTGGTTTACGGACAAGATCAGGCGATTACTGCACTTGCTTCAGCAATTAAGCTCGGACGCTCAGGATTAAGAGAACCACAAAAACCAGTTGGATGTTTCTTGTTTGCAGGTCCAACGGGCGTTGGTAAAACCGAGGTAACACGGCAACTTGCTAATGTCTTAGGAATTGAGTTATTGCGTTTCGACATGTCTGAATATATGGAAAAGCATACTGTATCTCGGTTGATTGGTGCGCCTCCTGGTTATGTAGGTTACGACCAAGGCGGATTACTCACAGAGGCCGTCACTAAAAATCCACATGCTGTTTTATTATTGGATGAAATCGAAAAAGCTCATCCTGATGTCTTTAACCTGTTACTGCAGATTATGGATCATGGCACCTTAACGGATACAAACGGACGCCAAGCTGATTTCCGACACATTATACTGGTTATGACGTCAAATGCAGGTGCAAGTGAAATGGTTAGGAATTCAATTGGTTTTTCAACCCAAGATAATACCAACGACGGGCTTGAGGTGATTAAAAAGCAATTTAGTCCGGAATTTAGAAACCGACTCGATGCAATTATTAATTTTGCACCGCTCGATGCTGAAACTATTGGTTTGGTTGTAGACAAGTTCTTAATGGAGCTGGACGAGCAGTTAAATCATCGAGGCGTGAGCTTCACGGTTGATAAAATGGCTCGTGAATGGCTGATTGAGCATGGGTATGACAAAGTCATGGGAGCACGGCCTATGGCGCGCCTGATTCAAGAAAATGTGAAAAAACCTCTTGCTGATGAACTTTTATTTGGTAAGTTGATGAACGGGGGGCATGTTACTTTAAAAGTTCAGGATGGTAAGTTACACTTTGATAGCCAGGATCATCGAGAGGGTGTTGTGTAAATGGGGTTATCAGTTACGATTATAGCTAAGAATGAAGAAAAAAATATTCGTAGATGTCTTGAATCAGTAAAGTTTGCAGATGAAATTATCGTTCTTGACTCTGGCAGTAATGACAAAACAGTCGATATTGCCAGAGAATATACTTCCAATGTTTATCAAACAGACTGGCCAGGATACGGGGCACAAAAGCAACGTGCTCTAAATAAAGCGACACAGGACTGGGTTTTGAATCTGGACGCAGATGAGAGCGTGAGCGAATCATTGCGGCATGAAATATTGGCTGCAATTCAGTCCAATAAAGCCGATGCCTACCGCATTGCAATCCGCATGAATTTTTATAACAAACCTTTGCGATTTTCATCAAGTCCCAAAAGGCATGCACGCTTATTTAAGCGTGAAAACGCATACTTTAGTGATGATATCGTTCATGAGAAAATTATTCTGCCTCAAGATGTGATCATTGGTAAGTTTAAAAATACGATCATGCATCATTCCTTTCAGGATGTCAGCCATGCCCTCTATAAAATCAACAAATATTCTTCCTACAGCGCTAAAACTTACTTGGCTCGTAAAAGAAATACCAGTTTTTTGAAAATTCTCGCAAGTACTTCCTGGATGTTTTTTCGCTGCTATATTTTACAGCGCGGATTTTTAGATGGTAAGGCAGGTTTTCTTTTTTCAGTATTCAATGCTCAGGGTGCATTCTACCGGGGCATAAAGCAACTTTATCAAGATTGCAATATCGAGCAATTACCAACATTAAAACAATAACAAGGATCTAAAAAAAAATGATTGATGGCATTAAAGAAAAAGGTATGATTATCGCCCCTTTTCTTATTTTGATGTTTACTTTTTTTATACCGATTAGCTCGAGTGTGAAATCCGTAATGGGTGTGGCGTGTTTGATTGCCATAGTACTTACCCCCCAGTATCGAAAACTGAGCGTATCTAATTTTACCAGTTTTTGGGGGTGCGCAATTCTGGTGTTCTTTGCCTATGTGGTGTTAGCCTCATTTTGGGCTGATTCCCCCTTTGCTTATCGCATTAGTGTCATTGATAAATATGCTAAAATCCTCTATCTGCCTCTCCTGGCTACAGTATTTATAAATCCAACGACTCGCCGTTGGACCTTTAATTTATTTATTGCCGCGATGCTGTTAACCTGTTTATTGTCTTTTATTAAACACTATAATCTAATTTTGTTGAATAATATGGAAGATAGTGGGGAAGTTTTTCATAATCATATTGCGACTGGATATATGGTAGCACTAGCTACTTATTTTGCGGGTATTTTATTTTTAACAGCGAATACCACGCAGGTAGAGCGAATTTATTATGGTTTGATGATCGTCGTGGGTAGTTATCAAATTTTCTTCTTAAATACAGGACGAACCGGTTATGTTATTTACTTGGTTTTAATGTGTTTTTTATTAATACAAAAATTACCTCTGAAGAGAGCATTCATTGGCTGTAGCCTATTATTTGCTACCGTTGGGATCGTTTATGTAGCAAGTCCGTTAATGCAAGTCCGTACCGCAGCGCTTATAAGCGATATCAAATTTTTGCAGCAGCATGAAGAAAATACATCGCTTGGTTTTCGCGTGCAATTCCATGATTATGCACGCTCTTTATTCGAGAAAAATCCACTATTTGGTTTAGGGACAGGGACATTTAAATATCATTTTGGACTGGATCAACCTGTTCCCGCCTGGGATCGGAAGCTCAATGATCCTCATAGTCAATATTGGTTAACGCTGGTTGAGCTGGGTGTGGTCGGTATGGGTCTGTTTCTATTTTTTATCTTCAGTTTGTTTGTCACTGCTTTAAAACTGGAGGAGAACAAACCTGTAGTACTCGGTATTTTGCTTGCATTTATCTTAGGCTGCTTTACTGATTCGATACTATGTTATTCAACTGCGGGAATGCTGATGATTGTCTTCACCGCTTTAGGATTTGGTGAGTTAATAGAAAAGAGACATTCTCTTAGGGAAAAAGAAAAAATGCTGGTCAATCCTGAAGTAAGTATGGCAATTTAGGCCATACTTCAAAATCTAAATATTTAATGACATCATGCAGTCCTATATAAATATAATTTTATGTGAATGCGGATCTTTTGGGTTTCAAGAGAAAAATTGTCTATAGTTATAGTGTGCTACCTTTATGGATACACGATTTAAGGAAAATGAATGAACAATTTTTCTAATGATGAAAAAGATTTTCTAAGAAATACACAACTTCTAAAACACCTTTCCGAGGAAAATTTTAAGATTTTTCTACAGAAATCTGAGCGCGTAACGATTGCATCGGGGCAAGATCTATTAGTTGAAGGAAGTGAAAGCGATGATTTTTTCATTATTATGTCGGGTAACGTTTCTTTACTAAAAAAGGAAGGCGAGACAAATATAGAAAATTTTCTGGGCGCCTTATCTATTGGTCAAACAGTGGGTGAAATGCGTATTATTCAGAATCGCGCCTGCAGTTTGACAGTGAGAGCCGAAGGGGAGGTTATTGCCCTTCAAACCTCCATCGCAGGTTTGCGTCAAGACCAAAATTGTTATCAATCCATTTTAGAATCCATAGGTATTATTCTTAATGAGCGTTTATTTAACACCAATGTAACTATATCCAATACCATTAAAGAAAAGAAGCTTAAAAGAAAACAGCTTATTTTTTCTCTACTCTTTATCATAGTGCTGATATTATTTCTGGCGGAGTTGAGTTTTGCTCTATACTATGCATTAAATCCACGTGATTTTTGTGATGCAGTTTATTCCTACCCCGCAGTAAATCAATTGCCGAAAACCTAGTGCTTTAGCGCTTAATATACTCAGCAGAACGAATATCACTACCGTATATTAAAAATTCTGAAACTTGAACTATATTAGCTCATTTAGCCCGATAAACGTTTAATAGTAAGCAAATGAATTTACTATAAATTCCGAAAAAATGATAAATAACTACCATTTAGCTCTTTAATTAATCTAATATTTAAATAACCATACAGAAATAAGAGAGTCATAGCAAAATGCCTACTCCTGAATTACTCCAGCACTTCACCTGCGCCAATACCAAAAAGATTATGACTGACCCGGTATTGATATTTAGAAATAAAGAACTTGTCGCTGTTGAAAGAGAAAGTGTTGCTAAAAATTATCATGGACCCGTTTATGAGGCGCCCACTTTAAAAAAAGAAATTGAAAAGTGGCAGGAGGGAGGAGATAGAAACAAGACTCAAGTAGACAAAGCGGATTATACCCGCTCATACATGATACTGGGAGAACAGGGAACAGGTAAAACTCAATTTTTAAAGAGTTTGACGAATGAAAATTTTAATCAAGAGTACATTAGTACCATCGATGCCGCTTTTTTTACAAAAACCATTGAGATAAATGACGCCAAAGTAAAATTAAATATCCTGGATCCAGCTCACTTATTTAAGGAAAACTGGGGAAATTCTTATACTGGAATTATTCTCACCTATGATGTAACGCACCGAGACTCCTTAGGGCAACTGACTTCTTGGCTGAAGCAAATTGAAGCAAAATATTATGTTGACCAATTAACTATACAAATTGTGGGAACCAAGAATGATTTAAGAGCGGAGCGCTGTATCTCTTTAGAAATGGCAAAAGATTTCGTCAAAAAGTTTAATGAAGAGAATCCGCAATTTAATTTACTCGTGCCGGTGGAGACAAGCGCAAAGAGTAAAGCGAACATTCTTGACCCATTGGTAGCACTGACAAAACAAATTGTTCCTGAAATTAATACAAAAAAAGAAATTAAAACACAGAATTCAAGTGAAATAGATTTCACTTCCGCTATTGATAAATTAAAAAATTATAAAAATTATCGTGGTCAGGATGAGCGTGATCTTTACCATGGGCATCTATCGAGTTTATTTGGTGGATACAGTAAACAACAGAAGTTTGCAGCGGTTGATATTCTCATTGAAGTTTTAGAGGGTAAAAAAACCAAAGATTTTTTGGCTCCTTATGAAAAAATATTAAAGCAAGGTTCATTAGGAACAATATATAAAGATATCAGTCCTCTTCTGAGTGAACGGGAGGAGCTAACGACAAATCTCAAAATTTAATTATGTAGTCTGCGAGTTATATTATGATTGACAATGATTTCCTCATTGCTGGCATATGAATTTAAAAAGATTCAACCTTTAAGACCTGATAGGCAGGGGTTTCATAAGGGTGTGCATTCTTTAACGCAGCGATCGCAGGCCTGATTTGTTCTGCAGTGCAAATCATTTCAACTTTATACTCCACTAATCGTTCTAACTGATCGGGTTCGCCGATGAAGGCATTGCTACCAGTAAGTGGCATGAACTGACCTTCGCCGCGTGTTTGCCAGGAACAGCTCTTATAATTTCCTATACTGCCTGCGCCAACAGCAAAAATTGAATTTTTTACTTGCTCAAGATGGGTTTCAGGAACATAAAAATAGAGTAAATACATGAATTCTCCAATTTTGTAATCAAGTGGGTGATACCTCATTAATAAGCGTTCATGTTTTAAAGTGAATCTACTTCAATTTAGTATGATCAATTGGCCAAAGGTCATAAAAATGATGTACGGGCCCGTTTCCTTTACCGATTACTTGATGTTTTGCACCCGATATAGCTTGCGTTAAATATACTTTAGCCATAGTACATGCCTCAATTAGGGTATATTTATGTGCCAATAAAGAGGTAATTGCTGCGGATAAAGTGCAGCCCGTGCCATGGGTATTTTTTGAATCGATACGCGTGCCTTGCAACCATTCCTCATTTCCAAGTTGGTCTTGATAAAAGTCATCCGCTTCACTACCTGTTAAATGACCACCTTTAAGCAAAACTGCATAAGTGCCTAGTTTGAGTAACTCATGAGCTACTAAAGGCATGTCTTGCTCTGTGGTGCATGGAATATCGGTTAAAGTATAAGCTTCAGGCAAATTAGGGGTGACGAGCGTCGCTAGGGGTATGAGTTTATTTTTTAATGTAAAAACCGCTTCAGGTAAAAGCAGTGCATCACCACTTTTAGCGACAGTAACCGGATCAAGGACGATAGGGATATCGGGCGCATATTGTTTTAAAAATTTTGCTACTGTTTCGATGATTTCCTGATTAAAGAGCATACCAATTTTTATGGCATCCGGAGTGATATCATCAAAAATTGCGATAAGTTGTTCTTCTATGAGCGCAGCAGGCAGGGCATGACAAGAACGTACGCCACAGGTATTTTGTACAGGAAGCGCAGTCAAAACGGTCATTCCATAGCATCCTAAGGCAGAAAATGTTTTAAGGTCTGCCTGTATACCCGCGCCGCCGGAACCATCAAAGCCTGCAATGGATAAAGTTTTATAAAGCATAATTAAATCTCGAGCGTTTCACTAAAAAAATCCCAATTGGGTTCGTACAGTGCATCGATAAAATGCTGCCGGAATGTACCTGGCTTGCTAATGTTTTGAGCAACGTATTGACCGCAAAGGCTAAAATAGGTCAGTGCGTGCACAGTGCCTTGATAATAACTCTCGCTACAACTAATGAACGCACTGATTACTGCCGTTAAAGTACATCCCATACCCGTGATTAAAGGCATTAGTGAGGAGCCGTAGTTTAACCTATGTTCCTGGTTCAGGTCGGTAATAAAATCTTCCGCACCACTGATTGCGACAATATTCTTATAGCGCTCAGCGATTATACGAGCGCTGCTCATGGCCGAAGAAACATGCTCTGCAGTTTCCACGCCACGAGTCGTGGCGCCTAGACCACTTAAGCTCATGATTTCGCTGGCGTTACCGCGGACCACATCTACCTTGGATACTAAAGACAGCGCAGTGCTGGTACGTAAATGGCTGGCACCCGCACCCACGGGATCCAGGACAATCGGTTTTTTACTTATTTTTGCCTGTTCTACTGCATAATGTGCTCTTTTAGCAAAAACCTCATTGACAGTACCCAGGTTAATATAAACTACCTGACTCAAGGCACTAAGCTCTGCAATTTCTTCTTCAGCCTCAGACATAACGGGTGCAGCCCCGAGCGCCAATAAGCTATTTGCCATGAAATCCATGGTGACGTAGTTCGTTAAGCATAGGATAAGCGGTTTCCTTTTACGGATTTCAGCGACCGTACGCTTCATTTCATCTATCATGTTATATCCGCTCATGAGAACCTTAGGGTGTACTTTAGATTCAAAAAATTTTCAATCCTACCATGCTGCGATTTTCTCTACTGGATTTTGTAATGAGCATTCTTCAGATATGTATCCATCATTACAGACAATAAGCCCAGAAGGGGAACTTACGTTAGGAGGGAGAACGCCCCCATGCCACATACAACACCCTTGTAGTAACTGTAAATCCATTACTGCGTGCGGGGTACAATAACAGACTGAATAAAAACCATTATTACACACTAGACGTCCTGCAGAGGAATCACAATAGCTGACGCCACCCATCTGATTACAGCAGGCGCTTTCATTGTTTTTTTTCGCGAAAACAGGAGACATAAGGATGGAGAGAAGGCCAATTAATGTCACAGATCTAAAGAGTACTCGCATCTTGAAATTCCAATTTAATTAGTAGGGTTAGGATAGCATAGACTTTGTCGGACGTGTAGCATACTGGCGAGCAAATCCAATGGGTACATCACCAGTTGAGGGTACATAAAAGTTACAGGTTGCAATTAATTATAGAACTGGGGTGATAGTAAATAACTTGTAAGTAAACCCGCAAGTAGCCCAAAGAGATGTGCCTCCCATGAAACGCCTTTTTTTTGCGGAAAAATGCCTAAAAAAATACCTGCAAAGTAATACACGCTGACGACGCCAAGTATGACATTCAGCAGCCCACCTTGCTGATAGGCATTAATCACTAAAAAACCCCAATATCCAGTAATTACTCCACTCGCGCCAATATGAATGCCTGGTTTGCCAAAACACCAAACGGCGAAACCACTCAGAACAGTGATGAGGAACGTCACGAGTAAGTAGTAAGGCAGTCCCTGCAGCAGGATGAAATTACTTAAAACAATGAGAGGTATGGTATTGAAGAAAATATGGTTGAATGAAGCATGGAGAAAAGGCGCTAAAAAAATGCCAGGAATCCCCCGTATTTTTCTGGGAATAAGCCCAAAATATAAAATCAAATTTTTATCAATGCTGGTTACCAGGAACACGCTCCACAA
>JAFKHV010000140.1 GCA_017306715.1 Legionella sp. | reverse complement strand
TCAACTGCCCAGGGACGGATGATATTTGGTATTTTCGCAACATTGGCAGAGTTTGAACGTGAATTAATCCGAGAGCGAACTCAAGCGGGGTTAAAATCAGCTCGAGCTCGAGGAAGAAAAGGAGGAAGACCCAAGGGCATGTCAAAATCAGCAATGGAAAAAGCGGCTATTGCTGAAGCTCTTTATAAAAATGGAACCATCCCTGTTAAAAAAATTGCTGAACAGTTGGATATTTCTAAAACTACGTTGTATCTGTACTTACGTTCTCGAAATGTTTCTATCGGAGAAAAAGGTTGATACTTCAATTAGAAAATAAATATCTCATCATGAGCTGGTTATACAGGAAAATACAGCTAATGATAGTATTCTCCAAGAGGTACTAATGTACGAACGATTATATCATTGGTTTTTTGCTTTATCACAATATAGTAAAGCTCTTTACGCTTCGTTCTATTCTTCTGTTTTATATTCCGATGTGGTGAAGCGTTGGCAGGGATTGGGTCTGGGGTATCTTTTATTCCTCATTATTTTGGGGGCCATTCCTTTATCTGGACGGGTAATCGTAGAATTTAATCATTTTTTTAAGGAGGAGATTCTATTCCCCATACAGTCACTCCCGCTACTGACCATGCAAAATGGCGAGATCACTTACGATCAACCTATGCCCTATTTAATAAAAAACAACAAGGGAGAAGTGGTTTCAATAATCGATACGACAGGAACAGTGTCTGATATGAATCAGGCATACCCTCAACTCACGGTTTTAATCACCAAAAATAAAATGATTTTAAGACCGCCTAGCTATAAACAGTTTTTAGGTTTGGTTAAAAGCAACATTGGCAACCCCATTTATATACGTACTTTTGACAAAGGGCTTAATGGAATACTCTCTGGCGAAGAGTGGATTCATTCCACTGGGATTTCCAGATTAAATACGTTGATGCAAATCCTTATTTTTCCCTGCATAATTTTATTTTATTTTGGTTTTTTTGGGGTTATGTTACTTTTACTGTCTGCACTGGTGCAGTTGTTTTCTGATATTTTTTTCAGCTTTAAACTCCCATTTAAAGCCGCATGTCGTCTATTAGCTGTAGCTGCAACACCTACCTTGGTTTTATTCTTTTTTATGCGATGCGGTAATTTCGCTGTTCCTGGAATGAGTTTGGTTTATGGAGTACTCCTTCTCAGTTATACTTCCTATGGGCTGTATTCAGCCAAACGGTTTAGTGTATGATTTTATATATTCTAACTGGACATAGCCCCCAACTCATTAATTCTACGCCCTGATAAATAAGTTCAAATTGTTCATGATGTATTATTCGAGTGACCACAATAATTCGACTTCCTGATTTTAGACAAGCCATCTTTGAAATTAATTCATTCCAGGTCGCATCAGTAAGACAAGTGGCTGCCACATAAATAATACTAGCATCCCCAAAATCGTAATGTAAAAAACTGTCATTGATAAATTGAATGCGCTCCATTTGAGGTAGGTATTCTTTCTCAACATCAATTTGTTGAAATCGTTGAATTGCCTTTTTAAGCAGGGTATTCGATTGCTCATACAGAGGTGGCAACAACTCAATACCAATAGATTTGTTAACATTAAAAAATAACATAGTGCTCAATACTGCTTTTCCCGAGCCCGAACCTAAGTCAAAAAAAATATCCTGAGTGGAAGGGGTGGCTCGCTCAAGAATGGTATAAAACGACAAAAAATCGATTTCTCCATAAATAAACTCCTTATCTTGAATCAAATGTAATAATCGATACCTTATCGAAGAGGATTTTGCACGAGCCTTTTTGTAAAGTGTCTCCAAAATCCCAATCCTTTTTTCTATTCTTGACCAATCTGTATTCTGACTTAACTGTTTTTTTAGCTCTTTTTTCTTGAAATGGGGAACAAGTATATTGGTTAGTAGAAGTTTTAAGATAACTAATAAAAAAGGTATGGTGATAATAAAGTAGAACATTAGGTGTCACAGTGTTTAGGAAGATTTATTATAGTATTACAGCTTCTTCCGTAAAAATAATGTAAAAATTCCAGCAAAAAGAATTAAATGAACTAATTTCACATATAATTTCTCTATTATTACAGATTTAAAATTGGTTTCTTCATGAAAAAAGACAAAGGAAAACATCGGCCTATCTTTGAATCAACTACAGCAGAAGAACCAAAAATATCTTCAGCTACACTCACGTTACAACTATTAACCAAAGCAAAAGAAAAAAATAAAGAGGCAGAAAAAAAAGAGTCTGCTGATGAAACAGCAAAAGTACGTTGCAAGGTTTGTTTTAAAGAAATTGTACCTAAACGTCTTTGTTCTGGACATGGAGGTGGTGGTGGCGGCGGTGGAGGTGATAGTGCCTCCTCTGATAAGACATCTGAGGAAAATGCAAGCCAAAGTGAAGATAGATCTCTAGCTCGACCACGCAACATAGTTGAGACTACGGATGGATTAATAGGCGAGTTTGGTTCAGAAGAACTTGATTTAGAATCTAGTTTTGACCCTGAAATAATTGCTGAATTGATTGCCAAAGGACTATTGCTGGTTGATAGTGATCGCGCATCAAAGACCCTTACGATTAAATTGCTTTGTGAACCTAAGGAATTAACTGAAGAGCAAAGTAAAGAATTAAAAAAATTCATGGAAGCGATTATAAAAGAATTCCATGAATTTAAAGAAGAGAATAATCTTTACGATGATTGTTTACAACTCATTCAAGATGAGGAAGGAAACATACGTTCTCTTAGTATTACCATGCCCACATTAGCCCTATACGATGCATTTATCCAAAGACTAGCAAATAATTTAGTGCCCATACCCAGTCCGAAAGCACAAGAAAAAGATGAAGTCACAAAAGAGCGAACTCTTGCTCCAAATCCACTTTCAATGGAACCCAAACCTTATAAACCCTCTAAACAAGAAAAAACTGAGTCTAATAAGGATATAGAACCTAAAAGGACGGAAGAGGGGGAACAAGAACAAGTAATATTTAACCCCTCTCCTTTCAATATGAAACCATGGTAAAGCTCTTGATGTTGATTATTAAGATTAATTGATTGATTTTAAATCATAAAGAAACCTATGCCAACACTTTTATAGTGTTGAAACATGTTCAAGGGATATTTTACTTTTTTCCAATTTCTCTAAAAATTCGTTAGCGAGTGTGGTAGGATTCCCTTTTGCAGTATTAATAACAGCATCAAAATCGATGCCTTTGGAAATATTAAGCGAAACACGTTCTTGGTTTTCAAAAAAACCAAACCGATTAGCTAGCTTACTATACTCCTCAATAGTTTTTTTAGAGCCTATGCGTGGTAAATCATCGGAGGATAATGCCAGAGAATCATCGTTGATCTGCAGTTTGACCACCCGATCTGAGGTGGTTACTATCTGTACTTCTTCGTGGTGACTTTGTTGTAGCGCATCAATGTCAACAGGGTTTTCTAAAAATAAGGAGTCACCATTTTTGTCTGTATTGGCATGTTTATTGACCATATAAAACAATTCATTTCTTGAGAGAACGTGCTCAGAAGAATCATCAAATAATTTATCTGCCGTGACTAACGTTGCTAACTGATGAAATGGAAATAATCCTTCCCGTTTATCCATAGGATTATCGATGTCCGCTTTACGATTTCTCTCCTGAATACGCTCACTTAATTTCTGCACTGGGCAATAAGCAA
>JAFKHV010000021.1 GCA_017306715.1 Legionella sp. | reverse complement strand
ATTTTCTGCATGTTGGATAATGGCTGGAATAAGCCCACCCATTTTATGCCAATTAAGAATACTACTGTCCAATTGAATCATATTCTTACCTCTATTTGTTGTTGTAACAAGTGCAATTTGACCTCATCTATACGAATCACTTGCTCATGGAAAATACTTGCTGCGAGTGCACCACTAACGGAGGTGTTCGCAAACAATTCGCTAAAATCACGAATAGTTCCAGCACCGCCTGATGCAATAACAGGTATACTGATTGCCGCTGTTGTTTTTTGAATCTGCTCCTGGTCAAAGCCCATGCGGGTACCATCAGCATGCATGCAGTTCATTACGATCTCACCTGCGCCACGATCTTGTACTTCTTGTAGCCAGGCTTTGGTTTTGCGTTGGGTACCCCTCATTTTAGTAGGGTCTCCGGTATATTGATAGACATAGTAATCGCCCTGTACCCATAGACTATCAACCCCAATTACGACACATTGACTGCCAAACTCCTGTGTCAACTGGTTAATGAGGTCTGGATTTTCCAGCGCAGGGCTATTGATGGAAACCTTATCTGCACCCGCCTTAAGTAATTCTCGAGCCTGATGCAAGGTGCGTATCCCCCCAGCAACTGTGAAGGGAATATTAATGGTTGCGGCGATATCTTGAATTTGTTTTTGGTGCAGTGTTCTTCGTTCTGCACTCGCAGTTATGTCATAAAAAACCAGCTCATCTGCACCAGCGTCGGAATAATATTTAGCCATGGGGAGCACCTCGCCTAAAATGCGATGGTTTTTGAAGCGTACGCCTTTAACTACTTGATTATTGCGTACATCCAAACAGGGTATAATGCGTTTGCATAACATCAATTTGCTCCTTCATCAACGGGAGACTGAAACCATTGGGTCAATGGAACATGCTCCTGGTAGAGACATTTACCCAATATTGCCGCGTCCACTCCAAGTTCTTCTAATTCTTTTACATCTTTCAAGTGACGAATGCCACCTGACGCTTGCCACTGAATGTTTGGGAAGCGTTGAACGGCTTCCTGGTATAACCAAAAATTAGGCCCCTGCAGCATACCATCACAGGCGATGTCCGTGCATAAAATGGTTTTAACGCCAAATTCGTAATACTCCTTTACAATATCCCATAAGTTTTTTGTTGAATTTTGCTGCCAACCATGGATTGCAGGATATATCCTCGACTCAGTTATACGCACATCAAACGCCAGGACAATTTTATCGAGGCCAATTTCTGTAATCATTTGTTTCGCTATATCAGGTTGGGTAATCGCCAGGCTGCCAATGACTAAATAATTTACCCCTAAGGCGATATATTCTTTAGCTGCTGCAAGAGAGCGAATTCCTCCACCTACTTGTAACTGTAAATTACTTTGGGCCATCGTGCGCACGAGATCTGATTGCATTAGTACACCTAACCGTGCACCATCCAGATCCACCAAATGCAGATGACCGGCACCAGCTTCTGCGAGTAGATTGGCATAACGCACAGGAGAAATTGCATATTCGTCTACATCATCAAATCGGCCCTGACGTAAACGAACGCAGCGCCCTGCCTGTAAATCGATTGCGGGTATTCGTTTCATGTAAGCTCCAAAAAATTCTTGAGTAAAATGAGCCCCTCATCGGATGATTTTTCCGGATGAAATTGCATACCATAAATATTATCTTTATTTATAACGGCGCTAAAATTTTCGCTGTAGCTGCAGGCAGCCAGGGTATTTTGGGTTACGGGTAAAGCATAGCTGTGCACAAAATACATCCAGCTTTTAGTTTTTAAACCTCGGGCTAAGGGGCAGGTTTTTATCCATTCCAAAGAGTTCCAACCCATATGGGGGACTGGCATATTTGCTTGCGGCGTTAATCGTTTTGCAAAACCTGGAATCATTCCTAAACAGGGGACATTACCTTCCTCGCTATAATCCAATAACAGCTGCATGCCAAGACAAATGCCTAATAACGGCTTGGACGTGGCACGCAGGGGCTCAATTAAATTATATTGTTTTAGAGCGGCCATACCTCTGGCTGCCGTACCGACTCCTGGCAGAATGATGTGGCTTGCCGCGGCAAGTTTTTTGGGTTGGTGAGTCAACTCCGCAGCATAACCTAAACGTTTGACGGCGTTAACCACAGAAGCCAGGTTATTACCGCTTACATCAATAATTGCAATCATAAAACCCCCTTGGTACTGGGTATCTTGATACCCGTACAGGCACACGCTTGTTTCAACACACGGCCTAGAGCTTTAAAGCAGGCTTCAATCATATGATGGTTGTTCTTTCCCTCAATCGTGATGTGTAGCGTTGCTTCCAGTGCATGGGCAAAAGAATAAAAAAAGTGAGGGATCATTTCAGTTGCAATACCTCCCACCTGTTCGCGGGTGAACTGGCCTGAGAATTTACTAAAGCTACGACCACTTAAGTCTAATGCGATGGAAACTAATGCTTCGTCCATGGGGAGTAAAAAGCCGTAACGTTCGATGCCCTGTTTGTCACCCAACGCCTGTTTAATTGCCGTACCCAATATTATCGCTACATCTTCAATCAGATGGTGGTCATCGACATCGGTGTCACCTGCTGCAGAGAGCTGCAGAGAAAAACCACTATGCTTGGCAACTTGTTCGAGCATATGATTAAAAAAAGGCAATGGGGTATTGATAGACGTTTTCGTTTCACTGTCCTCTAAATCGATTGTAAGTGCTATTTTTGTTTCTTGGGTTTCGCGCAAAATATTAGCCTTACGTGTTTTTTTTAAAATGCGTTTTAAACAATCGCTCCATGGAGTCTCTGGACTGATGCGACAAAAATTAAGACCTAAGTTCTGTGCAAATTGCTGGTCGGTTGTGCGATCGCCAAGGACCCAAGAGTCCCTATTATTTATGGCATTCTTTTTAATATATTCCACAACAAGCCCAATTTGCGGTTTTCTACACGAACAGTTTTGGTTGGCAAAATGGGGGCAAATGAAAATTTGGTCGAATTCAATTCCTTGGGATTGCAACAGCGTTATTAGAAAATCCTGGCATTCTGAAAATTGGACTTGCGGAAAACTCTTGGTACCTAAACCGTCTTGATTACTCACCATCACCAGGCGATAACCAGCTTCTTGAAGCTTTAATAATGCCGGGATAACACCGCGCATAAGCTTCACTTTATTTAAGGCATCCACTTGATAATCTTGAGGCTCTTCAATGAGCGTGCCATCTCGGTCAATAAATAAAATGTTCATAAAGCCTCACAGAGCATTAGTGTTTTTAGTAGGAGCTCATTTTGAGCAGGTGTTCCGACGGTAAACCGTAAGTAATGCTGAAGATTAGGTTGAGAAAAGTTTTTGATGCTGATACCCACATTGCTTAACGCTTGATTGATGGTAGATGCGTATCGAGTCTTTACTAAAAGAAAATTAGCTTCAGAAGGATAAACTTTATCAATAAGCGCACACTGTGATAATGCACTGAATAACTGGGCTCGGGCACTTTGGGTTGCGGTTAAATAAGCTTTAAATCGTGACTCATGCTTTAAGCAACTTAATGCCTGCTGCATGACGATGCTTGATAAGGGATAGGGTGGGGCGATTTGATTGAGTGCTGCGATAATATCGGGCTGGGCAATCACTGCGCCTACTCTTAGGGAAGCTAAGCCATAAGCCTTTGATAAAGTGCGTAAGATAATTAAATTGTCGCATTCCTCAATTAACGAAACAGCACTTTCCTGGGCACTGAATTCAATATAGGCCTCATCAATAACAATAGCGGCACGGTTTTTAAAAACACGACATAGTTCACGAATTTGATTTATGGTGGGCGAGTTTCCAGTTGGGTTATTAGGTGAGCATAACAGGATAATTTTACAGGTTGCTTGCCATTGTGCTGTAATTTGGTTGATGCAAAACTTAAAATTATCCTCAGGATTTAAAGGGCAATCATATACAAGACAGCCTTGTAAATTTGCATAAAACTCATACATGAAAAAAGTTGGCGAGCATTGCAAAATGCCATCGCAACCTGATTGCAAAAATAATCGGAATAATAGGTCAATGCCGTCATCTGCACCTCGAGTGAGGGTAATGTAGTCGACCGGAAGCTGATATTTTCCCGCTAGATCGGCACATAGTTCATTCCAGAGCGTGCGACAAGGGTAGTGATTTAACGGCCTACCAAAGGCTGAGGGAATTTCCCAAGCCAGTTCATTGAGATGTAAACGAATTGGGAGCGCCTGTTTTTTGCCTGCCTCATAAATTTTTTGCTGTAAATCTGTTCGGACAAGGTTGACTATAGACATTGACCTACCTCCAATGCATTTAATCGCACCTGCACTGCATAAGCGTGTGCGGTTAATTGTTCCATTTTTGCAAGAGTCATTACGGTCTCGGCAAGAGATTTTAAACCTTGTCGGTTTACATCTTGTACAGTAAACCCCGTAAAAAAATCTCGGGTACTTAAACCACGATGATTGCGAGCAAAGCCGTAGGTCGGGAGCACGTGATTGGAGCCGGTTGCATAATCGCCTAAAGCTTCAGCGGCCCAAGCACCACGAAAAATAGTACCCGCAGCTTGAACCTGATCGCTTAGGGGTTCTACATCACTCCCCTGAAGTAGCAAATGTTCTGGTGCATATTCATTGATTATTTTTAAAGTTTGCGACAAGTTCGTGCTGATGAGAATGCAGCTCTGTGCAAAGGCTTGCTGCACAATAGGTGTCCGGGGTAGCTTTTTGGCCTGTTGTCTAAGTGCCTCATTAACTCGCAGAGCAAGACCTTCATTATCACAAATGAGTATGACCTGGGAGTCACCACCATGCTCTGCTTGTGCGAGCAGATCTGCCGCAATAAAATCAGGATTGGCTTCTTTTCCTGCCACGATCATTGCTTCAGAAGGCCCAGCAGGCAAATCAATCGCAGCACCCTCAGGATCTTGGGCTACTATATTTTTAGCCTGGGTGACATAACTATTGCCGGGCCCGAATATTTTATCTACTTTTGGAACCGTTTCTGTACCATAAGCCATTGCTGCAATCGCGTGCGCGCCACCCAGTGTGTAAATTTTGTCAATCCCACATAAAGCGGCTGCACCGCGAATGGATGCAGCAATTTCTCCCTCAGCATTCGGGGGGGTGCAGATAATAATTTCGGCGCAACCGGCAACTTGTGCCGGTACTACCTGCATCAATAAAGAAGAGATTAAACCCTGAGGGACATAAATTCCCACGCGTTTTAACGGTTTATATACGGTAGTTATCGTAACTCCGGAGATGGGGGACATCCTTTGTGTTTGTGGTAATTGTGTTTTGTGATATGCGCGGATATTCCTAATGGCCTGCTCTATCGCCTTAAGCGTTTTAAGCGGCAATGCAGATGAGTCTTTTGTTGTAATCGAGGTCCTAATTGAGGATAGATTAACTTGGTCGAAGCGAGTTGTGAGTTCATAAAGGGCAGCATCACCTTGTTCACGGACCTGAATTAGAATTTCTTGCACCGCCTGTTCTCTCTCTTTATATTTCTGCACTGGTCTTTTTAAGCAGGCTTTTTGTTCGTCTTTGGTTAAACAGTCCCAAATTTTTATAGTCAACATCGCATCTACTCCAACATTTGTTCTATGGGTAATACTAAAATTGAACTGGCACCCAGTTGTTGAATGCGTTCTAAAGTATTCCAAAAAATTCGCTCGGTTGAGACCACATGGACCGCAACCTTTTCTGTGCAATGGGGTAAAGGGACAATAGTAGGTGCTTCAGCCCCGGGGAGTTGCTTGGCAATTGCAGAAAGCGCAACAAAGGGTGCATGGAAAACAATGTATTTTCGTTCTAATGCTTGTTGAACCGCCTTTATTCTGCGTGCAAGCAGGGTAAAGAGTTCTGGAAATGAGTGCGTATTTTTATTTTTAATTAATACGGCCTCACTGTGCATGATGGTTTCAACTTCTTTAAGCTGATTTTCTTCCAAAGTTTGGCCGGTGGAGACTAAATCACAGATTGCATCCGCCATGCCCATGCGTGGTGCTACCTCAACTGAGCCTGAAAGAGTAAGGATTTCACTTTTTATTTGTTTTGCTTGTAGATATTGCTGCAGTAAATTGGGATAGCTTGTAGCGATACGTTTCCCGCTTAGGTCAGATATATCTTTATAGTAAAATGTATCATTGACAGCGATTGACAGGCGGCAAGTACATTTAGCTAAGGGGGCGATAACTTCCCAATCATTTAGCGGTGGCTGGGCCAACGAAGATTCATACAGCATATTTTGACCAACAATGCCGCCGTCACATAAACCGTCTAAAACCAAAGTAGGGATGTCATCATCGCGAACAAACAATAAATCAATGGGGAAATTTTCAATATGAGTGATGAGCGCATTGGGTTTGATGCGGAATTTTAATCCGCATTGTTGAAGCAAAGTGAGAGATTCCTCAGCCAGTCGGCCTTTCTTTTGTAAAGCAAGTCTCAATCGATTATTCACGTTTCCTCCGCGCGGTCGGCAATTAATTGGTACCCACCAGTACCAAATGTTAAACAACGAGCTACACGGGTAACGGTAGTCACGCTTACACCTGTTTGCTCATTTATAGTTCGATAAGGGATTCCTTGGCGTAATAATGGAACAACCTGCCAGCGATCGGCCATCGCCTCCAGTTCCGCAGGTGTACATAAATCAGTAAAAAATTGCAGCGCTTCCTCTTTGTTGCGAATAAGTGAAATAGCATGCATTAGGGCCACGAGGTCAGAATGTTTTAAGGTGTTATGTAATTTCATGATAATGTATTAGTGTAGTAGAACATAATTACAATGCTACAGTGATCTTGTTTATTTCGTCAAGATAAATTACAGATTAAACACCATATAAAGTGTGATAAGTGCGCATTTTTTTGATTTCTGCTGGATGCCCATGCTGTTCCAGATATTCTAATAAATCAAAAAAATTAATGATGGAATAGACCGCAATGCCCTCGTTGATAATATCCATGACGGCTGAGGTTTTCCCTTCACCACGTTCACAACGGTCTAAAGCGATGAGTACACCGGTTAAAATACCGCCATTACTTTTTATTAAATCACGGGATTCACGAAAGGCGGTTCCTGCAGTAATCACATCATCAATAATGATTGTGCGTCCCGTTAACGAGGCACCGATTAATTGTCCACCTTCGCCATGATCTTTTATCTCTTTGCGATTAAAAGTTACGGTAACTTCGAGATTTTCATGCGCCAGCGCTATAGCTGTGGCGGTGGCTAGAGGTAAGCCTTTGTAAGCGGGTCCGAAAAGTTGATCAAATTCAACTTGATGATTTATGAGTGTTTGTGCATAAAACTGACCAAGCTGACTTAAGGCTTTTCCCTGGTAGAATAAACCGGCATTAAAAAAGTAAGGGCTTATTCTGCCTGACTTCAAGGTAAAATGACCAAATTTCAAAACACCGCAGTCAAGCGCTAATTTTATAAAAGATGTTTTTATATCATTCATAGTGATTTTTCGATAATTCAAACTTGTAATAATTATTAAGAATTATATAAAAAGTCCTTAACAATCAATAAAAAACTGTTATGCTAATCTTACTGTACAGGGTTCATTGTACAGTTAAATGTTTATTATAACGCAGTTGTCTTATTAGTGAGTTAATTTCTTTTACCACTATCGGGTTGCGTGAAGATAAGCATCTATAACTGGTTAAAAAGTTAAGCTTATAGGACAAAGGGGATATCTAATGTCGCAAAGAGAGACAGGCCATGTGAAATGGTTTAATGAAAAAAAAGGATTTGGATTTATTATTAATCAGCACGGCGATGACATCTTTGTGCATTACAAGGACATACAGGGTGTTGGATTCAAAACGCTTCACGAAAATGATCCAGTTACCTTTGTGCTTGATAAAGGGCCTAAAGGTCTTAAAGCACAAGATGTTGCTTTAGTTAGTGACGCAGGTCGCGTTGAATAATCAAAGCAACCTTTATCGTTAGCTATCACCATTTTCCGTACGATAAAGGTAAAAGATAATAAAAAGGCTCGGATGCCTAAATGTTATCTTTCTTTATCGTACGGTGTATAAAATACATGTTCTGAGAAGCCTAGCTTCAGCTGTTGTTCTCAAGTAAATCGTCTATACTCAATAAGATTATGCCGAACAGGCAATGATTAACATTTATCAAACGATCATCAAGGAGAGAGTCATGGATACATGGAACATGAAATCAGATGTGAAACACACACTCGATCAAACTAAAGATAAAGTAAACGAAACTTATCATGATGTTAAAGATAAAATGGGATCGACTGCCGAGCGCGTAAAAGAAAAAGCCAGTGATTTATACGAAGGCGGAAAAGAACGTCTGGATGCATTAGAGTCCACAATGGAAGAATACAGCATCGAACTTATCCGTAAAGTTCGTCGTCACCCATTATCTTCTCTTCTTATTGCTGGAGGAGTTGGTTTTATCCTCTCTCGTTTAATGAAGAAGTAATATTGATACTCGTGTAAGCAGCATTGCTGCTTACACTTTATTAATAATCTACACAGGAGCATAAGATGAAAGAAGAAAATCTCCAGGAATCCGAACTATTAATCACCGTCGAAGAGAACAAACAACAGAATGGTAGTTCCTTCGGTAATCCCCTAGATGAAAAGGCCGAAGCGCTCTTCGTTAAAGTGAAGCGCAATCCTCTCGTTGCTTTGATTGTCGCTACGAGTATTGGTTACATAATGGCAAAAATTGTGGATTAAGATAATTCATTAAAGTTAATTCTGTTTACTATCTTTACACGATCAAATAATCGTATTGGGTTCTTTTGCGCTTATTTTTTGTTCCACTACAATAATTTTCTATCCTGAAAAGCAATCTTAACTCTTTTGAGGAAAAGGTAGCTTAACCCTCATTTTCGAAAGTTCCACCATCCATAAATAATTTAATGCAGCTCTGGCACAAAAAATATTGTGCCTTCTATAGCTGTACTAGTCGTTACTCTGACTTGGACTTTGATTCGTGTTCGATGCAACAATATTTGTTGGTTCTGAATAAGAATGATGGTGATGGAAGAACCTTGCTCTAGCATCTTCGATAGTCAAACCTGAGTTCTGAGGAGGACTGTGCATTGGCTCAGTTGCATTGGAAATTTGATCTTTTAAATGATTAATATCCTTGATTATCTGATCAGTCTCTTCTTGAGAGGGAGCATTTTTTTGGTGGCAAGAGCTTAAGATATTGGGAACAATCTCTTGAAGTTTTTCAACTTGTCTTAAAACAATATTCCGGTTTTCTTCTGATAGGGGGTCCTGATGCAAATTTTTTTGCATCATAGCAATTAAACAGGAGGGTAGTTGTAAGATACTTTCCAACTTCTCACGATTATAGAGAAATTCTGGATTAAATTCTTTCTCTTGACATAGGGTATTAATTTGCTGAAGTAACTCGAAAATATTCTCAGAATAGCTGTTTAAATTAATCACCATAGATGGTAGATGATCATTTTTTTCTTTGGTCTCATTGGATATTATGGGTGTTGCCAAAGTATGTCGCGCGTGATGCATAAATTCTCGGCGAAAGTTTGATTCTTTACTCCCTTTAATTTGGGTTTTAAACTGTTTCAATTTGTTACGAACTTCAATCATTTCGTTTTTTGTCAAATCAATGGATTTGTTCATGAATATTTTATTAATCATTTTATCTAATTGTTTGTAATACTGGTCTTTCTCTTCTGTTGTAAAGGTATTGACCTGCTCAGAGAAAATTTCCACTAATTTAAGTGCTAATTTTTTAGGTGAGATGTACTGAAAATTTTTAATTGCTCCAGGGACAATTTCTTTCGACAAATATTTTTTATCAATTAGCCCAAGAAGTTCATTAAATTGCAATGCTTCATTTAAATCGATTGCTGAGGGGGCACAGTGTGTGAGCATTTTTTCTTGTAATTGTTCAATACTGACAATTTGGTATGATTCCAGAAGGCTCATTATATTTGTTTGATAAATAAATTTGCCTAGGGTGATACATTTTGTTTCCAGGAATTGAGTGATGCTTTTACCCATCGCTTCATAACGTTCTATTTTATCATCGTTACTTTCAATAGCAGCGATAATCGATTTCTTAGTGAAGGAGATTTGCGGTAAGGTGCGCGAGTGTTTCTTATAAAATTCATGATGGTTTGCATTGTTTTTTAAAGGACACGTAATCTTCTGGATTTCATTTATAGTTTCTTTATCCAGTTTCTCAAAGTCCGGTAGATTATAAATTTCTGGACTGATTAAAATGGCATATATTTCATAAATAAAATTCAAATCTGGAAACTCTTTAGAGTCGGTTGATAGGATGTGTTTTGATAGTTCTAAAAGAAAATTGAGCGCTTTATAAGGATTGTTATCACTTAAAATTTTATCTGTGAAATAATTTCTTAATTTTTCCAGAGCATTAGTATAATTCATTAAAATTACTGAATTCTCATTAGTCAGGTCGGCAAATCTAAGCTCCTGATACATCGTGATCGTTAATTTCTTTATTTCCCGTGCAACAAGTCCCGTGAGTTCAAACTGAGCATGGACATCATCAGTGGCAATAGCTTTTGTAACAAGTTGGTTGAAATCCACTAATGTTTCTGGTGATGCTAGCTGATCATAAAGTGAGCTTATGGTTTTGAAATTTTGTATTTCGTGGTCTACTTGCAAAGAATCTCTTTTAAATTTTTTATCATTATCTTTAACTTCATTTGCTGTCGGCATTTCCTGATCAATCATAAGGCACTTAGATACGATATTTTCCATTATTTCTTTAATTTGGTATTTGAGTGATATCGTATCTGTTGATTTACGAGGGGAGTCCAAAGAATCGCTTTTGTTATTTAAACTAATGATAAAATCAATTTGGATTTGTACATCAGCAGGCAATTCACCGGCTTCACGATAGTAGAAAATTGTGGCGAACATAATAATCAAATTTGCGCATATTTTCTGATCGTTATCTAATTGTTTATAAATGTTTCTTGTTGCACGACAAATTTCAAGGATACTAAATTCCGTAAGTAATCCAAGAGTGATATCTGCGATTTTCTTCTTATTGAATCTTCGCTGAATTGTACCATTTTCCTCATGCTGGCATGCAGAGATAACCCATAGGTAATTGATTAGTTTTTTTCTTCTTTCATTTTCTTCAAGATTTAAATAGCTTAAATCAATCGCTTCAAAATTAGGAGTTGATGTAATTGGCTGAGAATTTCCCAATACTACATCATCAGGTTGGTTTAAGGTGGCGTAAATAAAATAGTTTGGGATGCGGTCAAGCTTTCTAAAAACATCCGCCTTTTTTCCCTGAACCACTGAGTTTAAATAATTCGTGATAAAGAGATAGGTAAGGTGCTCTGATGTGGACCTATTCAGTGTGGCAATCTCTTTAATAGCATCCGGCAATATGTATTCTTTGGAGAGTTTTGCAAAATCCTGTAAGATTTCGTTGGTTATTATTGCTGTTGATTGCTTAAATGCTTCACTCCATTCTTTGTACTTAAAGCTAAAATTAACCGCAGATAGCGGCTGAAATTTCGGATCTCGTTCACTCCATTCTTCGGAAAATTGATTTGAATTGCTGGATAATTCAGAAGAACCGCTGGTGCTTGAGGTTTGGGCGGTATCATCCGAGGTAATACCAGAGTAACTGCGATTGCGTTTTGAACCGGAGGAATTTTGGGAACGAGGCAATGCGGTCGTTGATTTTTGTTTATTATGTTTACGTAATTTTTTTTGTTCTCGATCACTGGAAAGATTAGTGCGAGGAGTTACGAGCAGACTGGGGTATTTATAATCGGAATCAAAGGATTGGAAAACGGGAGTACTTTTTACATATGTGAGATTTTCATCGCGTTCGGATTTATTTAAATAACGGATAAATATTCGATACAGTTCAGGATTATCTAAGGAAAGATCAATGGCCTTAAGGCCCTCTCTATTCGTGAGATTAATATCCAAGCGGCCAAGGTCGAATAAAAGCTCGGTAAAGAGAACATTTTTTGCCTTTACGGACTTATGAAGAGCGCTATCCCCATCATTCGCTATCGCGTTAATACTGAACGCATGATTTTCAAGGAGTGTTTTAATGATAATTCTTAATTCACTAATATCCTCCTTATTTAAGGGAGCATCTGCTAAACAATGCAGAAACGTTCGTCCTTTAGCATCTGCTCCGGCAAGTAATTTTGTTAAATCAACCTCTTTTTCTGTTAATAGTTTAATTAAAAAAGCAGGCTTTTTTGTTAAAAGAAAATGCACTATTGTGCACTGTTCGGTTCCTTCTGAGGTTTTAATCTCGTATTTCTTGTTGAGCAGTTCAGGCATTTCCTTTAGTAATTTTACTAAAAGGGTAGGGTTTTTTATTAAGACAAAATGAACTATTGTAATTTTTTCCTGATCTTCTGGAGAGCCGTAATCTTCGTTAAGAAGACTCAGGTTATCCTTTAACCCTTTAACCAGTTTTGTTACAATTTTATCCATGGATTTTTGCGAATTAATTGGCGAATTAACAAGTGCAATGACATGTTTCTTTTTCATGGTATGTGACTTTCCTATATAGTTTATTCTCAACATCCTTGAATCTTATGAGTATTATTTTTATTCCTTGATTCGTCCTAAGTCTATATCGAGGCCTATGCCCGATTATCGCTTTTAGATGTTAGCATAAAAAACTATTTAATTGAATAAAATTTGATTAAAATGTCTTTTATATGAAAATTATGTCCGCAGATTAATACTGAAACGCATAAATTAATAAAAAAATTTTCAAACACAGACAATAACGGTTAAAATAAATAAATCAATATCGATAGTGATTTTCTGATATGAATCACCTCAAAAATACGTGCCTGAGGTTAGCTAGCATAGCTGATGCTGAGAAAATTGCATCGGTTCATGCCATCTCCTGGCAAAAAATGTACCACGATTTTATTCCTGAAGATATTTTAGACCGCTTTTCTTTTTCTGAGCGCTTACATAAGTGGGAGTATCTTCTGAGCGCCGGAGTTACCGTTATTCTGGCTGAAGAGCTTGATCGCACGGTGGGTTTTGTGAGTATATGCCCATTGCGCAATGCGCTTCCGCAGCACAAACACTTCGGCGAGATCAGTGCAATTTACGTGCACCCTGATTACTGGCGTCAAGGGATTGGTCGGCAGTTATGCCTTGCTGCCTTGAATCAATTAAAAAAACAAGATTTTGTCTCAGTTGCTTTATGGGTTTTGGAAGCTAATATATTAGCGAGAAATTTTTATGAAGCACTAGGTTTTACCGCTTCCAATCACACTAAACTTGAAGAGTTTTATGAAGGAAGCGCTCTACTCAAAGAGATTCTTTATTATAAGTCGCTATTTTAAGCAACAAAATTGACCTGTTGACCCTTACTATTTTGGGAAAAATCGGTATCGAAATGTTGCTGGGTGGTAAATTGATTTTCACCAAATACACGCCATTGAATAGCACACTGTGAGCCATCTAATTCAATGAAGTAATAACTGTTTTTTTTATCTTTACTCCTCTGGCATAAAAGGGAACCGCCATGAAGCAGGAGGCAAGGTTTATGGTCATTTTTCTCAAGAATAGTAATATTTGCATAATGCAAATGACCGGTAAAAACCATATGGATCGGACTATTTTTTAAATAGCGAACAAATTTTTGATAGTGTCGAAGGGGTTTGTGCAAACCCGCAATATAGTCAAAATTATGATGCAAAAAAACAAGGTTCCGCTTATCGGAATTTTTTCGCATAAATCGCGACAAACGATTGAGTGCAGAACGGCGCATAATGCCGTCTTTTATATATAAAGGGTTTACTGTATTGATTCCATAAATGGTTAATTCACTAGTTTCAATCTGCTGAGGAAATAGCTCTGCCACATAACGCTTATAACGCCAATAAGGATAAAAGGCACGGGCAATCAGATTATTCCAGGGCACATCATGGTTTCCTGGAACAATGATGACTTGAGCCCTAATTCTTTGCAAAAAATCCATTAATTCGAGATATTGTTCATTCTTACCACGATGAGTTAAATCCCCTGAAACAATGACATAATCGGGTTTTAAACGTGCGACATCATTTAAAAAAGGCTCAATGATATCCTGGCGATGATAGCCGAAGTGCAAATCCGTAATATGCATTATTTTCATCATTTTTTCACCAACACCTTTAATGCCCCAGGTAGAATAGAGTAGCACAAGGGATTGTTGGTTTCCTCCGTATCTCCATCAAGGGCTATCCTAATTTTAGTCTGTTGTTGTACCTTTATCTCCAGGGGAAGCGAGGTTTTTTCAATCTGTAAGTCCTGAGGGCGACGAAAGAGGAGATTGATAATTTTTTTAAGGCTGAGTTTACCTTTTTTATAAACATATATACCTAACTCTGCAGCATCAAAGCGTTCACGCTCAATTGTTAACGGGAATTTATGTGAATAAAGGTTATTGCTGATCATCAAAAATGACGTTTTAAAAGTCATGTTGAGTTGATTATTTGTTAAGCTGACCTGGTATTTGGGATGATGCTTTAATACCTGAAAAAAACTTGGAATATAACTGAGCCATTTATTATAGCTTTTAGATAATTCATCTCGTTTTTGAGCAAAACGAGGATAAAAACCAATTGAAGAGTTATTTACAAAAATGAATTCATTAACCTTAGCCAAATCAATTTGTTTGGTGTGGTGAGCATTAATTGCTTCAATCATCTCATCAGGAGTAATGGGCAAATTCAATTCTTTAGCAAAATGGTTTAAGGTTCCTAAAGGCAAAATGCCTAAAGTGCAGGGGGAATGAGCACAGATTTGTGCTGCGGTACGTACTGTCCCATCGCCACCAGCTACGAGAACTAAGGGGTACTTTTGGTGGCATGAGTCAATCGTGTCACGCAACAGCTGCGGTTCAACTAAAAAAAGGTCGAATTCTAAATGTGCTTGAGCAAATCGCTCAGTATAATTATTAATCTTTTGTGCATTCCGTGCCTTTTTGTTGGCAATAACAGCAAATTTCTTCGATTTATTATTCTGCATCTCGATTCCACCATGCATAAATACAAACAAAGAGCTTAAACTATTTATCGATTGAATTATAGATGATTACGGTATCCTCTATTTTCCCTCTTCCATGGATGTCAAAAGTCCTGAGGCATAGATTATGAAATTACTCGCCCAAACAGGGCGGTTTGGGGTTAAGACTCATTATTTTTTGCAGGATTAAGCTTATGCGTAATGCAATTATTATCGCTTAGTTTATGTCCGTTTTTTTAATTTTTATCGCGGAAAATGATGCGGCCTTTGGTTAAATCATAAGGAGTTAGCTCGACCTTGACTTTATCACCCGTGAGAATTCTGATGTAGTTCTTACGCATGCGGCCAGAAATATGTGCAGTAACAACATGACCGTTTTCAAGTTCAACGCGAAACATAGTATTGGGCAGTGTATCGATTACCGTACCTGTCATTTCTATATGATCTTCTTTAGCCATATTTCTCCTAATAATTTAACAAATGATGAACGATTTCCAATATGAAAATCAATTTTCGCAAAGTATACTGCCAAATTACCTTGGATAGCAATCAACGGTAATAAATTATTCGTTAATCCAGAGGCCATAAGTTTAATTTATCAGAATTATTTAAATTCTTTTCCAGTAGCCTTAAAAATTCTTGTCGATGCATCACTTGAGCACCCAAGCTCATTAGGTGGGGCGTTGGTAATTGGCAGTCGATAAACTCGAACTGCCAGGCGCGCATTGTCTCGCATAAATAAAAGAAAGCAATTTTTGAGGCATCGGTTTCCAGATGGAACATGGATTCACCAAAAAAAGCACGACCTAGGCTCAAACCATAAAGTCCGCCTACCAGTCGTTCTTGCTGCCAGACCTCAAAGGAGTGAGCAAAACCCATTTCATGGAGTTTGATATAAGTACTCATCATCTCGGGAGTAATCCAGGTGTTATCGACGCGCTCTGCAGTTGTTGCACAATTTATAATCACTTCCTTGAACGCCTGATCTATAGTAAACCTCCATGGTTTTCTTAAGGACTTGGCAAGACTGCGTGAAACTTTAAAATTTTGGGGGCGCATAATTAAGCGTGGGTTGGGTGACCACCAAAGCACAGGTGTACCTGGAGAGTACCACGGAAAAATCCCTTGCTGGTAAGCGGATAAGACCCGCTCTGGAGTTAATGGGCCGCCAATATAAACCAGGCCTTGCTTATCACTTGTTTCCGGTGAAGGGAAGTGGTCTTCCTCATTCATAGTTTACCCTACTTATTTTTTACTTGCATTTATCGCTATAATTTAAGTTAATAGAAAGACTTAAAAAAGAAAAGATTACTTATTATAGTATTAAATAAACTAAAACTGGTTTGTGCAAACAGATGCGTTGAAGCAACACTTTACAAGAGTTTGCAATTAAAGGGTTTAACTGGATCGCTATCAGCAGATCCTGCGCATGAAAGACTTTTTGACTTATTATGAATAAGTCAGACTAAATTTATCAGAGTTTAATTTTCTGTTTATGCGCAGGCTCTGTTATTTTCAAGGAATCGAAGTGGATTATCTCTATAGTCTCGGAAATATTTTAATTCTTTTAAGTTTAAGTTTTCGTAAAGTATTATTCATACGTATTATTTTTGCTTTATCCGATTTTTGTTTTGTCGCTTATGGGCTATGGGTTGAAGTAATGCCTATGGTCTACTGGGCAGTAGCCTCTCTAATCGTCAATTTTGTACAAATTGGGTTATTAGTTCATGATATGATTCCCCAGTATCTAAATGAAGAACTTCAAGCCATCAAAGATCAATTCTTCGAAACGATGACAACAAATGAGTTTTTAAAATTGATTAAACTCAGTCGTCGCGGTATTTCTTATAATCAATTGATGCTTGAAAAGGGTGCCCCCGTTGAAGATTTGTTGCTGATAACAGAAGGCTATGTATACATTACGCTACCGGATTCGGTTCTTAGATTAGGCAGGTATCATTTTATTGGTGAGATGAGTTATTTTAGTGATGGTACGGCTAGTGCCACCATTCATGCTCGCGAGCCTGTGGAATATCTCTACTGGCATTATAAAGATTTAAGGCGTTTACAAGTTAAAAAGCCCCAACTATTTATGAAAATGGTTGAGGCCATGGGTAAAGACATTATGTTAAAAATGATTAAGCAAAATCAGCAGCCCACTGTAAATGCTTAATCAAAAACAAGGCGAATTCTGCAAAGAACTCACCTTCGTCCTAAATTACTTAATTTCCAGATCTAAATATTGCTCTGCGTCCAAAGCTGCCATACAGCCAAAACCAGCAGAGGTAATCGCCTGTCGATAAACATGGTCAGCCACATCTCCACAAGCAAAAACTCCCGAAATCGAGGTGCTTGTTGCCATACCCTCTAATCCGGACTTAATGGTAATATAACCATCGCGCATCGCGAGTTGCCCTTGAAACAGGTCGGTATTGGGTGTATGCCCAATGGCAATAAAAACTCCATCGACTTCGAGGTTTTGTGTCGTACCATCGGCCAGATGACGAATCTTGGCACCATTTACCTTTTTTCCATCACCTAAAACTTCTTCCAAACTGCTATTCCAAATGATGCGAATATTCCCTGAACGAGTTTTTTCAAAAAGTTTATCCTGAAGGATTTTCTCAGCACGTAAGCTATCGCGTCGATGAATAAGGGTAACGGAGGATGCAAGGTTGGAGAGATATAACGCTTCTTCTACTGCAGTATTCCCTCCTCCGATAACACAGACTGCTTTATTGCGATAGAAAAAGCCATCACAGGTAGCGCAAGCGGACACACCACGTCCCTGATAAGCGGATTCGGACTCCAATCCCAGGTATCGTGCTGAAGCTCCGGTTGCAATAATGAGTGCATCACAAGTGTACTGTTCGCTATCTCCAGTTAACGTGAAGGGCTTTTTAGATAAGTCAGCTTTGACGATATGATCAAAGATTATTTTCGTATCGAAGCGTTCAGCATGTTTCTGCATCCGTTCCATCAGCGCCGGCCCTTGCAGCCCCTCTACATCACCAGGCCAATTATCAACCTCTGTGGTTGTAGTAAGCTGGCCACCTGGTTGCATACCCGTAATCATTACAGGGTGTAAATTTGCACGGGCGGCATAAACTGCGGCAGTGTATCCTGCAGGGCCTGAGCCTAATATAATCAAACGGTGGTAATTGCTAACACTGATCGTCATAGCCTTCCTTAATATTTTACTATTTTGTGTTAATATGGCGAACATTATGACATAAACCCAGTGTGAAAACACCCATGGCAAAACAACAATCAGGGCGCAAGGCAAGCTCCCATAAAAAAACTATGCCGACTTATATGGCACAAAGAATTAGTGAAGGGGGCCTGATTTTAGCCATTACCAGTGCCCTATTTATATTTCTGTCGCTGCTTACATTTCATCTCTCCGATCCGGGTTGGTTTCATTCCTTTACTAAGGCCCAACTAATCCTTAATTCAGGGGGGCGCGTTGGCGCATATATCGCAGATACGTTATATTACCTTTGTGGTTATTTTGCTTATTTACTACCCTTCATAACTGTCTATTTAGCCTGGTCTATTGTTCAGGATCTAAAAACAATCAAGATTATCGACCAGCATGTGTTGCTGCTGCGCGTCGCGGGATTTTTGCTGATGACCTTTGGTGGGTGTGGATTGCTTCATTTTGAAAACCAATGGTCAGGCCTTAATGAGATCCATGGTCCAGGTGGGCTTATTGGTCAGTTTTTAGGTGATAGCTGGTTTCAGTTGTTAAGTTTGCATGGGGCTACTTTAGTTTTGCTTGCGATGTTTTTAGTAGGAACGACATGGCTTACCGGTCTATCTTGGCTTTATGCAATCGAACTGCTTGGTCTGTATACTTTAAAGGCAGGAGGTTATGTTATCGCCTCGGTAAAAAAACTCCATAATGCGGCTCAGGCAAGTAGAATCCGATTTAAAACGGATGAGAATGAGGGGGCAGTTAAAGTAACTCCAAAAACATCACCCAAACTGTTCAAAGCACAGGAAGCTGAACCACCCACTTTGGCGTCGGAACCAGTAATTGTTCGTGAAAAAAAGAGTAGCGTAACACCTCCTGCTTCACCCCGGGTAGAACCGATTAAAACGGCACCCGTCGTGGTTGCCCCGCCACCACGCGAATTGACAGAAATCCGCGCGCCTAAATTACACAATCCTGGGGGCTTACCCTCCCTGGAATTGTTGGATAAAGGTCAGCCCGGGCAGCCAATGGGGGGGTATACGCATCAAGAGTTGGAAAACATGTCTCGGGAATTGGAACAACATTTGTTGGATTTTGGTATTCAAGCGGATGTTGTTGCGGTTCATCCCGGTCCTGTGGTGACACGATTCGAATTGCAGCTAGCAGCAGGGGTTAAAGTAAGTAAATTAACAGCCTTATCCAAAGATTTGGCACGTTCGCTCTCAGTAATATCGGTACGCGTGGTTGAGGTCATTCCCGGTAAAACCGTAGTAGGCTTGGAATTACCCAACCAGGCCCGACAAATGGTGCGATTATCGGATGTGCTTATAGCCGATGTATATCAACACGCACACTCTCCAATTGCTTTAGCACTTGGAGTTGATATTGCAGGCCACCCGATGGTTGTGGATTTGGCAAAAATGCCGCATTTATTGGTTGCAGGAACAACGGGCTCCGGGAAGTCCGTGGGTATTAATGCGATGATTCTCAGTATCCTTTTTAAAGCAACTCCTGACCAGGTACGCTTAATTATGGTTGACCCTAAAATGCTGGAGTTATCCGTGTATGATGGGATTCCGCATCTCCTGACTCCGGTGGTTACTGACATGAAAGAGGCTGCTAGTGCTTTGCGCTGGTGCGTGGAGGAAATGGAGCGGCGCTATAAATTAATGGCTGCCGTAGGGGTGCGCAATCTCGCAGGATTTAACAGTAAAGTCACAGAGGCCCAGAATAAAGGTGAGCCTTTAGTTAATCCTTTATGGAAACCTGTTGACTCCATGGATGAGACTGCCCCACTTTTAGAAAATTTACCCCATATAGTGGTTGTTATCGATGAGTTAGCAGACATGATGATGGTGGTGGGTAAGAAAGTTGAGCAACTCATTGCGCGTATCGCTCAAAAAGCGCGGGCTGCGGGTATCCATATGATTTTAGCGACGCAAAGGCCTTCAGTCGATGTTTTAACCGGTCTCATTAAATCAAACATTCCGACGCGTATCTCGTTTCAAGTGTCATCGAAAATTGATTCTCGTACTATACTGGATCAGCAAGGGGCAGAGCAGCTCTTGGGGCATGGGGATATGTTGTATCTAGCACCCGGTACTGGAGCCCCATTAAGGGTGCATGGCGCGTTTGTTGACGATTTAGAAGTCCATCGTATTGCAGACGATTGGCGTGCTCGTGGTGAGCCCAATTACATCGAAGAAATTACGAAAATGCCTGGAGAGGGAGAGGAACGAAGTGGGGATGAGGAAGGCCAGGTTGAAGATGAGGATCCCTTATACGATCAAGCAGTGGAGTTTGTTATTCAAACGCGCAAAGCCAGCATTTCGGCAGTGCAGCGACGTTTGAAAATTGGGTACAACCGTGCGGCGCGCATGGTAGAAGAGATGGAACGTACAGGAATTGTAGGCCCATTGGATGGCGGCTATCGCGATGTACTTGTTAACTCCGTAACAGAGGAATAATCATGAAACGACTATTAATAGCAGCACTCTTAGCAACATTTAGTTTTGGCGTTTGTGCAGACACTCCTGAGAATGCACTGCAAAGTAAATTAAATGCTTTACGTTCAATGACTGCAAGCTTTCAACAAGTCGTTAAAGCAAAATCAAAAGTAGTTTCGCGGTCATCCGGTACGATGGCCCTGGAGCGTCCTGGCCGTTTTCGTTGGCAGACGAAAGAACCAATGAGCCAACTTATGATTGCGGATGGCCAGAAAATTTGGATCTATGATACGGATCTGGAGCAAGTCACCGTAAAAAAACAAGAGAAGGGTCTAGGAGGCACTGCAGCCTTATTTTTAAGCGGTTATGATGATACGGTGACGCGAGATTTTACTGTAAGCCAATCCGGTAGTGGCGATAATGTGACCTTTAGTTTAAAAGCTAAATCCCAGCGCCCAAATTTTCAACAGATTCGATTAACCTTTAGAAAAGATCAATTAACGGCACTGGAATTATTTGATCAATTAGGGCAGATAACCACCGTGCGATTATCACAAACCAAAATCAACCCTAAACTGGCAACGTCTTTATTCCAATTTAAGCCACCTAAAGGGGTTGATGTAGTCCAACAATGAAGCCAGAAAAATTATTTCAGCCTCTAGCAGAACGATTACGCCCTCAAAGCATAGAAGAGATAATAGGGCAAAGCCATCTGCTGGAGGAAGGTAAACCTTTACACTCGAGTTTTCTAAGCGGCAATCCCCATTCCATGATTTTATGGGGACCACCAGGGGTGGGTAAAACAACCATTGCTCGACTCACAGCCCATCTGTTTGACTGCGAATGGATTGCGTTATCCGCCGTTTTTTCGGGAGTTAAAGACATTCGAGCTGCGGTTGAGCAAGCACAACAATTCTCAGCCCTGAACCGTCGTACCATTTTATTTATTGATGAAATCCATCGTTTTAATAAATCGCAACAAGATGCGTTACTTCCCTACACTGAGTCAGGATTGATTACCTTTATCGGTGCGACGACGGAAAACCCCTCCTTTGAAGTGAATTCAGCTTTATTGTCGCGCGCGCAGGTATATGTCCTAAAGCCGTTAAATGAACCCGAACTTCGTAAATTATTAAAACGGGCACAAAAATATGCGTTTGAAAATATAACTTTTAGTCCTGAGGCTGAAGTGCTGATTATCGAATTCGCGGATGGAGATGCACGCAAATTACTGAATACTTTAGAGCAATTACAGGATACCGCACAAGCCCTAAAAATAAAGGAAATCGATGAGGCGACCGTAATAAATTCTCTAGCACATACTACCAGACGCTTCGATAAAAAAGGCGAGAATTTTTATGATCAGATTTCAGCTTTACATAAATCCGTGCGTGGTTCCAATCCAGATGCCGCTCTCTATTGGTTATGCCGAATGCTGGATGGGGGCGTGGCCCCGCTGTATCTAGCCCGGCGTATTATTCGTATGGCATGGGAGGATATTGGTTTAGCTGATCCTCGGGCCATACAGTTAGCTAATGATGCCGCAGCAACTTTTGAACGACTAGGTTCTCCTGAGGGTGATTTGGCTTTGGCACAGACCGTACTTTATCTTGCAGTGGCGCCTAAAAGTAATGCCGGTTATAAGGCATATAATCGTGCGCGCGACTTTGTGAAAAAAGAGCCCTCACGCGAAGTACCCACACACTTGCGAAATGCTCCTACCAAGCTTATGAAAAAATTAGGCTACGGTCGTGAATATCGTTATGCCCATGACGAGCCGGATGCTTACGCCGCAGGCGAGCATTATTTTCCTGAAGGAATGGAATCTCCAAATTGGTACCAACCTGTTGGGCGGGGACTGGAAATTAAAATTGCAGAAAAGTTGGAACATTTAAAAAAGCTCGATCAACAAGAACGGCAGAAAGCAAAAAAATAAACTGATCTTTGCTCCTTGTCAGACTTAAATTAAGAGCATAATCCTGCTTAAAAGTTATTGTTATTTCTTCTTCTTTTTATAGCTGTATTTGGTTGTTCCTCAGATTCTTCTTCACGCGAACGTTTTTTATTATTAAAAAAACTTAAGGCATGGTTTTGTTTCGATGATGAGGAAGTTCCTTGAGGCAACACGGGTGGCGTATCCACTTCGCTTATCTCAGCCTCTGCATCGGATGAGTTTAAGTCTTCAACAATTGAGGGTTTGAGATATTTATCCAAAGAATTTAATTGATTTTGTTTATACTTAGATACTCTTTTATTTTTGACTTCTTTAGCTAATTCATCTCGTGTGGATTGAATGAGATTTTTGTCGTTAAGCCATGTTAAATATTTGTCAATAAAGGAACTACGTCCGGCCTTACTGCTACTTAATACTTTTTTTAATAACTCTTTTGAAGAAATAGTCAAGAGATTTTTAATGATACTGTACAAGCGTTCATTATTTTCCCACATAGCTAAGATAAAATTGCAGCATAGACTTGCTAAAGTTGCTTTGAAATTAAAGAGAAGCTCTAGGTCTCCAATGGAACGGGTCTTTGGTGGCATGGAGGGTTGTTTTTCAAAATTTACTTCTTGACCACGAAACCAAGGTTGTAGGAGCGTATTTTTATTCCAAATCGTCATAATAAGTGTTGAGTGATGACTGGATAAAACAAACTTGAAGTAGGTGTCGATACTTTCCAAACCGATGGACTGGCTTCCCGTCTGCTCGTCGGGTAACGTACTAAAATTAACTTCTTCACCTTGCAACCAGGCACGTAGTGAATCATTACCATTCCATAATGCATTTATTATGTATGTATTTTGACTGGATAAAGCATGTCTAAAGTTGTGCAAAATATTTTCAAAAGTAAGGGGAGGCAGAGTGGATTCGTCCATGGGCGCGGTATATCCAACCAATTCCTGTCCGCAAAACCAGGCGCGAAGTAAAGGGTTACTATCCCAAATGGTTTTTGTGATGTCTGGGCAGCGACTTGATAGAAATAATGGAAAATATTCGATAAGTTTTTTGAGGGAGAGTCTACGCAATATCGGTTGCCCTGAGGGCTGCGTGCCTAAAGTGAGTTCCTTATTACAGAACCAGGCGCTTAATGGAGCATTGTGCTCCCACATCGATTTTAAAATTTTGGGGCTGCGACTAGATAATGCACTTATGAAATTATGAATTAATTCCTCGAGTTTTACCGAAGTTGTCACATGGTTTAAAGTGTTTTGGGGCGCATTATCTTCTGAAAAACTGTAATGAGCCTGTATTATCGGATTTTTCTCAATAAGTTGCTCCAGATCCTTCTTATTTTGAATCGTACTGCCGTTGAGATTTCCTGATGAGTAATCATGCTCATCATGAGTGGTTAATGATTGAAGTTGATCTGTATGAAAAGAAGTATTCGTGAGCGTGGTAACCACCCAATGATCGTTTGCAACCGCCTTAATTAAGGGTGATAAAATACGTAATGCACTCGCTTGAGTGGCTAGATCAACGTGATTTTTTGGAGATAAAAAAGTGAGTAATCGATGAATATACTTGGGGTAGCTATTTTGAGGTAAAGTATCTAGTTCTGGGATAAGCATATTCAGCTGGGTCAGGCATTCATCAATGAGTTCTCCTGAGGCGAGAAGCATTTCCTGATCTTGAAGCTGGCTTAAAGAAATAATGCAGGCGGCTATTTTTTTATTCCGATCCAAATAGAAGGGTATATTTGCATCTGCCACCCCTGCACATTCTAAAAGAGTATAATTATTTTTTAATGCTTGGGCTAAGTACTGGCAGCTGCCCGTACTAATGCTGTCTGACCCTACCAGCTTAAGCTCCCTCAGATAAGAATTTGCTTTAAGCGCTTCAGATAATTTTTTTATACCCTGCTCACCAATTTCTGCGACATAAAAAATGCTTAGGCGAATTAACTTCGGATCGTTCTGGTTTAATCGCTCAAGGGCAGCATCAAAGGATTTTGTCATGGATATCTCTAATCGGATTGAATAAAAACCATCCATGGGCGTTCATTGATGCGCATTATACGATTTATTTGATTAAAATAAAAGCAAGCAACGAGGTTCTTGGTTAAAAACATTATGAATCTCTATTTGGGATTAGCGAGTAACCGCGAGGATGAATTCAGAGTTCACTTGATAAAGCATTGTCATTTGCTAAAAAAATTTGTTACAGTCAGTGATATCCGCTGAAACATAACGTCCAGTATGAACTATTCGCATTATCAAACATGCGCTGTACGCCCCCAGATACCTCTATCTGAGTGGGATATAATGTCCAGCTTGCCAACGGCGTTGGTCATTATCAATTCGCAAGGGCGTATTGTGTGGCTTAATCCTACGGCCGAAGCGATGTTGGGCTATGGTTTACTCGATTCACTCTGGCTTGATGTATTATTACGTGCTTTTGTTCCTCGAGCTGATGATGGGCATGAAGTGTCATTAGCAGATGGTCGACGAGTTCATGTAGCGATTGCAACTCTTGATAGTCTTCCGGGTAATTTAATCAGCCTAACCGATATCACCGCGTCACGGGATTATGAGCAAGAACGCGAGCATGAAAAAAAACTGGCCTCAATCGGCACGATGACTGCACAATTAGCACATCAAATCAGAACTCCATTAGCCTCAGCAACTTTGTATATGGATCATGTGCAGCAGAATCTAGCAGATGATGAGCGAATGCTCTCTTGGGTGCAGCGGGTCAAAGAATGTCACAGCAGCATTGAGCAGCAGATTCAGGATTTATTATTGTTTGCACGCGGAACAACCATTAAACCGACATTAACTGATTTGGGTTACTGGTGTGACCAAGTAGTTGAACGTGCGCAACCTTATGTGACTCGGCACCGAATTAAGTTGCTGGTGCAAAATCGTTTAATTAGTGTTGAAAAAATTATTCATGGCGAATCCTTATTGGGTGCCGTATTAAACCTAGTAATAAATGCAATTCAGTCGGAGGCCACGATTATTCATTTAACGCTTGCATCATGCGATAGTTCCGGTATACAAATATCAGTTGAAGATAATGGACGTGGGATGTCAGGAGAAGTTTTGAATCAAGCTTTTTCTCCTTTTTTTACTACGAAAGCAAAAGGTACTGGATTAGGCCTGGCTGTTGTTTATGCAGTGGTAAAAGCTCATGGTGGACGTGTAAATATAGAGTCTACCGAGCACGTAGGAACACAGGTTCATTTGTATTTACCCTAAGCTCACGGATTTAGAGATCAGGGGATATTATAGGTTCTCTAAGAAGAGCCTTGGAGTAAACATACATACACACGATCAAGGGATTCGATATGAGTCATGTTCTAATTGTTGAAGATGATGCAGGGCTAAGGGACGCATTAGCCGAAACCATGACAATGGCAGGGCACAGCTACATTACTGCTAAAGAGGGTAAAGAAGCTTTAGCAATGCTCGAATTACATAATCCGAAAGTGATCTTGTCTGATATCCGCATGGATGTAATGGACGGCAACCAGCTTCTTAATGAAATTCAGCGCAAACGTCCTGACTTGCCTGTTATCTTGATGACTGCATATGGTTCTGTGGAAGATGCTGTAGGTGCTATGCGCCGCGGTGCAGTCGATTATTTACAGAAACCTTTTAGTGCACAGGTTTTAACCGATAAAATCAACCAGTACATCAAAATGGAATTCGATGAGACGACAGGAGAACCGGTCGCTCATGATCCCAAAAGCCAGGCCCTGCTTTCTATGGCTTTAAAAGTTGCCCAATCCGATTGTGGGGTAATGATAAGCGGTGAGAGTGGAACAGGAAAAGAGGTTTTAGCCCATTTTATTCATGATCATTCGCCACGAAGTAAGAAACCTTTTGTTGCGATTAATTGTGCGGCAATTCCTGAACAAATGCTGGAAGCAACTCTCTTTGGTTATGAAAAAGGGTCCTTCACTGGAGCGTATAAATCAACCCCGGGTAAATTCGAACAAGCTCAAGGGGGAACTTTACTTTTAGATGAAGTAAGTGAAATGCCCCTGAGTTTACAAGCAAAATTGTTACGCGTCCTTCAAGAAAAGGAAGTAGAACGTATCGGTGCGAATAAAACAATTGCTCTTGATGTGCGCATCCTGGCAACGACAAACAGACAACTAAAAGATGAGGTTACCGCGGGTCGTTTTCGCGAGGATCTATTTTATCGCTTAAATGTTTTTCCTCTACAATGGCATCCACTGCGTGAGCGTAAAAATGATATCATTCCACTGGCTAATTACATTATTCGAAAACATTGTCAGCATAAGCAACCAATCATTCCAGTATTAAGTCCAGCATCTCAAAAACTAATGCATGATTATTCCTGGCCTGGAAATGCACGTGAGCTCGATAACGTAATTCAGCGTGCTTTAGTATTACAAACACAAGGAATCATTGAACCAGAACATTTACAGTTAACGCATCAGTTGCCGCAGGAGGAGCAGCAAACCCCTTGTGAGGCAAAAAACTTACAGGATTATGAATTTGAACTCATTCGTAAAATATTAACGGAACATCAGGGAAACAGGCAAAAAGTAGCCGCTGTCTTAGGCGTAAGTGAGAGGACCTTACGTTATAAATTAGCAAAAATGCGTGAAGAGGGGTATGTTGTATAAGGCTTGGTTTTGAGGATTCGAGTTTGACGTCAGGGAAAGGATGCGTTCAAAGTGCGAGTATTTCAGGAACAGATTTTGGAAATACACAATTTTTGTAAAGGAAGATGAAGGATATGAGTAACATTAGTACTGCGAACTTATTTCAGCAAATGCAATTAATGACGGCCCAAGCTGAAGGAATTATTGCAAATCCTGAGCACAATAACATTTCGTTCGGTCAGGCGTTACATCAAGCGTTCAAACAAGTCAGTGATCTGAATAATAAAGCAGATGAATCAAGAACACGTTATGAATTTGGCGATACCGAGATCAGTATTGGTGAGGTTATGATCGACACTCAAAAATCGAACCTTGCTTTGGAGGCTACAACCCGAGTAAAAAATAAAATTTTGCAAGCATATCAAGATATTATGAGCATGCCCGTATAGACAAATAATAACTCCCACGTTATTTTACTAACTAGATTTTACAGGAGTTGAATATGGCATTGGCTGATAATGCGTCAATGGTTGCAGCAAAATTTACAAGCTTATCAATTGCTCGTCAAATCGGTTTATTAATCGGCTTGGCTGCAAGTATTGCTATTGGTTTAGCCGTTGTGCTTTGGTCGCGCGATCCGAATTATGTTCCACTTTATATGCAGATGAATGCCCGTGATACGGCTGAAGTCGTCTCAGCTTTAGAGCGTAATGGCATTGAATTCAAAATTGATAATAATAACAGCACCATTCTGGTGCGGTCAGAAAATCTGCAACGTTCTCGTTTAAAACTTGCAGCAGAAGGCCTACCTCGCGATGCAACGGGTTCTGAGGAATTATTTAATAACACCAATACTTTTGGTACGAGCCAATTTATGGAAAATGCACGCTACAAGCAAGCATTAGAAGCTGAGCTTGCACGTACTATTAGTAAATTTAAAGATGTTAAATCTGCGCGCGTGCACTTAGCCATACCCCGGGAGTCAGCTTTTGTACGCGATATGCATCAACCCAGCGCTTCTGTATTTCTGGATGTATACTCCGGACTAGAGCTTAAAAAACAAACCATTGCGGCTATTGTGAATTTAGTTGCATCGAGCATTCCAAATCTTTCTGCAAGTCGTGTGACGCTTGTTGATCAAGATGGGCAGCTACTCAATGAGGGTGGTGGACAGACATTGTTTACCGAGACGGAACGATTTTCCGATTACCGACAAAATCTGGAACATCAATATTCGCAAAAGATTCAGGATATTTTAACACCATTACTCGGTTATGGCCGGGTGCGCGCAAAAGTGTCTGCAGATTTGGATTTTACGCGTTATGAACAAACGCAAGAATCGTTTAATCCAGAACTTCCAGCACTTCGAAGTGTACAGACTATGGAAGAAAAACGTAATGCTTCAAGCGATGCTGTTGGTGTTCCTGGGACCTTGTCCAATACACCACAACCTAACCCGCAACTAACCACTAAAAATCCCAATACACCACCCAATCAGCCAGGACAGGCGCCAGGGCAGGGTCAAGGTCAGCAAGATATTTCGCAATCATCTGATGTGCGTTCTCAAAGTACTAAAAACTTTGAGCTCGATAAAACCATCAGCCATACCACCAATCAACCTGGGGGTATAAAAAGATTAACCGTCGCAGTCTTGGTCGATAATCCTATGACTATGGATCCCAAAACGAAAAAAGAGGTTAAAAAGCCATTAACCGAAAAAGAGATTAATCAAATTAAACTTCTGGTAGCGGATGCGATTGGTTTAAATAGTCAGCGCGGTGACAGCTTAAACGTAATTAACACCGATTTTGTTAAACCGGATCCCATTGCCCCAATTCCTGATGAACAGTTTTGGCAAAAAGATATTTTTTGGTCCATTGTCAAACAGGTATCAGGCGCGCTCTTTATTCTGGCCATGGTGTTCGGGGTGCTGCGGCCCATGCTTAAATCCTTGGCAACCAATAAAGAAGAAGGGTTGCCTTATTTAGAAGAAACTGAGTTGCCCCAGGGGGAGTTGGCTTATGATGGTGCCTTAGCCATTCAGGATGCTAACGACTATGAGTCGCAATTAAATTTGCTCCGCCAAGTGGTAGACAAAGAACCAAAGCGTGTGGCGCAAGTAGTAAAGACGTGGGTTGAGCGAGGGTAGAATATGGATGGTATCGAGCGAGCAGCAATATTATTATTAAGTATGGGTGAAAAGAATGCAGCAGAGGTTCTGAAGCACTTGGAGCCACGTCAGGTACAAAAGGTTGGCGTCGCCATGACCACGCTAAGCACCGTGACGAAAACTAAAATGCAAAATGTACTCATGGATTTTACGAATGCCATTGGTGATCAAACCAGTATCGCGGTTGATACGGAGCAATATTTACGCACAGTCCTTATCGAGGCTTTGGGCATAGATAAGGCCACACCCATTATTGACCGAATTTTAATTTCGGATAAAGACAGTGGACTTAATCGCCTAAAATGGTTGGATGGACGTTTAATTGCCGATGTTATCCGTAATGAGCACCCACAAATTATTGCAACAATTCTAATTCATCTTGATAGTGAACAAGCTGCTGAGGTATTGCGTTATTTTACGATGGAAAAGCGCTCCGAAGTACTATTACGGATGTGCAATATTGATACAGTGAAGCCGGAAGCATTGAATGAGCTGGGGATGGTTATTGAAAAGCAGCTCAGTGGGCAGAAAGTCAGTAAGGCTGCTTCTGTCGGCGGTATTAAGAGTGTTGCTGATGTCATCAATTTTTTTGATGGCTCGATGGAAGATGAGGTACTGAATAAAATTAAAGACTGGGATCAAGGTTTGAGTGAAAAAATTCGCGACAAAATGTTTGTGTTTGAGAATTTAATTGATATGGATGATCGCAGTGTCCAGACTTTATTACGAGATGTTTCTCCGGATTTGCTAAAGCTCGCATTAAAAGGCACGACCGAACAAGCCAAAGAGAAAATTTTTAATAACATGTCGAAACGTGCTGCCGATCTATTGCGTGAAGATATTGAACTGCAAGGGCCTGTCAAAGTAGTCGAAGTTGAAAAAGCACAACGAGACATCCTAACGATTGCTAAAAGCTTAGCTGATGATGGCAAAATTGCCTTAGGCGCTAAGGGTGGGGACGAAATGATTTAGGAACTAGTGCCTCAATAACCCTTTTATCATCCGAGGATAAATTGTTTACGTGAAGCAGGCAGTAGGGCAATTAAATTTATTTTGGAAGACGATTTCATGATAATGAGGTAAGTAAGGCTTTTATCTGAGTTGTTTAAAGTACAAAGTAGCAAAATAAGGATCGTTATGGCACAGCAATTTGAGCCGCTACCAAAAAAGCAAACCAATAACAAGGATTTTACAACCTGGAATTACCGCGATCAAAAGCCAAAGCCTGCAGCAGAAACACCAGTTGTGGATCCGCAAGAAATTTTACGCCAGGAATGCGAACGTATACGTGAGGAAGCACGTACCCAGGGGTATAACGAGGGCATCGAAGAAGCTAAAACCTTTATTGAGACCCAGAAAAAAGAACTACAACGCTGGTTTGAATTGATTCAGCAGCCGATAAAATTACTCGATGATCACATTATTCAGCAGGTTATACAGACACTAATCTGGTTAGGGCAGCATTGCATTGGTATCGAATTAAGTGCTCATCCAGAAAAAATACGGGATTTACTTTTTGCAGTAAGAGCTGAGTTACCAATGCTCAATAGTCATTTAACTTTTGCTATGCACCCGGATGATGTTGCATGGGTTAAAAATCAATTTCCCCCTGATGAAATACCCGGACTCCTTGACATTTTGGTTGCTGATGCTGAACTTGATCGCGGTGATTTTTATTTAAAGGGTGAGCATAGTGAATTAGATGGACGTATCCAACATCGTTTGACCAGTATTTTTACCAAATACATTACCAAAGATAATCTACTTAGTTTAGATCCAGAGCAAAAATAAGCTATGAGCATTTATGAATCAAGATTGAGTAAAATTTTATCTGAAGTGCAGCAGTTTCCTGATCTCGGACTCTTACACTGCGGCCGTATTAGCAGAGCTGTGGGCTTAACGCTAGAGGCTAAAGGCTTTAATCAACCGGTAGGTGCACGCTGCCTGATTCAAGTGGCGCATAATCATACAATAGAAGCGGAGGTTGTCGGCTTTAGTAATGATCGCGTGTATCTGATGTCTATTGATAACATTCAAGGCTTGGCGCCTGGAATGATTATCATGCCAACAGGACGCATTGCACGTATCGATGTGGGTTGGCCTTTACTCAATCGTGTTGTAAACGGCTCGGGCATACCCCTTGATGATGGGCCACCCCTAGAGCTTACTGATAATTATCCGCTCCATGCGACTCCGATTAATCCATTAAAAAGAGCAGTTATCGATACCCCCCTGGATGTTGGAATTCGTGCATTAAATGGTTTGTTAACCATTGGCCGTGGTCAGCGTATTGGTCTTTTCGCAGGCAGTGGCGTGGGAAAATCCGTATTACTGGGAATGATGACGCGCTTTACTAAAGCCGATGTGGTTGTCGTAGGATTAATTGGCGAACGCGGACGTGAGGTCAAAGAATTTATTGAATGCAGTCTTGGTGAAGAAGGTTTAAAACGGGCGGTGGTCGTTGCGGCACCGGCAGATGAGTCTCCTTTGCGAAGACTGCATGGGGCGCAAGTGGCAACAAGCATTGCTGAATATTTTCGGGATCAAGGAAAACATGTTTTATTGCTTATGGATTCGCTCACCCGCTATGCTCAGGCGCAACGGGAGATAGCACTCTCCATAGGTGAGGCCCCTGCTACAAAAGGTTATCCGCCTTCAGTATTTGCCAAATTACCCAAATTGGTTGAACGAGCAGGTAATGGACTGCCTGCAGGTGGTTCCATAACCGCTTTTTACACAGTGCTTACGGAAGGGGATGACTTACAAGATCCAATAGCGGATGCAGCACGCGCAATTTTGGATGGACACATCGTATTAAGTCGTTCTTTAGCCGAAGAAGGGCAATACCCGGCAATTGATTTGGAAGCATCAATCAGTCGGGTGATGCAAAGTATTGTGTCTGAAGAGCAGATGCAGGACATGCTGTTATTTAAAAAATATTTATCATTATATGAAAAAAATCGCGACTTAATTTTACTGGGTGCTTATGTTAAAGGGTCAGATCCGCAATTAGATAAAGCAATAGTCGCGCACGACACATTGCGGCAATACATGGAGCAAGGGATGAATGAACACTATAGCTATGATGAAAGTGTATCCGCATTGGCAGATTTAGCGGCTCGCTGCAGGAGCTAACTATGAGTCGCAATTTAAGCAGCTTGCTGCAGCTTTTAGGGATAAAACAAAAAAATACTCAAAAAGCATTTCAGGAGGTCATCAATGCGCAAGAGGAGTTTAAAAAGAACAAATTAAAACATGAACAGCTCGTGGGATACCGGGGCGATTATTTACAACAAATGGAAAGCTTAGGCGAGCAAGGCGCGAGTTTAAATCAGATACGTCATCGGGTGGACTTTATCGCTCATTTAGATAAAGCGATTATTCAACTCAATGGTCATTTGGCACATTTAGCCAAGTTACGCCAACACGCTCAAACCGCGTATTTAGTTACTAAGAGGGAAGAAGAAAGCATCCAATTATTAATTGAGAAACTAAAAAAAGAACAAGCAGTAAAAGAATCTCGCCGCGAGCAGAAAGAAAATGATGAGTATGCACAAAAGCAATGGTATAGTAAAAGAATCAATCAGGATGTGGAACCGATAGAGTGAAAAAAATAATAAAAAAGATTTGGATGACCTTAGCCATCCTGATTATTTTTATGGCTGTTCTTTCGAGTATCTTTCGGTCGCTTACCCCTTGGGCTAAACAATACAAAACCGAAGTTGAACAACACTTATCAACCCTCTTAGGGCAGCCGGTAACCATTCAAACCATGGAAACAGGGTGGTACTGGTTTCAACCAATGTTGCAACTTCATCAGGTCACCTTAGGTGCTGACTCACAAAAAATCTTTCGTCTAAACAAATTGATTGTCGGCATCAATCTGTTTAAATCATTATGGAACTGGGAAATTTTACCTGGTGTTTTGTACATAGATGATATGCATCTTACCTTCCGTCAGCGTGGAGAGCACTGGACTATTGATGGAATTAGTACGGATAGTATCAACAGTGAGGATATGACCCCAGAACGTACGCGGCAGATTCTATCCTGGCTTTCACAACAAGAGCGTTTAATCATTCGTCATGTCTCGGCTTATTTTTATTTTAACAGTGGCAGTATCATTCCCGTAAATGGTTTGAATGTATCCATTTTGAATCAAAATGGCCGCTATAAAATTAAAGGGAGCGCGCGTCTTGAGCAAACCAGTAGTACAGATTTTCAGCTGCTGGGGGATGGCTATTTCAATCCCGAGCATTTTGATGAAATTGAAGGGAAATTTTACTTTTCAGCTCAGAATATTGTCCCTGCACAGTGGCAATACTTTATACCGAAGAATAAGGTCTCTCTAGAGGGAGGTAAAGGTAATCTTGAGCTATGGATGGATATCCATCGTGGCGCGGTGACCTCGATGCATGCTCAAATCGAATTAAAACGGCTTGCCTGGCGCACCATGGACAATCAAAAAATGCGACTGGTAAATTATTTTTTTGCCAATCTATTCTGGAGGCCTGATAGCGAGGGTTGGGAGTTATCTGCAGACCAGATTCATTTACGCCTAGGAAACAGTGATTGGCCAGAAAATCAGCTGCAGATAAAATTTAATCGTGAACAACAAAGTTATCGTATTTTTGTTAAAAATTTACTTTTAAATTCCCTAATACCTCAGTTAAAAGACATCAATATTTTGCAGCCACTCAGCGCCCTCAATCCGCAGGGACAATTGCAGGATACCCAAATTTTACTGGTGACGCAGGCTGATTCATTCCAAATCCCTGCGATTGCACCATTGTTTCATTTACCCAATCCAGCAGAGCCGCTTAGCGAAGCTCATAACCTCTGGTCTTCGCGCAATGAGATTACCTATTTGTTATCTCGTTTTAATAATCTGGGGTGGGAAGCCGATGCAAAAGATTCAATTCCTAAGGTAAATAATCTATCAGGGGCTATCCATTGGCAGCCTCATGAAGGCCGTTTAGAACTAGATTCTACGGATACGAATATTGCTCTAAAGAATTATCCCAACCAAATGTTTTCGCAAATTAATGGGTCTTTAGATTGGAAAGAGCTTAGTGATGGCTATCGAGTAAGTGTTGAGCACATATTATTAAATCAACCAGAACTAACCTTAAGTGCCCAGGGGATATTGGATCAAGTACAACCAAACTCCTGGGGTAACATGCGTTTCTCCGTGGAATATTCAGGAAAAAATTTACAAAAATGGGCTAAATTTTTACCTAAAGACAAGCTAAAACCGAAATTGTATTTCTGGTTAACAAAAGACTTACGTCAAGTAGAGGAATTTTCGGGTACAGTTAATTTTAACGGTTTTGTTAAAGATTTTCCCTTTGACCAGGGCCAGGGAAATTTTACCATTAATAGCCATTTAAATGGTGGAACAATCACCATCAACCCCCAATGGAAACCCATACAAGAAATTGATGCAGATCTTACACTAGATAATCGTAACTTAAAGATCGATATTAAACGCGCCAATTTTCAAGGAGTGCCTGCTCAGGATATTCACTTAAAAATCGATGATATTGGACATGATCGTGAAAATTTAATTATTGAAGGTAAGATTTCCGGTGAAGCACAAAAAATGCTGAACTATGTGCTTTCCTCTCCACTTAGACTGAAACTTTCGCAATTACAACAATTGTTTATTGAGGGCGCAGCGCAACTGCAGTTACTGGTGCAAGTGCCGTTGTACCCTGAGAATGATAAGATTCTGGTTACAGGAAATATTGGTTTTAATGAAAATATCCTCAATCTAAAATATCCGATAGCGAAGCTTAAACTCGAAGGGCTAACGGGAACTTTATTTTTTAATGAAGAGGGGGTAGCAAATAGCTTTTTAACAGCAAGCTCCTTAGGACATTCCTTAAAAATTGATATTAAGACCACGCAACATCCAGTTCCTGCAACCCAGATAGTTATTGCCGGTATATGGACTGCTGATTCATTAAAACAGCAATTTAATATCCCATACCTGACGTCTTTAAATGGGAGTTTTCCCATGGAGGCAGATCTAACCCTGGCTTATCGTCCACAAGACTCAGATCGCTTAACAATTAGCTCCTCTCTAAAAGGGCTTAGCATCAATCTCCCTGCACCATTAAACAAAAAACCCGAAGATGAGGTACCTTTTGATTTGGCAGTAGAGATGAAAAAAAACAATACCATCTTGCTCCGTTCTAACTATGAAAAGCGTTTAAGTACCAACTTGGTTTATAAGAGTTCTGGTAAAAGCATCACTTTTGACTCCGGTATTATTCAGCTCGGAGATAAGCCAGCAGCAGCGCCTGACACTCCGGGACTATCCGTTAATGGTTCTTTAAAAGGATTTCGTTTTGATGAATGGAAAAACATTTATCAGAAATATGCGCCAACAGTAAATGCACAATCAACTGTTCATTTACCGCCAATTAAGATTAATGTTTTACTTGATGAAATGAGCATCTTTCAACAACAATGGAATAATTTGCATTTAAAAGCCAAAATACTGCCATTCCATAGCGGTGATTTTATGATTACACAAAAAAATATTCGCGGTACTTTTCGTTATAATGGGGTAAAAAATCAATTGAACGGGCATTTGAGTTATTTAAAACTTAAGCCCCAAACACCAATAAATGCAGCTACAACACAGGAGCCCGATCTAAAACCTGCAGAATTTCCCGAACTTAATCTTTTAATCGATGATTTAAATATTGAATCGATTCATATTGGCTCTGTGCAATTAACGGGAAAACGAGCGCAGCAAAATTGGGTTTTAGAACATGCGCGTATTGACTCACCTCACTATCATGTTGATATGAATGGGCGTTGGTCACAGCAAAAAAATCAAGACAAAACACAAATTCATTTAAAAATGAATATTAACAATTTGTCTGATAGTTTGGCCCAATGGCAAATTTCACCTGTCGTGGACGCTAAAAAAGGATATTTAGAGTTTCAGGGCGGGTGGAATGACCGATTGGAACGCTTTACTTTAAAAAAGGCTTATGGTGATCTCTTTGTGCAATTAAAAAATGGTCGCATTACCCATTTAAACAAAGAGACCGAAGAGAAAATTGATTTGGGTAAATTATTAAGTCTCTTAAGTTTACAAACCATTCCGCGCAGATTACAGCTTGATTTTAGTGATTTAGCTTCACAAGGTTATAGCTTTGATATTTTCCAGGGGACTTTTAAAATTAATAAAGGAATTATGACGACTACGGATAGCTATCTGGATGGTCCTGTAGCATATGCCGCGATGAATGGTGATTTGGATTTGATCAAAAGAACATATAATCTAAACCTTAAAATTGCGCCACACATTACGGCAAGTTTACCCTTAGTGGCGACTATTGCCGGGGGGCCCGTTGCGGGAGTGGCAACTTGGGTCGCTACTAAAATTATTAATCAGGGCATGCAAAAAATATCATCCTATAGCTATAAAATATCCGGGCCTTGGAATCAACCCGTGGTACAGCAGCTAAGCATCATTCAGAAAAAAAATGAAATGCACAATCCAGGAGTGTTAAAAACTGACCCTAATATAAATCCTGATGATTAGTCTAGACTTAAAAAAAAGGAACTTTATGAAGAGCACAGTGAAGGTATAAATGCTGCATTTCATTTTTAATCGTTACTGGCACATTTGCTTATTACAAGAGAGTCCGGAAAATACACCTTATTCCATCACGCGCTTTTTTATGAGTGGCCTGGTATTAGTGTTCATCCTGGTTTTTGAATGGAGCTTTTCTTATTATAATACAGCTGATTTAGGAACCAACATTATCCTCGCAAGTGGATTATTGCTTTCATATTTCTTTTATAGCTATGCTCTGTTATTTTTAAAAAATCATGTAGCTCGGCTAGTGCAAACGGTCACCGCACTCTATTACACCAGTATTATTATTCATCTTTTTGTGGTACCCCTTTTATACGTTGCGCCTTATTTATCGAACTCCCATATCATGAGCCCGATGTTGTTATTGATAGCAATTATTTATTTGTGCTTTAGCATTGGCCTGTCTATTTGGCAATTAATAATCGTAGCGCATATCTATAAAAACGCGTTAAATGTAAGTGCCGTGCAGTCAGCAATGGCTGCCATTGGCCTTATGGCCGTAAATATTTTAACCCTTTCATTTTTACAGTGAGCTTTTATGCATTTACATATTTTAGGAATCAGTGGCACGTTTATGAGTGCATTAGCAATCCTTGCTCAGGAAGCAGGATATACGGTAACCGGCAGCGATGCCCAATGTTATCCACCCATAAGTGATTTACTTACAGTTAAAGGAATTCACTGGACTGAAGGCTACGAGGATAGCACTCAGGCTTTAAAAGCGGATATGGTGATTATTGGTAATGCAATTAAACGCGGCATGCCAGTATTGGAAGCAGTATTGAATGCGGGTAAAAATTATAGTTCTGGTCCTGAATGGCTTGCTAAGAATATCTTAACCAATTATCAAGTCATTGCGGTTGCGGGCACTCACGGTAAGACCACCACCACCTCCATGCTTGCCTGGATTTTGCACGAAGCAGGCGCGCAACCCGGTTTTTTAATTGGCGGTGTTGCCTCGAATTTTCAAACAAGTGCGCACCTGGGGGAGGGAAAATGGTTTGTTATTGAAGCAGACGAATACGACAGCGCTTTTTTTGATAAGCGTCCAAAATTTATGCATTACCGGCCTCGAGTTGCTATTCTTAATAATTTAGAATTTGATCATGCAGATATTTACCCCGATTTAGCCGCCATAAAATTACAATTTCACTATTTGTTAAGAACGATTCCAGCAAATGGGCTTGTGATCAAACCCCGTGACGATGCGGCATTGAATGAAGTTCTTACTCAGGGAGTCTATTCATCGGTGGAGCACATCGCCTTAACAGGCTCTGCATCGTGGTGCGCAGAATTACTCAATCCCCAAGGTAGTGCCTTTCGCGTCCTGCATGATGGTGTAAACGTTGCGACCATCCACTGGTCTCTAATAGGCCAATTCAATGTTGAAAATGCTTTAGCCGCGTTCGCCGCGAGCGTGTATGCAGGAGTAGAACCTGCAGTTGCTGCGCGCGCTTTGGAACAATTTGCCCCGGTTAAACGTCGGTTAGAGGTAAAAGGTGCACGTTATGGCATCACAGTATACGATGATTTTGCGCATCATCCAACGGCTATTCGGCGTACGATTGATGCCTTAAGACATAGTAAGAAGCATCAGCGTATTTTTGTGGTTTTGGAATTTGCCTCGTACACGATGCGTACGGGCGTTCATGCTAATGCAATGGCTCAAGCTTTAGCAGGAGTGGATTATGCCTTCGTTTTAGAGCCACAGGATTTTAATCTACATACAACGGTAAGTGGCTGGCAATGTCCCTATGTATTATGTTCAACGGTTGCTGATCTGGCACAAATCATCGTTGAATCAGCACAGGCTGACGATGCGATATTGGTCATGAGTAATCGTGGCTTTGGTAATATACATCAACAAATTTTAGCGCTCTTAGATAAACGGTGGAGATGAAATTTTAAAATCGATTATTGACCTTAAAAATGCTTCATGACAATGTACGCAGTAATTTGGAGGTAAAATGATTTTCTTGATAAATAAGTAGACGTGTTATTAAATAAAGAAAAGTCCTTCAAATTATTAAAAAAGATAGGCGCGAAAAGAAGTTTGAATTTGGAGAGCAGAAGCGGAAGAGACTGTGAGTGAATACAGTTACGACTAGGAGGTCAAATGCATGATTATTCAATAATGTTAGAGTTAATTAGTAAGCTTGAGGCGAATACTGCTGATATATTAAACCAATACTCTATAAGAAAAAAAGCTACCACACTACCAAATAGAGATAATCACGACTCTGTATATTTGGATCCCAAGTCACCAGATAACTTTCTTAATAAAACGGACTTTGAAATTTTAAATGACCGTGCCAAATTATTCATTTTCAAATCAGAAAGTAATCGAGTCTCACAGAAGACCGGATTAATGCAAATTAGGGATGGGCTTAATCTATCGGATATTAAGTTGGCTAATGAGAACTATTTTATTTTATTGGGGGGATTAATCCATCGCCGACTGCGTATTAAGATGGAGCTTACTACTAAAAAAAGTTATTTGTATGATGCTATAAGCCAAACTTTGGCGATAGATTCAGATGATTGCTTGGATCCCTATACGGTTTATAAAGCATTAGTTGTCTTTCGTAACTATATGGAATCGGACATAACGTTCGAAGGAAAACAATGTAAACGATACACAACTTTAATTCATTATAAAAATTCAAATTTTGTCGATTACATGAACCTTTTACTTAAACAGGCAGCTGAAAAAGCCAAACCATATACTCAAGCATGGAATATGGTATTTTTTATTCAATCTTTAGCGCGGAACATTGATGAGTTGAAAAATTATTCAGCCAATGCGATTATCGCTTGGATTACCTACTTAAAAAATTCTGACATAAACTGGGAAAAAATCAAGAAGGATGACCTCTATCGGTATTTAGAAACCTATTTGTCCGAAATAGAAAAACTGACGCCCCACAGGGAGGATTTGAATTATCTCAAAGACAAATTAAAAATTATTTGTTCTTCAGGTTCAAGCGCGTATATCTCTGAAGGATTAACTGCTGAACGGTTACAAGAATCGCTTCTAAGAACGAACAGTGATTACTATTGTTTTGTGTTTTCTGGAGCAAGTTTATTGTTACAACATTGCCTCAATACACATGCAAAGGGCAATGAATTAACAAAAAAAAACAAGAGCTTAATGAACCGTCTTTTTAGCAAGTCTAATTCGGTTCAAGAGATTATTAGAATCAGTAATGAAGCGCACAATGTTATGAAGAAGATTAATGACACACTCGGCATTGAGCTACCCTCAAATGTAAATGACTATATCGAAGAGCATATGGACTGCATGATAATATTTAAAAAGTTTATAACAGTAGAATATGAACTAATTCCTCGAAAAATATTATCTAAAACTCCAGAAATTAATTTGGATTTTTTTAAGGACTTAGAACTTAACTTTAAAAACTATATCAACCAAACCTACGATTACTTTAAGAACCGATTTGAGAATAAAAATGAACATAACTTAGAAAAAATGTCAATTGTGTAATGGAAAAATCGTTCTTAAAAATTGAAAATTTAGATAGTCAGTGTTCTACTGACTACCATTTATTAGAGGTATTGTCTCCGCTATGGAAGTAAACATTCGTTTTCTTTGTGCCAATTTTTTAAATAAAGTCAACGAGTGCGCGCCGAGATAGGTAGCAATTTGATAAGCACAATCCCAATTGGGTACCCGTTGCTGCTCGATCCCATTTATGAGCGGCAGTGCGGCACGAATCCACTCCTCCTCCCCATTATCATCAAGCTGCAAGCGCCCGTCAGTATTAAAAGGGGCTAAAGATTCTAAGAGCCTATCGCGTTCACTTACGGTGCGTTTGGTAAATAAGCGATTTGCGCGTAATGATACCCAAGTAACAGTCTTGGGAATGCTTGCAACCAGCTTGATTATATCCTGATTAGTTAAAATCCCGAGATTACATCGCTCCAGGCTCAACGAAGTTATATAGGATGGTAGATGCTCTAAAGTCATTTCTTTAAAAAGATAACCACTAAATTCTAAATAGGATACGGTCGCAGGAATAATCGGTTTGGGTTTGCAGGTAGGAGATAAACAGAAAGTAGGGAGCCCTAGTCTTCGCACTTGAGATGGGATAGAGTTCATGAGCATGGGATGTGTATCGATGCCAAGCACAGTAATCTTTGCGGGTAAACCACTCAATGCTTGCAGCCCCGCAATCTCCTCAGCATGGTGAAAATTGTTTTCACGCAGATCCAATGCATGGCTAACATGAAGAGTTTTAACCAAATTTTTTATGTGTGCAGCACGCATGTGCCTACCAAGTCCATTACCTTTAATGGATAAATATTCTAAAGATTTGGGTAAAGCCTTTACAAAGCGCTGTTGCACTTCAGGCGAGGGTAGTTCCTTAAGAGTATAACTTGCATCAAGCAGGCGTAGATTTGATGGCAGCCACTTACAGAACATCTCCAATCGATCAATATCGGTATTGCGCGGATTAGGGCTTAACCAAGAATTCAAATGCAGCCCAATAATATGTTTAGGCCACTGCATAAAGAGCTCTTTTAAAAGATCATCACTAAGTGCTCCAGGGGGAGAGCATTTAACGAGGTAGGACTGATTGCGAGGTGTACGTTTTAGGCGGGCTAAAATCTCTGTGACGCAGTAGGGTTCTTTAGAACTATTGGTAACCCTAATAACGTATTCATACATGACTAAATCCAAAAACCATTAGCATATACCAAGTGACCTAATCATGTACAGAGAGTTTATAAAATCGTACTTTTTGTTTTGTATGACATCGTCTAAAAATAAACTAAGCGATAATAACCTTATGGGATTTTATTATCGCTTCTTTATATTGGATACTTAAAACTCGTCGCCCCGAGTCCGTGGGCTTCTGCAGAACATACACAAGTTACACGGTGTCACCTGCTTGAAGCCGCGGACACCGCGTGGAATGAGAAATGCGACCGCATGTTGTAAACGGAAAAAACACAGAACAATCGGCTTTACATTCTAGGGCTGTTCGAGGCTTCTGCTTGCTCGTTTAATCGGGAAATATGTTGTTCTGCTTGTTTTTGGTCGATTAATCCCTTGGATTGTAACTTCTCGATAAACTCAATTGCTTGCTCTGCGGTTTCAAATATTAAAACTTTAACCTTCTTGCCTTCGAGTTTATTTAATCGCTCTTTTTCTTCATCAGGAAGATCTTGGTAGATATCGCTTTGCTTAAATTCATTGAGAGAGTATATTTTTGCTTCAGCATGATTATCTTTCATAAACTGATGATAAAGATCGAGCAGTTCTTTCTTTTTTTTCTCTTCTATTATCAGCGGTGCGTAGGTCATGAGGTTCTCCTGGATATTTTTGTTACTTGAATACATGGTAACATCCATAATGTATTATTTATAGTAAGTTTGAGTTGGTTTTGTGTAAATAAAACGTAAGGCTTGTTTTATTAGGTGAGTCTAAAATGATGAATGAAAAATAAACTTAGTGTTTGTTTTATGGTTTTTGTATATAATAAATACATTATACTCGCAGATACTCCCAGCAGATCCTTATGGCTCATTCCAAAATCGAAAAAAGTAATGTTGATATCTATGAATATCCTACCATCAATGTTCCTAATGTCAGTCAGCTTTCACTGGGTGACCTTCATGCCAATTTCATGTTTTTAATACATTTTTTAACGAGCAACGGCGTGGTGAAAATTAGTGAACAAAATTACCAAAAATTAAAAGATATTTATCTTAAATCCGAGCTCCAAAAATCCGATATCAAAGAGTTTAACAAAATTATCGAGGTTTTAGAGGTAGGTGAAAAACCCTTAATTAGACTCATAGGGGATGAAATTTGTGACCGGGGTCAAAATGATTATTTTATATTCAAAATTCTGGATAAACTTAAAAAAATTGGGGTTAAAACTGAAATACTCCTCTCAAATCACGGAATAGAATTTTTAATACCTTATGAACAAGGAAGTGATTTCTTTCCTCAAAATATTGGCAGCCTTCTACAAATCAGATCAATGAATAGGATGCGTATACTGATTAGCAAAGGTGTAATTAAGAGAAAAGATATAGAAACTTTAGTAGCTGATAGCTATCTGTCAAGCTTAAGATTAATTTCTTATTCGTTACATAATGAAGACATTACCCTATATAGCCATGCAGGAATTGGATTAGAAACAGTTCAAGCATTAGCCATCAAATTTGAAGATCAGGGCGTTCTTTATAAGGACGATACTGCAGAGGATTTAGCGCAAACTATTGATGCTATTAATCAAGTTTTTCAACAATATATCCAAAAAAAGACAGCGCATACTTTGGCAGTGAATATACAAAAACCGTACGATTTCATGAATGACCCTGTTTCATTCTTAATCTGGAATCGCTCCTATGACCAATTAAGAAGAGATAAACATTATAAAGGCTATCAGATTTATTTTGTTCATGGGCATGATTCAGGCGAGCAAACACAGGATAATATCTTTAATTTGGACAATCCTTCTTTTAAAGATACGGCTATTAGCTTCGGATCGTATGTGGTATTGGGAAGTCAATGCAATCTAATTGCTGCCCTTGAAGAGGCAATGGATGAAAGGGTTGATCTAGAAAATCCTTTTTATCGTATGCTAAATAAACTTTCCACTAAGGCGAAAACTTTAAAAAAAGATGGTCATATGGATGCTTATACTAAAGCCATAGATATCTATAATGCGCTAAATAAAACCTATAAAATATTGCAAGAGGGTGGGGATTATGACGTCTATAAAAATACATGCGCTAAAATTATTGCGGAGAATCGACCTGTTTTGGACAAACATAGAGGTTGGTCTGAGTTCTTGACCAATTTAGCACTGGCGATATGCACTTTTGGAGTTGGGGTATTAATTAAAGGTGGATATAACTTGACGCAAAAGAGACGATTTTTCTTTGTGCACAAAACTAAAACTGGGAAAATTGTAGACGAAATTCAAAATAAACTGGATTTATTATGAGCCTTTCTAGTGTTCAAAATGTGAGAGCATACTCAGACGAGCCGTCTTAGACTACAAAATTAAGATAATTAATTTAAATTTTAAAATTGAAATTTGATTAGGATCTGTTGACAATTCACCTACCGCCTACGTGCCGCGGCTTGTCCGCGGCATCTAGAAGATCTGGATCATTGGCAAATTTCTTCATATAGATCAAGCCATTGTGGGTTAAGCGTTTCTCTCAGGTTTCATTTCCATTGTCTTGGCCAATTTTTGAAACGTTTTTCACGTCGAGCCGCATCAAGATACAATTCATGCGCTTCATAATCGACACAGCATGTGTCGGTTCTATTTGGCGGTGAAGCCAGGAATAAATTTATTTTGGTGCTCCCAAATGCGCTTCATGAGGTCTGACGGTAGTACCTGTATAAAGAGTGCCGTTTCGTTGCTCGCAAGAATAGAAATATAAGATGGTCGCATCATCATTCCTTGAGTGTTGGACGAACAGCGAGTTGATCCATGAATTAGAAAAAACAAATGTTAATTTGACCATCTACTGGATGCCGCGGACAAGCCGCGGCACGTAGGCGGTAGGTGAATTGTCAACAGTCCCTATTTATCTTTCATATTTCGGAACATCTCTTCTACTGCATAGATTGTAACAAGTAAAAGAGATGACCCAGTTTTAGCAATAATCTATCTCTAGAATTCCATTTTATCCATGTTCTCTGCTTCAGGACTCTCTGATGCAGCCTCCATTTTTACTGGATTAAAAATAGTATGTCGTCTTGAGGCTGTATAAGTCGACATTTTTTCGGAACCTTTCTTAGGTTTTCCAACCATCCTCTCTAAAATTTCCTCTACTTCCTTGGCAGATTCTGTATTTTCTAGAAGGTTTAAGCGGCGCATTTGTGAATTTAAAGCTGGTAAATCTTGTTTAGATAAACTTTTTGTTACAGTCTCAAAAGCACCCTCAGGCAGTTTTATTTCTGAAAATACCTCATGCTGTACCAGGTGCTTCATAAACATGTTTTGTAACTTTAGCGAAGGCAATTTTTCATAAATATAGAGTAATGAGTGACCACTTGAAACAAGTTCTTTTAAATGTTTTTTATTGCTAAAAATATAATTTAATATCTCAAATAACTGTTCCGATCCACCCAGCGCGCGATTTTTAGATAAATGCCCAATTAGAACCTCAACAAAGTGTATGTGCATAGGCACATCCTTAAATAAATCGTTATTAACAACTAAAGTTAATAGTTTTTTAATTTCCTTATCAGTCAATATTTCAACAAAAGTTAAGTATTTTTCAAAACTAGGACATAACTCTTTTATCATAAGCGGGTTTTGCAATAGATGAGCCTTGATGTTCGGGAATAAAGCTAGTTTCATTACGTCGTCAAGCTTAGAACAGAAAATTATATAGGTATCTGTATCAAGCAACCCTTTGCTCAAGTTTTTATGAACCAATGATGCGGCATCTAATATGATTTGAATCTGTTCCCCATCCATATCGCGAAGCTCGGTTATGATTTCTAATGGCTCTTTGGATGCTATATGCTTCATAATGTCTGTAATTAATCTTTTTATTGGTTTTTTATCTTTTTTATTTAGCTGCCTTAATTCCTCACTCTTTTCTTTTAGAATATTTGTCATTTAATTCCTCGATTTGTTATTTTGTCGCACAATTATACCGTATTTTAGTCCAAAGATAAAATAATAAACACGAAACGCATTTTTAGGTCGATTATTTATTCGTTCCTGAGGAAATTTTGGAAAAACAAAGACAAATAGATGAATAAAAAAAGAGAGCTGGAGGAATAACACCCCACGGCGCACCATGGGGTAGGTCATTTTTATTTCGTTCTAAATTGCATCAACCCATCAGTAAAGTCGACAACTATCGTATCTCCTGTTTTAAATTTTCCTGCAAGAATTGATTGTGCCAGAGGATTTTCTAATTGTTGTTGAATGATCCTTTTCAAGGGACGAGCACCATAGACTGGGTCAAAACCCGCTGCTGCGAGATGTGATAGGGCATGGGCATGCAAATCCAGCTGAATATCCAGTTGTTGCAGACGCTTACGCAAATGACCAATTTGAATATCAGCAATTTTTGCAATTTGCTCCTGGGCTAATGAGTGGAAAACCACAGTATCATCAATGCGATTGATAAATTCAGGACGGAAATGAGTGCTTACTTGTTCCATAACAGCTGTTTTCACTTCCTCATAGCTGGCATTATTGCCCATTTCTTGAATAATGTGAGAACCTAAATTAGACGTCATGACAATAATACTGTTGCGAAAGTCAACGGTGCGACCTTGGCCATCGGTAAGCCGTCCATCATCCATGACTTGTAAAAGAATATTGAAGACATCGCTGTGCGCCTTTTCTACCTCATCCAAAAGAATCACAGAATAAGGACGACGGCGCACCGCTTCGGTTAAATACCCACCTTCTTCATAGCCCACATATCCTGGGGGCGCGCCGATTAACCGCGCTACAGAGTGTTTTTCCATAAACTCGGACATATCAATACGAATCATCGCTTCCTCAGTATCAAATAAATAGGCAGCGAGTGCTTTACATAATTCCGTTTTTCCCACACCTGTAGGACCTAAAAAGAGGAACGATCCAATTGGACGATTGGGGTCAGCAAGGCCTGCACGGGAGCGGCGAATCGCATTGGATACCGCATCGATTGCTTCATTTTGTCCAATTAAGCGCTCGTGCAGCACCTCTTCCATTTTTAATAATTTTTCCTTTTCGCCTTCCATCATTTTTGCAACAGGAATACCGGTCCAGCGCGATACAACCTCTGCGATTTCATCTTCGGTGACTTTATTGCGTACCAGCTTATGATCTTGCTCTTCACCACTATTGACTTGAGTCAAGCGCTTTTCTAATTCCGGAATACGGCCATACTGAAGTTCAGACATGCGACTGAGATCGCCCGCACGACGTGCGGTTTCCATCTCTTGTTTCGCCTGCTCCAGAGCTTCTTTAATTTGTGTCGCACCTTGCATGGTCGCTTTTTCAGCTTTCCAAACCTCCTCAAGGTCAGAATAAGTTTTTTCTAGATCGTTGATGCTTTGTTGTAAATCTTCGAGTCTTTTTTTAGATGCTTCATCATGTTCCTTTTTTAAAGCTTCGCGCTCAATTTTTAACTGAATTAAGCGGCGCTCCAATTTATCCATGCTTTCAGGTTTTGAATCAATCTCCATGCGGATTAAACTGCCCGCTTCGTCAATTAAATCAATTGCTTTATCCGGTAGTTGGCGATCAGTTATATAACGATGGGATAAAGTCGCTGCGGCCACAATCGCAGGGTCGGTGATTTCAACGCCGTGATGCACCTCATAGCGTTCTTTTAAGCCGCGCAAAATTGCAATGGTATCTTCGACTGAAGGTTCATCGACAAGTACTTTTTGGAAGCGGCGTTCTAGTGCTGCATCTTTTTCAATATATTGACGATATTCATCCAGGGTGGTTGCGCCAATACAATGTAATTCACCTCGAGCTAGAGCAGGTTTTAGCATATTGCCTGCATCCATAGCGCCTTCGGCTTTACCCGCACCGACCATGGTATGAATCTCATCGATGAAGAGAATAATTTGCCCTTCCTGTTTGGATAAATCATTGAGTACTGCTTTTAGACGTTCCTCAAATTCCCCCCGGAATTTGGCACCGGCAATCAACGCGCCCATGTCTAATGAGAGGAGGCGCTTATTTTTTAAGCCCTCAGGTACCTCACCATTGATAATCCGTTGTGCCAAGCCTTCCACAATTGCGGTTTTACCCACACCAGGTTCACCGATTAATACCGGGTTATTTTTTGTTCGTCGTTGTAAAACCTGAATGGTACGGCGTATTTCATCGTCGCGCCCAATGACAGGATCTAATTTACCTTGCTCTGCTCGCTCTGTTAAATCGAGGGTGTATTTTTCCAAAGCTTGGCGTTGTTCTTCAGCATTTGCATCATTAACCGTTTCCCCGCCGCGGAGTTCGTTAATCGCATTTTCAACCGCTTGAGCCTGGGCACCTGATTCTCTCAAGATACGCGCCAGGGTACTTTGCTCATCAGAAATTGCAGCCAGGATAAACAGCTCACTGGAGATGAAGCTGTCTTTCTTTTGTTGCGCTAATTTGTCCGTTAAGTTCAGTATACGATTTAAGGCATTGGAAATATGCACATCACCGCCCACTCCCGAAACTTTAGGCAGTTTATCTAAAGCCTGATCGAGGAGTGTGCGTAAAGTAGGTATATTTACTCCTGCTTTGCTAAGTAGTGGGCGGCAACTTCCGCCTTGCTGATCAAGAAGCGCTTTCATTAAATGCTCGGGCTCGATGAAGTTATTATCACGACCTAAGGCCATTGATTGTGCATCGGCGAGTGCCATTTGGAACTTTGAAGTCAGTTTATCCATTCGCATAATTTATCCCCTTATCATGGGTGTTAATTCTTGTTTATCTACCGTAAAATGATGCTTATTTTAATAATTTCAAGTGGCTTACTATGAATAATATCTCTCCAGAGTCTAGCTCTGATTCGCAAACATTGCTTAATCAAGTCATTCTCGATTATATACGTGAGCAAAAGCGTGCACGCCGCTGGCGGTGGTTTATGCGGCTTATCTATATATTGGTCATCGGATTTATTCTCTATCAATTTTTTGGAACAAACGAAGAGAGTGGGAACAATGTGAAGCCCCACGTGGGGCTAATTGATTTAAATGGAGAAATTTCGGATGCAAAACCTGCAAATGCAGATGATTTTGCTAAAGGTATGGAGTCTGCTTATAAAAACTCAGGACTTAAAGCAGTTGTAGTGCGCATTAATAGTCCTGGTGGCAGTCCCGTGCAGGCAGAATACATGTTTAATACCATCAAATTTTATCGACAAAAACATCCAGACATTTCGGTCAATGCCGTGTGTGTGGATATGTGTGCGTCTGCCGCTTATTACATTGCAGCTGCTGCGGATAAAATTTATGCAAGTCCTGCGAGCATGGTTGGTTCTATTGGGGTTATTTATAGTGGTTTCGGATTTGTTGATAGTATGAACAAATTAGGCGTAACACGGCGCTTGCAAACCTCAGGGATTAACAAAGGATTTATGGATCCATTTTCTCCGGAGTCCCCAGAGCAAAAGCAGCGCCTACAAGTTATGTTGGATATTATTCATCAGCAATTTATTAATCGCGTCAAAGAAGGGCGTGGTGAGCGGTTGCATGTGGATAATGATACCTTCACAGGCCTGGTATGGACAGGTGAGCAAGCCTTACCGCTTGGCTTAATTGATGGGATTGGTAGTAGTGGTCAAATAGCACGTGAAATTCTCAAAATAAATTCCATGATTGACTATACTCATAAACAGAATTTGTTTGATCGGGTAACCAAAAATTTTGGAACCGCATTGGCAGATGAATTACCTTTAAGTCTGGGAATGAAGCCAGGCCTCAAATAACCCACTTAAATTCATGTTTTAGACATCCTGTACACAGAGTTATCCACAGAATTTGTGGGTAACTTTTATCCCCAGAAAGCAATAAAAATGAGATAGAATCAGTATTAAGTGTCTATAAGCGAACTTTAAGGATTTATGGGATAAAAAGTTATCCACAAGATAAGAAGGCAATAGCGGTGGGATTGCTATGATACCAAAATAATAATAAAAAAACAGTATTGACTTTCGAATATGTCATATATTTTAAATTATCGCTTAGCACAAGGAATAACATCCATCTTCAGTACGACGTAAAGACCACGAAGCCTCTTTGGTTTTTGGAACCAATCTATCAAGGGCAAAATGAATAAGTAGATGCGACCCCTCAAACCAAGATTTAACCTTAGCTTGAGGCATAACTCATCACCTGAAATCTGCTTTTGATACTTAACTTATCAAGCGAGTAATCACGGATATTCAGGTGATGATTTTTTCTAAAGGGTAGTTCGCAAAGCTTCTCAGAATTGATTTACTATACGCATATTTTGCGAATGAATAAGCTCTTCGTCATTATTTTGGTTTGGATTTTCTGCGATTTTCTCAGAGCTTGGTAAATCGTGATATGACTGATTGTTATCTGTGCTATCAATCTTTTTGATTGAATTATCTAAATTACGAGATTGACCCTGCTGAGCAGTCTTATTTAACGAATCTTGATTAAATGCTTGCCCCATATTCACATAACTGGGGGTCATTATGGGATCGTTGTTATTTAGAATTATTTTAGATTGATCGTCTTTTTGTTTACGTGCCGCAAACTTTTCACCTATCCAATCCGCTACCTTGGTTAAAAATCCAGAAGTTACACCAAAAAAAACTGCGGTCACAACAATCATTACGGGCAGGGTGAACGGAAAGGTAATCCCAATAGCTGCAGCTACCCCTACCAATACAGGACTAACGAGCATTGCAGTTAATGAGGCAATAAGAACTTTTCCAAAGCTGGTCTCGGCGAATGCACGCTTTTGAGATAGTGTGACTACTTGATTTTTTATGGGCGGGTGCGCATCGATTTTATTGACAGTCGCCATCTCAGCCATGACTGTAACTTTTTCTGACACAGGTAAAGAGTGGAGTGGTTCATTAGTAGGTAATCCTTTCTCTTCCGAATTGCAGATCACGACGGCAGCGGGTGCTGTTACCGGTGTATTCGAGGAGGCTGGGCTTGCTGTTTCCACCCTGAAGCCTGCAACTAAAAGGCGCTCAATATTCGCTTTATTAAGAGGCTTTTCCATATCTTTATACATGCGTTCGGTGAGTAATACTGCTAATTCTAAATTTGACGCACCATAGAGCTTCCAAACAATCGGCCCGATGATATTTGTGCAAAATGAAGACAGGAGAAAACCATGAAACTTTTCAATTTCTTCAGGGGATTTATCTTTAAGCGATTTTGTTAGAAAATCATTATAATTCAATACATCTTTTACCGAAGGTAACAGGTTTCCTTGTAGGTCAAAGAGCTCCGTATAACTAAAAGCTAAGACTTCGTTATAATAGATTTCAAATTTTTCTGAATCCACTGCTGCATTTAAATATCTTAATCGTCCTTTTAATTGGGGATATGAACCATGGAGGTCATTAAATATCCTGGCTATTTTACCGCCATCAAGTTTTGAAAAATTATCCCTTGCAAAATCATCGTGCAATTTTTGGATATTTTGTTTTAGTTTTTCAGGATTATTTTTCTCAACTTTTATACCCTCTTCTGTAACCATTGTAATTAGTTTTAAAAAATCAGCAAAATAAGACACAGCATCACCTTTGATAAGTTATCATTTCCCTTGACTTTTTCATTTTGAATGATGCTAGTATAAACAGATGAACATTAACTCATCCTTAACTTACGGTTCATATGTAAAATATTTGTGCTGGAGCTCCCTCCTTGCTGTGGCGTGATGTCGCGTAGAGCGTGGATTCTTAGGATTCAATGGATGGATGCGGTCGGTTTTACCCACTACTGTGCTATATGCTGGAGATCCCTCACTAGGTTCGGGATGACGTATTTTTTTGGGATCTCCTTGTTGTGGCATGATGCGGCGCAGGGCGTTTATGCTTAGGATTTAATGGATGAATGAGGTCGGTTTTATCCACTGCTAGGTGCAGCGTTCTGGGGATCCCTCGTAAACTCGGGATGACGGGTATGGTGTCAGGACGATGGGTATGGTAACTCTGATTAAGAGACGCTGCTATTTTTCTACCGCGTCTCTTATCATGAGGTAAGCCCAAAGTTAGAGACCTGGAGCGTTTGTATCGTCTTCTAATGATGCAGCTATTTCTTCTAAATCTGAAGCGGTCAGATTCTCCGTCTCATCTTGTAATTTGGCAGAGAATTTTTCAAATAGGCTTAATTTATTTTGTAGTTCTTGATCTTCCGCGTCCAAGGACTCAATTTTATTTTTTAAATTATTATATTTTTTTAAAATAGAAAGAGGCATTTGTTCATTTAAATCATTTATTTGTTTTAATAACTGATTTTGATCCGTTTGGAGTTTTTTGTAAGCTCTATTTTTCTTACCCAAAACTTGAGTACTTTTTAAAATTTCTGTTTGAACATCCAGCAATTCCATGATGAGGCGAATTAGGGTTCGAACATTGTCAATATATAGCAGACTTTGATATTTCAATTCACTATATCCGAATTCAATTTTTAAATCGCTTTGGAGTAACTGATCCTTTAAGTCTAAATTATAGGAATGAACTAAGGCGTGATAAGCAAAATTTTTCCCTGTTTCGCGTTTAAATTGCTTCATGCGAATAACTGCCTTGTTCAGTTCCGACATCAACTCAGTATTTTCGCGAACGAGATCCTTATCCTTTTTTAATGCATCGACCATAGCATTATTCATCGTAATCGTGGCGATTTCATCCAGGAGTGCACGATTTCGTGGATTGAGGATATTTTGTTCCACTTTGATTGCTTCGCGTAATTCCTCATAATGTCTAATCCAGTTTTGAATCTGTGTTGACAACTCTTGTTCTGGATGATTTGCTCTAAGATACTGCTTTAATTCGAGAATTAAATGAGTATAAAAATGCTTATTATTTAGGCTAAGGGTTTTATTTTGCTCAAGAATAGCTATTAAGGGATGTTTCGGCTCGGAGCTAATCAGCACATGCGCAAAAGGTAAACCTGTTGGATCCACCGGCTGCATCAGACTTCCCACATCAACTATCATTGCATTAAGACAATCGATAAAAGATTCACTACCGTCATAATGGCAGTATAGATAACTTAAGGCATTAGCATGATGTTTATTCTTAATGACCAGAGGATGTCTGTTGACGGGTAATTGAACATCGTTAACTAAAAAATCCAATAACTGGCTGTTCTTATTCGCAAGGGCGAGTTTTAGAATATCCAGACTAATGTGATTATAAAAAGGAGAAAGACCACGCGCCAGGTCAAATTGTTTTTCTAAAAGTGCTTTATGTAGAAGCATTTGTGCTAAATGCGAAAACTTCGACTCAATTTGAATTAACTCATTGAGCTGAGTTGTCGACAGGGTGTCGCCATTTTCTAAATCAATTGCGAGAATCTTATGGTATAGATCAACTAAGAAAATCGCTTTCATTTGCTGATCAGAGGCAGTTTGCAGTTGCTTAAATAGATTCTTGACCTGCTCTATTTTGTTTTTGACCTCTCTTTTTAAAATTGATGTCTCTTTTGTTTTCGCGAATAATATTTGGGGGATCGAGCTGAGTTTATTTTTGTTTTTTTTATTAACTTTAGAATCAATGTGCACGGAGATGTTGTCTGAGCTTGGCCCAGTTGCATCAAAATCCGTATCGTCCGTTTTAATAATGTCTACGGGGGTCAGCGACGCTTTGATCTTGTGTAAATAGATATTAATTCGATTCCAATGTTGATTATCCGATACCTCGATGAGTCTCCCGACTAACACTAAAGTAGAATCAAGGATATTCAAGTAAGCATTTGTATTTTCATGGAGATTTATAGAGAGTGTTGATAACTGTTTTTCCTGGATTTTATATTCTGCAATCAGTGTGTGCTCTAGCTCCACTTGACGCTGTCGTAATTCCTGCACATACGGAAAACCATGCTGCCATAGCTGTTGTTTTAAATAATCAATAAACTCAGGGGGTTCTGCTTTAACATAGCCTTGTTTTTCATCCCAAAGTTCCCAAGTGGGTGGACACGCTACATTATCGAAGGAATTCAAAAATAAATGCATTCGAAAAGTTTGTCCGGTGGAATTAGTAAAAATTGCTGTGAAATGAGATGGTCCTAATACCGGATTATTCACCTGAGTCATTTTATAAATACTCATGTGGGCCTCTGTAAGGCTGAAATCATTAACACAAATAGTTAAAGAAGCTAGGTCCACGCGGTAATATGGTTGATTATCCTGACTTAGATCAAGTTTCGGTTTGGACAGTTCACGTATTTTATATACCGGTGTTATCGACAGGAGATGAGTTAGGACACCAAAAAGACTATTTAGTTTCATTATTTACCTTGATGGATAAAATTTGGATTATAAATTACTGTTGAAATGTAGTCTATGAGTTTTATTATTAGACATTTTTTAATGGGTATATTTTCTTTAAGTAAAGCCTAAGAGCATCTATAGCTATAAGCAGTGACACAAATCATCCCTTCCTAGGAATTCGATTCAATAAAGGCCGAAGCCTTATCTGAAATTCCTACATTAATCCTAAATACGAGAAATTCTCGGGCTTGCACCGGGGGAGGAACTATTTTTTGTTTTAGGTGATAGTGGAGAAAAGAGGGTATTTTGTGCATTAAATTTAATTTTATCATCCACCATGTCAATGGATTCTCCTGATTTTATTAAAAATAGGGTTTTACTCGATAGTTGTTTAAATTGCTCCAAGGATATTTTTTTACTCATAATGAGTTTGTGAATCTGTTCATGAGCTAAATCTCGGCGTTGTCTGCTTGAAAGTTTAAGCAACTCATCGATGCTTAGACACTCCTTTTGTAATAAGGACAGAATGGGTTGAGATAAAAGTAATTTATAGTCATAAACTCCCAACTCACGGAATTGTTGCCAGTTAATTTTTGCTTTATGAAAATATTCCAGATAAAAGTTAAGGTCGCATAATCGAATAAAATCTTCTGGAATATATTTCGCTTCACGAAAAGTCACTTTTTGTTGTTGAATTAAATGGGTAATAAGTGGATGGCAAAGTATCTTGCTCTCCGTATAAAAGATACCTATTAAGTCGTGAAGTTTAATTTTATAGTCCTTTAGGAGTGAAAAATAGACAGTCTGATTTAATATCTTTCTCTGTGGGGCAGTAATTTTTTTAGCTTCTGCGAGTGAAATTATTTCTGAGGATAGCAGTGTTTTAATTGCTGGATGGCGCAAACTTTCATATTCCTCTTTCTCTAGGTGCATTAATTCGTGGAGGAAGAATTTTTTTTGAGCAATAGTATGTAGATAGATTTTTTCTGTTAAGAGCGGGGCAAAAAATTTAGGCGCATGGGTATAATTAGGTAACTCCAATGCCCCAGGAATTTTTCGCTGGGTTAGCCATTTTTTAATTTCTTCATAAGCTATTTCTTCCGCTTTGAGTAGCGCCCCTAAACCCAAAGCTTCTAAATTTTCTCGTTGAGAGTTATTTAAATAAAAAGTATCACTGATTTGAGTATCATCTGGGAAACCCAAATTTAGATGCAGGGTCACATGCTGATAATTTTCATCTAAATCCAAGCTAAGCGTATACATCTTGTCCGGATCATTAATGCATGAGTTAATCGTAGGTTGCTCAATAACTGGGGATTGAGTGATAAAGCTTCTTTGCTCAAGCAATTTACCTAAATTTTGTTTGATTTCTAATGATGACCATTTAAAGGAGATTTCTAAAGCTTTACTTTGACGTTTTAATTCAGCTTTCAGCCAGTCAATGATGAATTCTTGTACCTCGTGGTTGTTAATTGGTTGTTCATTCAATTTTTCAAGATGATGAAGGTAGCGTTCCGGCGAGCAAAGAATTTTTTTCAACAAAATAAATTCTTCATTTATGGAGTCTTGTTCTCCGAGAAGGAAGTGTTCTAGCTCGTTAACATAGGCGGTAAAATCAGTAACAGTTGTAGGCAAATCTAAAAGATGTTCGATGCTTGCAATAATATGTGCTTGCTGGATTACGGATAATGCAGTTTTATTTTTAGGCATGAACCACTCCTTTTATAATGAATCCTTGAACTAAGTCCCTTCGTGAAACGTCGCAACTAGTTAACAAAGTACCTTATAATCGGCAGTAGATACAAATTTTTAAGTGATAATGATAATAATGATGACGTGCTGCGGTAGTGATGTGCGCAGCACGAGATTTCTAGATGGTGTGTTTGAGGGCTGGGGCTAAAGTTTGGAGTAACGATTTAAAAACTTTAGGGGTACCGGCAACCACATCGCCATTTTTCAGGAAATCATCTCCTCCATAAATATCACTGACCAGACCGCCTGCTTCACGAATGAGCAGTGAGCCTGCAGCAACATCCCAAGGACGTAAGCCGAGCTCCCAAAAGCCATCAAGGCGCGCGCAAGCTACATAGGCAAGGTCTAGAGCAGCTGAGCCCGTGCGCCGCACTCCGGCACATTTTCCAAACAATGCTTCAAAAGTCGGTAGATAGCGTTGCCCGATACGCACATCTCGGGATGGAAATCCTGTGCCAAGAAGGGAGGTGCTTAATTGAGTTTGTTTTGAGACCCGAATCCGACGGTCATTCAGGCGTGCGCCACGTCCGCGGCTGGCGGCGAAACATTCATGACGTAGTGGGTCATAAATTACGCCATGTTCAATACGACCTTTGATTTTAACGGCTATCGAAACAGAGAAGAAGGGAAAACCATGGAGATAGTTTGATGTCCCATCGAGTGGGTCAATGATCCAGACAATATCCTCGCTTCCTTCTTGCAGGCCACTTTCTTCGGCAAATATTCCATGCTCAGGGTAGGATTTGCGGATAGTATTAATAATTGCTTGCTCAGCTTTGATGTCGACTTCACTAAAATACTCAGTACTACTTTTTGCTGTAACTTTGAGATGATCCACTTGCTCCATGTGTCGAATAATAATCTCTCCCGCTTGACGGGCTGCATTCACTGCAATGTTTAAAAGTGGTTCCATGGATTTCTCGATAATTTAAAAAGCCGGTAATTCTAGCACATTTTTTTAAAACACCGGTATTCATTTCGTGTTTTTAATGATCAATAAAAGGTAATTGATGTTATGATGCGTGTCTGGTGTTTTCGCAGATATACGTATTTTATGAATTTGTTTTCTATCCGCATCGTTTTAGTAGAAACGTCCCACCCGGGTAACATTGGTTCCACCGCGCGCGCGATGAAAACCATGGGTTTGCATAATTTATACCTGGTGAATCCCAAATCATTCCCCGATGTACGCGCAAAAGAGATGGCGGCGGGAGCAGACGACATTTTGGAACAAGCACAAATTGTTCCAACCCTTGACGAGGCGCTTACAGGGTGTCACGTAATCCTGGCTACAAGCGCTCGTCCACGCGGTCTGTCATTACCGGGATTTACACCTGCTGAGAGTGCTGAATTTATTACAAAGCAAGAACATGGCACACAAATTGCAATTGTATTTGGCAGGGAAAGCTCAGGATTAACGAATGAGGAATTATTAAAATGTCATTACCATATTCACATTCCGAGTAACCCAGATTACAGTTCTTTAAATTTGGCCCAAGCGGTGCAAATTGTTAGTTATGAATTACGCATGAAGTCACTAGCTCCCGGTGCATCGGTGGCGGTTCGACAAGATGAGTTGGCCACTGCTGATGAGATTGAACAGTTCTATGAGCATCTGCGAGAAGTGTTTATTGAAATTAAATTTTTACGCGAGGAGCACCCCAGACGATTGATGCAACGTGTCCGTCGCTTATTTAATCGCATCAATTTAGAAAAAATGGAAGTGAGTATTCTGCGTGGAATGCTCAGCCAGGTGCAGAAGTCACTACTTTGGGCAAAAAAAAGAGGGGAGCATGGACAGTAAAGTTAAATTACCGATTTATCTCGACTACATGGCCACCACCCCCGTTGATCCCCAAGTGGTATCCATTATGATGAAGTTTTTAGGTCCCGAGGGGCATTTTGGTAATCCAGCATCGAATACTCACGAATACGGTCGCGTGGCTGCCGCAGCCGTGGAACATGCGCGTATGCAAATCGCTGATGTCTTGCAAGCCTCTCCGCAGGAAATAATATTTACCTCTGGTGCAACGGAGGCTAATAATCTGGCCATCATCGGAGCTGCCCATTTTTATCAAAGTAAAGGCAGGCATTTAGTCACCATGACCACAGAGCATAAGGCGGTTTTAGATAGTTTTGGTCGATTGGAAAAAGATGGTTTTGAGGTTGATTACCTGGATCCTGAAACAGATGGGCGATTGGACTTGCAGCGCCTGGAAAAGGCCTTGCGTGATGACACCATTTTAGTATCGATTATGCACGTCAATAATGAGATTGGTGTCATCCAGGATATTATGGCTATAGGCGAATTACTGCGGGATCGTGGCATTATTTTTCATGTGGATGCGGCTCAAAGCATTGGGCGTCTGCCGGTGGATTTAACCCACATGGCTGTGGATTTAATGTCCTTGTCTGCTCATAAGAACTATGGGCCCAAAGGAGTAGGGGCATTATATGTGCGGAAACGACCACGTATTCGCCTGCAACCCCAAAGTTTTGGTGGTGGACATGAACAGGGATTACGCTCAGGCACTTTAGCAACTCATCAAATTGCAGGAATGGGCGCGGCATTAACGCTTACAGAACAGCTTCGTGAAGAAGAGCAAAAGCGCATACTAAGTTATCGTGAGCGTCTCTGGAGCGGAATAAAGCATCTTCCGGGTATCCATCTCAACGGCCATGAGCACCAACGCATCGCTGGAAATTTGAACATCAGTTTTACCGGGATTGATGGGGAATCCTTGCTGCTTGCCCTAAGTGACTTAGCCATTTCAACTTTATCCGCATGCAGTTCCAACAGCATTCAGCCTTCTTATGTATTACGCTCGTTAGGCGTTTCCGATGATTTGGCGCAAAGTGCTATTCGACTTTCAATTGGCCGCTTTACACAAGAAGCAGAAATTGATTATGCGATTAATACGATTTGTACTCAGGTGAGTCGGCTGCAGGAAATAGCGTCAATATGATGTATAATAGTACGGTAGTTGATTGTTTTTTTAATGCAAGACATGTGGGTAGATTAGATGATGCATTACCTTACACGGTTTGTTACCATCATGCACAAAAAAGCCAAGGAACGCTCGTTCTTTCGATGCAATGTACTAAAAACGGTTTAATTGAACATATCGTGTATAAAACAAATGGTAATCCTTATTTAATTGCGGCTTTAGAGTGGTGTTGTCGTGAATTAGAAGGTGCTCCCCTCGCATCCTTAGTGAAAATAAATTATCCTTTACTTATTGAGAGATTATCCATACCTACACGACATTATCCACTGGCCGTGCGGGTAGTTGAGGGCTTAAAACAAATTAACCATTTGATGAATGAGAAATTAGCATAAAGCAGTAACCTTTTTAGGGGTAAAATTATGAGTGTCGTCATCCAACATAAAACGTCAGCAAGCAGACCCGAAATTGATTTTTCCGACGCTGCGGTTAAACATTTACTTTCTTATCTGAAAAAAAAGCCAGAATATAAAGGGGTTCGTCTCTCCGTAAAAAAAACAGGTTGCTCCGGTTTCTCCTATGTCGTCGATTACATCACCGATGCGCTTGAAGGGGACTTGATAAAACCTTTAGCTGAAAATTATATACTGTGTATTGACCGCGCCAGTTATCCATTTTTAAAAAACATGAACGTAGATTATGTGAAAGAAGGATTAAATAATCGCTTTGTATTTAATAACCCGAATCAAACCGGACAGTGTGGTTGTGGTGAAAGTTTCACGGTTAGTTAGTAGCTCCCTTCATGGCGTTTGCCATGAAGGGATTGCTTTATGCTGCTGGCGCTTGCTGTGAGAATACTTCTTCAATAGCCTCTACATCATTCTCTTTTTGTGTCTTATTAAAGAACAAGGTCGGGGTTCCATTTTTTCGATAGGTATGTGCAAGTCTGATACCCAGCGCAAAACCGAAGCTAAATAATCCAATTAAAATATTAGCCAGTATCGGTTTCCAAATTGCACGGTGATTACGGATGGTTACTTCATGGCTATGAATTCTGGCCAAAAATAACTCTTTAAAGTTGCTGAACTCCGCTGCAGTCGGCTTTGTTCCGTAATGCGTACTAAAAAATTCGAGATCGTCTCTTAACTGGGTGCTGAGTTGATGAGCTTTCTCCCAACGCTCGTTCTTTATAGTTTTTATTGCATTTTTTAAATCGGCTATGGCTTTACTATAATCAGTTTGCCCTTCTGTATTAACGCTTTCTCTGAGATTGTGCGGGGCGGTGCGCTCATACTCCAAAAGTTTAACTTTGGCTTTATTGATAATGCTATAGGAGTTCGCATCAGTATAAGGTAGCGAGTTTAATTTTTTTATGAGATCCGTGACCACGCCATTTGTTCGATAATTGTCTAGAAGAGACTGAATACCCGGTATTTCAAACTGCTGTAACAAGCGTTGCACTTCATTCACGACCGTAATACGTAAATCTAAACTTGTTTTTAATTCAGCGATTTTAAAGGATACAGAATCGTAGGATTCAGACAAATTGTTAGTGCTCATTGAATTATCAACAAAGCGCAATATATACTTGTTTTTTAATAAGTTGATGATTTTTTCGATGTTCTGCAGGTCATGCTGCAATGAGTCAATATTTTCTGCGGTAGCTATGATCGGTTTTGTCATAGACACAAGCTTTTGCTTTAGGTTATCGATGATGTGGTGATAAGCACTAAAATTAAATAATTTGTACAACGGATATTTTTGATCATGTGTGGTATTAAAGTGTCGATCAATCAACTGCTTCATATTTACTTGGAGCGTTTGAAGTTGATTGACATAAAAATCAAACTGAATATCAGACAAGTCGCCATGAATGATAAGTTCATTGGCTGCTATTAATTCTGAATAAACAAAGCTTTCATCGATATAATCAGCAGCAAGCCTAAGCTGAGCTACCAAAGAGATTAGAATTCTACCTGAATTAATTAAAGGATTTTTTTGATGTTCACTGATCTCTTGGATTTTCTTGTCAATGAAACGCTCTGCTTGAGCGGATCTTTTTGGGATCTGGTCCAGGCCATATTGATGCGGGTCTACTTTAATTTCTGAGCACTTTTTACTGATATAATCATAATCATAGTTTTTCTCAAGACGTATACTGAGCAAAAGATTTAAAAATTCCTCTAAATCTCCAGGGATCTGTTTTCGAATTTGTTTTTGAATCTCATCTGCTGTAGCCAAAACACCTTTTTTAGTTAAAGGTGTTGCATAAAGATTAATTTTTAAATTGAATTTAGCCATCAGTTCTGGAAGATGCTCTAAAATCAACTTTACATTATGTGGGCTGTGTACTTCCAATTCTCCCTTTAGTTTCGCTAAAATGACTTCATCTTTTGGGTTAACGATGTAGTCTGCTGATAGACTGTCCTCATTAAAATTCTCTATCTCTGGAACTAAATTCTTGAATGTTTTTTGGAGAGTAATGGAGTTAAGCTGTGTTTTTAAAATTTTAAGTGTCTCTATGACAGATGATTTTATATCATTTAAAGCATCGGGACAGGCATAATTTGTTAAAAATTCTTCTACTTGCGTGATTTGTGATTTTCTATGCTCGAGTTCTTTAGCATCAATGTTTTCCGATTCAATGACAGTAAGTTTGGAGAGCAAAGAGCACAGGGTACTTAATAATTGGAATTGTTCATTTCCAAGTTGGGATTTTAGGCGTAGGCTCAGTTGCTCTGTAAGGCTCGGCTTTTTATCACTTATACTTTGCGTGATCCAGGGCAACTGTGAAATTAAATTCGTTGCATTTTCCTTAATCACGGGATCCTCTTCGTCATCAAGAAGCGTCATGAAAGAAATGTTTTGAAGATTGTCTTCTCGCTGCTGCAAGGATTGCAATGATTGTATGCACTGAGCTATACCAAGTTCACTATAAGTTTCAGCAGCATCTTTCTTTAAGTAGTAGTTTATGAGGCGATTTTGGAAAAGATCTTGTTGCTGGATTAGTCCGTTCTCATATTCCGATTTAAAATCTATTCTTTTTCCATTGAAATCATATACAAATCGCTCACCTTTAACATTTTGTAATTTAATAACTTTAGGGAATGCTATATCTGTATTCAGATTAGTGTCTTCGATAAAGGGTAAAACCTGAGTTAGATTCTCAGGTAATTGCGTTAAAAAGTTTTGAAATAATAAAACAAATTGGAGCATCAAATTTGAACCGATAATAGGAGGAAACTCGTTGCGGAGTATCTTAAGATGGTCTTTAATTTCATTTTTGACCCAAGGCCAAACATCACTTGGAAATTTAGGAAAATAAGTTTTATGCAGGGCTACGAGAGATTTGTTTAATTTTTCGATTGTTTTGTAATCATCAGTTTTTCTTAAATGTGCATGTGTTTTTAATAATGTCTGAGTGTTTTTAGTTAACGCGTCGAGCAATGAGTATAGCTGACTATCTTGATAACGAGAACCCATATTCTTACACCTTATTTATCAAATCAGGCTCAGTATATCGTGCAAATCTTAAGTGAATATTAAAATCCCTCTATGTTTAAAAAAAGTCATTTTCTGCTGTCCTTTGCGAATTAAAAGTATTTATTCTGAACATTTGATAAAACAACTTGGGTTTTTTGTTATTAAATGATACAATTTCTGCACTTAATATTTCCTTAATAAATGAATATCTATAAAACAATATTTACACTCTTTGAGATGTTTGGTACTATATAGAACATGGTGTTGGTATGCAGGAT
>JAFKHV010000020.1 GCA_017306715.1 Legionella sp. | reverse complement strand
TTTATTTAATATTATTTTCGGTTTAATTTTTCTAAAAGTTTATGTTCCTGATACATTTTTTGATAAAGTTCATCATCTTTTGCTTTTTGATAGTATTTTAAAAAAATTTTAGCTGATTTTGCTTTGTCTGATTCTTCGGAATGTTCGTCTTGAGGGAGCGTTTCCTTTTGATTATATTTTTTTCCACTCGCATGATTTGCATAGCGTCGCGCTCGTGTAAATCCCATCTGTAAAAATTTCCGCGCCATATCCATCCCTACAAAATCCTGGTCAGTTTTATAATTCAAAAATAATTCAAAGATTTTTTCTGCAGATACTTGCGCAATTTCAGGCGTTTTAAAGCGCCAATAGGGCAAAATTTCGCTTTTATAAGGTTCAGCGATAAGCACCCCTTGCTCCCCTTTACCAATGCAGTATTGCTCAGGATTTTTTTTAAAATTGATGCCTCGGTATTTATTAGCGTAAACGGTAGACATAAATACTCCCTTTATAAACAGGCTGCAATCATTCATGTGATTATAATACGCATTTACCTACGAGGGCCAAAATCCGATAAATGCCGCCTGATCCACTCCTAACTCGCACGCAATCACCGCCTCATATTAAACTGTGGTATATAATTAACTATATTTTAGCGATTTCATTCTGACATATTTCACCCAAGGATAAGCAGTATGATTCCACCCGATATACCTGATGATGAGGCGGAGCGTTTAGCAACCCTTTATAAACTAAACATTCTAGATACTGAACGTGAGGAACGCTTTGATCGCATCACGCGCATCGCCTGTAGACTTTTTGGCGTGCCCATTGCTGTTATTTCTTTTTTGGAAGCTGAACGTCAATGGATGAAAGCCACAGAGGGATTCGATATACGTGAAGCATCAAGAAAAACATCATTCTGTGGCCATGTGATACTTTCTGACAAAATTATGGTTGTTGAAGATACAAAAAAGGATAAACGCTTTTATGATAATCCTTTTGTTTTAGGAAAACCTAATTTCAGATTTTACCTTGGCTGCCCTTTACGGATAAAAAAGCACAGTGTTGGTGTGATTTGCCTAATAGATGATAAACCCCGAGAAATAAATTATGTAGATCAAGATGTAGTTTATGATCTCGCGCAAATGGTCGAAATGGAGCTGGAGTCACTGCAGATGTCCTTTACGGATGAGCTCACCGGCTTATCAAATCGTCGCGGATTTTTAAAATTAGCAAGCTATCTATTTAAAAAATATCAATATGAAAATAAAGCATTTACTTTGTTATTTTTTGATTTGGATAAATTTAAAAAAATTAATGACCAGTTTGGGCATGTAGAGGGTGATCGCGTCTTGGTCACGTTTGCCCAAGCCCTACTGAAGAGCTTTCGTTATCACGACATCATAGCACGGTTAGGTGGCGATGAATTCTGTGTATTATGCTCAGAATTAGATCAAAAAGAGATCGCAGAAATTATTGAGCACTTAAAAGAAAATTTGCGAGCAGAAAACACCAAGGGTTATACCATAGAGTTTAGTGTAGGCAGTATGGAGTATAATCGCATCGAACACACAACTTTGGAAGAGATGCTTACATTTGCTGATTCTAAAATGTATGATGATAAAAAGAATAAGTAAATTTCACGCTAAGATAAACACAGATAAATTACTGTTTCAGTAATTTATCTGTAAAAAGGGCGTATTATCCCCTGAGAATTTTACTGCACTACATGCCAACTACCATCGGGTTGACGACAAGCGCTGCCTCGAATCACTTCTCTACGTCCATCAATCCATGCTTGTGTTGTGTATTCTCTGCAAGGTAAACGTTGTTGGTAGTAAGTTCGCGTTGGACGAACCGTGTAACGATAACCAGTATCTGGGTTGGACCATGTCACAGGTCTTCCTGTTGGCGCAGTCTCCAAGGCTCGTTGCATTTCCATACGGTCGACTTTATCCATAGATTTACCAATTTGTCCACCTAAAAAAGCCCCAAGTAATGCTCCTCCTGCGGCTGCCGCCACTTGACCTGAACCACCACCAAATTGACTTCCAAGCAATCCACCCACAACACCGCCTGTAATGGTACCTACCCCCTCATTATTCATCTGCGCACAACTTGTAAGCAAAACAGATAAAGAAAGTGAAGCAATTATGAGCTTTTTCATGATATTCACCCAATTTAAGTATTGTTTTAATTGCGCCATTCTAGCATTACGATTAGGGCGGATCTATATTTCAACTTGATTTTTGAGTATATTTTATAAAAAATGAAACAAAAACAATCATTTATGACTAATAAAATTCAACAAATAACGTCTCATCGATGCCTTACACGTTCAGAAATCTGACATAGGAGCTCATATCCTGAAGTACCGGCTTTTTGAGCAATACGCTCTACTGCAATATTTTTTCCCCACAACTCAACGGGAGTTCCGGGCTGAATGTGTGGATGGTTTGTAAGGTCAACTGCCAACATATCCATGGACACGCGGCCTATTATATTGACCTCTGCACCCTGAATCCAAACAGGAGTATTGGCTTCAATGTGACGTGGATAGCCATCGCCATACCCTACGGCAACGATTCCAATGCGCGAGGTACGCTCACTTTTCCACGTTCCGCTATAACCTACCTGCCCCTGTGGTGGGTTCTCGTAAACGGCGCTCAATGCTGAAACAAAATTCATCACTGGCAATAATCCCAGGTCGCGGGCGATTTTATCCGCAAAGGGTGACACACCATAAAGCATGATTCCGGGACGTACGACATCTGCATGTGTATCTGGAAATGACATAATTGCCGCCGAATTTGCCATACTAATGTGGGAAAACTCTTGAACATTAATTTGCGCAAATGCATCCATTTGTTGCTGGTTTTCAGGTCGCCAAGGCTCATCCGCACAAGCAAAATGAGTCATCAGGTTAATTTGTGGAGCCACCCAGGAACAGGTTTTAATAGTCTGCATCACCCTAGGAATTTCGTGGGGTCTAAATCCTAGCCGGTTCATGCCGGTATTGACTTTAAGCCATACTTTTAAAGGATGTTTCAATGGGGTTTGTAAGAGCCACTGCACTTGATGTGGTTGGTGCAACACGCAATCAAATCCCTGTGCGGCTGCCAGCACGTATTCCTCGGCACTAAAAACCCCCTGAAATAAAACACAGGGACTGCGACTTCCCAAGCGGCGAACATCCAAAGCTTCTTCGATGCACGCTACGCCAAAGGCATATACACGACCATCTAGAGTGGGAATTACTTCCGATAAACCGCAGCCATAGGCATTCGCTTTAACCATGGCAATGATTTTTTTCTGCGGAGCAAACTCCTGAATTTTTTTTAAATTATGAACTAATGCATGCGTATCAATAATTAATCGTGTCGGTCTGGACATTAATCAAGCCCCTGATAGCCATTATAGGCTAAATCTTCAAAGCGCGTGTATTTACCTATAAATGCAACCCTCACTTTACCAATAGGGCCATTACGTTGTTTAGCAATAATAATCTCAGCCACTCCTTTATCCGGGCTATCCTCGTAATATACCTCATCCCGATAAATAAAACAGATTAAGTCAGCATCTTGCTCAATCGCTCCAGATTCCCTTAGATCAGACATCACTGGACGCTTATCTGAGCGTTGCTCCAAACTTCGGTTTAGCTGGGATAACGCTATTACGGGTGTATTTAATTCTTTTGCTAGAGCCTTTAAACTACGCGAAATTTCTGAAATTTCCGCCGTACGATTTTCGGCACCGAAGCCTGGGACTTTCATGAGCTGCAAATAGTCGACAACGATAAGGCCAATTTGACCATGCTCTTTGGCAATACGACGCGAACGTGCTCGCATTTCCGCAGGGCTTAATGCAGGAGTATCATCAATAAATAAAGAGGCTTCCGATAGCATATGAACGGCGGAGGTGATTCGGGGCCAATCATCATCATCCAATTTACCCGTACGAATTTTGTGTTGGTCGATTCTTCCTAAAGAAGACATCATCCTCATAGCCAAAGAATCAGAGGGCATTTCCATCGAAAATACCACCACCGGTTTACCTGATTTAATGGCCACATGCTCAGCCATATTCATGACTAAAGTCGTTTTACCCATGGAGGGGCGACCAGCGACAATAATTAAATCAGAGGGTTGCAAGCCTGAAGTCATCTCATCCAGATCACTCAGACCAGAAGGCATACCTGTAAGCGCATCACCATTATGGTATAGAGCATCAATTTTCTCGACGGTGCGCACTAAAATGGATTTAATATTTTCAGGACCACCATCGCCACCCGTTTGTTCACCAATGGCAAACACTTTCGTTTCTGCAACATCAAGGAGTTCAGGAACCGTTCTTCCTACCGGATTATAAGCAGCATCAGCAATTTCGGTCGCTACACCGATAAGTTGGCGGTGTACGGATTTTTCCCGAACGATATCGGCATACGCATTAACGTTGGCAACACTTGGGGTATTATTCGCTAATTCGAATAAGTAGGCCTCACCCCCTGCATCATCAAGCTCGTTATGTGATTGCAACATATCAAGGACTGTTACGACATCAAAAGGCTGATCTTTTTTAGCAAGTAGTGATATAGCGCGAAAAAGCACGCGGTGTTCGACTCGATAAAAATCGGTTTCACACAGTTTGGTACTTATCTTGTCCCAAACCTGGTTATCCAACATGAGTCCACCAATAATTGCCTGTTCCGCTTCTAATGAATGCGGGGGGCGTTTTAATGGATCAACCGATTTATGGGCGGATTTTGCATCGAGCATGATGGTCAACTTATCGAATAGATTTTCCGACCACTATTTTAAGATGCTTTCACAAGAATGTCATTAGGAAATTCCCTTCCCACAGGGGGAAGGGAATAATGCTTAGCGTACCCAGGTTTGTGTACGACCAAGTAAAGACATGCCAACATAACCGCGAACGAGCAATTTATTGCCCTCTAAAGTTACTTTAGCACGATAGATTTTGCCAGATTTTGGATCCAGGATATAACCACCACCCCACTGATTTGGGCCTTCGCTTTTCAAGCCCCAAAGGAAGCGTAAACCTTGGATTTTTTTGCCTTTAAATGCGCCAGGGCATTTTATACAAACACCAGTATCACCGGGTTGGGGATATACTTTACTGATAACACCGCTGAGCGTACCGCCTGAATCGCTTACAGATACCACTGCTCTTTTTTGCCCAGTTTTATCATCAATAGTGGTCCAAGTGCCAGACGCTGACCCAGCATAGGCTGAAGAAAGACAAGACAACGCAAATGCCATACCACAAACTTTTTTCCATAAGTTCATTGTTTTCTCTCCATAATTGCTCACCTAATAGCTTATGCTATGATTGCGCACTATGCCAGTTTTTATGAATCTTTTTTTAAGATTAGAACGGAAACTGTTATTGTCTGAACCCTAATCTAAAGGCATAAAAAATTGCTGCAAGTCTTCTTCATTTAAACGCACCTGACTCCCTGGCTCAGAACTTAAAATGCCATCGACTAAATGCTGTTTTCGTTCTTGCATTCCTAAGATAACTTGTTCAACGGTACCTTCGGTGATGAGTTTATAAACGAAAACTGGATTTTCCTGACCAATGCGGTGGGAGCGGTCCGTGGCTTGATTTTCAACAGCAGGGTTCCACCAGGGATCATAATGAATTACCGTATCGGCTCGTGTTAGATTTAACCCGGTGCCACCCGCTTTGAGACTTATTAAAAAGATAGGCGCCAACCCCTCCTGAAATTGATTTACCAAAGACTGGCGATTTTGTGTTTGTCCTGTGAGCTTTAAATAAGCATATTGGCGTTCTTGTAATGCTGTTTCGATGAGCGAAAGCATTGAGGTGAATTGCGAGAAAACTAAAACGCGACGCCCCTCTTCCATTAAATTATCCAAAAGTCTCATTAGTGCATCCAGTTTCGCGGAGCTGCCATAAGCAATCTGCGCCTCAGGCAAAGATAACAGCCTGGGATCACAACAGATTTGGCGTAACTTTAATAAGGCATCCAGGATAATTATATGACTACGCCCCAAACCCTGCTTAACAATCGCATCGCGAACTTTTTTCTCCATACTCATACGAATGGCTTCGTACAAATCTCTTTGTGGGCCTGAAATTTCGATCAAATGCGTCATCTCAGTTTTTGGTGGCAATTCACGTGCGACTTGATTTTTAGTACGTCGTAAAATAAATGGACTAATACGCTTAATTAATACTTCTCGCCGCTGCTCATCGAGATTTTTTTCGATTGGAACACGAAACCATTGACGAAATTGACGTGCATCACCTAATAATCCTGGCATTAAGAAATGAAATAATGACCACAATTCTCCAAGATGATTTTCAAGAGGCGTTCCTGTGAGGCAAAGCCGATGTTGGGCTGGTAATTGTTGAATTATTTGCGTGGTCTTGGTTCGCGCATTTTTAATAAATTGCGCCTCATCTAGAATTAAATAATAAAATCCTTGCTCAGTAAACCGGGCTTTATCACGTTGAATTAATCCATACGTAGAAATAATTAAATCATAATTTATGAAATCGACTTGATGTCGCTCACTTCCATGATAGACGAGCACTCGCAAATCAGGAGTAAAGCGTTTTGCCTCCATTAACCAATTTCCAACCAAACTTGTGGGAGCGACAATTAAACTCGGTTTCTGGATGCGTCCTTGCTCTTTTTCATATTGCAAATGACTTAGAGTCTGAATTGTTTTTCCAAGCCCCATATCGTCAGCTAAAATACCACTAAAGCTGTATTGTCGAAGGTATTGCAACCAACTTAGGCCGTATTGTTGGTAGTCACGTAATTGCGCCTTGAGACCTTGAGGGGGGTCTACGAGCGGAATTTGTGCTTCGATTAACTTTTTCAACTGCACCCGTAAAGATTCAGCACCTAGCCAGCGTGAGTTCGTTGCTGCTAAAGCTAATTCCGCCTCTTGCATTAAAATTAGCTGATATTTTTTAATCTTCAGTAATTCTTCATGACTAATATGGCGTGCGCCAAATTGCAACAATAAACGCACTAAGGGTTTAATTCGCCCCATATTAATTTGTAAAGCTTGTCCACGCTGCAAGGGTAATTTAATCAGCTGTTCATCCGCTAATTGCTCTAATTCTGCAGCAGGATATCGTTGCAGAAGGTCAGCAACCAGAGGCACCACACTGACAGGTTTCCCCTCAATTAATATACCCAGCTGATAAGAGAAAAAATCATTCTCTGCCTCAGCAAGCTCAGAAAACCACTCCACTTCACTCGCCTGGACCACGTGTTGGAATAATGGATGCCGCAGCTCTACCTGCCATCCTTGGGCTTGGAGTAACGGAACAAATTGATCGCGAACATATTCCAGATCGTTACCTGTTCTTATATCTTGTAAGATCCAATGATTCGCGCTTGTAGATTTCAAGTTGAGCAATTTTTTTAATATTGAAATTTGCTCTTCTTCGTATTGACGATTGCGTTCGTATTGAATTAATTTTCCCGCCATGAGCGTCACCACCCATTCGCAAGAATCCTGAGCTGGAATTTGCTGGTCGTGATAACGAAAATCTACTGCAGCTGTGAAGTGCGCATCAAACTCTTCCTCTGCCGTTAACAATAAAGATTCATCATGAGCGCTGACTTGCTCTGCATCTAAGATCAGAACAGGGAGTGGTTCAATATGTTCAATTGTGCGCTCGTTAAATATAGTCGGCAGAGGAAAATCCGGGTTGGTTTGCTGTAATTTTTGCGCAAAAATCGACGCTTGCTCTAGGGAAATTGGCGGGGCATGTAATAAATGTGCCAACTGTTTTATGGGATAAGGTGTATTCACATAGCCTAGAGTATGATGGGATAAATCCAGATACCAGCTCTGATCAAGTAATAAGGGAGCAATCTCTGTATCTTGCTCCATAAGCAGCAGATTTTGGCTGCCATCAGGGGCGAGTACCCACTGACATTCCGCACTGAGCTCCGGACCGAATTGCAAAGGTTTATTTAAATCCGTGGTTAGAAATGCGCGACCAGTATTTAATACTCGTGCTAATAATTCACTATTACGCAATATTAAAGCGTCAAACCATTGTCCAGTGCCACATTTAAACAATAATTGTGCAACAATTTCATCATCATCGCCCCTAAAATATTGTTTTTTGGAATCAGTAATCGACAAAAGCGGTACGGGTTTGCCATACCCCCCTCTTTTTAATAACTTGGCTAGGCCTAAACGTAAGATGACTTTATCTTCATGACCTCCATGTTTAAGCTCAAGTAAATAAAGAAGATGATGGGTTATATCGGGTGTTTTCGTTTCTGCAGCTTCTTGGGCACGAAGATTTTTTAACCAGCTATCTAGACGCTTGTCCAGGCGAATACCACTCGCTGGACTATGAACTTGCTGGCCTTCACGTTCACGTAAGGCAAATAAACACGCAGCCACATGGCGGCAATTAATTGCTGCATTACAGCTACAATGTGCGCGTTTTTTAGGCCAGGATTTCAAATCCATATAAACATCATGAATCTGTCCCGCATCCCCCTTAACGCGCCCACGAATCAATCCTTCACTAAATCGTACATTAAGCACTTTTCCTTGCTGGAAATATTCTTGGCCGCGTAACAAAATCGGGGCGTCAAAGGCTTGGGGCATACTGGCAAGTGCATCACGTAACATAAATAGGATTCTGGATTAGGTCTTTTAAGTTCAATGTATAATTATATCATCAATTTAGTAGTAAATATTGTGACTCCTTTAAATTTGCCAATAACAAATCTCACGAGGACTAGCTTTTGAAATTAAAAGGCTCATTGTTACTCTCTTTTAATTTCTCTAACTCCCTTTCGTAATGGAAACTCTTGTATTTGCATTTTTGAAGATAGTGACTTAAAAGTTTTATTGAAGAAGGAAGATAAATGCAAGAAGTCGTAACGACTCCTATGAATATAAAAGGTATTTCTATCAATTTAACAACGTTAGTATCATCTAAGCTTCGCGGTGTAATCAACTTAAAACCTGCACACGTTGCAAAAAATGTACCGATCGCGAAACAGACGATACTTGCTTGAAAAAAAACTGCAAAAACTGGTATTGAGCGCACTTTCCAGGTAAATAGATTATTTAAATTCGAGTAAAATTGTTCCTTTTTTTTCAGTGCATAATATTTAGAGGTTACTTTCGAATTATAAGGCTTAAAAAAATTATAGGTCGCTTTATCAACTATGAAGAGACCTTTTACCGCATGAACATCGGGTAACTTTTCCACAATCATCATGAGCAGCTCTGGTGGTAAACCGGATACTGATTCGGGCACATTATCCGTATTATTTTTTTGCGCATAAATTATATTTTTCAATCGCTTTACAATTTGTTTATAGATGTCCTTAAAAAAACTCATAATTTGCCCTATATACGAGAAATACTTATACACTACCCGCTATCTTAACATATAATAATGCCAGCATTTAGAACAAAAAAATCAAAAATTGCCAAAATTGACTAAGTCCGCAAAAAAGAGGTTAGACCATGCATGATAAATTACGGGTGCTGATGGCACAAATAAACCCTATCGTTGGTGCTCTAAGCAACAACACACAACAAATCATTCAAATTATTAGCGAACAGCAAGCGCATTTTGATATTATCGTTTTTCCTGAATTAGCTATAACTGGCTATCCACCCGAAGACTTAATTTATCGCCCAGAGTTTTTACAGCAAGTCGAGGAACAACTTCTCTTCATTCAAAAGCAAACACAAGACTGTTATGTGGTGCTCGGACACCCGCTGTTGCATGACAAGCATTTATTCAATAGCGTAAGCGTATTGCACCAGGGGGAATGCATCACAACGTATCATAAACAAAAATTACCAAACTATGAGATATTTGATGAGGCACGCTATTTTACCGCGGGTCCTCAAAATCCTTGTATTCTAGAAATAAATCACTACCGCGTGGGCATCTGTATTTGTGAAGATGCCTGGCATCCAGGACCGATGGATGATCTCATCAGCCAGAAAGTCGATTTAGTGTTAAGTATTAACGCCTCTCCATTTGATTTAAATAAATATCAACGACGGGTAAATTTATTAAAAAATTACGCACAAAAAGGCATTGCTATTGTCTATGTGAATCAGGTTGGCGGGCAAGACGAATTGCTTTTTGATGGGCAGTCCATGGTGATGGATGCTTCCGGAGAAGTATGTGTTCGTGCCGCAGCCTTTAACCAGGAATTGTGTGCCGTTGAATTCAATGGGAAGCAGCCCTCAGGGAATTTAACGCCACAATTGCCACCCATTCAATTACTTTATGAAGCTTTAGTTTGCGGCACCCGGGATTATGTGAATAAAAATAATTTTCCCGGAGTACTATTAGGGCTTTCGGGTGGTATCGATTCTGCATTAACCTTAGCAATTGCCGTTGATGCTTTAGGGGCTGAACGCGTCCAGGCTGTTTTAATGCCGTCACAGTATACCGCGGCCATGAGTTATGAAGATGCAATTGCAGAACTTAATGCGTTAAATGTCAATCATGCACAACTTTCGATTGAGCCCGCCTATGAGACATTGCTAAACACCTTAGCACCGGAGTTTACCGGTTATGCTCCAAATATTGCAGAAGAAAATATTCAAGCACGAATTCGTGGCTTACTATTAATGGCTTTGTCCAATAAAACGGGAAAAATGGTGTTAACTACCTCCAACAAAAGTGAGGCAGCAATGGGTTATGCGACCCTTTATGGCGATATGTGTGGCGGTTTTGCTCCTTTAAAGGATGTTCTTAAAACACAAGTGTACCAGTTAGCAAATTATCGTAATCAAATAAGTCAGGTAATCCCTGAGCGCGTAATTACCCGTCCTCCATCTGCTGAATTAAGACCGAATCAAACCGATCAGGATAGCTTACCTGACTATACCGTGCTCGATGAAATTTTGGTTGCCTACATGGAGCAAAAAATAACTCCAAAAGAGCTTATTGCTCGTGGCTACAGTGCTGATGTGGTGTCACAGGTGCTGAATCTGTTACAGCGCAATGAGTATAAACGACGACAATCAGCACCGGGCATAAAAATAAGTGCCGTGGCTTTCGGTAAAGATTGGCGATACCCAATTACTAATGGTTTTAAACCCATTTAATGTTTTTTTTGCCGTAACTATTAACTCTTTCGCATAATTGCCGATAACCCTGATTGGAACTTTTTTCAGGGTTAATATATGAATAAATTATTATTAGTTTTGTTTCTTTTTTTCCTCCCCATACACTTGCAGGCAGAAAATGCTCCTAATTTAACGCAAATTACACAGCACCTGCAGCAGCATCCACAAGGTTTTGCTAATTTAGAACATCAATTCTTAGGCGACCAAGTCACGCTTCATTTAGAAGAAAATCAAAGTAAACAACTTAGTCTACCCAATGGAATGACCTTAACTTACGGACAAATCGTCATGCTCGCTGGCGATCTTTTCGGCGACCCGCGCTATCCCATTTCAAGCTGTGAGCCCAAACAACGCAGCATATGCTTTCTTGCACAATTCAATGCACTTGCACAAGGAAAAGATAACAAAGGATGTCAAAACCCCCTGTCGCAGACCAAAAATCTCTTAAGCTATTTTCAAAACTTGGCGCAGCAATTGGTGATTTGGAAACAGGATGGCAAATCTGAACCCGATTTTTATAAATTACACGCTACTGAAATTAACAAACAATCCAATCGTCTCACCTGCGGTGGGAGTAAAGTGAGTGAATACATTCCTTTTGGCACTTATTTAAAACTTGCCGAAGTTAATTTTGATCATTTTTCACCTGATTCGCTAAAAGCCTATGAAGCAGGCCATCAGACTGCACTGAATACGGCAATGCAAGCCTATCAACAAAAGAAGATGGGCAATAACAAAACGGCACAACAACTGCTGGAGCTCGCTTATGCTCAAAATGCATTTGCCAATCATTTTTTAAGTGATTCATTTGCTGCTGGGCATCTCCGCACCCCTCGTCGAGCCATCTCCGAACACATCAAGTTACCCGCAATTTTGCAGTTATTATTGGCTAATTTAATGCATGATGAAGATAACCGCTTGGGAGTCAATGTGGTGAATGCAGCAGGCCTTTCCTGGAAAGCTTATGGAGATAATTATCTCATGCAAAGTCAGGCGGCGAATCACCGCTACATTCTCATCGAAGCCATGCAACGCTCAGCGGATGCAATATATGATACCTTCCTATCAGGAACATTACCCAAGAAGTATAGTGAACTGGAGCTGGTGCCTCAAGCTGATAAAGTGGGACAATTAGATCAGGCCGCGGCATTATTTAAAATGGAAAATGGTGTTTTGCTCAAACGGAAGGAAAGTCGTAATCCGAACAATTATGAGTGGACTGCAAAATGGTCGCCTCTTCTTACTTTGCTCGAATTTTCTCTATAAGTTCAAACGCGCTTTGAGACAAAAATATGAGTCTCAAAGCAATATCTCTTCCGTCTAAATCATTCGCGATGGAATTTATCACCAGACAACAATATAACGGGGCTACCAAGCTAGGAGCCGATTTGCACGCAATTACGTCCAGAAACTTTCGCATGATATAGGGCGTTATCAGCCATACTTAATAAACTATTCGGTAAGGACGACTGGGGCACCATAGCAGCTACACCTAAGCTAATGGTCACATAAGGAGAAATACCCGAATCTTCATGCGGAATTTTTAAATCGAGAACCGCTTGGCGTAACTTCTCAGCAACTGTTGTCGCTACATCCAAGGTAACGTCTGGCAGGATACATGTGAACTCCTCGCCACCATAGCGGGCCACTAATCCATTCGCATATACAAATGTGCTTTTTAAGATTTTTGCTACTTTTTTTAGAGCCTCATCGCCTGCAAGGTGACCATAATAGTCGTTGTATCGTTTAAAATAATCGATATCAATCATAATAATGGCGATGTTTTTTTTACGCTTAAAGGCTCGACGCCAGGTTTCATCTAAAAATTGGTCAAAGCGGCGCCGATTCGCAACGCCCGTTAATCCGTCAATATAGGAAATCTCTTGCAATAAAAATTGCAGCTTTTTTTTCTCAGTAATATCTTCACCAACGCCTACAAAGTGCTGAATCAGACCGCTTACAGCAAAAACCGGGGCAATATTCCAAGATTGCCAAAAAGTACTGCCATCTTTGCGTTTGTAAAGTAAATCCCCAACCCAAGGGGTACCTGAGTTGATAGTTCTCCATAGGTTAAGCAATGTGGATTTTGAGGTAACATTTTTGTAGAAGATATCAATTTTTTGCCCTTGTAATTCTTCGCGGCTATAACCTGTTAATTGAATGATTTGCGGATTAACGTAAATAATTTTTTTATCCCTATCTATAATCACTACAGAGACAGGGCTTTGTTCTATCGCTGCCTGCATCTCACGTAAACGCTCACGTTCATAAACAAATTGTGTAATATCATGAAAGGCAGTTATTGCCCCTATAATGTTCCCTTTAAGTTTTATCGGAGTCGTGATGAGTGAAACCGGAAAACAGGAACCGTCTTTACGCCAAAAAAAATCCTCCTCACTCACGTAAGGTTTTTGTGTACGAATCACTTGTAAATTCTTGCATTCTTCGGCAGGGAATGGTGAATTATCCGGATATGAATGATGGAATAGGGGGTGAGATTTTTTGCCAATAATTTCCTCTTCCTGATATCCTAATAAGGTACAGGCCGATGCATTAACAAATTCAATTCTAGAATGTTCATTAATAACGATAATTCCCTCCCCTAAAGCCGAAGATATATCACGCAGGTACTGCTCACTTTGCTCTACCAATTTTTTTGCCTGTTGGAGGTCTCGCGCTATTTTTTCATTTGTTTTCAGAGCATCTTCTAATTCCTGGGTACGTTTTCGTACCTGATCAGCAAGAATGACGGTATTTTGAAACACACTAAAATCCGTCCTTGGGGCGTTCATATCTTGCTCCGCTTTATCCATAAGTGCTTGGATAATTTTTTTCAAGCGGGTAATTTCTTCTTTTAACGAAGTTAAATTATCGGACATAAGTTCGATTCCGCGTAGTCCCTATTGCTAATCCTGTAATCGTTTGATTTATATGAATACCACGGAATTGTTCTCCATAGGTATTAAATCCGACGACATTATGTTCTTTAAATAATTTTTCTACCTCTGCTTTAATCCCCTTGCGTTGTATTTCAAGATTACGCAATACACAGTCGCATACTAAAACCACTTGGGGTTTACCAATTTCAGACTCAATGTCAGCAAACGTTTGTTGTAAATTTTTCACTAAATCGATTCCACGTGCAGCCATAAAAATAAGGCCATTATCAATGGCGCAATAAAATTTTAAACTCCCATCGGCATTTGCTTTTTGAATGGAACGGACATAATCCATGCCATTGATCCGAATAACAAATGGAGTGGCTGAGAATTGTTCCGGATCAAGCTTATTGGCTGGACAATTAACAATCCGGGCATATTCTTCGACCGCAGGATAGCCGTTAATTTCATAAACGATACGCTGCTTGGGATCAGCGCGGGTTACAACTAATTTTTCATCGCCTGAAACAAAATGCTGAGTTTTAAACAATTTAAATGAATAAATTGTATTTACTAGCACTAAAGCTGCGCGATCAGGTTGAAAAGTACCTTCTGAAAATATCCAGGTTTTACTGAAAGCTAAATCATCGGCTGCTGAGCCGCCAAACAATTTAAATTCACCCAAAGCTTCTTGCAATGTATGGGCAAGCTGCTCCTCGCGTAATGAAAGCCCATCCACCAATAAAAAGGCAAAGGTGTCATTCGGGGTAAGTGGAACTTTCGGTTCAAGGTTTTGCATCAGATTATTAACTAGAGTTCGGCCTTGGACCGGGGTGAAATTTTGTAAACCATCAATGGTTGCCACATCAAGGGTAAAGCCCTCACTAGAAAAACTAAGACCTGAAAGTGTATTTTTCACACATCCTTGAGGACCGATTTCACCAGCAGTTGTACAACCAACTACCAATACATCTGGAAATGCAGCATTCATTTCTCGCGCTATTGCACCAAGATCAAAGCTGCTCGAGCAAAAAAACAAAATACCTGCAATTTCTGATTGCATCACCGCAGACTTGAATTCTGCAACGGCTTGGATGGGATCAATGGAGTTGGATTGACCCATGCGTATTAATTGCTCAGTGCTCATCGACTTCTCCCTATGTCCTTGTGCGGGTAAAATTTAATGAATACCAAATCCTTTTGGCTATTAACAGCGCTATCTTTTTCGCGGTAAATTACTCTCCGCCTCCTCGTTGTTTTTTTGAATTAAATCTTCAAAAAATTTTTTCTTTTCACTAAAAGAACTTTTTGCCGAAGAGGTGGTAACAGGAACAGGGCTCTGCGGTTCTAATGTCTTTTCTGCTAACACACGCCGACCTATTAATGATTCTTGGGAGGAGTTCGCAGTACGCTCTCCTGTTTGCCATTTCTGGGTCAATTTATCTTTGTCTCTGTTTTCTTCCTTTTGATTTTCAATAACAGCTGTTGTTTGCATTGCCTGGGCTAATTCTTTTGCTGATTGGGCCACTGCATTCTCATAAAGAGCTAACGGCTGAACCTTGACTAAGGCATCTTTGACCATTTCCAGTAATGTAAATTCTTTTTTGCGTAACCACTGCAAAGGATTATCATGACCCAGTAATTTGGGAGCTTGTTCAATAAAATTTTGTAATATTTCTGCCTGAAGACGGTATAAACGGGGGGTACTTTTTAATTGTGCTATTAGCAATTCGCTTAACTCATACTTTGCACGGTCATAACGGGATAAGACCGATTCTTTTTTATGCTGATCACGATATTGCTCTAAATCTGAGATGAATTGTTCAAAATCGAATAATTCATTCATTGCCAATCCGGCGGTATGTACCATATTTTCTCGGGCTTTATGGGCAACTTCCTCAGTTTTACGTGCGCCTGTTTGAGTAGATTTACCGAGACTTTTAGCATTTGCCGTCATATCTGATAACAGACCAAAAATTTCAATAAAAGGAACGGTGGTATACTGATTTTGATAAACATCTAAGGCGCGCAAATTTCTCCCAGCCTGAAATGAATTAAGTTGCGACACCGTTGCTTCTGGTAGCCGTGCAAATGCTTTTTGTAATCGTTCCTCTTTTTTGTACTGCAATTCATCAATGACTAGACGAATAATTCCCGCGGAATTAAAGTCTCCTTTCTGAACCAATTGTTGCATTACCTCGACCCAATATTCAATTTTTTTACTCACTGTTTTAGGGAGTTTTTCTTTTAAAATATCGTCACTAACAGCATCTTTAAGTGTTTTATTAGCATAGTTGTTAAAGGCAAGATGCTTTTCCTTATCCCCCATGCTGTAATGAGTAAAATAACTGGCGGATATTAAAAACAAACTGTTAGCCATAGCTTTTACCGATAAATTCTGCTTAAGCGCTGACTGTAGCGAGGCCTGAGCTTCTTTCTTTAGAGTATTTAAAGAAACAGGACTTGCCATTACCCTCTCCAGATTAAGTGCTTACTTATAATACAGTATAGGACAAATAAACTTACCCCCTTTAGTAAGGGTAAGTTTATTTTTTAGGCTAATCTTTGATTATTGCTGGATGGCGATACAACTGTATTTTGCTTCTCCAAATTTTTATCCAGGAAAAAATTATTGATTTTTCGCTGTGCAGCCAGAAATGAGGCCGCTTGCGATTTCGGTGTTAACTTTTGCTCAAAGGCTTTTTCTTCTTTTGTTGGTAATGTAGAAATAATAATTTCAGAAAGTGCTGAAGAATTAAGGTTAATTTTTGAAAGATGCTGTTTCAGTTGGTATAAATTACCTGCTTGTGAAAAATCAGGGTTCTTCATAAACCATGACTCTAATTCTGGGTGATTATTCATACACAGCTCAAAAACCTTATTTTCCGTATTAATCCAATAAAGTTTTTTTAATACGGGCATTAAGACAAATGAGGATTGACAGGTACCCGTAGCAACTCGTTCGTATAATAAGGATATTCGTTCATCTTCATTATTGGTATCAACCAAATGAACTTTAAGCGCACTAGGATTTTTAATTTCTGGAAATTCTGGCGAATTTACATTTATTCTGGCCAGATGCTGCTTCAACTCTTGTAAGTTAACCTCTTTTGAGAAATTGGGTTTGGTAAGCAACCAGGAATACAATTCAGAGTAATTTCTTAAATTCAGTTCAGATGCACTATTTTTCGTATTCACCCAATAAAGCTTTTCCAGGTTGGGCATGAGAACAAATGAAGATTTAAATTGCCCCTTCGCCAACTGAGTTGGAGACATGGTTGCTGCAATTTGTCCAACTTGATCACAAGGTTCAAGATGAACTCGAGTAATGGATGTTTTTTTAGATAAAAACTGGCCTGAGAGGGCACTTTCAATGGTATTTTTTTTCTCTAACGATACTGTTTTTGCAGTTTGGACTTGGTTGAGTGCCAATCGTAATTTGAGCACTTCAATCTCTCCAAAAGATTCGCCTTTATTTATCTTATCCATCAAATTTCTTACATAAATTCCGACCTTTTCGTTTAGTGGAATGACCAGAAGATGCCCTAAACTGTCGACCCATTCTAGTTGATGACTGCTCAGATTAAGAATGAACGCGGTACGTAACTCGGTTTTTAATGGCACTGTATTATTCATGGATTTTAATAATTTCTGAGTGAGTTCATCCAATGAACGCAAATGCTCTTTTTCAACCCATACTTTAATGCTTTGCAAGGTATTTATGCTATTTTGGAAACAGAGTGCCTTCAAAGTATTAAAAACTTGAGGCTTGAGCTGCTCTAAACCAACTATCTTATTTTTCTCAAAAAAACTTTTCAAATCATGACTTAGCGTTTGATTATGGGTTATTCCTTCGGTTACTAAAGTAAGAACCGGATTTTTTTGGGAAAAATCAATATGATAAATAATTCGTTCATGATCTTCTTTCTCCGAGACCCACGAACCTTCCACCAGTTTAATCTGTTGTAAATGAGGTTGTAATTTAGTTACGCTTTTTTCCGGTTCTGTTTTCAATTCTGCCACATGTAATAAATTCTTTTTCAGAGAATGTTTTAAAGCTTCCGCTACTTTTAAAACCAAATGACTGATTTTTAATTCGTGTTTATACCCTGGAATTTCTAAAATTAAATTTTTTATAAATAAATGGGCATAGCTTGTTTCAAGGTGAAGCTCATGGCCACTGATCAGATCGAGGAAATACTGCAAGTAAACATTGGACTCAGCATTTAGCAAATTATTTTTAACATTCTGATAATCATCCTGATGAGTATTACTGCCTTTGATAAAAGTAAACATCTGACCTATGAATGTAGAACTATTTGCTTGTAAATAAGCTTTGTCCAATATTGTCAGGGCTTTTGTACGTTCATGGATGCAGGCCATTAATTTATCGATGTAGTCATACTTCATTGCAAACATGGATAATTCCAGTTGTTCTTGTGCCATAAGAAACTCCTTTTTCTAGTTTGTTATTCATCATTACACCATTCCAGGCTGGGTACAAGCGACTCAAACTGCTGAAATGGTCACCCTCTGTTCACAACAAAATTCAATGACAAGCACAATCTATAAGTATAGTTGTAATTCGATTTATTTTATTTTTTTACTTTTTGATTTTAATTAGGCAATTAACTCGGATGTTTTTAAAGAACAGATCTTGCAAATTCGCCCTAAAACGATAACATGACTTGTTAAAAATAATAAAAAAGGAAGCACATGAAATTTGCATTTATTTCTACAGCCCTACTCTCATGCGGCATGGCAACGGCGGCTCCAGCAATTGATGGTTGGTATCTGAGCGCGTTTGGTGGTTACAGCTATTTTACTTCCAATTTAAGCTTATACCGTGCGGATGTTCTCTTATCAGATGTTCGTTATCGCAATGGCTATAATATCGGTGGTCGTGTTGGCTTTCAAAGCAATCCAATCCGTTATGAGTTTGAATACACTTATTTAAGTGCTAACCCGGACCGCTTGCGGGTTAATTATATCCGACAACCCACCGTCACCGGAAATATTAATGTGAACGCATTAATGGCCAATATTTATATCGACTTCCCCGAGTTTTTGGAAGCTATATCTCCTTTCGTTGGTGTCGGTATTGGTTATTCCTTTTTAAATGCAAATATCGATAGTGCTGGACCTTTGGCTGTCACTTTTTTTAACGCAAGTGATAATGCGTTTACCTATCAGGGAACAGCAGGTTTGACTTATAATTTTTCTGAAAATTATGCAATTAATGCGGCGTATCGTTACATGGCAACCAGCAGCAATAATACCTTTGGTAAGAATTTGCAAGTGCAGATGGGTAGCGCTGGTATTGTTTATCGCTTTGACCAGCCCTGTTATAAATAACCCTCACGAGTAAATCTAAGTACAGCGTGCTGTCTTAGGTTTACTCAAGCAATTACCCAACACCGCTAGCCCCGATAACTAATCGGCCTTTTTAGAGTAGGTGCTGCTTGTGGCTCTTGCCACAAAGTTACAAAGAGTACCATAACTACAGGCCCTAAAAAGAGTCCTAACAAGCCTAAAGTTTCTACACCACCCAAAATTCCGAACAGCACCGCGAGAAACGGTAACTCTATTGCTCCGCCAATTAATACAGGTTTAACAAAGTGATCGGCAATAAACATAACAATAGTTCCCCAGACCAAGACGATAATTGCACCGATTAAGCCCCCCATTGATAATAAAATGAAGGCAACGATTGCAAAAACTATTGGCACTACAAACGGAATCATTGCGGCCAAAGCCGTGATAAAACCGGTTAATGTGGGTGCCGGAAAACCGACCAAAGCATAACAAATCCCCATTAAAATTCCGACACCTAAACCAACTACAATCGTACCATTCACAGTAGCACTCAAAGCGCGCGGTAGACGATCAGCATATCGAAACCAGCGTTCACCCAAGCAGTACTCACCAACATCATAGACTTGGGCCAATAATTTATCGCCATCACGGTAAAAGAAAAATAAACTTAGCAACGTGAAACCTACCTGCACACTGCGATGTGCCAGACTTGCCCCAATTTGTTTTACATAATAGCTGGTGGGTGTTAACGATAAATGAATGTTTGAAAGTAAACCTCTTACTTTTCCTGGTTTCCCGATATTACTATCCCAATAGCTTACTAATTCATTGCCAACGAAAGGAATACTTTTCAACAATTCTGGCGCAGCACCACCCTGCTGATTCAAGTCTTGAAGAAAATTAATAAAATATTGCAACTCTTTGATAAGAATACGCACCAGCCAACTTAAAGGGAGAAGAAAAATTAAGCCTATTAATGTGGTGAACAGAAATGCAGATAAATTATCCTTATTACCAAAAAACTGTCGCCAGCGTTTATATAAAGGGTAGGTTGAGATAACGATAATTGCCGCCCAAATCAATGAAGGTATAAATCGATGAATAATAAACAAAGTAAGTGCAATGATTGCAATGGTTAAGCTAATACTTATCAACTCTTTATGATTTTCATTCATGACTTGATGCTCCAAGCAACCAATTGCAATATGAGCCAGGCAGGAATTGCTGCAACTAAATCATCCAGCATAATGCCTAGGCCCCCATGTACCCGTTCATCTAAGTATTTAATCGGTTGTGGTTTCCAAATATCAAAGATGCGAAACAGAACAAAACCTGCACCCATCCAATAAATACCTTTAGGCACCAGGGACATTGTTAATAAATACCCAACGATCTCATCCCAAACAATTCCTTTGTAATCATGTACACCTAAATCCTTACTTACTTTATCGCATATCCACACGCCCAATCCAAACGCTAAGGCAGTTACCAATAAATAAAGCCAATGCGGTAAATTCATCATCAACAAATAAACCGGTAGAGCTGCTAATGTCCCCCAAGTACCTGGCGCTGGATTCATGAGACCACTTCCAAAACCAAACGCAAGAAAATAAAGCGGATCTTGCCATACCTTTTTGAGTAAATTTTGCCCTAGCATATTGGCTCTCTTTAAACGATTTAATTAAAATGTTGATAACCCCGTGGCTCCAGGGTTTTCGAGTTTTTCTGCTCATCGATGATTTGGATCCCCGCACCATCGATAATCGTGCCCACCTGGAAACAGTGCAGATTAGCCAAACTCACCGCAGCCAGAAAATCCTGCACTTGGGTTGCGGGTACGGTAAAACACAATTCATAATCATCGCCACCAAAAAGAGCGATGTCAACAGCTTCCGCAACAGCATATTTTTTCAACAGTGGATGAAGGGGTATCGCCTCTTGCTCCAGGCGTGCACCCACTTGACTCGAAACACATAAATGATTTAAATCTGCACTCAAACCATCCGATATATCAATTGCCGCCGAAGCATAACGGCGAAGCAGTGGAATCCAATCTAGACGTGGGTATGGATGCAGCAAATGACTAAAAATTTTCGTATTATCGGGTTCAGGAATAGCATTATTCTTGAGGTTCTTTAGCGCCAATGCTGCAGCCCCTAAATATCCAGAAACAAAGATAATATCTCCAGCTCGCGCACCACTGCGCTTTATCTCTTGCTGGAAAGGAACTTGTCCGAAAACAGTTACGCCAATATTTAAAGGTCCTTTAGTGGTGTCACCCCCTATAAGGGCCATCTCTGTGGCAGATATTGCTGTAAATATGCCACGACTAAAATCTGCCAGCCATTCACAATCAACCTCAGGCAGAGTTAAGGCTAAAGTCATCCAACAGGGGGTGGCACCCATTGCCGCTAAATCACTAACCGCAGTCATTACTGCGCGCCAAGCAATATCGGCCGGGGGCCATTGCGAAAGAAAATGCACACCTGAAACCATGCTGTCTGTACTTACAACCAAGGTATGATTAGGCTCAACTCTAAGCAGTGCCGCATCATCTCCTATTCCGAGCAGCACATCAGACCGCTTGGGACTAATATCACGAAAATAGGAATAGATTAGTTCAAATTCATTCATTATCCATACTTATTTCAAGACTTCTTACATCGCGGGCGAGATTATTTAAAACACCATTTACATAGCGAAAACCATCTTGAGAACCATATTCTTTACTCATAGCAACCGCTTCATCCAAAACGACTTTATAAGGAATTTCCAAACAATAAGTTAACTCGAAAGCACTTAAACGAAGCACGGTTAATTCAATTGGATTTAATTGTTCGATTTCCCGATCAAGGAATGCCTTAAAACTATTTTCCAAGGTCTCACGCTGTTCACAAACACCGTAAAATAGGCGGCAGAAATAATCCACATCAACCTTTTCCATGTTATTTGTAACGCGAAATTGCGCTTCGATTTCATACAAATCGCCGCCGGACATATGCCATTGATACAATGCTTGAAGAACCAATCTACGGGCTTTTCTCTTATGACTTATTGACTGCTTTTCCACTCTAACCTCATTAACCATACATTAATAACAAGAAAATAAGTCCCTTTAGTTTCTACTGCTCTTTTCATTCTTTATTCATTTGTTCAATTGTATTGCGAAAATCACTGACATCTTGAAAGCGCTTATAAACGGAGGCGAATCGTACGTATGCGACATGGTCCAGGCTGTATAGTGCGTTCATAACTAACTCACCAACGAGTTGAGAATCTACTTCACGCTCACCGCGGCGACGAATCTGCTGAGTGATAGTGATGATTGCATCTTCGAGAGCATCGACACTGACCGGTCTTTTTTCCAGAGCCCTTAGCATACCGGCACGGAGATTATCAATACTGAAGGGTTCACGACGACCATCACGTTTGATAATTAGCGGCATAATAAGCTCTGCCGTTTCAAAAGTTGTAAAACGTTCGTGGCATTCAAGACATTCACGTCGCCGACGTACCTGGGCGCCATCAGCTACCAGCCTTGAGTCCACAACTTTGGTTTCTTCAGCATGACAAAATGGACAGTACATGATTAGCGATACACCGGAAATTGATTACATAATTGTAACACTTGCTCCTTGACGCGCATGCGCACTTGCTCATTGTTTATATCAAGTAGAATGTCTGCTATCCAACCCGCAAGAAGGGTTACATCCTTTTCTTTAAATCCACGTGTTGTGATCGCCGGGGTACCCAAGCGTAATCCGCTGGTAATAAAGGGCGATTTGGGATCATTAGGCACTGAATTTTTATTCACGGTTATATTCGCTTCCCCTAATGCGGCATCAGCTTCTTTTCCAGTAATGTCTTTATCAATTAAATCAACTAGCAATAAATGATTATCCGTACCGCCAGAAACAATTTTAAAACCCCGCTGACTCAGTTCAGCACTTAAAGTGCGGGCATTTTTTATGACTTGCTCTTGATACTGCTTAAATTCTGGTAATAAAGCCTCTGCAAAAGCGACTGCTTTTGCAGCGATAACATGCATAAGGGGCCCACCTTGCATTCCTGGGAACACGGCAGCATTTAATTTTTTTTCAATTTCTTCATTAGCCCGACACATGATCAAACCGCCTCGAGGTCCACGGAGGGTTTTATGAGTCGTTGTGGTCACGACATCCGCATAATGAATCGGGGAGGGATATAAACCCGCAGCAATTAATCCGGATACATGAGCAATATCAGTCAGCAGATAGGCTCCTACCTTATCGGCAATAGCACGAAAACGCGCCCAATCTAAAATTCGCGAATAAGCAGAGAAGCCTGCCACGATCATCCTGGGGCGATTTTCTAGAGCCGTTTGTTCCAGAGCATCGTAATCAATCAGTCCGGTTTTTGCGTCTACACCGTAGCTTAGCGCTTGATAAAGTTTACCTGAGTAATTAACTTTGGAGCCATGGGTAAGATGCCCACCGTGAGGTAAAGACATTCCAAGAATTAGATCGCCAGGAGCTAATAAAGCCATCATCACTGCAGCATTTGCCTGAGAACCGGAATGGGGTTGTACATTGACGTAATCGGCTTGGAATAATTTTTTCGCACGCTCAATCGCCAGATTTTCGGCGACATCCACATATTCACATCCACCGTAATAACGCTTACCAGGGTAACCTTCAGCATATTTGTTGGTTAATACCGAGCCTTGAGCCTGTAAGACACCCGGACTAACATAATTTTCTGAAGCAATCAGTTCGATATGATCTTCCTGCCGCTGTTCTTCTGCAGCTATCGCTGCATACAATTCCTTGTCAAAATCTGCCAGGTTCTTATAAGGAGCAAACATAAGCTATTCCTTCCCTTAAAATTAGTAAATTTATGGTCTGACGATGATATCGTTGGTAACCGTCGCTACACCTTCAACACGGGAAGCAATGATTCCAGCCCGTTGTTTTAAGACTGGTGTAGGAACAAAACCACTTAATTGAACTCGATCCTTATAAGTTTTAACCTGGATGGACAGGCCCTGCGTACCTAATTCATTGACGAGAGTTGCTTTAACCTTCGTCGTAGTGGTCGTACTATCGATAAATTCGCCAGTGCTTTCACTACCGGGTGCGGCAGTACAAGCAATTAAGCCTAGAGTCGCAACTAGAATCGCCGCCTTGAATAAGCGATTGAGCATAAGGAACTCCTATTTTTAAGATAGCATTAGAGTACCATAAATTTGCGAGCTAACGAAGGGGACATAATTAACCCTTGGTCTTTTATTAAACCTGGAATAGGTCATCCCAGGTTTAATTCGAATCAGTGGGAGTGCACGTTGCCTTTTTCATCAGGTTTTTTGGGTTGCGCTGGCCGCAAGGGGCTTGTGACCGGAGGACGTGCGGGAATTGCAGGTGTCATGCGATTAAGCGGTGCAGCGGGGGCAGGTCTTACAATAGGTGCTGGTTGTTGTATCACTGGAGGACGAGTGTGTACAGGACCATGCTGAATCGGTGGTGACATCACAGGCGGCCTGGCTGGTGCAGGGTTATAATGACCATGAATCTGTCCTGGCATCGGTGGGTGTACTGGAGCATGTACTTGCGGGCTGCGTTGTATTGTTTGCGTTTGATAATGTTGATGTGCGCGTCGATGTTCATGCCGGTAGTCTTGATGGCGATGGATTTCTACATAGGGTGGTGGTGGCGGAGGCGCATAATAATAGCTTTGTGCATAGTAAGGATCTTGCACCACACAGGAGGTGAGCAAAGGCATAACCGAGAAGACAGATAATAGGTACTTCATAATTTACTCCAAAAAAACAAAAAAAGGGAAGTTACATAACGCAACTTCCCTTTGGCATTAAATTTTAAAATACAGCTAAAGTTTATTTATTCGTGACGTTTACTTTAACCTGGTTTGCTAAATAGGGCTCAATAAAGATACTGCTTCCAACTCGAACTGTAGTTTGGAAAACGATTCCATAGGGTGAGGTGATTAAGAGGTCCATGTATGGATGGCAATAATAATCGTAATACATGTCTATGTAATGGGGACCATCATAACGAGAGATTGGAAAACCAATGGAAGTATAATCATCAAATGTGCCTTGTACGTATAGGTCCATGTATGATCTGTTGATTATGACTACTTCACATCCCCCCAGTTTTTTTGCAGACTGCGTTTTTACATCATTTTCTTGTAATTTTGCTTTTGCATTTTGATGTACATTCGTTGCAAAGATACTTGTCACAAACGACATACAGATGACAAACAGTAAAGACTTCAACCTCATTTTTTTCCCCTTCTATTTAGATGGAAGATGCATAGTATCAAAGTATTGTATTTAGTCAATAGGGTACTTTTATTGCCACGCTCTGAATAAAATTAAGAAAATATGTAAATAAAACAGTCCTTTTCCGAACAAAATATGGTGAAAACAGGAATCAAGAATTTTTTATTGTCGTACTGATAGTTATTCGTTGAAGAATCCGTGCGAAATATCGCGTTCATGATATACTGAGCGCCTTTAAAAAGCGCAGAGGTTACAATGAAAAAACGCGTCACAATAATGGGAATTTGTTTATTCGTAGTTTTTGGTGGGATCATTTTTTTTAATCTCTTCAAAGCATTCATGATTAAACGCTTTTTTGCTCATTACCAACCGCCTGCGGTTGCTGTGGCCTCTGCGGTCGTACAAGAAGTTAAATGGCAACCCACCATCAGTGCTATAGGGACATTTGTCGCCTCAAACGGAGTCGATATCAGCGCTCAAGCCTCAGGTAATGTGATGGACATCGCATTTAAATCCGGGCAGTATGTTGAAAAAGATACACCATTAATCGTCATTGACGATGCAATCGACCAAGCCGCGTTAAAATTTAATCAAGCCGACTTGAGTTTAAAAACATTGAATTATCAACGACAGGAGAATCTTTATAAACGTGGAGCAACGCCCATTTCGAATGTTGATGAAGCCAAAGCGCTTATGGAGCAGGCGCAAGCGAAAGTCACTCAGGTTCAAGCACAAATTGAGCAAAAACACATCCGCGCGCCATTTTCTGGTCGCTTAGGAATTCGGCAAGTAAACATGGGGCAGTATATAACTCCAGGACAGACAACCATTGTCTCGCTGCAAGCTTTAGATCCGCTCTACCTGGAATTTTATGTTCCTGAGCATTTGTACAAAGCGGTACACAAGGGTCAACAAATTATTTTTTCCCTCGAAAATTACCCACACGTGCAATTTGCAGCTCAAGTTTCGGCGATAAACTCAAAAGTGGACCCCAATACCCACAACGTGTTAGTCCAAGGAACATTAGCCAATTGCCCTGCTGCTGCAATCAAGCATCCGCAAAAATCAACCTTAATTAAGACACAAAAAAGCCCTGACAGTAATCAATTGATTATCACGTGTGATACGCAAATCAATGAAGCCAATAAAGTTCGACACTACGCTTTTGTACCGGGAATGTTTGCGGCAGTTGATATAAAACGTCGCCCCCTACCCCACACAGTAATCGTTCCATCCACAGCAATCTCGTACAGCCTATACGGAAACTCGGTCTATGTGATCGAAAAAAGCAAAAATGAGGATAAAAATAATTCGGCAAAAGAACAATTACAAGCAAAACGTATTTTTGTGCATACAGGAGAACAGCGGGGAAATTACACCGTCATTAAAAAAGGCCTGCAGGCAGGTCAAATGGTCGTTAGCGCAGGAGAAATCAAATTACAAGATGGCACGCCAGTGGTAATTAACAACGACGTTAAACTGGATAATCATGCTCCAGAACATTTGGAACAATAATGACAGATGCCGCATTTAAGGCGGCTGCCCCCTATTTGTTTTAAACAGGAAATTATATGAAGTTCACTGATTTATTTATCAAGCGCCCTGTTTTGGCCTTAGTCATTAGCTTATTAATTCTACTTTTTGGCATCAACTCGATTTACAACATGCAAATCCGCCAGTATCCACGCATGGATAACACGGTTATAACAATTATGACCAGCTATCCCGGCGCGGATGCGGATCTCATAGCAGGATTTATTACCACACCGATTGAAAACGCCGTAGCCAGTGCTGAGGGTATTGATTACATCACCTCATCCAGCACACAGGGTATGAGTAAAATCACCCTGAACGTTAAATTAAATTTTAACCCGCAAGTAGCCTTTACCGATGTAATGAGTAAAGTACAGCAAACAATCAATCAGCTGCCGCGCGAAGCGCAACAACCAGTTATTCTTAAAACATCGGATTCATCAACTGCATTAATGTATATCAGTTTAGATAGCACGGACATGACCCCACAGCAGATTACCGATTATGCAACACGTGTGGTGCAACCCCAGTTACAAACAGTTGAAGGGGTCGCCAAAGCAGAAATTTTAGGTGGAGCGACGTACTCATTACGTGTATTTCTCAATCCCCTGAAAATGGCGGCGTTACATGTCTCGCCATCGGAAGTATCGGGTGTGCTTGCTAAAAATAATTTTTTAACTGCTGCCGGAAATACGAAAGGTGAATACGTAGCGTTAAACATTACCGCCAAAACAGACTTGAATGATGCCGAGCAATTTAAAAATCTTATCGTTAAATCAGACAATCGCTCGATTGTTCGTTTACGTGATATTGCGCGTGTTGAGCTTGGATCACAAAACTATGACAGTTCAGTAACATTTAATGGTAAAAAAGCGGTATTTATCGGGATTACACCTACGCCAACCGCAAATCCATTAACCGTTATTAGCGAAACTCGAAAATTATTTCCAAATATCACTCGAGAATTTCCACCCTCACTAACCGGAACCATCGTATACGATGCCACCGATTTCATTCGCGCATCACTGAGTGAAGTCACACACACCATTCTGGAAGCAGCATTGATTGTTGTGTTGGTTATTTATCTCTTTTTAGGTTCTATACGTTCCGTTTTAATTCCGATTGTAACCATCCCCTTATCTTTGGTCGGTGTGTGTACCTTAATGCTCATGCTTGGTTACAGCATTAACCTGTTAACTCTCCTGGCCTTTGTTTTGGCTATTGGTCTTGTGGTTGATGATGCCATTGTTGTGGTCGAAAATGTTCATCGACATATTGAAGAGGGAAAATCGCCCTTTCAAGCCGCATTGATTGGCGCACGAGAAATTGCTACACCGGTAATCGCCATGACCATAACCTTAGCCGCGGTTTATGCACCTATTGGTTTTATGGGCGGTTTAACCGGCGCATTATTTAAAGAATTTGCGTTCACCCTCGCCTGCGCAGTCATCATTTCGGGAATTATCGCGTTAACGTTATCCCCAATGATGTGTTCCAAAGTGTTATCAACAGAAATTAGTGGCGGCAAATTCGTTCAATTTTTAGATAATTTTTTTAATAAATTAAAAAACAGATATCAAAAAGCGTTAAACAGTTTACTTGAAACGCGGGTTCTTATGTTAGGGCTTGCCACAGTGGTCATGCTGATGTTGCCTTACTTATATAGCACCACCGCTGCTGAAACAGCACCCGAGGAAGATCAAGGTTTCTTTTTCGTTATGGGAATTACGCCTCAATTTGCCACGCTCGATTATACTGAGGCCTTTACCCGCTCTTTTGACACCATCTATAAAAGTTTTCCGGAAACGCAAAACTACTTTACGGTAAACAGCAATCAACCTATTTCAGGCTTAGTACTTAAGCCATGGAATCAACGCGATAAAAGCCAATTTGCCTTAAAACAACCGCTACAAGACAAATTATCCCAAGTAGCAGGCTTGAATACTTTTGCCATTATCCCGCCCCCATTACCCGGAGGAGGTGGTGGTACACCAGTACAATTTGTGATTAAAACTACCAATGATTTTAAAAGTCTTTTTGACGTATCAAATAAGTTATTGGATAAAGCCAAAAAAAGTGGTTATTTTGTTTTCGTAGATAACTCCCTAAAATTTAACCAGCCTCAAGTTGAATTACACATAAATCGCGCTAAAGCCTCAGAAATGGGCCTCGATATGCAGGCAGTGGGTAGCAGCTTAACCAGCGCCCTCTCAGGAGGATATGTTAATTACTTTAATTTGGAAGGACGAAGTTATCAGGTTATCCCACAATTAAAACGTAGCTATCGCCTATCACCCGAGCAATTGGGGCATATTTATGTGCACAATAATCAGGGAACCATGGTGCCCCTATCAACAGTCGTGCATGCGACCCAGAAAACCGCACCCAATGCCGCAAGCCATTTTCAGCAGATGAATGCTGCGACCATCCAAGCCATCATGATGCCAGGAAAAACCTTAGGCGAAGGGTTGTCTTATTTGGAAGCTACCGCAAAAGAGATGTTACCTAAAGGATTTACTTACGATTTTGGTGGTGTTTCGCGGCAATTTATGCAAGAAGGAAATGCGCTGCTGTTTGCTTTTGTTTTTGCAATCATGATTATCTTTTTAGTGCTCTCAGCGCAATATGAAAGCTTCCGTGATCCATTGATTATTCTCATCAGCGTGCCAATGTCAATTTGCGGTGCACTTATTCCCCTGAATTTAGGGCTTGCCAGCATTAACATTTACACGCAGGTTGGGTTAATCACCTTAATTGGTCTCATCTCAAAACACGGTATCCTTATTGTTGATTTTGCAAATCAGCTGCAACGAGAAAAGAATCTCGATAAACGAGCCGCAGTAGAGGAAGCCGCGGCAATTCGCTTGCGTCCCATACTAATGACTACTGCAGCAATGGTCTTTGGGGTCTTACCCCTATTAATAGCCAGTGGTGCAGGCGCGGTAAGTCGGTTTAACATTGGCTTGGTCATCGCTGCAGGCTTAATAATTGGTACCTGCTTCACGCTTTTTGTAGTGCCCGCTATGTACACTTATATTGCTACAGACCATCGTAATAAAAAGACTCCTGTTTAACAGGAGTCTTTATTCAACATTCAACTCGTTCGCTCGCACTTAAGGTGGAAGATAACGATTTAACCTTGCTGAATAACCGACAATTTCAATATTTTCGGAAAATATTAGGCAGATATAAGTCAAATCACGGCTTAGGCAAAAGTACCGCAAGCACGGGATCCATGATAAAATGCGGCCTTTTATTAGCATAGGGCAAATCATGGAGAAAATATATTCCCCAGAAGCGATTGAACGTTCTTGTTACGAAAGCTGGGAAAATCACCATTACTTTCAACCGCAAGGTGAGGGTCTGCGCTATTGCATCATGTTACCCCCGCCCAATGTTACGGGTAGCTTGCACATGGGTCATGGCTTCCAATTAAGTATTATGGATGCCCTGACGCGCTATCATCGGATGCTGGGCAAACGCACCCTGTGGCAACCTGGGACTGATCATGCTGGCATTTCTACACAGATGGTGGTGGAAAGACGCCTGGAAGCAGAAGGTATCAACCGTAAAGATTTAAGCCGAGAAAAATTTCTCGAACGCGTATGGCAATGGAAAGAGGAATCTGGGAGCAATATTACCCAGCAAATGCGCCGTCTCGGAGCGTCTGTAGATTGGAGTCGAGAGCGCTTTACCATGGATGAAGGTTTGTCCGCGGCAGTACAAAAAGTATTCGTGCAATTATTTGATGAAGGCTTAATTTATCGTGGCACGCGTTTGGTGAACTGGGATCCTAAATTAGGTACTGCAGTTTCTGATCTTGAAGTTCTATCTGAAGAAGAAGACGGATTCTTATGGCATATTCGTTATCCAGTTGTGGGTTCTAACGAGTATCTTGTGGTTGCAACAACCAGACCAGAAACGCTCTTAGGAGATGTGGCGGTCGCGGTCAATCCAGAGGATGAACGCTTTAAACACCTCATTGGTAAAGAAGTTCACCTACCCTTATGTGATCGAACGATTCCTATTATTGCAGATGACTATGTTGACCGTGAATTTGCAAGTGGGTGTGTAAAAATCACTCCCGCACACGATTTTAATGATCATGAAATTGGTAAACGGCATCAATTACCCACCATTAATATTTTTACAAAAAAAGCAGCCATCAATAAAAATGCGCCCATAAAATATCAAGGTATGGACCGTTTTGTTGCACGCGAACAACTCGTTAAAGACTTGGAAGAAGCAGGCTTTCTTGTCCAAGTTGAACCCCATAAGTTAAAAGTTCCCCGTGGGGAAAAATCCAATGTGATTATCGAACCCCTGTTAACAGATCAGTGGTATGTCAAAATTCAACCTTTGGCCGAGCCCGCAATTGCAGCCGTTAAGAATGGCGAGATTCGTTTCATTCCTGAAAGTTGGGATAAAACCTATTTTCAGTGGATGGAAAATATCGAAGATTGGTGTATCAGCAGACAATTATGGTGGGGGCATCGAATTCCTGCATGGTATGACAATAGCGGCAATGTCTATGTTGGTTATAGTGAAAATGATGTGCGCTTCAAATATCAGATCAAAGAAGGCACGATATTAAAGCAGGATGAAGATGTTTTAGACACCTGGTTTTCCTCTGCTTTATGGCCTTTTTCGACTTTGGGGTGGCCTGAACGCACACCCGAACTAGAACAATTTTATCCAACATCAGTCCTCGTTACCGGCTTTGATATTATCTTTTTTTGGGTAGCCCGCATGATTATGATGGGTTTAAAATTTACGGGCAAAGTACCCTTTAAAGATATATATATTACGGGGCTTATTCGTGATAGTGAAGGGCAAAAAATGTCCAAATCTAAAGGAAATGTTTTAGATCCTCTAGATATCATTGATGGGATTGACCTCGATGCCTTAATTGAAAAACGCACAGCCAATCTAATGTTGCAATCCGTGCGTGATAAAATCATTAAGACTACTCGTAAAGAATTTCCCGAAGGGATTCGTGCCTATGGTACCGACGCCCTGCGATTCACCTACTGTTCACTGGCTTCAAATGGACGCAACATACGGTTTGATATGGGGCGCGTTGAGGGTTATCGTAATTTTTGTAATAAATTATGGAATGCCGCACGCTATGTGATGCTCAACACCGATGAAGATGATGGCGACTTTGGTGATGGTGCCTTCCAGTATAGTCCTGCTGATGAATGGATTATGTCACGCCTCCAAAAAACCATTAGTAAAGTTCATCATTATTTTGAGACCTATCGTTTTGATTTGTTAGCAAATACCCTTTATGAGTTCGTCTGGTATGAATATTGCGATTGGTACTTGGAGCTCTCCAAACCTATTTTACAAGACAAGGAAGCACTTAGCCCTCTGAAACGTGGAACGCGACGCACGCTTGTTTATGTATTGGACCAGATCCTGAAAATGCTTCATCCTCTCATGCCATTTATTACTGAAGAAATTTGGCAAAGAACAACAAAAATGATCAGCAGTGAACATGGCGCAAGTATTATGTTATGTGCCTACCCACAGGTAGAACATGAACTTATAAATGAAACCATTGAGGAAGAGCTGGAGTGGATTAAGTCAGCTATTCAGGCAATCCGTACTATTCGCAGCGAAATGGGTATTGCTCCGGGTAAACCGATACCCTTAATTATGCGTAATTGTAGCCCCAAGCTGCAGCAGCACGTCGAGAAATACCTCGCCACACTTAAAGTACTTAGTCGCTTAAGCGAGATCACTTATCTGGCGGCTGATGAAAAAGCACCCGTTGCCGCTACAGCGGTTCTAGGTGAGGTTGAGATACTCATCCCCATGGCGGATTTAATTGATAAAGAAGCTGAGTTAGCGCGTTTAAGTAAAGAACTCGCCAAGTTAGATAAAGATATTCAGTTAGCATCAAATAAACTAACCAATACGCAATTTACCGCCAATGCTCCTGCGGACATCATTACCAAAGAACAGGATAAATTAGCTCAGGCGCAACAGACAAAAGAAAAGCTCCTCGAGCAAAAAAATCGTTTGGAAACATTATGATGTCATGCAATAGTTTATTAAACATGTGAATGAAGAAACGCTCCGAGGCGGTATGTTGCACCGTCTCGAAGCTTAAAAGACACTAATGACCCACGCGCCGATTAATCCACCATGCAAGGGCAAGCGTTGATAAAATCCCCAGATAAACACCCGTATTTTTCCAATTGGCACCAACGAGCTGCAAAATATCGGGGCTGTGCGCCAAAGAAAAAGGAATTGCTAAAAGCACATCAATGATTGCTGAACCGGCGACTAACCCACAAGCAATGAGTGTACCTCTTTGCCTACGGAATATTTGTTCCTCTTCGTTCGCAATATTTTTCTTTAAACGACTGTTCACAAAAAGAGAAATAAGACCACCAATAAATAATGGAAAAGATGAGGCTAATGGTAAATACATCCCGATTGCCACCCCTAATATGGATAAATTAAAATGACGACGCAATTTAAAAACATGGTTAATGAGTAAAATTAAGGAAATGATCAATGCCCCTAATACCATCATTTTCCAAGGTAGAGAATTACGAAAAACCGCTTCGGTAATTGCCGCCATTAATGCCGCCGTGGGTGCAGGCAAGGATTGACTTATATCCATACCCGCATGAGGCATAATTCCCGCAATACCGTATACTTCAAACAGCAATTGCATCACTGGAGGAATGACCAATGCCGAGACAATTACCCCTAAAAGAAGCATCAGTTGCTGCTTCCAGGGAGTAGCACCGACCAGTTGCCCAACCTTTAAATCCTGCGTATTGTCATTAGCAATTGCTGCAATACCGGTTACCACCGATCCGATCATAATTGTAATTGCTTCCGCAGCCTGAATTTGTTCTGGGCTTAAAGGTAAGGGCAACATATTATTGATTGCAACTAACAAAAGCCAGGCTGCGAATAACATTCCGGAAATAACCACGGAGCTCCCTGGGCTTGCAGTGACGCCAACCATACCGGAAAAGTAAGCGGTAATTACTGAGAATAGAAAACCGATAAACAACACATACAGCACCGCCAGGAATACGAGTGTAGGTGCATAATCATTATCCAAACCTACTTGGCCCAAGGGGAATTCTGTTTGAAAAAAAAGAAATAAAATTGCCCCCATCGCCCCCACGCCCATTAGGATGTATGGCAAAGGTATGTCACGGTCTGTGCGTGGAACTTGTGCTTCGATGCGACTGTGAGCAAAAGAACGTAAAGACGTACGCACACTATGCATGAGTGGTTTAATTAACTTAAAAAAAGTCCATATTCCGGCAAAAAGCATAGCGCCAATGCCCAAATAACGCATTTCGCGATTCCAGAGTAAATTCGCGGCATGTTCCGGAGAAAATTGCGACACGATATCGGGATACGAGGGACTTATAGCAGGTAATACCACAAGCCACGAGATTACGGCGCCTAAAAAAATACTCAATGCCATCTCATATCCAACTAAAAATCCCGCACCAATCATGGTCGCTGAAAATCCCGCACCTAAACCAAATAGGGAGCGCTTAACCGTAAACCAATATCCCCAGCTGTTAGCAATTACTTTAAAACCCGTTTGCAAGAGTTCGATTAAGCCGCCGACTAAGCCGCCTAGCAAAATATCTTTGAACCCTGCTTTTTCTACCGAAGATTTTAATACTTCAGCAATCGCGCGTCCTTCAGGAAATCGTAAAGAGCGATCATGAACCAATAAGCGTCGCAAAGGGATAGAAAATAGAACCCCGAGCACACCACCACAAGCAGCAATAAAGAAATTTGTTAGATAATCAAAGTGATTCCAATAGCCGATAATAATCAAAGCCGGAATGGTATAAACAATACCTCCAGCAACCGCCTCACCCGCTGAGGCAGCGGTTTGTACCGCATTATTTTCCAAAATAGTGGGCGATTTAAAGAAACGTAAAATACCCATCGAGATAATTGCCGCAGGTATAGAAGCAGAGGTGAGTATCCCTAATTTTAATGCCAGATAAGCATTAGACATTGCTAGAAGCACCGTAAGAACAATACCTAATAAAACAGCACGAAGGGTTAATTCGCGCACTTTTTGGTCAGGAGCGATAAAAGGGGTATCCATATTTATGATTTCCAGACAAGTTTTAATATTTCCGGTTTGATCATGGTGGAAATAAGAGATAAAGGAATACTGACTGTTTGTTCTCCATAAACATAGGCAGCTACTTGATAACTGTTGAATATAATGGCCAAACCTTTATCCGTGAAATGCCAGGTTTGATAGTTTTCAATCATGGGCTTGGTGCCCTCTTTTATCCATTTAGGATCGGAAATTTTTTTATTTAAAATGGTTTGAGTACAACGCTGAGCGATGGGTTTAAGAAAATCAGCACCCGATACAAACAAATTAGCTAACTCAACTTGTTTGCCTTGAACAAAATTAAGCACGGCTACGGTATTATTGGGATGCGCTGCACCGCGATGATAAATGGAAACATTAAAACGCACACTCAAAGCATCATTCTTGTTGAAAGGTATTGAGTAATCTACATTCAAACCGGATTTCCCGGGTACATTCTGTGTATTTTCTTCATCTTCTGCTAAACCAGCATAAAAACTTTTTTTAGTAAACTCCACAAAGTCTTTGATGGCTATATTCACCTGAGATTCAGTAAAACCCTGAGGATAGCGGATATCAATGATGTAACTGGAAGTTTCTTTTTTGATTGATACTGGAGTAAGAGCATTTCCTGTCCAGGAACATAGAATGAAAAGGCAAGTCACCAGAAATTTAATTTGCTTCATTTTTTTATCCTTACTATAACCATCTATAACCATTTTCCTGCGATCATAGTTTTGTGAGGTAGCGGGTAGGCAAAATAATAACATAAAGTTCGACTGTCTGCCTCAGCCCAGAGCACTAAATCTGCTCGTTTACCTGGAGCAATTTCTCCCTGCTCGCCAGCCAACCCTAATGCTTTAGCTGCGTTGATGGTTACGGCCATAAGCGCTTCTGGCACACTCAAGCCAAAAAATTGTGTTGCCATACTCATCATTAATAACAATGAGGTGGTTGGCGAGGAGCCAGGATTGCAATCGGTAGCAACTGCCATGTTCACACCATGTTTTCTCAGCAGTTGAATCGGAGGTTGTTGTTGCTCACGCAAAAAATAATATGCACCAGGTAACAATACAGCAATCGTTCCCGATTGCGCTAAAGCGATAACGCTCTCTTCATCTAAATATTCTAAGTGCTCACATGATAAAGCATGATACGCTGCTGCAAGTTTACTCGCACCGATGTTGGATAACTGCTCAGCATGACATTTAACGGGTAGGTTATAACGTTGTGCTGCCGCAAAAATTTGTTCCGTTTGTTTTAAATCAAAAGCTATAGACTCACAAAAAACATCCACCGCATCAACGAGTTCCAAAGAAAGTAATTCAGGAAGGAGTTCATCACAGAGTAAATCGACGTAAGCTTGAGGCTTTGCGCGATATTCTGGAGGCACCGTATGTGCCCCTAAAAAAGTCTTAAAGACGCGCACTCCCGAAATTGCTGCGAGCTTTTGTGCTACTTTAAGCATTTTTATTTCATTCTCTCGATCAAGCCCATAGCCAGACTTAATTTCAACCGTGGTAACTCCTTCTGCTTTGAGCGCAAGGATGCGAGGGAGCGATGCATTAAAGAGCTCCTCCTCGCTCGCTGCACGTGTTGCTTTCACTGTAGAAAAAATACCCCCGCCAGCTTGAGCAATTTCTGTATAACTTGCTCCGCGCAGTTTCAGCTCAAACTCATTGGCGCGCTGGCCTGCGTAGACTAAATGAGTGTGACAATCAATCAATCCGGGCGTGAGTAATTGACCTTGACAATTAAAGCGTTCTTGAACCGCCACATCATCAGGAAACTTATCCAGGTCTCCTACCCATAAAATCCGATCATTTTTTATGGCAACAGCTTGGGCTACGTGTGCAATACCCTGGCAGTCGATGACTGTTGCATTGAACAGTAATAAATTACATGATTCCATTAAATATCCCAGTGCAAGACTTGATGAGGCGCGGTCAACCAGGAGCTGTGATGCCAAGTCTCATAGATATCCCACTCTTGTGAGGTAAATGTTTTAGTATCAATATCCAGCAGCAGCCAAGTTAAAAAAAGAGCTACTGTTTCTGGGGTAACCAATCGGCCTTGCAGCTTAAGTTTTTGATAAAAATCTCTTTTTTCAAAATCAGGGCCTTCAGTGCGCGCTAAATTCAACATCGGCGTATCGATAATTCCTGGCATTACACTTGCACAAGGGACTAACTCATTTTCGAATTGCCAACATTTAGTCATCATCGAAAGTGCGGCTTTGGTTACACAATACGAACCCCATCCTTTGATGGGAAAATAAGCGGCTCCAGAACTAATATTTAAAATCCGACCACTTCCACTCAATAATTGTTGGTAAAACTTCTGCGATAAAAATAATGGCGCATTTAAATTAATGTTTAAGGACTGCATCCACGCATCCATGTTTATTTCATTGAGCGTTTGTAACGTCCCCAAAGTTCCGGCATTATTAATGAGCGCATCAATTTTTTCAAAACCAGACAGATGGTTTAATATCTGGTTTAACCCCGCTTCGGTGCTCACATCCGCACATAGATAATCAATATTAGCTCCGCCTGCGGCAGCGGTATCTTTTAATAATTGCTCGCGCCGTCCAATAATCAGCACGGGCTTCCCTCGTTTGGCTAGAGATAATGCGAGCGCCCGCCCTATTCCACTGCCACCGCCGGTAATAATGTACATAATACCCTCATAAAATTACAGATTTAGTTCATGATATCAGACTACCCGTAAAAAAATAAATCGCAGCTATAATTAATAAACACTTAATAATCAATAAAAAACGATGCTTCATCACTTTGCTTCGAAACAGTTTATGATGTTTGTGGTCACTGGAGGGATATCCGTGGTCATCAATTTCGTGAGTAGAATTTATTATAATTATGAATTTGATTTCTCTACCTCGATTATCTTGGCCTATATAACCGGAATGTTCGTGGCTTTTATATTAGGTAAATGTTTTGTTTTTAGGGATAGTAAGCAACCCTTACTGCGCTCGATCCTCTTTTTTATTCTGATCAACTCTATGGGTTTGTTACAGACGTGGATTATTAGCCTTTTCCTGGCACATACGGTTTTACCAGCTTTGAGTATAAAAACTTATCCTTTAGAAATTGCCCATGCAATTGGATTAGCCTTCCCTGCATTTAGTACGTTTCTTGGACACAAATACTTCACTTTTCGTACCCATTGATATAAATTATTATTTTAATAGAGTCATTATTTCCGTGAGTTTATTAACACAGAAATCAAATTGTTCCCGTTGATGCAATGCGGTAATAAAAAATCGAATACGCGCCTGATCTTCAGTAACCCCAGGGGCAATAATGGGTGGCGCATAGATTCCTTGGCAAAATAATCGATAAGATGCCTCTATTGTTTTGTTAGAGTCTTTAATTATTATCGGCACAATAGGTGTATGCCTGGAGCTTCCAGTATTTAATCCAAGCGCCGTTAACTGACCTAAAAAGTAGTCCGCATTTTGCTGCATTTGCTGCATAAATTGGGGGTTTTCTTTAATACAACTTAGGGCATAAAGTGCCGCAGCGCTATTTGCCGGTGAAATTCCTGCGGAAAACACAAATCCTGGCGCAGAGAATTTCATGTATTGAATTAGTTGTTTACTCGCACAGACGAAGCCTCCGCAACTCGCGAATGCTTTACTCAAGGTCCCAAGGACGATATCAACATCCTGAGGAGATTGTTTATAATACTCAATAATTCCCCGCCCCGTCTCGCCAATAACTCCAAGAGAATGAGCTTCATCAACCATTAAAAAGCATCCGTATTTTTTCTTCAGTGCAATAATCTTATCGAGTGGTGCAATGTCACCATCCATACTAAATACACCTTCAGTAATGATTAACACTTTTTCAAATTTATCGGCAAGAATCTTTAGCTTTTCCTCAAGTGAGTCCGGATTGTTATGCTTAAACGTATGGAGTTCTGCTCCAGAATAATAAGAACCAAGCAGGCTACTGTTATGGGCCAATTCGTCATAAATAATTGCATCACCCTGACCAAATAAATGGGTAATGGTACTGATCACTGTCTGATATCCGGCGGTATAAACAATTGCATCCGGATAACCAACAAACGCCGCTAACTCGTGCTCTAATTGCTCGGTGAGAATGCGATTTCCAGCCACGAGACGGCTGGCAGAAACTGAACTACCATAGCGATCAATTTGTGTTTTAATAAATTCTTTCATTCCCGGAGTATTACTTAAACCCAGATAATTATACGAGGCGAAATTAAGATAAGTTTTACCGTCCAAAATTAAGGTGCTATCCGAGGGCCCGTCGAATGCTCGCATAAACAAACTATCGTATTTATGGTCAACAAGCTGCGCGTGACGCGCCAGTAGATTTTGTATTTTTGGTAATTCATCCAGACGTTGAATGCGTTTTCGTACTTGTGCCAAGCGCGCTATTTCCAGAGCGAGTGTATGAACCGTTTGATTTTTATCGACGAGCAAGTCGGTTACTTCAAAATCAATTAATAATTTCTGTTTCAATGAACTCAAGAGTTTAATGTACATGATCGAATCAAGACCCAAACTAGTCAGTAAGGTATTGGGTTTACAGGTAAGGAGTTGGGAAAAGTTTTCATTAATGAGGTCGATAAGCGCGGACTCAATTTCAGTACTCGTTCTTTTCCGATGACTGATTTCATTGACTTCTTGCTGTTTGGAAAAATTTCCAGGGGTCCTTTCATGTTGCTCGAGCTGATTGCTGTAGCGATAGAGAATTTGCTCTGGATGGTCGACAATAAATTGTGCCGTTTGACGTCGTTGTAATTTTCCGCTCGTCGTTTTAAGAATGGTGTGCGGCTTTAGTAAAAAAATTTCTTGAGCAGAAATGCCTAAATTTTTATTGACTGCAAGCAATATCTGGCGGGTAAGATCAGCATAATGCTCCATTTTTTCGTGCTTGACTTCAACAGCCAAAAAGAGCTGGTTCGCTCCACCTATGCTCGCATCGTAAGCGACCGTAGCTCCGGAACGAATCTCGGGACTGCATGAATTAACAATGGATTCAATCTCATGAGCAAAGTAGTTGCATCCGCCAATAATGATTAAATCATTAATCCGACCGGTAATAAATAATTTCCCATCAACTAAAAATCCCACATCCCCACTGTGATAGTACCGATCGCCATCTACAGCTTTTTTAAAGGTACTTGCAGTTTTTTCCGGATTATTCCAATAACCTGAGGTGACACTATAGCCACTTATTAAAATTTCGCCTACCTGATTTTCAGCTAAAAACTCCCCAGTTTCAGTAGAGGCAATTTTAACATTCATTAACGGCCTGCCACAATCGACAACCTGGATACTCCCAGGGCTATCAGAAAGAATTACCTGGCCATTGCTTAAGCCTTCCCGGTTAACTGAAACAACTTTTAAGTCTTCATCATGATGGGTGCTGCTGACAATTAAAGTGCTCTCTGCATTGCCATAACATGGAACCAAAGCACTCGGCTTAAAGCCACAGGGTTTAAATTTTTGCACAAAACGATTCATCGTTTCCGCATGAATTGGCTCCGCACCGCAAAATGCAATTTCCCAAGAGGATAAATCCAAAGTAGATAGCAGTTCCTCACGAGTACGCTGATTGCACAAGTTATAGGCAAAATTAGGCCCACCACTGATGGTGGCTCGGTATTTAGAAATGGATTCTAACCAAATGTTGGGATTTTTAATAAAATTTAAGGGACTGGTTAAAATCACAGGAAAACGATGATACAAAGGTACCAAAATTCCGCCAATGAGCCCCATATCATGATAAGGAGGCAACCAGATGAATCCCTTTGACTCCGAGTGGATATTAAATGCCTCTCGTATTAAGTGTAAATTATGCGCTATATTCTCATGGCTAATCATCACCCCTTTAGGACTTGCAGTAGTGCCCGAGGTGTATTGGATAAAGGCACAGCCTTTAATATTATTGAAATCGGTATAAATTTTTTCGTCAGTTAAAGCATCCGTAGCAATCATGCGGGATACCTTTTCAAATAAAAATCCTATATTTTCTGGCACATGAAAAGAACGAAGCACTCTTTTTTTAACATAGGGAAACAATAAGTATTTGATATAAGGTATTTTTTTCAAATTTTTAAGAATTAATTCTTCGCTTAATATTAACGCAGGTTTCGCACTTTTTATGATATTTTCCAGCCGGGTCACTGCTGAACAGTTAATCGGAGGATAAGCTGGAATTGCCAGTCTGTCTGTAAACAGACACGCGATAAAGGCTACAATAAAATTTACCCCAGATGAGTACAATAAGACTATCGGTTCCCCCGGTTTGGTGCTCTCCAGGATTACCCTGCTGACACCACTAATTTTTTTCATTAATTCAGCATAGCTAATATCAATAAGTTCCTGATTATCCTTAAGGAAGGTAAAAGCTATTTTTTCTGGACTGCTCTGTGTATTTTGCGAAAACTGATAGGGGAAATTAGTTTTGTTATCCTTTGCAACCATAATCACTCCAGTTAAAATTAACTCTGCCTAAATTAAGTTTTATGTACCCGCTCTTCATATTTTTTTACTACGTGCTCGATATTTGTTAACCAATCGTTCGGTGAAAATCTTTGCCTATGAGTAATAAGCTCAGCCATTTTCGTCACCGTGGGCGCCTTATAAATATCAATAGGTTCTAAATAAATCTCGTAATGGATCAAAACATAATTGTAGAATTGGGATGCAGATAGTGAATTGCCACCCAAATCAAAAAAATTATCATCGGTATGAATTTTTTGCAGAGATAATATATTTTGCCAAGCATCAACAAGCTCTTGCTCTAATTGCGTTTGCGGCCGTTGGGATCCCGAAGTCGTTTTGGGTAAAGATTTTGCTAAAGAGAGCCGGTTGATCTTCCCGGTTGCAGACTTTGGTATCTCATCGACAAAATAGATTTTGCCCGGGAGCATGTAATCAGCGAGTTTATCTCCCAAATAAGTATAAATTATCTCCTCGCTTAAACGCTTATCCCCAACAATCATTACCGCAATATCATCGCCCAACGTTTCATGAGGTATTGGAAAAGTTATTGCCTCTTTGATTAAAGGATGCTTTAAAAGCTGCTGGTCAATTTGCAAGGGGGCAATTTTAAATCCCCCTTTATTGATCATCTCTTTTTTTCTACCCGTTAAAAATAAATAGCCGTCTGCATCCAGAAAACCCAAATCCCCGGTACGAAAGTACCCGTCAACAAAAGACTCTTCATTTGCTTTGGGATTATTCAAATATCCCTGGAATACACTCGTACCACGAATACAGACCTCACCCACCACACCCGTAGAAAGAATTTCGTTCTTTTCCCCAATAATTCGCACGGAGATTATCCCATTTGTCGTACCTACAGAGTTTAACTTTCCCCCCTGCACTACGGAGTTGGTGGTTACTTGATGTGCCGCTTCAGTCATTCCATAAGCCTGAACCACAGGAATATTTAATAATTTTTGGATATTTTGTTGTAATACCTCAGAAAGCGGTGAGGAGCAGGACCGGATAAAACGTAAGTGCAGATTATTAATTTGCGGTTGCTTGATTAAGGAATGATAAATTTTGTGATGGATCGTTGGCACAGCGGTATACCATGTCGGTTTATCACTTTGTAGTTGATGGATAAATCCCTCAAAATCGGTCTCTTTAAGGATCAACGTACCACCACTACTGAGCGTAGACAACATGGAGGCGACAATGCCATGGATGTGAAACAAGGGCATCATATTTAAATTACGATCGGTTTCGTCTAACTTTAACGTCTTCGTTATGTTTTGAATACTTGCTTTAAGATTCGCATACGTTAGCGGTACACATTTGGGTTTGGCCGTTGTTCCTGATGTATGAAGGATGAGCGCCACATCATTCGCTACAGGGGGATTAATTATTTCATCAGAAGCATGATTCCCGGTTGTTTCTGATAACAAAGCATCCAACTTTGCCTCATAAACTTTAAGACCCATCCTGCTTGCCAACGCCTGGGCTTTATTGGCATTAGCAGAATCATGAATGATTATCGCAGGTGAAAGTGATGACACTATATCTTCAATGGATTCGACAGGTAAGCCAGGATTCATGGGCATGACTGGCCCAAAATGGATTGCTGCCAAAAAGCTCACCACATATTCGATGTTATTGTTAAATAACAGCACATAGGGTTGTTTTTTTTGAGTAATGAGCGCCGAAATTTTAGAGAGCATAAACTCTGTCAATACAGACAACTCTTGATAGCTTATTTTGTGTTCCCCTTCAAGGGCCACCAAATGGTCAAAACTCTTCTTATTTACTGTAAACAGCTCATTAGGCAACATATTTCACACGAACTAAGTCCTTCATTGTCATTCAATACGCTTGGCTTATATTGCTAAAATATAGGCCATATTTTGCATAAAAAAAATAAATTTAGTCTTATAAATTTAAAAACTGTTCTATATTTGAAGTAGATAAGGGAGAACTGTTTATGGCCTCGTGTTACGGTGAAAAACTTAGGGCGGTGAAAGAAGAAAAGCGCATTTTGCCTTTTGTTGGGATTTACGATGTTTTTTCAGCATCGATTGTCGCGAACTACCACAATTGTTTGTTCGTAAGTGGTTTTGGATTTGCTGCAAGCCATTATGGTCTTCCGGATATTGGCTTCAATACCTGGACTGACTTATTAAACTATGTAATCCGTATAAGAAACATTCTACCCGATACGCATATTTTAGTTGATATCGATGATGGTTTCGTCGATATCCATAATGCGAAGATGATTACGACCTGTTTACTCGATGCTGGTGCGTCAGGAATTATTCTTGAAGACCAGGCAAGACCGAGACGTTGTGGTCATTATAACGATAAAAATCTCGTCTCTGCAGAGGCTTATGTGCAAAAGCTTGAAGCAGTAATGAACGTCAGCCAGGATCTTTTTGTTGTGGCCCGCACCGATGCCAGCGAAATGAAGGATATCCTCGAGCGGGTGAACAAAATCAAACAATTCCCGGTCGATTGTTTTCTGGTGGACGGAATGTCTGTGGAGCAGTTGTGCTCCTTTGAAGTCCTTCATGAATTCCGTCAAGACAATAAAATTGCATACAATCAAATAACCGGAGGAAAATCAAGTCCTCATGATTTAACTGAATTGCAGGAATGCGGGGTTGGCATTGCAATTTTCAGCACTCCCTGTCTTTTCACCGCACAATTTGCGATGCAAAAAGCAATGCAGGAATTGGTCGATAATAATTTTTTACTCAGCAAAATCGAACACTCGACCACTCTTTCTCAGTGTACCGAGGTTTTGAATCACAATCTTTCACGGAGATTCAAAGAAGATGGATCCAATTAAGGCCAGACAGCGCCTTGGCTTTCTCACGCAGCGAATTCTTGCTTTACCCGAGGCTCTGCGGCCACGCTGTATGGCCGAATGCAAACAATACTGTTCACCAGAACAATTCTCAGAGCTTAAGCAATTGCTCAGAGAACAACAAGAAAGCGCAGAGCTCTTTAATAATGAAGATTATCTTCCCTTAGGCAATGCTCAACGAATATTTTGGAGTATTGAACTAACCTCTGGCTATTCAAAACATGAAATAACATCGACTTTTCTTTACGGAAAACTAAATCTAGAAAAATTACAACAAGTACTGGATTACGTGCTCAAACAATTCGATATATTCAGTTTTCATGTAAGCCAATGGCTTCCCTATGCACATCGTTTACCTCAGAAAAATACTGAGATCCATATTATCGAACTGGATTCCTCTAAACCACAAGAACAGCAACTTGATGAGATTAATCACAAACTCGAACACCTAGATCTTCGCAAACTGAAACAAAATGTTTATCCTTGTCTGGTTAAAATATCAGATAATGAAGCCTTATTGCATTTAGTGATTACCCATAAATGCATTGATGCTAAAACTAAATCCTTAATTTGGGAAATTATTAAAGAGAGATATCATGATGATGCAGCTAAAGAATTTTTGCCCTATCGTGATTATCTTTTAAATGAGAGGCGTTATTTTACTCATCTTGCCCCCTTTCTCCAACAACATGTGGCCACCTCCTATACTTCATTTAGTCCATGTCAAATTCGCACCGATATTATCGATTTAAAGACCTCCGTTAAAAAACGGATACTCTATGAACTAAACCCACAACAAGTCTCCTCGCTTAAAGCCTTCGCCCAGAAGTATGAATTTACCCTGGATGAGCTCATTATCAGTGCCACATTAAAAGCGTTCAAGTCTTTTTGTGTTAATCAGGATTTCCTGATTCAGTTAATAAGCCAGCCTTATTATTATCCACAATACAATCAAACCGTTGGTCCATGTTTAAATGAACGCGCTTTTGCGCTTAGGTGCACCCAGGATGACTTAATGGCCATCACAAAGGGGGTAAGTCAAAATAATCGCGATTCTCTCAATTATTCGAATTTACCTTATGGCGCAGGCTTGGGATGGTTATTTTTCAATAAATACCCATTCAGCGCCTCTTTAATTAGCGGTATAATCCGTGGCCTGACCTGCATGTCCAAATACACTCGTTTAAGCAAAGCCACGGCTGACTGTTACGCAGGTTTAATCTGTTATGAGTTTTTTGCCAACCAAAAAAAGGATTTTCCTTTATTAAGCTTTAATTTTCGTCACGCAATCACGCTTAAAAAAAATAAGGACGTGGAAAATACAGAGGCATTAACGTTTAAGCCTTATTTTTATCCCCTGTATCATAATCCGCAAAACTTTGTCTCCATTAATATTGATAGCACCGAAGATGAAGGTCTAATCATTCATTTGGAAACATATTTTCGCAAAGAAGTGGATCAAGAGATTATGGAGCACATCATCAGAAATTTAAACGGCTTTAGCGTTTAAAGGATTCATTTTGCTTATCGTATTCGGGGTGTAACGTACCAATCAGTCTATCCCACCAAGTAAAATGAGTCGCAAAATTATACTTAACCCCGCTATGATGCTGGTCATGATGTACAACCGCCACAATAAATTTGTACTTCAAAGGTAAACTACCACTAATCTCGTATCCTGAATGCCCGAGTAGGCCAGTGATATGATCATAGAGTTTATGAGCAAAAATCACGATGGGTGGAAAAGGAAGCAGGATGAAGGCATAGAACCAGTACATTTGCAGAATTAAATTATCCCACACAGAATCGCTATTATTTGACCACACGGAAATTGTTCTTAAACTTTTACGATGATGCCAAGCATGTACATATTTAAACAGTGGTTGCACATGCAGGAGTCGGTGAACCCAATAGAACCAGGTATCGTATATAATCAAAGACAAAACCCAATACAGTGGATAGATAATAAGCATCTGCCACCACGAATAGTGTTGGGGTTTGAATAAAGTAAAGCCATAACGATATAAAGTATATCCCAAGGCAATCATGAAGCTTACCGAAAGGAGGGCAATGACGCTTTGCCTGATATCGACAAGCTCATCTTCGCGTCGAACATCTTTGCCTTTTTGAATTTTCAATTCAGGATGGCCCACCACGATTTTTTCAACCGTCCATCCCGTAATAAAATACAGACTTAACATGCTGCCATAGACCGCAAGCCAGGTGATAAGCAGGTCTACAAAAAATTGGTACGTTTTCATTTATTGAAACCTCATAAACCCTATATTGATTATAGTATATACATCCATAATTAAAGGGCTCCGGAGCTAATATTGATTTCGTAACTTACTTTTTTACATTAAAATTGTTTTACCCTAAGAACCAGTGAACCTTATGCGCCATTTTATCCGAATATTTATGCTCTTAATACTCATGCATAATGCTTATGCTCATGAGACTTTACGACCAACCACACGTTCTAAATTGCATTTAATCGAACAAAAGTATCATATTAAAGCCGGAATCTACGCAGTTGATACCAATAATGAACGGGTAATCGCTCATAATGAACACGAACAATTTTCGTTTCAGAGCACCTGTAAATTTATCGGGGTGGCTGCCCTGCTTGTAGCAAATATGCAGCAACCTTTATTAAATAAGAAAATTTCGATTCATCCGCAGGATTTGGTGTATTGGCATCCAATCTCGGGAAAATATTTAAACCAACAAGTCAGTCTAAAAAAATTAGCTGAAGGTGCGATTAGTTATAGTGATAATACTGCGATAAATAAAATCATGCTCTCTTTGGGCGGATTACAAGCCATTAATACATTTGCCCACAGCATCGGAAACTCTTCATTCAATATCACGCACTATGAAGCAGATTTAAATTCTGATGCACGTAAAAAGGTTGATACCACAACACCGCAGGAAATGGCTAAAAGTATCCAAAAAATCCTTCTTGGATCATTATTAGATCCTCACAACAAAGCGCTATTGCTCCGATGGATGAGAAATAATACCACTGGCTATCAACGTATACGTGCCGGAGTGCCTCTAGGTTGGGCAGTTGCGGATAAAACAGGGAGTGGGAGCTTTGGCGTAGCAAATGATATAGGTATTGCTTGGTCTCCTGCCTGCAAGCCTGTTATATTATCTATTTTTACAAAAAGCGAGCAAAAAGAAGCAAAACCCAATGATCGAGCCGTTGCTGAAATTACGCGGGTAATTTTTAATGAATTTGCTAGAAATCATGCATGTTATCACGAGAAGGCGTAATTGCTCTTTACAGATACAATATATTCGAGCAATTCAGGACTATTGAAAAATTTATAGCAACTATGGATACCGCGGACGAGCCGCGGCACGTGGTCAATAATTGAGCCGTTAATAAGCTCTATTGATTTAGGGATTGTGCTGATATTGCTTTATTACAATCCTGTTCGGCTAAATTATGCCAAGTACGTCAAATTAAACATCAAACCATTGGTGTAAAGATGATCTAAAGATAATCCGGAACCTAAAACTTGTCCGGGTGCGCGGCCTAAACGGCTTCTTCCCCAATCAGCAAATTCATACCCAACACCCACTTGCCAGTTCGCATTTATCGCTTTTTGTACACCCGCGCCAACTGTGTAAGTAAAAGAAGTCGCGGTGTGTGAAGTAAAGTCAGGATTGCGGATTGCTTCAAATATTAGTGGGGTATTGCTGAACGAATAGGCGGTATTAAAACCAACACCAACGCTTGCACTAACCCATGGGAGCACCCAATAACCCATATCAGCCAATAATTTACCTTTTGCAGCAATATGTGTGTGTTGTAACTGATATTCATAGGTATAATTTTCAAACTGTGGGTCGGCATCATCCCAGATTGTACCATTAAGGTTTGCATTGCTGGTTGCTGCTACCGCAAGACCTAATTGCCATTGCATTGTAGGTGTCAGTGATTTTTGCAAACCAGCAAATAATTCACCGTTAAATACTGTTGTTGTAGCCTTGTCTGCCCAATATGTTTTTTCAATAACTGGAGTAAGATAAAACGTTTGCGTTCGACCACCACCTTCCCAAACTGGACCTGCGCTTATAGCTCCAACCCAGTTGTAATCCTGAACTGCGGGTCCCATTGTTCCTGCGTAAACACTACCGGTCATAAGGCAAGCGGATAAGACAAACTTCACCGACTTATTATTCATAAAAGCTCCATTTTATAACAAAAGAATAACAGTTTGATTTCTAAACAATCGATTCAAGCTGCTCTGCGAATTTATATCGAAATACAATGGCATCTATCATACTGGACTGAAACATCTAAAGCAAAATTATTCAACTTTTCCTCTGACCTTATTCTTGTTTTTTAACAAAAAAAATACTAATCTTCTGTGTCCACCAAGGAGCATATTTTGAAACAACTGTTAACTCAAGAAGATAAAATTCTACGTTTACAAGCAGAACCTGTTGCACTTTCAGAATTTGGAAGTGATTGGTTACAAAAACTTGCTTCTGAGTTGTTAGAAATCATGGCAGACCCAGGTGCAGTCGGTGTTGCAGCACCACAAATAGGTATAAGCAAGCGCATTATTGTGTTTGGAACACAATATACGAAACGCAGAAAACCCGAATACCCTATCCCGGACACGGTTCTTGTAAACCCTTCTTATAAGCCCCTTTCGGATGAGGTGCAAATAGATTATGAAGGCTGCTTAAATTGCGGTGAATTAATGGGAAAAGTGGCGAGAGCGATGTCTATTGAGTATACGGGATTTGCTGTGGATGGACGTCTCATCATCAAGCAAGCGACAGGACTCGAAGCCCGAATTATTCAGCATGAAATCGATCATTTGGATGGCATCCTGTTTATCGATCGCATGCCTCCTGAGGAATCACTGATTACGCGTTCTGAGCTCGTAAAACAATTAAGTTAATTCATCGCTCGCTTACACGTATTACAAATACCCCGCACCTCAACTGTGCAATTAACTACCGAAAAATGAATTTTTTCAGCCTCTTTAATCACTGGAGCAAACTCAATCACCGTTCCCAGTTCTTTAACCAGGTTGCATTGGTTGCAAATTATAAACTGCGCTTGACCTACGTGATGCCCATGCAAACAAGCCACATAAGATTTTAAACTATCGATGCAGTGAACAAAGCCTTCTTGATGCCAAAATTGAATTGCACGATAAACTGTTGGCGGTTTCGGGTTACTCACCTCTTGCGCTAATTTTTGTAAAATATCATAGGCACCGAGTGGTTTACCCTCTTCTACCAGAATCTTCAATACCCGCTCGCGTGGTTCAGTGAAGCGGTACCCATGTTTTATACAATGTTGATAGGCTTTATTTAAAAGATTTTCTTTCATCAAACTTAACCAAAACTCAATTATTACTATGGTAACACAGCTTCATTCGTATTTTACGAATTCCTTGCAATTCATTTATGAGTGTTATATTGTAACACAAAACTGTTATAGTATATCACTTTATACTCATTCTAATTCTCGGGGAATTTATGTTTCAGTTGTATCGATTTAATTTTTCAGGCTCAGTAGAAATATCCTCCACATTAATCGAAACACTTCTTGAGCAAGGTAAAAAACAGGGACTATTGCGTCTTCTCGTCGACCAACAAACACTACCGCACACGCTGACCATAATACTCAAAAATAAAAAAAAAGAAGCGGGGGATCATGAACAATGGGTTGATTTTTTAGAAAAGTACGGCATTTACAATTTAACATTAAATTCCACCGAACAATGGCATAAACCGAAAAACGCGAGTCATCATCATGATCACGGCCACAGTCATGATCACCACAGCCACAGTAATACCAGTCACTGGTTAAAAGCAGGACTGGGATTTACTTGGGGTCTAGCAATGATGATTTTAGCGGTAACTGGTTTACAATTACCGGCCCTCCTTTTATATGGAATTATTACGCTTAATAGTGTTATGACCTTGTATTTAGGAAGTGCAGTGTACAAATCAGCATGGCAAGCACTGAAGAACAAACAGCTCAATACTGGTGTTTTGTATACCCTGAGCACCCTGGCTATGCTTTTTGTATCGCTCGCCAGTTTTTTTATTCCTGGTTTACCCTTGATGATTGAAGTAGCACCTTTAGTTCTGGGCTTTTGGCATCTGGGTGAGGGAATTGAACATAGTTTAATCGACCAGATAACCCATAAGCTTGAACTCCACGAATGCCTCCCCCATAAAGTTCAATTAAAAAATTCCCGAAAAAAAGTTTCCATTCACCAATTAATCCCCGGAGACCAAATACAAATCAAACCAGGTGCAATAATCCCGGTCGATGGACAGATGCTCACATCAGCTTATCTATTAACCACGCGTATTGATGGTTCCCCAACTCCTAAATTATTTCAACCTGGAGATGAAGTTAAAGCAGGTATGGAAGTGACAGAGGGACAATATATCGAGATGCAGGTGAACGAGAAATACATTGACTCATATATTGCGCGATTAACGCATCAAGTAAAACAATTAGAAAAGCAAAAAATGCCCCTGGAACAGTTTGCAAATACAATATTACATTTTTTTGTTCCAGGTTTATTAGCTATTGCAACCATCTCAGCATTGGCAATCGGTTGGTTTTTTACTCCAGCCCTCGCAATCCAATGCTTTATCGCAGTATTAGTGAGTGCATGCCCCTGTGCCTTAAGCGTGATCACGCCATTGGCCGTAAAAATTGGCTTTAGTAAAGCCGCTAAATTGGGCATCACCATCCAAGATGGGGAAGCTTTACAGGCTGCAGCCGATATTGATACCATTGTTTTTGATATCAATGGCACTTTAACTGAAGGCAAGATTCACATTACTCAATGTAATCTTGCAGAGCAACGCTATTTAAACTACATAGCTGTACTAGAAAGTCACTCAAAGCATCCCGTTGCCCGAATAATACAAACGTTTTGTACGCAAGATACAGGCCAGAAATCGGCTAATCTTTCGGTTACTCAAGTGCAACAAACTCATAATGGCATTAAAGGGGATGTTGCAGGCGAGGAAATATGCATTGGTAATGAGCATTTTTTCCAGGAACAAGGCCTTAATATTAACCATTCACCCTACTATAATACTCAAGCGGGTACTATTTATATCAGCTGTAACCAAGAAATAATTGGTTATATGACCCTAGCAGATACTTTACGTAAAGATACGCTAATGACCATCAGCCAGTTACAAAAAACCGGTAAAAAAATCTATTTATGTACGGGAGCCGATCTAAAAACTGCAGAATATTACGCACAACAATTAGGAATCCCGCGTGAAAACCTTTTCGCTAATGCTGGGGGCTTGGAATCAAAACCTGGTCAGCAGACTAAAAAGGATTATATTGACCAATTAAAGATGAGCGGTAGCAAAATCGCCATGATAGGTGATGCCCTAAATGATCAAGAGGCACTAGTCTCAGCACATTTAGGTATTGCGATGCGATCAACTATTGGTAAGAAAGACAATGAGGCGCATGCTGGGATGGTGATCGCTGATGGTTTACTCTCGCCTTTGATTGATATTTTCGAATTAGCTAAACAAACCAAGCGTAATATTATTCAAAATTTAGCCATTAGTCTTACCTACAATTCAGCAATTACCTTAATCGCAGGTGGTATTTTTGTGGTTTTAGGCTTTGCGTTAAATCCAATCGTAGGGATTGGTTTAATGATTTTAGAGTCTACTTTGGTGCTGGCAAATCTTTATCGTTTCAAACAGCAAAGAAATCCAAGGTTCTCTGACGCTTTGTCATTAAACCAAAGTCCACCAGATTCCTATCAGACCATGTTAAAACCCATGGTACAACCTCGTCCGCATGAGCAAATTGTCCCTTCATCTGCTGCGCAACATTTTGCCTCTCCGTTCGATAATCTATTATCGCCACGAGCAGAGGTTTTAGATCAAGGACTCGAGAATCAGTTTATTTTTACTACCTAAATCTTAGGTTTAAAGCGTTATCGCGTTTTTTCAATAAAATGCGATAATTCTTTTAAAGATTCAAAGAATATTTTTGCTGCATTTTCACTGTGAAAAATTAAATTTTCAGGCACATATACTTTTTTTATAGTGCAACTCCATGAAATAATCATGCTTATGATTTCAAGAAGCATCTGTTCATCTGCAGTAAAATTTAAATCGCAATGAACATATATTTTATCTTCCATTTGATCACAAAAAAGTTCCAGTTCTTGCTGTAATAAAAAAGTTAATAAATATTTTGCTTTAGTTGAAAACAAGAACCGCCAGCTTAACTTGGTATTCGCTAAAGTGTCTCCCAGTAGACGCTCATGGAATTGAGTAATCGAATTTACTTGAAAATAATTCAGCCTGATCTGCGCGCAGCCAATTTCTGCACTTATGGTCTGCTTCGACTCGATGCTTAAATAATCCTTGCTGAATGTTACAATTTTATCCATATCGGTGAGACTCATTAAATTTTGCATCCATAACTCCAATACAACATTGCAGCGAGATTATAATTACAATATTGATTAGGGTAAATAGTGTAATTACACTTTTTAAAAGTATTTTGGAGTAAATATTCCTTTTTAAAGTGTGTTATTTTATACTTCAACAAAATTACCTATTTGTTAATATTTGTGCTTGCTTTTACTAAACCCAAAATAGTTTTTCTTGATGACGACCCCTCATTACTTGAGACCCTTTTGTATTATTTTAAAGAGGAATTTAAAGATACGGTCTTAATTAATGGCTTTTCACAAAGTCAGCAGTTTCTAAAATATGTTCAAAATAGCTGTTATCTCACAGATACATTTTCAGAGATAATCAGCCATTTTTACAATCAAAAACCTGACCAAAAACATGTTTGTAAAACATTACATGATCTTTCCGAGCTCTGTGGGATTATTGTTCTTGATCAGGAGCTTCGAGCCGAAAAAACGAACGGTATTGAATTAAGTGCTAAAATTCGTGAATATATTCCAAATACTTATATCGCATTATTAACCAGTAATATCACTAACAATCAAGCGATAGCATTACACAACAATCATAATATCGATCTGTTTATCGATAAAAAAGATGATGACGCAATCGTGAAGCTTCATGGTTATTTATCGCATCAGATTCATCGTTTAATCAATGAATATACGACGGACTCGATGGATTATTTCTCGGATGTGTCTGTTCTGGAAAGTAAGGATTATCTGCTAGCTAAAGATAATTTACTCAATAATTTCAAACCACAAACATTTCTCACGGTAAATGCCCAAGGCGATATTGCCTTACTCACAGACCATGTAAGTTATTGGCAGTTTAACTCAAAGCTTAACGATTTTATAAAATATGAATAGTCAGGAAATTTCGAATACTTTAAAGGGCTTATCACCCGCTAAACGAATAAAATTCTTACGCCAACAGATTTTAAATAAGAACCAGCAACAATTCTGCGAGGATGGTATTATTCGAGCCGGAACTTTGAAATCTATTGAAATAGAGCGGATGAAGATTGGGCCAAAAATTGCTGCACGCTTATGTCATAAATTTAGTTTAGAAGGAATAATTTGTGATGCGGCGCTTTTTCTTGAACATGACAATTGTTGTGAACTCGAGATTGACTATAAGAAAAAAGAATTAATCGGTAATTCACTGGATTCACTCGAATTAATGCGTAAAAAAATCACTCAGCTCACACCGATACAAATTACTCATGATGATTTCAGTCCTTTTATTCCCAAAGATTCTGTCCTACTTATTCGTGAGGCAAATCCTAAAGACATCTCAGGATTTAAAAAGACCTTATGTTTGATCAGAGGTGATAAATATTCCCTCTACTATCTAACCTTAACTTCAGATGATGAATTATATGCCGAATACAAGGACAAACAGACCGTTTTTTCTTTAAATTTATTTGATTTTTGCTCCGTATACATTGTTGAGATGATTTATTTAAACAATGGCACACAGTAAAGGCAGGTGCCCACAGCACATGTAATTAAATAGATATAAGGACTAATCTTTAAAATATACTCGTAATAACGCGGTGGCCTGTCTATTCAGCAATGCATTTTTAAAATCATTCATCTCGTAATTTTCGAACAATTCACTTAAACTTCCAAATTATTTTTAGAAATAAAAAAGCAAGGATGCAAAAACCGATGATCAAAATATTTGTTACATGGCTCGCTTTAATTATTTCGCAAGTAAAGCTTGGCTGTATTCTTTTTTTGGCACCATCAATTTTGATCAATTTTTATATCATGCGTGGCATAGTCTCTCAACCTTACAAAGTGCTGACCCTATTTTTTTAAAAGTTTCCGCATTTATTGTCTCTTAGGCCCCTGCCTGGTAATTGTTTCACTAAAATTTATTTCAACCCGCATTAAGAGCCCAGTAAAATTTAGTAAATTTCTGCCTTTAGGATTATTGGCAGCTGCTACGTTCAATTTTTTATATTAAATCTCTTTTTGGACTTGGCTTACATCGCCTGATCCGTTTAGTATTTATGTGTCTCCAGATAAAATTACCCCGCCTGCTAAAAAAAGAAATTTAATCTTAATCTATGTTGAATCGCTTGAAGCCACTTATACGAACCAACAAGTTTTTGGGCAGAATTTACTAAAAAGCCTGGATAAAATAACCTCTGGCTGGCACACGTTTAACTATCAATCAGCTCCTGGCGCCACTTGGACCATGGGCGGTATTGTCGCCTCTCAGTGTGGTGTGCCTCTACAAGAACCACAATATAAGAGCAAAAGAAACCTTGGTCATGTTGATAATATAGGAACACAAGAATCATCCTTTATGCCTGGGATTTTATGTTTAGGAGATGTTTTGCAGTCAGCTGGATACATTAATGCTTTTCTCGGTGGAGCCCGCTTGCAATTTGCCTCCAAAGAAAAATTCTTACGCTCCCATGGTTATAGTGTACTTTGGGGCAAAGCACAATGGGATAATTTAGCCTTAAATACAGCCAATGGCTGGGGATTACTCGATGATGAGCTATTCTCACAAGCCAAGAAAATATTAACCAGGCTTGTAAAAGAAAACCAACCCTTTAATTTGACCCTATTAACTGTGAATACTCATTCACCTCATGGCTTTGTTGATCAATTTTGTTCACAAAAAGGTGCTCATAATTTTACCCACATTGTAACGTGTACCGGTGAAGAGGTAGCCAATTTTTTAAGTTTCATTAAAAAAAATAATTTTGACAAAAATACGGATATCGTGGTGATTGGTGATCACCTGGCGATGATTAATCCTTTAATTTATCAATTAACCAATCAATCGAAACGTTTTATTTATAATAAATTTTATTCATCTCAACCCCTCGTTAGAAATCGCGAAACGATTAATCCGTTTAGCATTTATCCCACGATATTGTATATGCTCGGTTTCCGCTTTAAGGACAATCGCTTAGCACTTGGGGTCTCAGCTTTTGGTTTTCTAAATCCGCAATTTGAACAATTAAATCCCAGTTTTCTAGGAATTAATCAAAATAAATATAAGCAATATTATGCGCAGTTTTGGAAAAAATCATCCGCATGAATTTAATTTAATTAATTTTTTAGAATATTAGGGTCTGTTGACAATTCACCTATCGCCTACGTGCCGTGGCTTGTCCGCGGCATCCAGTAGATGGTCAAATTAACATTTGTTTTTTCTAATTCATGGCTCAATAAGAGCAAACTCATAATATAACGGTTCTGATAGCAAGTATAAAACGAGTTTGCAATGCTTAAACTAATGCTCCATGATGAGCTAGGGTTCAAGCTCAAGGAAAGCATGCTACACCATGGAATTTATGACAAGCCTAATCTACGCAGGATAGTCGAGGCAATGTTATATCGTATGCGCGTGGGCTGTCCTTGGCGAGACCTCCCGACAGATTTTGGATGCTGGAATTCAATTGATCAACCACCCATGTAGCTCAACTTCCGATATTATCTCGCTGTTCGTCCAACACTCAAGGAATGATGATGCGACCATCTTATGTTTCTATTCTTGCGAGTCAACGCAACGGCACTCTTTATGCAGGTGCTACGTCAGACCTCATGAAGCGCGTTTGGGAGCACCAAAATAAATTTATTCCTGGCTTCACCGCCAAATAGAACCGACACATGCTGTGTCGATTATGAAGCGCATGAATTGTATCTTGATGCGGCTCGACGTGAAAAACGTTTCAAGAATTAGCCAAGACAATGGAAATGAAACCTGTTCGAAAAGCTTAACCCAGAATGGCTTGATCTATATGAAGAAATTTGCCAATGATCCAGATCTTCTAGATGCCGCGGACAAGCCGCGGCACGTAGGCGGTAGGTGAATTGTCAACAGACTCTAGTGAAGTTTAGGTTAAGCACTTAAAATAATTACAGTTTATTTACGATTAAAAAGTACACTATTTGTAATGTAATGTTATAATTTCCATCTTCTAAATTGCCGCACTATTTTAAAGTAAATCGATGACTATTTTAAATTATCTCCAAAGATGCCTAAATCTAAAAAAAATTCCCCTGCTATCACTTGTACTTTGCACGAATCTAAATGCGCTTAATTATCAGCATCAAACAGCAGTTTATATGGAGCAAATAAAAGATTCTCCGAAGCTGCTTTCTGAATTTATTCAAGCCATGCCTAAAGGAGGTGACCTCCATAATCATCTCAGCGGTGCATCTTATGCAGAAAATTTATTGCGCTATGCTAAGGATGAGAAATTTTGTTTTTCCTATGAAAATATGAGTGTGTCTAAGGATGTGAATTGTCATTCACAAAACTTTTTAGATGAAGTCATCAAAGATTCGCAACAACGAGATAAAATTATTGATGCATGGTCCATGCGTAATTTTAGTCCAAATTCAAGCGAAAACTCCGATCAGCATTTCTTTGCGACATTTAGTAAATTTGGTGCAATCAGTAGTGCCCATAAACCCGAAATGCTTGCTGAGGTGGTCGCACGTGCCGGAGAAAATAATGAACTTTACATGGAAATTATGCTCCGGGCAGACAGTAATCTCGCTAAAGAAATTGGCCAAAAAGTTGTTTGGGAAAATGATTTTGACGCTATGTGGCAAAAATTACACGAAGCAGGAATCGATCAAGCAGTAATAAAAATTAATGAAAATTTAGAGAAATTTACTCAAGAAAAAGATCGACTCCTTCAGTGCAAAATATACCCCAAAGAAGGTTGTGACGTAACCGTGCGCTATATCCATGAAGTTTTACGCGATTATGAGCCCGCTCAAGTATTTAGTCAGATGCTCGCATCCTTTAAAGCGGCTGCAACCAACCCGAATATCGCTGGGGTTAATTTGGTTCAAGCAGAAAATGGTAGTTTTGCATTTCGCGATTATGATTTACATATGGACATGATGGCTTATTTTCATAAGCGCTACCCCAAAGTACACATTAGCTTGCATGCCGGAGAACTGACGCATCAAATTGTCCCTCAGGAAAATCTTGAGTCACACATTAGAAAAGCCATCGAGGTAGGTCACGCCGAGCGAATTGGACATGGTGTCGATATTTTAGATGAGGCTGATGCCGATGAGTTACTTTCCAGTATGGCAAACAAACATATTCCTGTGGAAATCAATTTAAGCTCTAACGACTACATTTTACATTTGAGCGGAGTAGCTCATCCTTTTCACACCTACCTAACAGCGAATGTACCTTTAACTCTATCAACAGATGACGAAGGCGTAAATCGCTCCAACATTACTGGCGAATATACTAAGGCGGTTCAGGAGCAACAATTAAATTATCAACAATTAAAAACCATAAGCCGAAATAGCTTGCAATACGCTTTTTTACCCGGTACCTCTTTATTTGAACATTATGATTACAATCAGATTGCCACAGCATGTAAAGGGGATGAGCCAGGCAGTCTGAATCCAAGCAAAACGTGTAAAGAATTTTTGGATGCAAACCAAAAAGCGGCGCTACAATGGCAGCTGGAACAACGCTTTAATCATTTTGAGAGCAATTGGTCCAAGCGATAGTACGACAAAGCGATCAAGCCCTGCTGTTAACGTCGGGCATAAGCAATGATGGAAAGTATCACCATGCTCATTCCTAAAGTTTGTGCCTGCGTTAATCGCTCCCCTAATAACAGCCATGCAATAAGAACTGTTGCTAACGGCATCGCTGCAGTAGATAAGGATGCCATAACCCCATCAACTTTTTGATAGCCAAAATACCAAAATACATAAAAGAATCCTGCGCTCAATCCTAGAATAACTAATATAAACCAATCAAATAAAGTAATCGTGAAGCTGCCCCAGTTACTGAATAAGCCAACCAATAATAAGACAATGGCATTTATCCCATTGAGTAAGGCGGAAATAAGAAAAACAGGTAAAGGAGTGACATGTTTTTTACTTAAGATGTAATAAGTGGCTTCAGGGAGTAACGAAGCTAAAACCAGAATGTCCCCTAAAAAAGAATGATGTACTTGTTTTCCAATGAGTTTATCAGCTGCTATAACGAGCAAGCCCAGGGAAGCAAACCCAACACATGCGATTTTTTTTCCCGATATTTTTTCACCCAGTATCAGCCATGACATCAGCGCAATTATAGCTGGAAGCGCACTGGTAATTATCCCTGCAACATTGGCATCGGTATAATGCAATCCCCACAACATGAGAATATTAAACAGTGCCCCCGCAGATAAGGCTTGCGCAAAAATGACCAACCAATCTTTTGTAGTCAATTTCCTAAGATAGGAAAAGACTGTAGATTTTCTCGCCGGAGTGAACCAGTGTAATGGCAATAAAATCATTGCTGCCAATGTAAAACGTAGTTCTAATATGAAAAGGATGGGAATGGAGGTAAGCACAAATTTCGAGAGAACAATGTTGATACTGGCCATTACTTGGGCAAGGATAAGGAACAACATTCCCTGCAAAACATAACCATTATTTTTAATCATAACAATAATCCATTTTAAAACTAAGTCATAAGCTTACCAAATATCTAAACTGATAAGTTATCCAAAAAAAGCGATTTTTTTGCCGCAATGGTCGCAACTCGCCATCGCTTGGGGGACTGTCCTACCACTTGATGAAAACGTCTACTAAATGCTGAGAGGTTTTCATAACCTACCATTGTCGCAATCATTTCAATTGAACAATTCGTTTCGATTAATAATGTTTTGGCGTGTTGTATTTTTTTCAACCGCCAATATTCAGCTAATGTGGAACCAAGCGACTTTTTAAAACGACGCTGAAGTTGACTCAAACTTAAATAACAGTATTTTGTGATGCGACTGAGGTCTACTGGCTCTTTAAAGTGTGTATCAATCCATGTTTTGGCTTTTAGAACATAAGAGTCTTGAGCGGGTACTATTGGAGCGGCAGTGAAATGAAGCAGCAACTGGTTAATGAGTCCTTCGGCAATTAAGTCCCCTTCGTGATATTTAAAATAATGATGAGTGAACTGAATGAATTTTTGTGTACTACTGTTTAATTGAATCGCAGTAGATGGCAACTGTAATTTATGATTATATAAATCCATCACCAAGAAAAGATTTCCAGGACTTCCAGAAAAGCAGTGAGTGTCGCCAGGTTGAATGTACGCTCCACGATTTTGATTAACGATATTCATGCGCCCACAAATTTCTAATTCCAAAGTCCCCTGTAGGGGCAGGACTAATTGCGCAAAATCATGTTCATGGCGACATACATCCGTATCGTAACTGCGTAAGTCGAGGCGATTATTTTCCACTATGACTCTCTGTGAAACAAATAGAGGAATCTGATCATAACATAGGTATAATGGGACATTTAATAAAAGGTCGGACTAGAATGATTTCAATTTATGGTATTGCGCATTGTGATACAGTAAAAAAGGCACGTAAATTTTTGGAAGAACATAATCTTAGTTATGAATTTTGTGATTTCAAAAAACAATTGCCGACAAAAGCGCAAATCAATAAATGGAGTGAGTTTGTAGGTGAATTACCCATTAATAAAAAAGGGACGACTTACAGAAAATTTAAAGAGGAATATGACCAATTAAATAATGATGAAAAAATAGATTTTATTCAGCAACATGCATCGATGATCAAAAGACCGATCCTCGAAAAACAGCATCAAGTCCTTATTGTAGGATTTCAAGAAGATCAATATAAAAAGTTATTATTAATTGATTAAAAATAATATAGTGTGAGCTGGTCTTGAATTTAAGAACTGGACCAAATTAACTCAACTTATTTTCGCACAAATTTGTTCAAAACGATATTTTAAAAGCGATGATATAAATTTCTGGAGAAAAGTACGCTTTTGAGAATATTGAACCGTTCATAAGTAAGATTGCTGCACCTCAGTGCAGCATAAGAGACAAATACATTCTACTTTTTATAAATATTCATGAAAGTAGAATTATTAGTTTTTGATTCATTCTGGGCATTTTGTCCTATACGCGATGAGAAAAATCCACCAGGCAGCGGAGACATTCTCCAGTCCTGATGCAAAATGGCTTCTACAGTTTTTGGAGCTGGCTCTTCTTTTACTAAATATTTTAATGGGTCCTTAGAAGCTGATTCAAATCCTTCTTTTGTTTTTGAAGTCATACTATCAAATGCCCTTCCTGATAAGCTCTCAATGGGATGATTTCGAATATGATGAATTATGAATTGTTTCTGCTGATTACTGAGCGAAGCTTTAGAGATGTGCTCCCAATCGACAAATCGTACCTGAACGATAAGGGCCTGCAGCTCCTCATGAGATAACTCATTTCTAAAATTATCATAAAATTCAACGGCATAAGCCAAGGACCAAGCAGGATGAATACTAAGAATCTCAACTAAGTTTTCAATCGTAAATCCTTTTAAATGTAAACATACTAGAGCATTAAAAAAACGTGACGTATTATATTCATTGGCACATTTATTAGTATTTATAAAGTTGTAAGCTAACATTATTAGATTGAACAAAAACTTCTGTCTGGTTTCGGATGGAAGTGTACTTGTCTTTATCTTGCCCTCGATAAAGGCAAGATAAATAAATATACTGTTAGTCGCTAATGAATTGTTGAGCTCGATTAAGTTTTCTTCTAAATTATTGGCAGTGCTCGATTTTTCATGAAAGTCAGAGACAAGAATATCTAACTCACTAAGATAATCATTTCTAAAGGTATTGTGTTGCTCTTGAAGACTTTCGATTGTAAAGAGCCAACTTAACAAACCGTCTTTAAAAGTAACATCAAATTTAGAGTCACCCAAAAGGTTAAGAAACCACTCCCGATTCAAATGATAATTAATACATAAGTCAGCACCCACATTGGTAAAAATATTTTCATTAATAATTTTACCAATATTGTTTAATTTAACCGCGTCATTTTCGCGAATTGCATCACATAATAATTTAAAATAGCTGCTCATGTTGTACCTTTTTCACTACAAAAGAGACAATTATAATAAAAATGAAACAAAAAATAAACACTTTGTTGCAATTATAGAATGAAAAATTGAGCTGTAACTATTGAGACTTGAATTTATCAGGCGCGCTCAATCTCTAATCCTGTCATAATGAAATATGAACATAAATCGCTCTATTGCATATTCATTTCATGGAATTATATAAAACAGTCCCAAGCCTCATAAGTCCAGAGAATAATACACATCAATCAATTCACTTGATGTCCAATAAGAAAATTATTTTCCTCTTCAAATCGCGCAAACTTTTTGCCAGCAAAAAAAGAAAAACGTCGGATAAGAGCACTTGAAGCAATCCCCGATACAAGGGCACCTGCTATTGCAGTAGTGGCCGCAGCTGATCCTGTGAAGCCAACTATTAACCCCGTTACCCCTAACCCGCCCATGATCAAAGCTGTGAGGCCTGCAACTAATAATAAGGTTAATATGATTTTGTTTAATGATTCATTCGAGATTATCTTTAGAATAAAGTTACTTGACGGGTAATTACCTCGCTCATAATTATTCGCAATAACTTCTAAAAATAAATTTTTACCCTTATTGGCAGCAACGAATCGTTCGTATTGAATCTGTGCCCAAGCTTTAACTTTTATCTCATCCTCTTCTTGTGGTTTCCATAAACCCACACTTTCTCCTTAAAATACTCTAAAGACATCTGTGGAGGCTCATTAATCATTGAGAGATTAATAACATTCAGATTTCTATATTTTAAGTATCCAGTTAAAAATTGGGCAGGATTATTTATCTGGGTCAATATCCATTCAGCAAGAGCTATGTAGCAGAAATTTCCTCTATTAAGAAAACTGGAACATAGACCTAATTCTTCAGCTATCTTTGATATCCCTTCATAATCATCTTGAAGAAAATCATATAATGCGTGTAAATCTGCAAGAGACAAGGTAATCCCCCCGAAAAATAACTGATGTTAAAAGTAGAATTTTCTCGTACTCTATTGCGAAGGAGATTCTTCATGAAAAGATCAAAATTTACAGACAGTCAGATTCACTCCATTCTAAAACAAGCAGAGAATGGAACTCCTGTTTCAGA
>JAFKHV010000019.1 GCA_017306715.1 Legionella sp. | reverse complement strand
CAGGGCAAAATGTGCTGCGGACGAACACCAATGCAAACATTGAATGATGGCAAACAATTCTGGATGGAAAAATTTATAAACTGAATTTGACCTGACAGACACTTCTAAAAAACCGGCAACTGTCAGATCAAGTTTGAACTACTACAGATTATTCCACACATTTTTTTCATATAAAAATTCCCATGCTCAATCAATTAAAGATATTTTAATATATTTCCATTTCTTCTCGCTGAAGGGTTTTCAATTTATCAATTGAATTGTTTTTAATTTCAGGAGTTTCAAGGTTCATTTGTCGTGAAATGGTATCAAGACACTTCTTAATTTGATCTTGATTCAAATCTGTTTTATTGGGGCTTCCAATCAGTTTATCGACACTAACTGCTTTATTTAATGTATCAACTACTTCTTGTATCCCTCCGATTTTAATCACATCATTAAAGTCTTTTTGACGCAGCGGAATGGCAATTTCTATGGTTTTTCCATGCTGTTTCAATCGTTCAATGGTTTGAATAATTACCCTGTCCTCTTTAATGGGTTTTCCATCATTATCCATGCAAATGACTATTTTATCGGTGAGCAAAGCCATATCGATATTTACAAAATTTTCTTTCCCTAGTGTCGCTATAACGCGTTCATTTTGAACTGCATCCCTGATGCTTAGTCCTGTTTCTACACCTTCTGCGATATAGGTGACACTTTCATGTCCTTTCCCCTCATTTAATATGACTCCAGCGCCTGCTTTTATTCCATAAGATTTCTTAGGCTTTATCTTCATAATTGCTTGATTCGCTGTGTCATTATCCAGATATACTGCTTCAACGCAGGCCACTTTATTGTCTTTGTCCCGCGCAATATTCAATAGTGCTGGCCTGTAGCGAACTTCTTCGGTATCTTTAGTATAAACATGGGGATGAAAGCGAATATTTTCTCCAGACACATTATGAATCTTTCTGATTTCTTTTAAATACCGCTCTGCTATTGTACCTGATATGGGTTTAGATTCTCTCGCTAATTGCAGCCCATAATCTGATGTTTTTCTTTTCTTATCAGAATCGATTGCTTGAATCTTATTAGGGTTTTTGCTTGCTAATTTAATACGTTCTTTTAAGTCATCACCTGTGAATTTGGCAGCATATTCAAGACTTTCTTTAAAATTTAGATTTAATGTTTTTTGAATCAAATGAAGCATGTTTCCTTTTTCCTTTGTTTCAAAGTTATGCCAAACTCCTCTTTTTTCTCCACTTAAACAGATGCTTAAGCTGCCTTTAGTACCATATCGATATTCTGTTTTTGACGAAAGCGCTCTATTGGGCTCTCCAAGTAGTGATTCAATCACGAGCTCAGCCTGGTCGGATAAGTTTTGTGACAGCATATTCGCATCATAGCGAGGTTCCTGGTTCTTTATTTTGGGCATACCATGCATTGGCTTGAGTGATTTTGGTTGCTCATTGGGCGTTTTGGACTTCATTGGGGTATGCAGGAGGCCAAGCGATTCCAATGCAGAAGTTTTTTCAGGAGTAACACGAAGTTGTTTTCGTAGTTTTTTATGATCGTCCGTATAAATCATGGCATGCAAGGAACCTCGCGTTACCATGATATAAAATGAACGCAGATGGTTTACTTGAGCATTTTTAGTTTCAGCAACTCCAATAACAAATGGGGATGAAGCCCCTTGAATTGAATAACTGGTAGCAGTATAACTATAATCCCAATGGGAATCCTTCATCTGTTTTTTTTCCAGAACGTGCGCCACGCCACTACTGTCTTTTACGGTAAATGACTCATCGTTTACCTCCGTCACCTGCACCCTTTCATTAGCGAAACGTCCCAAAGTCTTATCAGATTTTTTAAAATGAATTTTTTCACCCACCGAAACTCTTCCTGGCATGGATTGAAACAATTCAATCTTCCAGTCTTTATTTTCTTTTTCAGGAACAAAGAGGCATTTATTTCCTTTCGTATCATTTAATACCACTACTTTCGCTGCCTCATCTACCGAAACTACTTTGAAATAGTGCTCTCCTTTCTTTAAAAAATACTCTTCTTTCTTTTTTAAGCAATCCCGATACGTTTCACAATAATAAAGCTCTGCAGTGGTGTAATTCGTGCTTAGTAGCCGCGGGAACTCTTTGTTTTCAAGGCCTATGGTAGACTCTTTCATCAGTGCATTTCTAATCAGACCATTTGCAACTTCCCTTTTTTTATTTTCATGAATGATAACAATGGTGCTATCACGGCATGCTGGTGTCCGTGATAAATAATCTCCTACAGCCATTTCTATCGGGCTTTTTTCTTTTAATTCTTCCTGGAAGGGTTCTCTCGATTCTTGTTGAGTGTGTTCTTGTTGCTGGTACGCTTGGGTCGAGTGGCCTGTTTCAATAATTGAAGAGGTTATGTTGTGGTAAGGACTATCGGTTTTAGTTCGGGTGATTGAGTCTAAGGGTTGATTCGCTAACTGAGTTAACGCCTTATCAATATCCCCCGTGATTAATGTTTCGATTGCCTTTTTGTATTCGATGACTTGTTGTCGTACCAAATCATCCATACAGGCCACCTTGATGCTTCCTTCCTGAATCAATATCTTGCTTGGCTTACCGCTTTCAATGCTTTGATGCTGGCTAATATCGCCAAGCATTGCGCAACGAGCGCCCGAATCATGGATTTTTTGGATGAGGCTTGCGCAATCTCGATTAGAGACCATAGAAGATTCATCAAGCAGCACCAGTGTTTCTTTGCTTAATGTCGCTTGCTGTTCTTGTTCAATAAGAAAACTCTTTAATGTTTGCGCTTCAATTCCCAGCGCCCTCATTTCTTTTACAGCCTGGTGCGTGGGCGCGACCGCAATCAGTTTAACCTCTTCATGAGTCATAGATTGGACATGCCTGATGGTGTCAATCGCACTTCGAGTCATGGTTGTTTTTCCTGTTCCTGCATAACCCTGAATCATAATAAACTGATCAGTTGTAGTCGTGATTAACTCACATGCTTCTTTTTGGCCTTTGGTAAGGTGTGTGGGCTCTAATTGTTTTCGTGCTTCATCACCACTCATTAGCGGCTTTATGGTGTTAATACCTGCTTTAACATTCTTGATAATCGACTCTTCAAATGCCACCGCTTCTTTGGTGGTCAAAATCTCGTTCCCCCCTGATATTAAATCCCCATTAGTCATGACCTTATCCAGGACGTTATTTAATTCGTTAAGTCCTGCTTTTCCTATAGCCTGAGTGAGCGCAACCTTAAGCAAATCTGACCGAGTAAAGGCTGCTTCTCGTTCTGAAAGATGGGCTATTGCAAAGTTCAGCGCTTTTTCTGCATCACTTTTTTGAGGTTTTTCCGAGGTTAAAATAGTTAAGGCCTGTTCCAGTGACGTGAGTAGATCAGTCGTGGTTCTATGGTCAATAATCTGTGCACCATGATTGGTTTTGGCAGCATCCAAAGTCAGCGATATCGCCGAGGATTTTGTTGCAGTCTTCATTGCAAACCGATTAGCCTTCTCCACATCATCCGTAATAATCATTAATTCTTCTTTGCTCGATTCGCATAATACCGACATGGTATTTTGTTTGAGCGCATAGGCCGGTAGTGTCATAATGGTTTGTTTCACGAGTTTAAAATCATCAGAATAAATGGTTTTGGCATAGGCATGGCTCAATGGGAAATGCTTTTCGTTACTCGTGATAAGATGAATCGTTCTTTTTCCATCTTTTATTTTTATTCCATGGCGGGTAAATGCAGTGACCTCATATTGGTTACCGATTTTTAATCCTTCAAAGGATAAACTGCCCATAGCAATTAATTGATCTCCTATACTTACTGATAATGGTGTTTGTTCATAAACCTGCGTGGAATCTGTAATATTTTTAGCAGCAAGTTGTGATCTTACCCCGTTATGATTCCGAACAATCAATTGATTGTCTTTTTCATTGACACCGATTACCGTGAATTTTTTTGATTCTGTACGGGTGTTCTGGATTAATACCCAATCGGGCTGATAACTTTTGGCCAATTTTTTTTCACTTAAGGTCAAGGACATAGGGGTTAACGTATTGATGCTCTTTTCATCTACTGAAATCTCCCCGTGCTCTTTTAACTGCTTACGGATTGCTTCATTGACCTCTTTCGCTTCGAGCTTTGAGACAGTTAATACTTTTGTATTCTGCCTCTGGTTCAACGGTAAGTTACTGTACATTTGTGCTGTTTTTAGAATACGCCCTTCAATCGTTTTTTCTTCTATGAGATTGATGTTGGTAGCAGGCGCTTTCCTGTCATCAACCTCAAATGTTTTTATGCCGGCTTTATTCAGCAAGTCGGGAATATCGGATTTAAAACCAGAAAGGGATTGTGATTTTTCCAGCAAAATGACTTTGGCACTACGCTTATCGGCAATAGATAATAAAGTATTCATCTCGTCGGGAGTAAGACGCTGTGATTCATCCACAATCAGCACCTCGCGCTCCTTTTTACTGTTAAAAAAAGGTAATTTATGCTCTGAACGATGGCGATAATTAAAGCCCGCAACTGTTTCACACAAATCCTGTTTTCCAATAGATAAAATCCATTGCCACAGGGTAGGCGCTGATTGGGTCATGTCCTTATTCATCGTCCGCGCAGAATAAGCAGAAGGACAAAGAATACGAATTTTTTTTGAATCCTGTGAATAATCAATTAAAGTACTTAAGAGCTCACGCGAGGTAGCACTTTGCTGTTTGATGCGCACAACCCCTTCTTTATTAAATAAGGCTTGAGTTACTGCTTTTTGAATGGACTCATTATCAGTGAGTTTGCAAACCTTATCCGTATTGCGTTCTAAGCCTTTTTTTTGGGGTGTGAAGTTCACGATTTTTTTAATGAGTTCTTGTTCCTTGTTAATGAGCGTACTCGTTGTAAAAGAGGAGTTTTCTGTATTAAGAGCAATCAGATTTTGTGCATCAATTTCTTTATCAATCCGTGCCATCAGTGCTTCAAAGCCCTGTTCACCTAAGGAAAAATAAAGGCTCGTCTGTAATACTTCCTGATAGGTAAAGGTTAGTTTTTTTTCTTCTAAATGCGCAATTGCGTCAAGAACACTTCTATCGAGTTCTTGATTATTGGACATGGTTTCTTTTGGTGTATGCGATTCTTTAGTTTTTTCTTTTAAGGTGGCAAGATAGGTGGCTGGATTAACGCCCAACGCTTCACTTTCAGCGCTCCATCGTGTGCGTAATTCCTCTGGAGAAACCATTTCCTTTGATTTCCTTGAATCCAGAGTCGCCCTGTCATACGCTTTTAATGAATTAGAGTGCATCCCTTTAATATGTTCTTCAACCTGGGCACGGCGCTTAGAGATTTGCTCCAACAATGCCTTATCAAAATGCTTGATTTCAAATAGACCATGAGCATCACCCGTATGCTCTATTTCGAGCCCCATTTCTTTTAAACCAAGAGCCATTTCAGAGCGGTACACAAGTCCCAAAAAGATTTGATTATCCATAATCCACTCCATGGTGCCATTATTGCGACTGATATCAGAAGCCAACGCACGCCATTTGCCATCCAGCCGCTCGGTGAAATTCATCAACAATGCATGCACATGAAGCTGAGGATCAAGCTCTCTGGAGGTATCATGGAGAATGGCAGCAAAACAAAGATTCCCCGTTTTTTCATATTCCATGCCTTCTTTTCCTGATTTGCGCGCTTGTGCCGCCTCCTTTTCAATCAGTTTTAAGACTGTCTTTACCGCATTGAGGTGCAAATCAATAAATTCTTTGTGTTCACAAACCAGCCCAAGATAGGACACGGATTTTGGGGCAGAAAAAGTTAAATCATAACCGCCTCGCCTGTTCATTTCACCAGTGGCTGATTTCAAGCCTTTAATCACATCACCGCTTGGTAATTCGCCACTGACAATAGACTCAAGGGTTTTTACGTTAACTTCTCCAGAAAGATTTTGACGCGCAGCACTTAATCCAACCCATTGGGTAACCAATTGGTTCGTAAAATAATAATTTTCCTGATCAAAATAATAACCAGGCTTTTTAATTGGTTTGACTCGCAGACTTAACATGATTTATTCCCCTATCAAAAAATGAATTCCTTATCGGACTCGCATTCGATACGTTTGATGTTGGTTGGCGCTTGCACCTCAAAACGACCGCTGGTGGGCTCATTAACGGCAGAACCCTTTTTGAGATTTGCATCACACGGAGGAAGGGACGGTATGGCACGAGGTAAAAAACCTGCGGCCTTTATACTTCTTTTTTGATAATGAAGTTCCAGCTTTGTAATAGGGTATTGACCAGGCAATCGCAGATAACAGGTAAGCGGATCAAGTCCCATAATTTCAGGATAGGTTACTAAGGGGCGTGTTATACGGTTTTTTCCTAATGAAATGCCGTCACGAATGGAGTTGGCTCCATAAGAGTAATTTTCTCGGGTGTCATCAATTTCTTCATCCCCAAGCTCTTTACTGACAAGTTGCGCCATTTCATGGCTTGGGCTTGCAAAAAAGGCTCGGGTATTAAGCAAATCAAAAATTTCAGCTGCCCCACTACGCCCATATACCTTCTCCAATTGACTAAAGCTCTGCATTCCCAGAAGAAAACAGCCGCCAAATTTCCTGACTTCAGCAATGGTTTCACCTAATAAGGGTAATTTGTGCAGGCTTGGTAATTCATCACAAATAAACCAAATTCGCCTGTTCGCGTCTTCTGGCAAACTTAAGAGTGTCAGTGATGCCATGGCAATCCACATCGAAATCAACGGCTTTAAAGATTTATGTTGTTCCCCATTGCTTGATATAAAAAGCCAGCCCTCCAAATCTTTATTTAACAGATAATCACGAATGGAAAAGGAAGGCTTCCCAGACTCATCAAGACCACTTAACGACTGCATTGATTTAAGGTAGGTTGTAATGACAGAGCGAATGGAGATGGCTGTTTTTTCTATTTTATTACTGACCAAAGTTGCTGCCGCTGTACCGTTGAGATAAGGTTCCAACTCGCTAAACTCACCAGTTACAAGTAACCCTAACAGCTTGGATAAGGAACGTTCTTTATCCTCACGCATTTGACTTGCAAGACAGGCAAACACGGTACGTGCTGCATTAACCCAAAACGGATCGTTTTCTCCATGCATAGGGATGAGACTTTCTGCCATATTTTCCAGTAATTCATCTTTTGGGGCTTCCAGCCATAAATCCCAATTAGCGCAGCGTGCATCAAAAGGATTGAGCAAGACATCATGACCTTCCTGAAAATACGCCTGAGTAAACGTGCACCCCTTGTCATAAACAATCACTCGGTCGCCACGCGCACGTAAACAATCCATCAATTTCATGATGAACTGACTTTTCCCCATACCGACCGTACCATGTACCAATAAATGCTGTACCTCTGATCCTTGCAAAAGAGGAAATCCATCAAGTTGTAAATCAGATGCTTTTCTTTGTTTTATTATCTGTTTTTTAAGTGTTTCTGATGGGACTAAACTCGCCCCTCGTATAAATTGATTTTGCGTTTGAACCTTTCCTCGATAAATGAAATATCGGCTCACCAAAAGTGCCACAATCAACGATAAGGGAAAACTCCATAGAGTTGACTGTAACAAGAAGGTCAGTAAACGATCTGAGGTAGCAGAAAAATAGTGATTGTGGAGAAGCTGCTCGACAGTTTGTGATGCATACCCCCCTTTAACAGGGATAGAAAATACATGAGGCACTCCTGCCAGGTGATAAAAATGAGCCGCGTGATAGGACACCGTCTGTCTTATCATTCCATGTGGCGCAAAGATACAAGTCAATACAATGCTTAACCCTGCCCAAATGAATAAGTAAACATGAAAGAGTGCTTTGTTAATCTGAAACCACATCCGCAGATTATGGAATGAGATCTGACCTCCCCGGGTGTAATGTTTGTAATTGGATTCATTGCTCATTTTATCTTCCTCCTGCTTATTTTGGGCAAAGCAGCGGCTTCCACTGCTTGTATTTGTGGTTTAAATTTATTCTTTTTGATGTGTTTTGTTTATTTTAAGGGTATTGCCGCACTAGCATTTTTGTCCTTATCAAAATAATTCTTTATGAGAGTAAACAGCGCGCTGATTCCTATCCTATTGAGCTCCATTTCAACAAGGATGCTCGTTAAAATCCCGCTGATGAAAAAAGCGCCAAAGGATATGAAGAAGGCAGCACTGGGAAACAAGAACAGTGAAGGAATCAAAACAAGCCCCGCAAATATTCGATAGGCTATAGTTCCAGCCCGCCTTACTTGTTTTACAATCAATGAGCCTGTTCTTAGTTTGTGTTTCAATTGATAGTCAATCAAAATGTATTGATTTAATGAGCTGTAAATGAATAGAAAAACAAAAAGGCATAGTCCTAGAGCCATTAATGGCAGCCAGAAAAAAATGTAGATGAGCTCGTGCGTTGAAGTCTCCACCATCAACACCTTCCAATAAAAAGGAAGTGGAAGTAAAAATCCTAGAAGTATTGTTCCATATAGTTTAAAAAAAACATGCAAAAACAAACGCCTGTTCGCCTGGTAATACTCCTTGGCCGGCATAATATCCACGTCCAATGTTTTTAATGTTTCTATATCCAAGGCGATGGCCTCTTTTAATTCTTGTGAATTCATTTCTTCATTACTCATGGATAAGCTCCTTCTTTGGGGCTGATTTATCATGATGATCAACCCATTTAGTAAAATAGGCGGGTATGGCCACGTTGGTTTGCCCCAGTTTTTTACCTTCGCCTACATCGTTGTTTGTTGTTTCAACCGCTTGCTGGTATTGACTCTTTAAACGCCCTCCTCCACTGCTTGTTTTATTTACCGCCGCATCTACCTGATTATTAATTTTTTGCTGCATACTTTTGGCTCTTGATGCATCCATGCCAACTCCCATAGTCCTTCCAGAATCCTCCAATGCATTACTGTTTTTGTGGTAGTCAGCTCTCATTTGTGATTCTTTTGAACTTAATGGATTTGCTGCATCCTGATAAAAGGAGTCAATCCGAGCATTTTTAGAAGCATTGCCGTATTGTGCGATTAAACCTTCTCGTTGTTCACTGATAAACTCATTAGCTAGCGTTTGTAATTGTTTTAATGAGGCCAGATCTGAAGGATTGGAATACAATTCATCTCGTGCCTTCTCTCCAATGCGGTGTGCCACAAAGCCAGGAAATGCCTGATTAAGATCGGTGGTAATCTGATCGGAGTTTGATTCCACATAACTCCTGGCCGTGCTAATGCGAGCGGCTTTAGACATCGAGGCATCATAGTTTTGGCTTGCCGTTTGCGCCTCCCTTAAATCGGTACCCATTTGATTCGAAAGGCTTGCCCCTTCCGAATGGCTGTTATCAAAATGATGGTTTTGTGCAAACTGACTCACGTAATTAAGCGCCTGATTAAAGTCTTCTGCTTCCTTCGCTGACATGCTGCTGTCCGTCCCTTCATGGTAACGATCACTACTTGTTGATGACCGATCGAACTTGGCATGGCTATCAGCACCTCCTGTTGCTCCAAAAGCAAACCGCCCAATGCTTCCTAGCATGCTTTTTTCACTTGCAACTCCGGCGTGGACATTTAATCCAACAGCGGTCATATGAGCCAGCGCATCCTCTTGGCTTATCCCTTCGCGTTTAGCTACATCCGAGGCAATATGCGTCATGGTCGATAATGCCTGGCTGTATTGACCGGATTCACTTGTCGATACTCCATCGCCCAAACGCATATCATGACCCTGCATTTTAGATAACTGCACGGCACTGTGCGCAAAACTGGACAAGGACGTTTGATAATGCTGACTTTCATTGGCTGCAGCCTGTCTGGATTCTTCAAAAGCCTGATTTAAAGAGCCGCTTAAGGCCTTTGTATCTGAAATGTGTACGGGGCCTCGTGACATCCCAGGATTTACGTCAAAAACAGCATCCCCATGGCTTGTGGTAGTCTTAAGCACACCACTTCCCAATTGTTCCGTGTGCATCCCATGCATGTTCGTCCAATTGGTATCGTGCTTGTTAGCCGAAACGTTATTGGCGCTGGTATTTTCATAGTTCATATTCCAACCACTGTAACTTGCCATGGAGATGTTACCTGCAGCTGCAGATTGCGCTTCACTGACTGACAAAGATTGCGCCATACCACCAAAATGCTGGGAGGATGTACTTAAAATCTGTCCTAATCCTTTCGTGATGTACAGGGCAATAACTGGAACACTTGCCGCCAATGCACCTGCCGTATAGGCAAAATTACTGTGCATGCTGGCTAATGAATCGATATTAGAGAAGGTCACTCCTCCTGTTTTTTGACCAAACAAAGTAATGGTAGTACTTGAGGCCATGGAAACAAACCAATGAAAAATAATAAACATCGGTGGCCATGACCAAAGGTAGATTTGAGATTGCACCCACAGGAAATAAGCGTTACTCAGGGTCGGAAAAAATGAAATCAAAACGACTAATGGAAAGATACACAGCGTCAACATCCACATCACGGTCATATAGTAAGGCAGGCGAAATCCTGCAAGCCAAAAACTATTGGCCTCAGCGATGTGCATTTTTTGGGTGCTGTCCGTATTGGTGTAATTCATGAGTGCAGCATCAGCTCCTGAAAAAGCAAAAGCATCGGCTGCGGCATGTCGGGTTGCATTAATTAAGATATTTTGGGTGAGTGTTTCGGCAGCATCTTCGGTAATGTTCATGTAATATTTGTGAGCGGCCTCCAACCTGTCACCAAAAGTCTTTTCGCCAGGCAATGAACTGCTGTCTGTGTTGCGTGATGTTAAAGCGCCTGTGGTTACCAAATGATTAAGACGCTCCAACTCCAATTTTGCTGCAATGGGCAACCGAGTCTTCAAATTGGCAGCTGCATCACCACAACTTAAATTGACTCCATTGTGCAGAATCACCCGATAAATGGGTGATGGCTCTTCAAAATAGGTTTTAGAAAGATGAGCACTTTGGGTCAGTTCTTGAGGGCTTAATTGATGGCTTGCCAAAAGTTTTGCCGTAAACACGCATTGGCGGATATAGGACGATAGGTCTTGTGCCAAATCAGGCGACATGGAGAGCCTTGTCTGAGTTGCTGCAAGCCAAGTCCTTGCACCAAAAATCATTCCTGTTTTGTTATACTCCAGACTATCTGGCATGCGAAATACATCACTAAAGGCAGTCGTAATTCCATACCCCATGCCACTAATCAATGAGGCAGGTAAAGCAACGCCTAGCGGTACATGATCAACCGTTAAGGCTTCCCCTGCTCCTTCGGCTGTCTGCATGTCAATAATAGCCACAGGCACTTTAATGCCCAGCACGCAATACATGACTAAAAAGGTGGTCAGCATAAAGCGAGTTAATGATTCGAGCTTTTTCCCCATCACGAACTGATAACCGACCATACTAACGGATAGAATCATGATAATGTCACACGCCGTACTAAAGGTAGATTCAGTAAGCAAAGTGGCCATACCATCAAGCAGCTCTTTTAAATAAATCCCATTTTGTGGGGTATAGATTAATAATGGGCTCATTGTGCGCCTCCGGTATAGGATTGTCTTAAGATGGGATTAAGGGCATTAAGTGCCTGCTTCACGTTGTTTTGAACCAATTGATTGGTGGTCAGTGCCGCATTAAAACGTGCTCTTGATTCGCTATTAAAATTATCTACAAATTGTTGTGCCACCTGCAGATTTTTAAATAGTTTTTCTTCATGGGCATTTCCTATATCACGCCCTGCAAGGGATGCTCGAATCACTTCAAGTGAGTTTGCAAGATATTGGGCAAGCAAATCCGTTGCTACACTCTGGGCAAGCTCATAACTGCTTTGTATGCCAATATTCTGCTGTGCGCTGGCTGAAATAAGCTGAAATACGGACGGCTGGGTGAGTTCAATTAACCCTTTTTGTTGGGGCGTTAAGGCTGTCCCTGATTTGATATTCTCATAAACTCCCTGCAGGATGGCCTGTACTTGAGATACCAGAGCGTCTTTACTGCTGATCTCCTGGCTTCCTTTCACATTGATGGCAACACATTTCATCGGCTTGTTCGAATCAGTGCACTTATAGCTGGGTAATTTTCCTCCATAAAGCAAGGCTTTTACAAAATCCTGATTAGTCGCTAAAGAGGGATACGTTTGCATCCCTCCTTTGGCATCAAATACCAGCGTTCCTGAAATTGACATATAGACTTCTGAAATTTCTGTATCTGATTTGATGAATTCATTCAGTTGTAATGCATCCCAAACTACGTTGGTATTCAAAAGAGCCCTGTCTTTATATTCTGAATCGTTTTTTGCCTGTTCTAATCGCTTTTCAATCTCCCCTCCTGTCGAACATTTATGTCGGGCTTCTGCCCAATCGGTGTATACATTACGGTTACGCCCGATGTCCTCACACAAACGCTGATGTGCCGCTCTATTTTTGGGATAAAGCGCTGCAGTCAGATTTTCTCCCATCTCACACGAATTAAAATTAGTTCCATTAATGTCATTTGCCAGCTTTTGCATGTACTGCATGGCATGAGCAATTTCAGGCAGCTCGGTCTCGAGTGCCAGGTTCATTGCATAGCCTGCCCCGTTACTTAAAATGTTCTGCATAAATGAAACTATCTGCTCTGATTTAATAAAGGAAAAACCACCTGCAAAAATATCAATTCCGCCACATCCTGAGCGAAAACCAGGTACATCAACGTGAGCTATCTGAATGGAGCGCACTTGATTTCTGGCATAGACTGAGCCTAATGATGCAAATCCTGCTGCCTGTGATTCATAGGAATGGCTACCTGTGACATTCGCAGAATAACCAAGATTATTAAAAAAATGATTTAAATCGGCACTGGCTGATGCATGAACACCATTTCCTGCAACACAAGTAAAAGACGCAACAACGGCTAGCACAAGAGCTCTAATCATTAAATTTCTCCTCAATGTGTTGCTTTAATTCATGAACTCTTTGTGCCAGCTGATAAGGTGAAGCTTGCCCAAACAAGACAGCGTAGGCTTCCAGGGTATGTCGATTGACTAAAAACAAGGCGGGAACCGTAGGCTTATACCCTCCTGATACATAGAACGTTTGAAAAAGTTCAGGGGTTAATGGTGTGGTATCGAGTCCATCCAGGGATTCTCCATCCAGGCTAAAAGCACGAACCTTAATATGGAATGTTTCTGAAAAATCCTTTAATACAGGGGAAAATTTTTTACAATGTGGGCAGGTGCTTCGATAAATAAATGCAAAATAATAATTTTTGGATAAATCTTTAGCTTCAGCTGATTCCTTTTGTGCAAAAGCTTTAGGGGCTTGCTTTTTCAATAACAGTGCATTGAGTTCTTCAACTGCCACATTGGCGTGCAAAGGACTAATTACAGAAAAAAGCAGTAAAAAAATGATGCGAACAATCATGCTTCAAACCCCTCATAGCTGTATCGTTTGTAATGAGTCGCCACATCCAGCAGACGTTCCTTTAATTCGGTTGTGGAGACAAATCCGTAGGACAAGGGCGACATGTGTTGTGTTTTTAAATCAACAAGAAACAGTGCAGGCAGGTAGCGTGACTGTAAATTCATTGTTTTTTGTATTTCATGAAGAGGTATGTTTTTAGGATTAGGCAGACCTTCAATAGGTTGCCCATCTGTCGTGACTGAAATCATGGAAAAATGGGTCAAATTGACGAATGGAACAAGATGAGTGATGAATTTTTGCGAAATGGAACTGTTCCCTTTGTAAAAAAGGATTAATCCATAACGTTTCGCCCCTTCTTGGACTACCCTCTCCATTAAAAGATTCATTGAATCATTGCGAATGGCCACAGCCGTATTGTCGGTTGGAAAATTTAAGGAATGATCCAGCTCAGGATGAGACAACAGAACCTGTTGCCAGTACTGGACAAATTTCTGATTGTTTTTGGCATACACCTGCTGGGCTTTCATGTACTCATAGGTTGCATCAAATGATGGGGCAATTAATGCCGTTGCGAGCTTATTCATGGTGGCTTTGCGGACTTCCATGAGCTGCTCATAAGGAGTCAGCGAAGGCTTTGATACCTTTGGATTTTGAACAGGTTTCACCTGATGCTCTTTGTTTTCTGTACTGTACCAATGAAACCCATGAGCGGGTGGACTTACTAAATCAGCCATGACCGGCATGGAAAGTAACATTAAAATAATAGTGAATGATCTCATTTTTGTTCCGCCTTTTTCTGGACTCGCCGTTTGATTTCATCCATGGTTTTTGAAGCGTCGGGGCTATTTAAAACGACATCGCCTACAATTCCTGCTTCTTTTGTTGGCTGTCCCTGGGGAAATGGATACACAGGGTTTAAAAAATCGATGCTTCCCAAATCAAGGCTTTGTAATTCATTCACACTGAGCCCCGCACAGCGTGTATGCTCTGCATCTCCTAAAGCGTTGGGATTTAATTGTCTTAAACGTCCTTCGGCCTGGATAATGCGCGCCATTTTGCTGTCAAAGACACAATAGGTGCGTTTGTGCTCCAGACAGGTGCCAAAAATTGGATCTTTCTGGCTGCAAAACTCGCCTACATAATGAGCCAGGTAATTCAATTTGGCTTTGCCTAAAGCCTTATCTTCTTCACGACACAAATCGATATGGAGTTTGTCAGCCCAGCCTTCATTCGAACAACAATCAATAATGTCCCAAACCCAGATTTTGCACTGCACAGGATGGCCTGAAAATAAGGTAGCCTGCGTTTTTCCAAACTCAGCGCCAGCAGCCCCTGCAACGGCCATGGGTGCCATGGCCTCTCCAAAACCATCATTCTGAGTTGCTGCATGTTCCGTGCAGTCTCCATCGGCACAAAAGAGATCTCGCACACAGGCCACAGGCTGTGGGCAGACTGTCTCATCGCAACGATATACCTGCTCATAGAGCGAGCAGGTATTATTGTTCATTAATGTGCAGCGCGAGCTTGCCTGTAAGCATCCTTTTTCCCGTTGCGTTTTACATTCATCGGCTGCAGCGGATGCACACTGGTATCGTGCATTAAGCTCCCAGCAATCACGGGTGACGGGCAGACCATTAATGACACGGGTTGGATTGGAATCAGTACACTGCTCTTGTGTTTTTTGACATAGGTTGTTTGTCTCAAGAGTGGCGCATTCATTATCCCAGTGCTCTTCTTCCACATAGGATTTGGAATGGGCATTAATCGTCAATGCCACCTGAATTGGGTAATAGCGACTGAACTTATCTGAAATATACAAGGTGATTACGCCTCCATTCTGGCAGGTTGGAAGTCCCACAACATGCACCCAATGAGCAGAACCACCATTATTTAAAATGGAGTGAACCGTGGCTTTCATTTCTTCACAGGGATGATTTAACTTCACAGGATTGGTTAAGTGCCCGCCTGCGCTATTGGTCATGGCACCCGTTATAAGATTAACCGCAATAAACCCCGTCCATTTTTTATGAACCCATACCTCAAAATCAGCTCTTTGACTTAAGCGCTCGGTGTTCACGGTTACTTTACGTTTTTTAAAACACTGCTGCTCGGGTAATTGCCTTGATGTATGGCAGATTTCCTCATGTGATTTAATCTCACAAGCCTGTGGCTTTTCATCACATTTGACTCGCTCATTGGATTGTCCATGAGTAATGGCATAACTTTCTTCTTCAATTAATTTAGCGTTTTTAATCGCTTCATTTTTGGTATTGATTTCAAATTGGCGCTGACCAAAATGCTCAGTCACAGTACGTCCACCGGCATCATTGTGTAAGGCATTGGCAGCAAAGGTACTTAAATCGGTTTTTTCAGTTTCAACCCCCTGATAATGAAGCGATTGCGAGGGAGTTTCCGTATAGTCTTTGAAGGTATTCTGGGGCTTAAATTCATTCATGGCGCTCAGTGGTTGATTCCCCAAAGATTTTGCGTATTCTTTTAATTTCTGAAAGTCTTGGGCTGTTGTATTGGCAGCCGAGAAAGTGCAAAAACCAAAAATACAGGCGATGGTCAACAAACTTCTAAACATGGCCTTTCTCCAAAATGGTGGCCGCTAATGTCGCTCCTGCGTCTCCTTTCTGGGCGATGAGCTCGAGTCCTTTTTTAATGCTTGCATTGCCATACACTACATCAAACGGTTGATTGGTGCAGTGCTGCCCTGAACCGCAAGACCTGGAGGGCTCTGTTACTACAAGCGCTGGAACCGTTGTAATGTGGAATTGATTAAACCAGACTGGGTCAATAGAAATTCCCTTAAAGTTCAAATGCTGCTTTTGGGCTTCGCTATTAAGACGTTTAAATGTTTCTATGGTCTGTTTAAAATCACCATCCACTAACCCATTAATGACCACGGGAATATGAAACCGTGCTGCTTCATCGCTCAATGCAAATAAAAGTGAGTCGGGCATGGAAAAGGATACAAATAAAATGGCACCTTCAGCTCCCTGCGGTTTTTGATTGCTTTGTAAACCGTCTGTGCTGCGTTGCATGAGTGTATCAATTAATAATTGGTGCTCTGATTGATTCCGTGAGGACGTGCGCTTTAACGTTTCAATTGTCTTATTCGAAATGGTTGATACCTGGTGAGCCCCCTCCTCTTGATAATGCCTTAACTCATCATTAGTGTTTGCAAAGCATCCGCCAATCCCAGTTAGAAACAGAATAATGATTTTAATGTAGTGCGCCATGAAAGGCCTCCTTATAAAAAGCAACAATTTCTCTTACGCCAAATCATGAAACCAAAATTATCCCCATCCCCAGGATAGGTATGTCCGGCTTCCCAGGTAATGACTGAACGGCCAAAGGGCTGGCAGCGTTTTGCATCAGGCAATGTATTGACTAATTGGTAGCGATACCGGCTTTTAGGTAAAATGGAAGAGCGATAGGTGCTACAAAGTGCAGGCCAATCTTTACCAATGGAATCTTTAATTGCTCCAAGGCGATGAAGCTTAAAGTCGGTGCGTTCTGTCAGAAGCGTTGCGGCACTAATGGGACTTGCCTGATTGGCAACAAAACCATTGAGAGGATAGGTGGAACCTTGAGCGCCCATGCACCAGAATAAAGAATCCATGGCCGTCCCTGCCAATGCTTTGGTTGCATCTGCAGCACAAGACGCACGCACTGGCGGTGTGGTAAATAAGGTGGCTTCAGGATTAAGAACAAAAGCAAACTCAGAGTCATTCCATGTCGGATCAAGTTCACTCAAATACATCACATCAAAATCTTCTGTCTCCATACAGCCGATGGAAGTGAGTACCTGCAGCCAATACATCAGTGGGTATTTGTACCAATGCACGTAATAAAATGCGCCCCGCCCATCGGTATCAGGCATTTGTGAACCACCCAGCCCCTGATCTTTAATGTGCAATTGCACCCCAAGATTCACCATGCAATAAGGCTTTCGTGTCACATCCACTAACGCAAAGGGCTCCCAATAACCTATGGTCACTCCTAAAAGTTGTAATTTGTTTGGGCAGGAGCAGATAGGGTTGCCAGGATTTTTCGTATCAGGATATTGGCTCTTTACCACTTCGGAGGAGCCAATGGTTAATGGGAACAAACAATCCCAGCAAATGTCGGTTATAGGATTGACAAAATGCCCCTTACATTGTGATGCCTGCAGTGAACCTATGAAGAATAAGCCCACAATAATCGAATAGAAGAATCGTTTATTCATCGTTCACTCCAATTTCTTTAACCTGCCAATCAAGACCTTCCTGGCTGACTATGCTTGGAACGTGTTGAAGGTGAAGCCTGGATGAAATGATGCCGTTCACATCAAAATAAATTCGACCAAAAAGCTCTGCAGCAACTCGAACATCCCCGCCGGTCAAAATAAATTTAACGTGCGTAAAGTCGGTGTAATGTTTTTTAACCCAGGCAACCTGTCCTGTATCATCTGCATTAAAAAAAATCAGGGTTTTAAGGAAGTGAACACGCTCAAATGGATTGATCCGAGTTCCTGCTTTTGCAATTAAATGTCCATCAGGTGTCCAGATATCATGAGATACAGTCACTGCCGGTGAAATGCGAAACGTCTTAGGCTTGCGAGTCGTGCTCAATGCCAAAGGGGTTGGCCTCATCGCCTGACGTGCGGCTTTCTGCTCTAAATCGCGTTGAACATGCTCTAAATCACCGCTTTGCTGCAATGCATAGAGTTTGTTCATAATGACTTTCCTTATATCCTCTTCATTGACAGGGAATGTCTGACCATAATGACCTATATTTTTTGCATGACTCACAGGTTCTAATAGACAGAAAAAACCTAGAATAAGGAGAAACAACTGTTTGCTAGCGTGCCTCATGTTTTATCCTTGTTATGGTCAAGGCAATAAGCTCATCCGTCACATCCACATGGGACGGTTTAAAACTCGACAATACGGACGCACTCACAAGGGTTACCCGATGTGACGCTCCATAATCCTTGATGACTTCTGGGAGGGTGCGGGAAAAGCGCTCCATTATTTTTAATTGTTCTTCATGAGTCAGTTTGGAACGAGCAAGCATTACCGAAGGCGCTTGAATGGCACGATTCATGTCAACTACCAAAAGAGGAAAAGGCTTAGGCCACATCACCAAAATACCCGCCAGGATTCCAATGAATCCGCCAATTCCTGCAAAGACCCAGTGCATGGTTTTGAGTCGGTTAAGCTGCATAAGCCCTCCCGTAATGCTCCTTTGCCACTTGCGATACGGCATCCAGAAATAACAGTCCCTGTGCCACATAATTAATGACTGCCTGATAATCATCACCATCGGAAGATAAAAGCACGCGAGTAAACGGATCAACGAACAAGCGATGAAAGGAGGAAATACCATTAGCACGCAGCAAGACTTGAGAAAAACCCGCTTCTTTCGCTATTGGGAATGATTTGAGAATCGTCATCTCGTAGTCTGAAAAAGTCTCATGCTTTTTTTGATGTTCTAAAAGCGGTGATTCCTCTTGTAAAAAAACAAGCTTTAATGCGGAATTTTCCCAGGCAGCTCGCGCTTCTGAAAATTCGAAATAATCCTCAATCCCCTGAGTAATCGTGACAAATGATGCTTTATGTCGCCGACCAGTACGAAAGCCTTTGGTAATAAAGTTCACCGCAATTGAATCTCCTGTAAAAAATGACCAGGCTTCATCAATGATGCACATCTTTTGTTTATTTCTGTCTGAGTTGAACATACGTCTTTGAAACTGGGAAATAACGGACAGAAGAACCGGGGCGCGAATACTTTGATTGTCCTCAATTTCCTTCAAGTCCACTACAATCATACGGGCATCAGGTGATAGCTGAGAGGGTTCATTAAACGCTTTGCCATGCTCTGAGGCAGAACAGTAACGCTGGAGGTTCTTAGACAAAATGCGCGCTGTAGGATAGGTTTCGCGGTCGTGCTCGTACAATGACAATAAGACTCCTGCAACCTCATCAATGCGCGTTTGATTCTGAGTTGTCCCAAAAGCGGTTAAAATGGCTTCTCTTAAAGTGCCTCGGTCGTCATCTGTAGCACCGCTGGTTGGGCAGGTTAATAATTCAAACAAGGCAATAATGTCATCAATCTCCCGTAAAATGTCCGTTACATGGGTAAAGGGATTCATCGCCAAATTGCTGTACTCAAGATAAGTCCCACCGAGCGCCTCACACAGTTTTCTATAGCTCCCACCTACATCAATAATGAAAATATCTCCGCCATTAAACAGGATATTGAGCATCAGCATCTGAATAAAAAAGCTTTTTCCACCGCCCGAGGTTCCGGTGACAGCCATGTTGTAATTGCTGCCAAATACACCAGAGAAAGGATCGATGCAGGCAAATTGATCGCGCATGGTAGGCAACAAGATACCCTTACCTACTCCGCGCCAGTCAGAAAGAATGGGCATGTATTGAGTTGCATTCCATGAAGAAATTGGCCACATCATTGTGGGAAGAGAAAAATCCTTAACCAGATTTCCTGTGAAAAAAAACGGCATCGAGACTAAAAAATAGGGACATTGCATGCGTTTACACAATGCCAGTTTAATGTCATTAAACGCAAATACTGTGCGAGCAGCTTCTACATCACGCTCTTTCTCATGAGGTCTTGAAAAAAGAACCACGTTATAAAGCATCTTTACAGAGCGAGTCTTTTGTGAGGATAAATCATCACGAAAGGTACGCCATACCCGTGCCTGCTCCTCCGTTCCCGCCACATTTAATGCGTAATCACTTTTAGATTTTTTATCCAAATCACGGGTTTTACGATTCGCCCTACCCTGAGCGCGTCCTTGCTCTTCGACCAGATAGATGACCGAGATGATGTGATTGCAGGATATTCTTTTATCAGGATGAAAAATATTGCTGGTATTATTAATGTTCTCCCATAAACAATACTGGCGAGGCAGGCGATCAATGGTCAGAACAGATACTGCTGTTTCATAAGCACGCCCAGATTCATTAACCCCTTTAATCACTACTTCATTATTTTTAAATTCAATATCAAAGTCATGAGACAGTGCCTGCTCTTTGAGTAATTTGGTTTTATCATAAATCACAGGGCGTGGAGTAATGACATCAGGGCAATTATCCAGATAAAAGTGAAGCAAATGCAAAAAATCAGTTGCATCCGCTTGCTTGAATCCAATTTTTGCAGCACTTAAGGATGCTTCAAACGAAACGCGAAACTGACCAAAACAGGCTTTTAAATCACTCTCAGATTCTTTTTTGATTTTATCAATAACGATATAGCAATCTGTATGCGTTAATCGCGGTGCAAGCATCGTGTTGGTTTTAAAACCATGGATGGCGGCTTTTTGATAAAAGGCCTTAAGGTTATCTCCTAACAGACTTAAATTTTCAAATTCGCTTTTTGAAAACTGGGAAGTAAACGCCTCAATATCATTCCCAACTTGATTGTGTTTGACGCAAATCAACTGCAAGGTGAACTCATGTGACACTTTCGATTGAAGCAGCGTATCCAGTTGTTCCGCTATGTGTTCATTCGCCCCTGTTAAAGGAATAATGCGATAGATTAATCCTGCATTATATTCATTAAAAAACAGCTTCGATTCCTCATCAAAATATTGATAAGGTACTATTTTTTCAGTAAACGAAGGATATTGATGTGCCTTGAGGTCAAAATCAGATTCATTGTCCGTTAGCTCTTTGTCATTCCAGGTCTCCTTTAGCAACTCATAAGTATCTTGAACCCATTCTATAGCGTTTGTAAACATGGCTTTTCTCCTGTTTTCTTTCCAGCGCCTACTTATAACCTGAATAAAGAACCTGGCCTTTTGCCTGCTGCACGAATTGACCATCGGGTGTGTAGCGTTTTTCCTGTACCATGCGATTTACCATTTCCATGCTTTGACAACCACCCCTGTCAGCAAAGGGGCATCTGGCATCCTCATTGTCCAGGATGGATTTGGAGCAGGCAGATAACTGCGACACTAAGAAAAGGGTGCTCAATAAAAATAGAGGTTTAATCATGAAGTGGCTCCTCATTTTGTACAGTTGAAAATAATGGGGTAGTGGGTTGTCCTGATTGATTTAAGAGGGGATTCTCAACAGGATTAACGGTTTGAAGCATGGGCTCTTGGTTATTGGACTGCATCAATGAAGAGCCATTCACAGGGTTTGTATTTAATTCATAGGCACGGCTTACAGTGGTTGTAACCCCAGACTCGTTTTGGGCATGACCTTCGTTGATAGCGCGTCCTGACTCGTACACCTGATGTTCTTTGTCTATCCAAAAGCCTTTAGTAAATAAAACTGAAACACGACGACCCGCACGTGCCACAACCAGTGGATGATAAATATCAGCAATGCGCATTACATAATCTGCAATACGATTGGCAGGATTACTAAGCGCACCACCAGCAGCCGATTGAGCAAGGGTTGATGCCTGCCCATAGGTCGTAATGGTGCCAGCCCCTGGATTGATTGTTTGAGCGGTATTTAAATTCTTTAAACCATCACCAAATCCTGCCAGCATGCCTGCCGCTGCCGAATAGGTTAACAGAGGTTTTGTTTTTAAAATGGAAGTTCCGCGTAAATCCTGCATGGCATCCAAATCAAATACAGAACCGTAGGCCTTTTGTTCAAAATTGATGTTGTTTCCTGCGCAAGACAGTGTTTCTAAATGCATCACCACGGAACTTCCTGATAAATCACCATAAGTGGATACCAGTGCGACACAGTCTTCCAAATGAGAATGCTGGTTGTTGGGCATGATTCCTCCGCTGGTAAGGCGGATTAAAGCAGTTCCCATATTTTTTGAGCCATTTATTCCTGCATCACCTAAAACCCCAGTCAGCAACACCCCTTCAACAAAGGTTCCCGCCCAAACGTAATTTTTAGCGGTTCGTACTTCCTTGTTTCTTTTCTTCCGGTTGTTAAATTGCACTGTTTCCAGTCCTGATTTTGCCAGCAGTTCGCGCTCTGCCTGATGCTTTTTCTTTTGCTGTGCTTCCATCTCTTCACGAGTTGGCGGCCTAACGGTGACCAGGCTAGGCTTACGGCTAGAAACCAGTGCAACCTGTAATTGTTCGTTCATTTTTTTATTTTCTTCTTCAAGGTGTGCAAGCTGCTCTTTCATAGCCTGCATCAAGGCTTTTGTTTCCGAATTTTCTGTGTTCACAGGTGCTGCTTCCTGCTGTTTTTTATGATGTTCTGCCACTAACTCTTTTAAAGAATCAATTTGTTGCTGCTGTTGCAGAAGGAGTGCTTCGTCACTGCCCTGGTTAAAAGTACTTTCAAAAATACTCTCGAACGAAGCTTCTTCCTGGTGGATTGGCTTTTTTTTCTCAGCCGATGAGTAACAATAAAATCCATAGGACGCGCCACCCACCAGTAATAGAATGGCTGCATGCTTCAATTGTTCCTTTTTAGCGAGCTTATTGGCGTTTTGAGGCTTTAGCGTCAACCATTGTTTTATTTTTTTAAACATTACCTACTCTCCTTCCAACTCATTTTAAGCAGCTCCTGGTTTATCCCTGATTGCTGTATAACCCGTATAAATAAGCGATTTTTTTAGGTGGGAGTGCCTCATCACTTAATGACAGGGACTCTGCATCCTTATGGGCAAATAAGGCTGTTGTAAGCGCTAGTTCATGATTTGATGTATTTTCTAACCGATAGACATAGCCCGTGAAACGCTTACCCTGATATTGCTTTTCAAGAGTTACCTTAATGTTTTTTTTAATGTAAAAAGGACTTGGAATAACCCGTTTCTCATTAAATTCTTTGGGAGTCTCCCCTGCTTTCATGGCAGCGATTGCCTCATCTACTTCGCTGGCATCAGGGGTATCCAGTTTCACAAATTTCAATTTTGTTTGAGCGCGAGGCACAAGTCTTAAGGTTTTTCCAACCGATTCATCAGGTGTCAAGGTAAGTGATACGTGATGTCCTTTATCTGTAGTTAGGAACAGGGTAATGGGAACTTGAAAATTGGGCTTTATATACACCGAAGAATCCGTGCTTTCGGGATTATCCATCTCACTTTTATCTACTGTAATAGCATGCTCTGGGTAACTTAATTTAGTGATCGATTCCCCTTCAACAAACACACGATTAAAGTTAATACTCGATAAGGTCAGATTAAACTGCTCTCCTTCTTCAAAAGCGATGATCGAAGGAGCTGTGCTTGCACCAACAATTCCTGAGCACAAACAACTTATAAGAAAAATGGTTTTTTTAGCTTTATCATAAATTGAGTTAGTCATGATGTATCTCCTGAATGGACACAAGATTTAAAAGGCCTGATTGATGTGAAAACTGAACTCGATACATTTTGTGTTGTGGCTTTAATTGAAGTCCATGGCTTGTGCGATACAACTGCCCTTCGATTTGACCTTGGTTTTTAGTGACATCCACCGATACTTTTTCAGCGTAAAATACTGAGCTTACGTTTTTGTCATGTACTGTTTTTCGCTCGGCATCCAATAGTTTAGAAAACGATTCCTGGTATTTCGCTGGAATCAGATGAGACAGCATGGTGTAGCGTGCATCAATGGTCTCAGGGTTATAGGTCAGGCGTAAGTCAGCAGCTTTCTGCGTCATTTCTTTCAGATATTCGGGTGAATAACCTTTATCGCCAATGCTAAACTCTAGACCAGTGCACACTGGAAGCCAGTGAACCTGCTTATGCAGTAAGGTATAAAAATTTAAGGCGCACAGAACAATAATTGCAAACGTACTCGATAGCGCCCAAATCAGCGTCAGCTTGAATAACAGTCTGTTTTTTGCAATCGCATTATCACGAAATGAAGTATCCATTAAATCACCTGATATAAATTCGGTTGGCAGAATCGGGCAAAGCTCGAAATAAAAGGGACGTTAACCGGTGAGGCAGCGACCAGTACACGATGGCAAACAGACTCCGCAGAGGCAGTCCGCCATACTTGATATGCATCGCAACGCTTAGGGCTGCGCCTATCATAAAAAGCTGATAGGCAAGACCTGTTAAAAGCCCAATTCCCGTGAGTAAAAAAATGGGCAGGCCTGTGGTAACAGGAATACCCGCAATTTTGGGCTCATCAGAGAGCATAAAGGTTTGGTAATTGCGAGCCATTATTTCAATGCCCAGTGAGTAAACACCATCAATACCGGAACACCCGCAAGGACTGCGATATTTTTGGTTTTGATGTAGGCATAAGCCCCTGCAAGCCCTTCTGCTAACAAAAGAAAATAAGGGAGATCTGAATCCGCTCCGAAGGTTGCCTTTACTTCCTCTTTTAATCCAGAAAGCCGATTCTCAGCAGCAAAACAAGTATCAGGCATCAAACACAACAGTGCCAAACCAATCATTAAAAAAGGGAGCAGTTGCCTGGCATACAGATATCCTTTAATGCTCAAATCGTTCATTGCTGTTCTATAGTTCATCACATTCTCCTTTTTTGGTTAAAAAAATCCCCTGAGCCCCAATTTGTGCTCATTTTTTGTTCTTTTTATTTAATGAATCGTGTTTTTGTGGCTTTATAAAGAGAGTTTATCCATTCATGGTTACTCCTTTATCGAGCATGCTTTGACTTAGTAGGTGGTTGTTCTTTTTAAGTTCAACTAAAATTTGCGTCAGTAGGTGATTTGCTAAATCCAGTTTTTTGAACAAAGCCACATACTCAACTGATTTGGCTACGTCAGGAACCTCGGTATTCAGGGCTAAAACAAGTGCATAAAGTCCTCCACCAGTCAGAACGTGTTTAAAATATTCGACATCATGTTCCTTATTCATTGCTGCATCAACTGCAAGTATCTGATTGAGCTTAACGTTATTTTCAGGCAGTGTTGTGGGCTCTGCATAAATAATTCCACTTACGACCATGAAGGTCATCGATAGCATGAGTGTTTTAATTGCGTTCATAAAGTACCCCTCTTCTATTGGCTTATTTTTATCAGTTAATGCACTGTTTCATTCTCAATCGGATACATTAAAAACAACTGCTGTCTTCTTAATAATGAATAAGCATATATTGCTGCTTGTGCATTCTTATCAAAATCAAAGCCACCTATGTTTAGGGCCGCCTGTTGCAAGCAGGAAATACAACTCTCTAAAATATCAAATACTTCTTGTTCTACATTCATAATGGATTATTTTGATGAGCGATAAGGTTATTGAACCATCATTTAAGTGAAGGTGCATTCACCTAGGTGCAAGGATAAGAAAAAAGTAACAATTTTTTCTTAGAATGAATAGACTAATTAAAATAACTATTGAAATCGTAGGTAATTATCAAATATTTCATCAACTTTACATAATCGGTAAAGAGTTGTTCCAGGTTAGACTCATGCAATCCCATGTCCTTGAACCAGTTAAAAAAATCCTCTCCTTTTAACAAATTATGCTCCTCTCTAAATTGTTCGACTTGATATATAAGCTCGTATTCTGTAATTGTGTACGTTTGTTGATCAAGAAGAGACAGCAAGTATTGATAATGGAGCCTATTCTTTTTTGTTTCAGGAATTGATAGTAATTTAAGAATATTTTCCACCCTCTTTAGAGACACTGAACATTCTGTCTGCTCATGCACCGGGGCACGCAACCAAACAGGAGACAAAGTACACTCAATTAATTTTTTTTCAAAAAGAGTAAACTCTCTTTTTTTTCTATTTAAATCAGAAACCGTAGAAAGAATGTGTTTTTGGTTTAAAGAAAGCAATAAGGACTTTGCATCCTCTTTTTTTGCGTCTATATAATTTGCTTTAATCAAATGATAATGGTCTTCTGACACGTGTTGAGAAATTTTCTCCCACGTTCTTTCAGCATAAAAAATGGAGCGTATTGAATTTAAAACAGTTCCGTTATTAATACTATTTAGTCGTTCAAGAGTTAGTCGGATATTGATTAAAGGAATAGTTTGCACGTTATTGAATTTAGAATAAGCAATTGCCACTTCATCGTCACCATCTACTTCTTCATTCTTATACATCTCATATATACGCCCATGTCCCCGCATGCCAAAAGAATCCAGCTCGGCTGCTCTCAAAGCCCCCATTGAAGCTGCACCCCAAACCTCAATACCGTAGTCTAATGCTGTTAATATTTCTTTATGCCACACAGAAGGAACCCAGGAAAAATTTCCATCGATGATAACTATCCGTTTATACCCTGATTTTATTGCTTTAAGTACATCTCCCTTTTTGATTGAAGGTAAATACGCCGCATGGGGAAGTAGATGCATCGCTTCTTGGTGGGTTAACGAAGTTTCTAAGAAAACTACTGTTTCATACATGACTTATCAAATCCATAGAAATTAGTTTTACTTTTAAAATGCATATTTCTTTGTCATAGTATTTATAAACTAAAATATCTTGATTGTTTCCTTTAATCTTTTCAAACAGAGCCGAAAGTGCATCCTCTATTGTCTTTACCGAATAATTAGGCAACTCAGAAAAATCCTTTTTATCTTTGACGACAGGAAACTCACTAGTTTTAAAATCATACTTTGTATGAATCAAGTCATCACGGGAACCTGCTATTGTAGTTACTCGCGATTGAATAGCCTCTGTCAGAGCACGATTTAAAGCTATTTGTTTATCGAGATGACATCCACCACCCTTAAATAGAATTTGATTTTCAAAAGGATTTTTTGATTTAATCCATACCTCAAACGAAGGAATTTCATAAATATTTTCATGAAAGTAAATATGGAAATCAAATTTTTTTGTAATATTTTTGACCATTTCGCCATTAACAAAAGCAGTCTCAGATATCTTTAGAGCATTTTGTCGTTCTATTACCTCTAGAGTTCCGTGTAAAAGGGCCTCTTTATAGTTATTTCCCCCAGCAAGTCCAGTTGTATCAGGAGAGTAAATCAATACTTCTGACAAATAAGAATTCAGTGAGAACTCAGCAAAAGGCACGAGAATGGATTTTTCTGCAAATATTAATTCAGCTTGTACCCAATTCATTGGCTGTGAAGAATCACTAAAGTGTACAGACTTTGAAAGATCGTTTAGTGGTATAAAAATAGCTTTGTCTTGAGCTAGCTCAAGCTCTGACTTATTAGTCACTTGTGGTATTAATTCTTCGGCAAAATATACTTCAATGGACTCCATCAATGCCGAGCACTGAGCCGCCTCTTTTGTTAATCCTTTTCCCTGACTCGTGGTTAACGATTTTGCTCTAGGTCTTATTGCAGTATAGACAGGTAGAGCGGTGTAATCTAAATGGGTTAAATCGGCTAAGCGTGTAATTCCTGCCAGTTTCTTTAAAGAAGTCAATACACCTAGTGTTTCGCAGTAATTACGAGCTCTTAAAGACGTTTCTTGATGCTCAAAAATCATTTAGAAAGCCTTTCATTAAGATAATAGGCATCAACACCTAAGTTTCTCAGTTCTGATACAAACAATTTACTTCGATATCCTGATGCACAATAAAATACCAACTTCTTATCTTTATAGGATAAGAAAAATGAATAATCAGTATTCTCTTTAACAGGAAAAAATAGATCATCTTCTAACTTAGTAATCTCTCGTTCTTCTTTTTGCCTTATATCAACTAGAAAATGCTTGGTTCTATCAAGTTGCCCCAGGGAAATCCCATAATCAGCACTTTGATTCTGCAAATAACTTAAGCTGATTTTTCTTTGTTTACATGCAAAACAGTTATTATTTTGTTTTATAGGCATGGAAGAAATATTGAAGTTTTTTGCATCTATTATTCGTATCTGTGGTACTTTCTCATTCTCTATCTTGAGTAAATAATTTAATGCCAGATTAGCAGCCATGGTTCCTGCCATTCCTGTCACAGTGCCTAAAACACCCGCCTCCGAACAATTAGGTATTACACCTATAGGTGGTGGATTGGGGTATAGACAACGATAACAAAGATTCTTTGTATCAAATAAAGCAAGCTGAATGATATTGACCAAAATACTACAGCTGATAAATACTTTATTCTTTAAAACACAAATATCGTTAATAAGGTATCTTGTTTCAAAATTATCTGTTCCGTCAATAATCAAGTCGATATCAGATACTAAGGAATATCCTAAATCCACATCAAACCTTTTAGTGTGAGCCTCTATAACAATATTTTTATTAATTTTACTTAAAACATTCCTCGCCTTTTCTGCCTTATAGAACCCTATATCGCATTCATTAAATAAGATCTGCCTATGCAAATTAGAAAGGTCTACTTTATCATCGTCGACAAGAATTAACTTTCCAATACCAGCTGCGGCAAGATATTGAGCTACTGGACTGCCTATCCCGCCGAGTCCAACGATCATAATTGTTGCGTTATTTATTATTTTTTGACCTTGCTCTCCAATAACAGAAATTTGACGTTTGTATCTATCCACTCTCTTACCCTCCTGAAATAGAAGTCACAATACACACTTCATCATTTGGGTTAAGAATAATGTCTTTAATGGATGATATCTGTTCTGAGTTAACAAATACGGAAATGTATCCCTTTGAACAACCACAGTCGTCAAACATCTTTTCAAAGTTTTCTTTATAAAACTCTGCTAATACTTGTTGCAAATTTGAATTACTGGAAACCAATTGGGTTTGTTTTCTATCTGAATTAAACTCTATTAATTGATATTCATGCATTCTTATAACCTGTAGATTTTTGTATAAACGACATATATAATTTACTTATATTTTTAACAATTGTGACGAAAATATGAACGAACAACTGTTTAAAGACCTTACTAAAAACTCATCAGCAGCCAAAATGAGGCTATAATCGATTTTTAGAATTAATATATTTCTACAATATCTTGCTCTGCAAGAAAGCTACCTGTTTGGTTGATTTCCATAATAGAGTCATCCCAACAAATCACCATCGCTGACTTAGACATATGCGCCATTTGCTCACTGGTATCATCAGGCCTAACAAAAAGTGTCCACTCGTTTTGTACATGGAGTTCTGGCTTGTGAATTTTTTTTATAACACCGTTCTTTCTAGGAAAATAACCACAAATGTAATGGCTTTTATTCTTTACCAAGCGAGGGGGCTCAACCTCACAAACAATACAACATAAAATTGTTTCAAGACTCAAGGAGTATTTCTTTTGGTATAACTTATTTAGACCAATACCTGGAGGTCTAGCATTAGTTTCAATAAACTGAATACAACCATCCTCACTCATGAAAAACTCGGTGTGAAGCACCCCGTTATTGAATTCTAATAACTGGCAAACCTTAACTGAAGCATCCAAAATTAATTGTCGCTGATGCTCATCTAAAATATTCAGACTAAATATAGGCAAATTTTTACTGACCATTAAATGATTTGGATGCGTATATTTTCTGGCTTCTACAAATAATATATTCCCATCAAATACTGCCAATTCTGAATGGTATAAATCATCTGCAACATAAGCTTGCACGATATACTTTTCCTCACTCTCTTTTTTATTGGCCAAAAAATCACAAAAATCCTTCTCGGTTTTAATATGATATGTCTCATACGAGCCAGATGAATTAATAGGTTTAATAAATATCTCTTGATCACCTATCCTTTCTTTGATTGATTTTAGGTTTGAAGATTCAATCAATGTTGTTGTTTTAGGATATAAAAATAAACCATCCAATTTTTGATACATAAGATCTTTATGACTTAATAGCATCGATGTATTCAAACCCATGCCTGCGATATTTAGTTTTTCCCTGACCCTTGCTACATCAACAAACATATCTTCCGAAAAACAGACTATATAATCAGGGAGAATCGAATCACAAATAGCGAGCAGATCTTCAAATGAAAATGAGCTTACTAATATATTTTCTCTGTCCTTAACAAACTTAGATTTATCTTTAATCAAAAAAATGGGGGAAATTCCTAACTGAACAAGTAGATCACAATCAATTAGCTCATAATCCTGGAGAGGATCAATGCATAACAGCGTCTTTATTTTCATTGTATTTAATACCAAAGCATCCTACTAAAAATGTTGTTTTAGAAGGGAACTGATCTACTGAATAACCAAGTTTATCTGTTACTTCTAAAAACCGAGAATCATAAGAAAAAATTGTTTCTCTAGGCAATTTAAATAGATTATTAGTCACTTGATTATTTTTTTCATGAAAAAGTGTTAAATCCAGATTAGTAGCACTTTCAAAAAAAGGGGTACTCTTGAAATGACCTAACTTCTTTATATGATCCGCATATTGCAAATAAGTATCGTATATTAATTCACATCGTTGTGGTTTATTTGAAAATGATGTTGGTTTAAAAGCCATCTCTTCTTTGAGTATTGAATAAAAAACAGGATTGTTTTTATTTTTATCAAAATGCACTGGCTCCATAACAAAGGGAGTGTATTTGGATTTATATATATCGCGATATACCTCAACAATAAAATCTAAAGGTAATAAATCATCACCAACAGCTAATCCGTAGCCAGGAACTTGTCCTGTCCCTATAGTAATTAATTGGCTAATCGCATTATTAGTGAATTCATTTTGAGATATTTCAGGACTATTTGCTCGAATATAGGCCATTAGATAATTATAAAAGGGCAGATTTGCGTAATATCCTGTCTGATTAGAATCAAACTCCATCACCAAACTCAAAAGAGTAGGTAATTTATTCTCTTTTATTAAAGTTACAATTTCAGAGGGAAATACCAATAACTTTGAACGCCAACTACAATTGGCTGCATCGCACAAGCTTTTGAAGGTTAAATAATGATTTCCAAGATCATCTGGAACAGGAATATCTGCCTTAAAATATTTTTCTAAACTAGCATGAGGCCTTGCATCTGCCACCGGACAGAGTAAGAATGTATTCCTTGCACCCGACGATATTTGCAATATATCTGTTGGATGATGAGTATTTGAAGTATTATAAAGTGAACTAACGCTTAAAAAATCTCCCTCTCTATAAACCTGATGTGTACTCGACTTCCCTTTAAATTCAATAAACATTTCAAGATTTTTTTCTAACACCATTGAAAACGGAACTGAAGAAAGTTTGCCACCAGTATTTGGTAAATAAAAGTGATTTTCATCTGCTATGATCTGCCCATACTGATATTCAAGTACAGTAAAAAGCATATTTTGAATGCCATCTATCGTTTCCAATACTTCATAGAGACGTTTGTTAACCAGAGCTATGTCCGTTTTTACCTTATCCCAAGATAGTTCACTCATATGATATCAATATAAAAGTCCTATTAATTAACAGCATCATACAAGAGAACATAACTACATTCAATGAAACTGCATTTCATGTAATAAAATTTATTGGTGAAAATTGATATTTTTATTGCATAAATGCATTTCAAGCTATAAATTATGTCACATGGAATGCGTTTTAAATAAAAACGGAGTTTTAAATGACAATCGACCAGGTAGATAATCAAATCATAAAAATGATAGTCAACGGCTGCCATGTGAATGACATAGCGGAAGACACAAAGAAGTCAAAAAGGTACATTCTTTATCGACTAAGTGATCTAAAAACAAGTTTTAACTGTAAAACCACGCCTCAGTTAATTTATATGCTGACCACATCGGGGTTAATTAAGTAATTTTTTTCACATGGATGTATTATGAATAATTCGATTTATTATTTGGGCTTTAACAAGATTCTTTCACTAACTAAATGTCCAAAAGAAGCGCTCCTTTTAGATAAAATAATCTTCCACCATCAAGGCACTCTTTTAAAACGCGAAAATAGATTATGGTTTACCAAAAAAATTCCTGATCTTGCTGCAGAACTTGGCTTTAGTGAAAGCAGAATATATATCTATCTAAAGAACTTAGAAGAAAATGGCTTTATTATCCGAAAGCGATTTAAATTTTATGGTGTACCTCGTTCCTTTATTGCCATTACAGAAATGCTTCAAAATAAATTACAATTGATCAACCAAGAGCCAGAAAATACTCTGGAGATAAAAGAAAAAATCCCAACTCCTGAATTAGATATAAACGAGAGAATGGATTATCTTGTTTCAACAGATACCATTAATAAAGAAAAAAATAGAGTAATTAATAATATTACTCTTTCTCATTCAAGTACTAAATTACCACTTAACGAGCTCAATATTGCTAAAGGGATGTTGCTGAATGTTCAAAAACAACATGGAGTAAAGCTATCCTCACCACAAAAAATCCTGGATGAGGTTGTATTTTCACTAAGTAACCAAGAGCAATTCCAAAATATTGGGACTTTTCGGCACAAAATTAATATCATTTCTCAACTTCTGCGCACTAATCGCTGGAGAACACCGAAAGGATTTAATCAATATTCTCCGGAAGGGAAACGCTACAAAGAAGAGTGCGAGCAGGAAAATGCTGTTCGACTGCAATTGAAGAAGGAGGAATGTACTTATTCTGGATTAGATGAGCTTGCTACAAATAAACGTTTATCCAATGTTTATGAATTGGCTCATCCCCCATGTACTAACATGGAATTACAAAAGTCACTTCAAATTCAACAAAGTCTTATAAATGGCATTAAAAAAGATATCAAAACAATAAAAAACCCTAATGTATTGGACAATTTTCTAAAAATATTAGCTCAAGAAGAAACAAAGTTATCCAAATTACAGGCAGAATTATCGTTACAATAGATCATGCTACCCCTTCGATCGCTTCGACCGAGGTTTTTTGTATACTATTCTCAATCGTTTTAGAACATAACCAGAGAATGAGTGCACCAAAGATGGCATATAGACCTAGCTGGGTAAATGCGCTCATATAATGTTCATTGCTAATAAGCGGATTTAATGATTCAGATTGAGTCATTAAATTAGAAAAATAGTTGGATAATGTGGCTGCTATTCCTGAAGCCATCATCCATATCCCCATCATAAGTCCTTGCAGTTTTTCTGGTGCAAGACTTCCTATCATCGCATAACCAACAGTAGCAATAAGCAACTCCCCTATCGCTTGAAGAAGATAATGCGCAATAATCCAAATCATGCTAGTTAATCCCTCGGTACCACAATTCATTATGCCAACAGTCAATGCCAAAAACGACAATGCAATAAACACTAAGGAACACATAAATTGTTTTGATATCGAAATGGTGATTTGTTTCTTTCTTAGTTTATCAAATAGAGTGATTGCTATAGGTGAGCCTATAATTACAAAAATTGAGTTTAAATTCATTAACCATTGTGGAGGAATATAATAAGAACCTATGTAAATACTCACGTTATACTTCAAGAATTGAGTCACACCCATAGGTCCTACAAAATAAAGCATCCAAAATACAATTGAACTTACCGTTAAAAATACAAAAGAATAAATTTTTTTTCGTGCATTTTGTGTACTTAAACTACGTCCAAGTAAGGTTATATAGAATAGAGCCGCAGAACCAATAAAGAGTATGAGGCCATTTGCTAACCAAGAATAATAAAACCCTGCTAGAAGAATAGGTATAATAAATATGATTAATATCAGTCCTAGTCGACCCCTCTTTACCTCCTCCCTGGTATTTATTTTATTTTTTGCGAAATATTTCCACGATTTAATAATGAAAAACACCGTAATTAGATTAATCAAATTACTTACTTCAAATAAACGATCGTATCTATCGTGAATATCAATAAATCCGCTCATAACATAACCAGAGAGGAATCCTATATTCATAGCACTGTAATTATGAAAAAATGCTTTTTCTCTTAATTCATTTTCGATACTTGTAAATTGTTGGGTAATAAGGCAGTTAATACATGTAGATCCTAATCCACACCCTATAAGAAACAAGCTTAACCCTAGATACACAAAAGCATCAGAAAAATTAAGTACTATTAACCCTACAGTTTGTATGAGCGTTGAAATGGCAAATAGCAATCGATAACTTAAAAACCTATCCCCAATGTACCCCGCTACAAAATGTAAAATAAAATTTGATGCCAGAAAAAATCCTACGATTCCATTGGATTGCATTTGAGTTAAGCCAATGTTCTTTGTTAAATAAAGGGATAATGATGAAAATAAAATAGCAAAACTGAATGTAGTTATTGCATTTAGCCAATGTAGATAAACTACCCCTTTTCGCTCACTCTTTACAGCATGCATTCCATTTCCTTATTAAAAACTTCTACTGTTACATCACACAAACAATTCTTCAGATTTTGCTAGGACTAAATCACTCAACAATTTTTTAGGCTCAACTTGCACGGAGGGAATAGCTGTTTGCTCAGCTGTTATAAATCCATTTTTATTACAATGCTCGATAAAACTAAATAGTTTTATAAAGTAATCATCAACGTTTAGAAACCCTATCTTTTTGTCTAGCTCTCCAATTTTTATTGCATTCCATGTTTCAACCGCTTCCTCTAGTGTTCCTAAACCACCAGGCATAACGATAAATGCGTCAGCCAGATATTGAAGCATTTTTTTTCTTTCTTGCATGGAGGAGACTATATGAAGTTCATCTAGAATGTCTAACGGTTTTTCTTTGTCTAAAAGATGTGTAGTTGTAACCCCGATCGCTTTACCGCCCAATTCTTTTACAGTTCTTGCTAATAAACCCATCATGCCAAGACGTGACCCACCATAAACTAGTGTAAGTCCATAAGCAACTATTTCATGAGCAAGCTTAATAACAGCTTCTTTGAATGCCAGATTATTTCCAGAACTAGCACCAAGATATACACAAATTGTTTTCATTACTAATTATCTCATTACCCGTAAACGTCCCATCCATCAATAAAACAATACATCCCCGCAAATGTCCCATCCTTAAGTTTATAGCTATTATTAATTGCTATTGAACTAACTCAATATAATCTTCCATTGATATGATAGTACCTATTTCACTATGTCTATTTTCTTTAATGAAACTATGAAACGAGGCTTTGGTTGCAGGGTGATCTAGGCCATGCTTTTTATACCAATTTTTTAGAATACTACTTTGTTCCTTCATGAATTTATCAAAATCATTATTTAAAGCGCTTTTTTGATGCTCTGTTAATTTCTCTAGGTATGTGTTTATCTTTTTGTTTACATACTGTTTGTAGCGCTCTGATTGTTCTTCCAATTTTTCTTTTTTTTCTTTTTCTTTAGCTTCTGAGATCTTGCGACGCTCATTAATTACAGCTTTGCTTGATCTGCTTAGCTTATAATCTTTTTTTAATGCTTCAATCAAATACCCAGCTAAGCCTCTAATTTTTCCTGTAACAAAATTCTCTGATTGTGTAATGATTTCTACTTTCTCTCGAATATATTCCCTACCATATTTTGTATATGTCTCATCAATCATTTGTGCTGAAAATCCAAATGTACTAATCAATATTTGTTTTAATTCCTCATCAATTGATAAGTTATTTATCTGAATTGGAGATTCATCAATATTTTTTTCTAGCTTGAATCGAATTTTAGTGACCTTCTGATTAACTCGTTCTAATTCAGGAACAATACGAATGGGTGATACTGTATTTACTTCATTCACCCCAACATCAAGTACTCTTTTCTTAAAATCTTTAAATACTTGATACTTTCCATCAAACACGCCCATCAACTTTCTAAAAATCTCTATGGGAAACCATGGTGTCTGCATAAGGCCTTTGTATCGGATACAATTCTCGTATAACGCCAAACCATAACCCGATTTAAACTTTGAAACGAGATCAATATTGATTTGACCATAAATTTCAGGTTGATACATAAGATCTTTCATTACCTGGCTGTATTCATAAATACAAACTCCGTTTGAAAGTTCGGCAGATGCCAATATGGAACTAGCCTTCCATTTTTTTTCTTGTCCTGTTGAGCAATCAATAACATTCCACTCAATAGCTATCGTTATTAGTCCGATTAAAGCTTCCTTCAGCTTAGCAGTGTCTTTGCTGTTGTAACCAATTAGTTGATATAAATCTTTTCCTTTGATTTCAAATTGTTGTTTGTAGGGAAGATCTGGATAAGCATTAAAGAGCAACGCATTAAACAGCTTACGCTGAACTAATGATAGATTATTAGAACAATGTATCGCGTTAACATGTTTCTTTAGCTCGAGACTTTTATTATTCATTGCTGCGTTTTTCACACAGTTCTCCCTAACGATAGAATCCGGATATCCGGATTAAATATCAATCCGGATATCCGGATTCCATTTCTTTTTCTAGATATTCAAACATATGAGAACACATAGATTCTAAATCTATTAATTCGGAGATTTCTTTATTAAGAACAATCGAAGGTAATCCTCGTGAATCACGTTTAAAAGTAAATAACTTCTTACCTTTTTGAGATACATAAAATTTAGCATCAGTGGAATTTCTTGTGTGTAATGACGATTGCGATTTCGTGCTATTTGATTCAAATATACGCTCAAGCTTGGCATTAGAATTTATTGTTTTCCCTATCTGATGGGCAATAGATAACATTGTTTTATAGTTATTTTTTGATTTATTTAATATTTGAACAATAGAAACGGCCAACTGTTTTGATAAAATATGAATATTAGGAATTTTACCTATTATTTCATCAGGAATCTTTGAGTAAGCCATTAAATCATTAAAAGTTGATGTAGAGATATTTAATTTGTCTGCGAGCTCTTTTTCAGTTTTAAATACACCATCTACTAATAAGCGTTTATATAACAAGGCATTAGAATAGTTGCTAACATCATTTCGTAATTTATTCTCTGCATCTTGGGATGCTACAGCATCTTGAATATTAGGAATGTCTTTTTTTATGACTAAAAAAGGAATTCCAAGCTGTAAGCAAGCAATGTGTCGTCTTCTACCGAAAATTACCTCGTATTTAATTTTTCCATGTGGGGTAGGGTGAAGCCTAACTAAAGCCGGTTGCAATTGTTTATTTGCTTTAATTGAATCAACAAGCCCTTGAATATCCCCCATTTCATTTTCATGACGGTTAGCATAGCACCATGGTTCACATTCAGCAGGATCAATATAAATCAGCTCTTGCTCTGAAAACTCAATTCCAGATTGTGTTTTAAAATAGGAGGATGTTTGATTAGAAGAAACCTCGTTAGAAGTTTCCAGTTTATTAATTTGCCCGTTTCGCAGTAACATGCCTAATGGACCAGAGTTGTGGACATTTTTTTTACTGTTATCCATTGTTATCACCACCTATAATCGAAGAAGTTGCTTGTTTGTCCCAAATATCTTTAAAGTTATTAATAATTTCTAAATTAACATCATCCAGATGTTGCAAAGCGCGTCTGTAAGCTTCTCGACTTCCTCGAGGTTTAGAAATGTCATAAATAGTCCCAATTTCGTTAGCTGCCTTAGGAACTTCTACAGTTTCACACATATGATTTGTCAAGATATATCGTCCAAATTGTTCGCGCATCATGTTTTCCATTTGTAAGGCCTCATTACTGCCAGTATGTTTTGAAATCAAAATTCGAAGATATTCTAATTTTTTAGAAGGTAGCTCTTTAAACATGTTTCTTAATGTAGCGGTATACATGATGAAACTGGAATAATCATTCATAGATGGAGGAATAGGAATAATAATTCCATCACAAGCAATAATTGCGTTTAAAGTAAGTAGTCCAAGATTTGGGCCGCAGTCAATTAAGATAACATCATATTGATTTTTAATAATTTTCAAAGATTCAGCTAATCTAATAACTGGAGATCCTAGTCGGTCTTGATTATTTGCTGTTTCATTGGGTAAAATTAGATCACAATCTTGTATCGCCAAGTTCGCAGGGATAATATCTAAACCATCGAAATGTGTTTTTAAAATAACCTCCTTAATGTTGCTTGGGTTAGAAATAAGCACATTTGTGATGGTGTCTTCATATTTTAACTCTAAATCAGGTATCAATCCGGAGCTAATTAAGGTTGCAGTTCCTTGTGCATCAAAATCTAGTAGTAAAACTTTTAATCCTTCAATAGCAATTTTTTTACCTAAATCGACAGTCGTTTCTGTTTTTCCAACACCGCCCTTTAAATTAGAAACGGCAATTGTTAAACATTTGGAACCTTTTGGTCGTATATAGCGAGTCCCGGCTTTATCTCTTAGACAATTTATAGCGGCTAAAGTGTACTTTTTTACGTTTCTCCCATTTTCCTGTTTTTCCATTACTATTCCTGGAATATCATCATGTGACTCCAATAGCTTTCGAAAGGTGGGATCTGAAACTTTAACCATTTTTGCTGCTTCAATAGCGCCCCATGTTCTTGGTTTTTTTCTTTTTTCAGGATTAATGACGTAGTTCCTGAGTGCCAATAACATATCATTCCCGGCTTGATAAAATTTATCCATCAGTTGTTCTGGATTATCTGTGCCATAAGTAATAATTTGAGGATTTAGCATAATTTCCTTTTGTTTAATAAACAAAATTTCACTTTTTTACTAATTTATCCATATTTTTATGAAAAAACAAGGTTTTTATGAATTTTTCTATTTACTATAGAAACACAACGTGTTTTAATTTTTTTTAAGATCTTTTTATTTGTTGTTTAGAAGTTTAATGCATCAATGTTCTTAAGGGTTGTAGGATAGTCTGCGGGACATTTACGGGAATTACCCGGGACGTTTACAGGAATGGATGCGGCGTTTACGGGATAGGGTGGGACGTTTTCAGGAAGTAAAAATAAGAAAAATAACTAATGGTGCGACGTTTACAGGTATGGTGGGACGTTTGCAGGGATAAACTGAGGAGAGACACTCGTGTCAAATTTAGAATTGAAGGGATTGAAGTTGCTTCGAGCCTTAGACAATTCATTCCAGGATGGAGAATCCAAACCCTTTGAATCGATAACTCATTTAGCTGTTGAGTTATTAAATTCTGGAAAATATCAGCCTAGAAGACAATTTGATGAATCTGTTTTAGATGAGCTCGCAAGCTCCATCAAAGTTCAAGGGATTATCCAGCCACTTATTGTTAGAAAGATTGCAGAAGAACGTTATGAGATTATTGCTGGCGAAAGACGCTGGCGAGCGGCAAAAAAAGCAGGTTTAACTTATGTGCCTGTTATTATTAGAAATGTTGATGATAATATTGCTCTCGCATTTTCACTGATTGAAAATATTCAACGCGAAAATCTCAACCCAATTGAAGAAGCGCTAGCATTAAACCGTTTTCGCGAAGAGTTCCATATGACTCATGAAGACATAGCACAAATGATAGGTCGTTCCAGAGTTTCAGTTACTAATACGCTTCGCTTACTATCTTTGGACTCTAGAGTAATAGAGATGCTAAACGAGGGTAAGATTGATATGGGACATGCCCGATCAATTTTGAAACTTTCGCCAGAACATCAATTTCAAGTTGCATGCGCCGTCATTGAGAAACAGCTCAATGTGCGTGATACGGAGGCATTAGCAAACCGATTGAAGTCATCAGGAGATAAGGAACATGACAAGACTTTTTCTTCAGCTACACGTCATGACAAGTGTGAGGAGTGGAGTACCTATCTATCTCAACAATTTACAACAAATGTTTCTGTAAAAGTAAATGCTGAAGGTAAGGGAAAAGTGATTATCGAGGTGAATTCTGCTAGTGAGGTTGATTGGTTGATCAAACTAATGAGCGAAAGAGGATAGTTATCCACAAAATCTGTTGATAACGTTGTGTGATAATCGTGGGTTATAACGTAATTAAGCCTGTTAATGAGAAAGAAGAGCGTGTTTAATTTTTGGATTTTGGATTTATGATGAGACCATTGCGTATTTTTATCAGTAGCGTACAACAAGAATTTAAAGAAGATCGTCTAGAGATATGCCATTGGTTGAAAAATGATCCCTTAATGCGTCGTTTTTTTGATCCATTTTTATTCGAAGAATTGCCAGCTCATGATAGGAGGGCAGATCAAGTTTATCTAGAACAAGTAAGTGCTTGTGATATCTATATTGGTCTTTTTGGCTATGATTATGGCTTTGAGAATGCAAAAGGTGTTTCCCCTACTGAGGAAGAATACAATCTAGCTTCCGAGGAACGTAAGACCCGATTAATTTTTATAAAGGGAAATGAAGAAAGTAAACGTCACCCTAAAATGAAAAATCTTATTACTCGTGTTGGAACTGAATTAATCAGAAGGCGTTATCAATCTATTTCCGAGCTTATTTCCAATGTTTATGCGGCTTTAATACATGATTTAGAAGAACGAAAATTAATCAGAAATAGCCCTTTTGATGCCGCTCCTTGTCGAGGGGCAACATTATTAGATTTAGATGAAGAGGGGATGACGGCTTTTTTACGTCGAGCAAAACGAGGACGTGGATTTCCACTGCCTATCGATGCGACCTCTTTTGAATTACTGTCCCATTTGAATTTGCTAGATGAGGATAAGCCTACACATGCCGCAATGTTACTCTTTGGAAAGCAACCACAACGGTTTGTTATGTCATCCGAGGTAAAATGTGCTCATTTTCACGGGACAGAAGTAGCCAAACCCATTCCTTCATATCAAGTATATAAAGGCACGTTATTTTCACTGGTCGATCAGGCGATTGATTTCGTAATGTCCAAAATTAATCTTTGGGTGGGAACCAGAGAGAGCGGGGCGGAAGTGCCTGTTGCCTATGAAATTCCCCAGGAAGTTGTCGCAGAAGCGATTGTGAATGCGGTTGCTCATCGAGACTATGATAGTAATGGAAGTGTACAGGTAATGCTGTTTGCAGATCGATTGGAAATTTGGAATCCAGGAGGACTCCCTCCATCATTGACCTTAGAGAAATTACGTCATCCACATGGTTCTGTTCCAAGAAATCCCTTGCTTGCTGAGCCATTGTATTTAACGAAATATATCGAGCGTATGGGAACTGGTACAGGCGATATGATTCGTCGTTGCCGTGAGGTTGGACTGCCAGAGCCTGAATTTTCTATCTCCGATGGATTCAAGACAACCATTTGGCGTAAATCATCATCGATGACCGGACAAGTTACCGGACAAGTTACCGGACAAGTTACCGGACAAGTCGATCCATGGGTTGAGCGGGTACTAAGAGCATGTGAGCTAAAAGGTGAGCTGAAAAGTATAGAGCTACAAGAGGTAGCAGGTATTAGGCATCGAGAAACTTTTCAACGTAATTATCTTGATCAATTGCTCTGGGATGAGTTAATCGAGCGTACTATCCCAGAAAAGCCTAAAAGTAGATTGCAAAAATATCGTTTATCCAAAAAGGGAAAAATTTTATTAGAAGATTTATCTAAAAATAAAAAATAGGATGAAGCCGATGTTAGAAAAGAGAAAGAAATAAAAAGCAATTATTAAGTGACTTTGATTGAATGATTTCTGTTTAAGGGAGCGCTGTTTAGCAAAATATCACCGAAGGGCAATTTTTATGCGTTTAAGTAAAAAAATCAACTTCCATATTTTAGTTTTAAGCGTCGTTTTCACTACAACCAATGGTTTTGGTTACATAAATAAAGTCGCTTTATTAAGCGCTATTAAAACACGTTTATGATAACTCTGTATATTAAATAGTCAGTTAAGGCAAAACGGTAAGCCTTGGTGTCATTTAGAAAATAGCCAAGTTAGCAATACGTTTCAGGCGATCAGGGTTGTCTTCAACATAAATTGCGGTGGTGACAATGTTGGCATGACCTGCAAGGCGAGAGACTGCTTTAATATCAGCGCCTTGCTCAATTAAGCGGGTAATGAAAGTACGTCGACCAGAATGAGAACTTGCTCCAATAATTCCTGCCTTATCATAGAGTGACTTGAACCATTTTTGCAAACTATTGGGCGTAAAGCGACTTTTACGTTGGGTCTGAAATAAGGGTTTTTCTCGTGCAACCTGTTTTAGGGTATCGAGATGTGCCTGGAGTGCTTTGCGGATTTTTTCATTGGCAAGATAAGCGTAACGTTGCTTTTCACCTTTGGTCATTGAGCGCTTCAAACAAATCTCTTCAAGTAATTGATAGTTGTAATCGGCTACATCTGCAATAGTGAGAGAGGCAATTTCTTTCACTCGCAATCCAAGTCCAAAAGAACAATACACAAGGGCACTATTTCTTATAGCGAATTGCCCATCTTTGGCAACAATAAGCAGTCGCTTAAACTCTGCTTCACTTAAGACTCTGGCCTTTCCTTCTTTTGGCATAAAAGACTCAATATTTTCCTGTTATAATGGTATTCTAAATAAATCAGGCTGTCTTGGCAAAAGCAAAAATAAAATTGTGGTTTATAGTAGAACTTTAGTATGAATACACTCATCGATGCAGCAATAAAATATCTTTCCAATCATTATTGCAGTGAAAAAGAACTTATAAGGCAATTAGAGAGGGATTTTTCGCATGTGCCCGAGTTAGATGCTCAGATTCATGCAACTATAGCTCGCCTTCGGGAATTACATTTAATTAATGATAATCGTTTGGCTGAATCATTAAGTGCCCGTTATATCCATAAAGGAAACCGTTTTATTCAACAAATATTAAAACAAAAGGGCGTTAAAGACGAAGTGATTGAGCAAATCTTAGAGCATATTGAACTGGAAGAAGTTCGCGCCCTAGATGAAGCTCGGAAAAAAATGCGTGGATTTAAAAATGATACAGATGAGGCGATAAATACAAAATTAGCTCGTTTCTTAAGCGGCCGAGGTTTTTCCCATGCTACGATAAAAACCGTACTTAAACAGTTAAGTGAAGAACAGACTACTTAAAGTTTTAGATAGTGTAGCGGATGAATACAACAATCATTTGCATCTATAAGAAAAGAAAACTGTAAATCAAACTCTGAATAAAATGATAAACTTACAACGCATCATGATTATTGGTAGACCAGGAAGTGGCAAGTCCACTTTTTCTATTATGTTGCAAAAGAGCCTAAATATTCCATTATTCCATTTAGATAAATATTTTTTTATTGCCGATTGGGTGCCACGAGAATATGAGGATTTTTTGTCACTCCAAAAAGAATTAGTCGCTAAGCCTTGCTGGATTATTGATGGTAATTCCAGTAAATCATTCGAGATACGTTATCAGGAAGCCGACATGTGCTTGTACTTTAATTTACCCAAGTGGCTATGTTATTGGCGGGTATTTAAGCGCTTGTTTTATAAGGCTTCAGAAATTGATGATAGAGCCGCTGGTTGCAATGAAACGGTACGATGGTCGCTATTAAGTTATATGTGGAACTATGAACAACGGATTAACCCTTTATTAAATGTCTTAAAGAACCAATATCCAAAAGTGAAATTCATTGAGCTGCGTAGTTCATATGATGTGGCGCACTTGATGCGTGTACTTAAACATAAAGAAGAGTACAGTATTATGACAGGATTTTAATAAATGATGCCGACGAATATGATAATACTCTTGATGGGTATTGCAGGTACTGGTAAAAAAACCATAGGCGAGGCAACGACAACACTGGCGCCTCAGTTTCGATTAGCGCATCACCATGCTTGGATCGATCCCGTTCTAAAACTTTTAGGTAACGATGCTCAAGTATTTTGGTCTCTTGATGATAATGGATGGGCAGCGCTTAACAAAGCTCGTGATGTGATTTTTGATACGATGACTGCGGTTTGCTCTAAAGAAGCGAGCTTTGTTATTACCTATGAGCTCTTAGCGAATAATTCTTGGCATCAGGAATTTTTTAATCAAGTACAAACCGTTGCTCAAAAACGGGGAGCTGTGTTTGTTCCTATCCGACTGATTTGTAATGGTGCAGAGCTTGTTAAACGCTTAAAAGACTCAGATAGAAAGGGCTATTTTAAAACACAAGATGAGGCGCTTATTACAAAAAGATTGTTTGAAGAAGACGTTTATTTTAGCAAAGAGCCGTATGAAATGACTCTAGATGTGAGCCTCCTTTCAGCAGAGGAGTCAGCGCGTCGTATCTTGGATTGGACTTCCTTAGTTTATGGGAGTAAAAATCAGAATCTGGAATTTAAACCATTGAGTCAAAAAGATTTGAACTTAATGACCCAATGGTTTGCAGAGCCTACAGTGAAACAAGGGTATGCACGAAATCAACAGTTTTCTTTGGAAGATATTAGGGCAAAGTACTTACCCCGCATTGAAGGCATGGATCCAGTCCCGAGTTTTATTATTTATTTGAATCAAAAACCAATTGGTTTTATTCAATATTACTGTCTTGCCGATTATTTACCCGAAGGAATTTCAGGAAATAATGCTTCCTTGTTTGACAAGGCTACACCTGAACAATTGGCTGGTATGGACCTTTTTATTGCAGAGCCATCGTGTCGTGGAGTAGGGTTGGGTAGACAAATTATAAGGCGTTTTATTGCCGAACAACTCTACAAATTTAAAGCCGTTGTCGTTGATCCACAAATTGGAAACGAACAAGCCATTGCGTGCTTTCAAAAGGCTGGTTTTGTTCCCACGCAATACAGTGAAGACGCCAATTACCTACTCATGATAAACATGCTTACTTATAGAGGGTCCCATGAATATTCTTGAAACTCCCCGTCTGATTTTACGAACATGGCAGGAAGCTGATCTTGATCCTATGGCACTTATTGATCAAGACAAAAAAGTATGCCAATTTTTACCAGGAATAGGGAGTAAGAGTGCTACAAAAGCAGGCATTGAGAGGATTATCGCACATTATAAAGAGAAGGGATTTTCTTTGTATGCTGTTGAACTGAAAAGTACAGGGGAAATGATAGGATTTTTAGGGTTAATGACCCCTTCTTTTGAGGCGCACTTTACCCCCGCTGTTGAAATTGGCTGGAGACTTTCCTCAACACATTGGAATCAGGGTTATGCTACGGAAGGAGCAAAAGCTGTTTTAGATTATGCTTTTACCTCTTTAAATCTTCCCGAAGTAGTTTCATTTACAGCAGTAAATAATCTGGCTTCAAAACGTGTTATGGAAAAAATTGGTTTGCAACACCATACCAAGGATGATTTTGATCATCCCAAATTGGAGCACAATAGTCCATTGAGACGACATGTGCTTTATCGATTATCCAGAGCTGATTATCTGAACAACAAGAGTATCCAAGAATGATTTGGGAGACCACATTAAAAAGAATTACGGATGAAACGGCGAATCGTGCAGCTAATAAGTGGGTAAAAAACTCTACCCATCTCAAGCTTATCAATAATCAAATTAACTGTGTTTATCGATTTGAATCTAAGAACCAAGGTTTTTATCTTCGCATGACCCATGAAAAAATACGAAAAGCGCGTGAGCTTTTGAGTGCCATTGATTTTCAGAAGCATTTATTTTTGTGTGGTACACCTATTTGTGAACCGGTTGCATCTCAAGAAGGAAATGATGTCGAAACGGTACACCAAGACGGTTTGGAATTTTTTGTTCATGTTTGCCGTGAAGTGCCAGGACAAATCATGCATTTTGATTATTCAGATAAAAAAGCTTATCTAACATGGGGAAGCGCTCTAGCGCTATTGCATCAAGCCTCGCAAAGTTATGTTGCATCAGAGCATCATTTTTTAACTTGGGAAGATTTGTGGCGTGAAACTTGGGACTATGCGCGTCAAGAAGAGGCGCTGATCCAGGATTTATACCAAACCATTACGACACGCTTCAAAACTTTTTCAATCAACTCAGCTAATTTTGGCCTAACTCATGGGGACCATCGACCAGGAAATGTGCTGTATGATGGGAGACAAGTTCATCTGATTGATTTTGATGAGCCTGTTTATCATTGGTATCTTGCCGATATTGCCAAACCTTTTTTGGACTTATGTAATAAGCCATGGCCTCTCTGGAAACCTGTGTTTGAATGGTTTATAGAAGGGTATAGACAAATCCGGCCATTGAGTTCAGACGAATTAAAAGAAATAAATCATTTTTCGCAAATGAAAAGCTTAGATATCTACCTTTGGTGTAAATACAACTGGTTTGAAGAAACAGCGCCAGGAGGAAAGCCACGGGAAGAGTGGCTTCAAGACTTAAAAGCTATGGCATTAACTCCTTTGTTTGATGTGCGATAACCGATTAAGGCGATTTACATTGGGGTGGGTAATGAATAATATCATGAATGCGCGATAGTTCATTGGTTAGATTCCGGTAGCCATGCGGTTGATTGGCATTAAAACGAAGCCCTTCTCCTTTAGAAAGTGTTCTCCAGCTCCCGCCTAACAAAAGCTCAATGGTTCCATCCACAACAATGACATGCTCAATGACTCCATGTTTATGGGGAGGTGAAAGATGTTCACATTCTGGCAATAACTCAATAACAAACAATTCAAAATGGAGTTGTTCATCAAAAGGAAACAAGGGAAGTACTCGTATTTTTTCATCATCTGGATGCAAGGTTTCAGCATGTCCCGCCCTATAAATAGGATTGGTTGAATTATCCAGACTGTCTTCAATAAACGATGAAAAGGAGGTTTGAAAGCCGCTCGCAATTTTCCATAAGGTAGAAATCGTTGGACTTGATTCTTCTCGTTCAATTTGCCCAAGCATCGCTTTAGAAACACCGGTTTCAAGTGCTGTTTTATCTAAACTCCAACCCCGTTCTTGTCTTAATGATTTTAATGTTTTTGCAATACGGTTTGAAATTTCTTGCATGATCTCCCTTAATAAAAGCTTGTGCGTTTTAGCGCACGAGTATATACTGGTTTATTATGCGTTATAACGCACGAATTGTGAAGTAGATTGTGGAGGACTGTATGGTGGAACACCCTTTTAAAAACAAACTGGTTGCGGTGCTTAATAAGCGTATTGAGCCAGGAAAAGTGATGAATGCGCTTGCTCATATGTGTATTGGTTTAGGCGCTGTGATTGGTGAAAAAGAACTGCGTTTAACTAATTATCGAGATGCAGATGGAGGCTCTCACCCTTATATTTCAGAAATACCTTTTATCATTCTTTGTGAGAACTCCAATAAAATTAGAACATTACGCCAGAATGCTTTAGCAAAAAATGTTCTTTTTAATGATTTTACCGATACGATAACTGTGGGTACCTATCAAGAGCAAATTGAAAGAACAGCGCAGGTTAACGATAGCGATCTGATTTACTATGGCATTGTTTTATTTGGGGATTGGGACGTAGTGACAGAACTTACTAGAAAGTGTTCTTTGTGGCGATGATGGGTGAATGATCATGATGAATAAAGGTAAAAATTTAAGTAAAAGCGCACAAATCATACAGGATTTTTTATCTCAAAAAGGGATATCATGTGAGGTCAAGGAACTTGATTCAAGTACACGCACTGCAAAAGATGCTGCTGATACTTTGGGATGTAGTGTTGCTCAAATTGTGAAGTCACTATTATTTTGCACTGAAAAAACCAACAAGCCGGTATTGGTATTAGCAAGTGGTGTTAATCGTGTGAATGAGAGCGAGATTGAACGTCTAATCAATGAACCTATTGGGAAGGCTGATGCAGATTTTACACGAGAAATCACTGGTTTTGCGATTGGTGGGGTTCCTCCCGTTGGCCATAAAAATGTTATTGATACTGTTCTTATTGATGAAGATTTGTTATGCCATGAAATTCTTTGGGCCGCAGCAGGAACGCCCAATGCCGTGTTTTCATTATCTCCCGATGAGCTTAAACAGCTAACCAATGGGATAGTGGTCAAGGTTAGAGAATAAATTATGCAAAAAATATTTTGGGATAATCCCTATCAACGCCAATTAATGACTAAAGTGGTCTCAGTGAATGAGAATCGACTACTTTTTGCAGAGACTATTGGTTTTTCGTTTTCCGGTGGTCAGGAAAGTGATACAGTTCGCGTGAATGGCTTGATGGTCACTCATTCTGAAATAGAAGATGACTTGATTTATTATACATTACCTGCGGGGCATGGGCTTTCTAAAGGGGATGTTGTCCTTATGGAAATTGACTTTGTTCGTCGCTATAAATTGATGCGCCTTCATTTTGCTGCTGAATTAATCTTGGAACTTGTCCAAAGAATGCTTCCCATTGAAAAAATAGGTGCCCATATTGCTGAACATAAGGCTAGAATTGACTTTATCTATCAGCACAATATCTCGGATATCTTTGACATTCTTTTGCTTAAATACAATCAAATTATTGCAAAAGATATGCCTATACGCACTGGATTTTCAGATGTAAAGAGTCAAAGACGTTATTGGGAAATTGAAGGATTTTCTAAGGTTTCTTGTGGTGGAACACATGTAAAATCAACCGCTGAAGTGGGTTATATTACGTTAAAAAGGGTGAATGTGGGTAAAGGTAAAGAACGAATCGAAATTTTTCTGATACAATAAATTCAGCTTGAAAATAAAGTGTCTTAGTCAAAAAAGTAGCCATAATACTATGGGAGTTATGAGTGAATGCAGAAGAAATTACAGTCTTAAATGATTTAAAAAACGATATAAATCAATTGCTGGGATTTCATGAAGAAACACCAAGGATTAATTACGGTCCTTGTGGCGCGTTTGCTAAATTATTTTTTGATGCTTGGAATGGCCGCTTTCAGGATAAAGTGCATATTGTTTTTGTGATGATGACATCCCATGAAGAGTGCTGGCACATTGCATTGCGCATGCCTTCAGGAGAGCTTTATGATGGTGGAGTTGGCCTGCATTGTGAAGGAACTTATGGAGAAGGTTACTTGTTTGAAGACATGATCGAATATGATCATGAACGTTTGGAAAAATGGTCTTATGGTCTTGAACGTGATTATCCACGTTTTTGTCCTGATTTTAATAAAGAAGTGGTGAATTCATTGATTATTCATCATCTAGATCGATTGCTATCTCAAGGAAGTTGACTTAATGCGTTATTTATCTCAATAAGCAATTCAAAAATTAAGTAAAGAGCATTACTCAAAACCGCGTTTTGTTTTTTTTGAACAGGCTCTGTTTCTTCTGGGGAAGGAACGCAAGGTCGGATATTTGATGAGAAAATCGCTATGAAACAAGAACATCAACTGATTTACGAGCTAGAGACTTCTCTTTTAAATCCGAAAACGAGAAAATCTATTACGCAACTGAAGCTCTTGATTGCTGATGAATTTATCGAGTATGGGGCCTCTGGTTCAATTTACAATAAGAACGACCTACTTGATTCTCTTCCAGAAGAAGAGTCACGAAGCTATATAGTTAATGATTTTTCAGTATTGGAGGTGTCGCCCGAAGTCATGTTGGCAACTTATAAGGTTACTGTTGCCTCAAAAAGTTCCTTGCGTTCTTCGCTCTGGCAATACAAACACAATCGTTGGCAAATGGTGTTTCATCAAGGCACGCCTTGCCAAGAAGAATAATTCATTTTTACAGGTATTAAGATGATAACAATAGCCTATCTAAAACATCACTCCGATTGCATTCCAGAGCTTGCTAAGATTTGGCATGAAGTATTAGGAAAAATTTGGGTTCCTGATGTGCCCACCTCTCGTGTAGAAGAAAATTTGCGAAGTCATTTAAACATCAAGCAGTTACCGCTCACTGTTGTTGCTTTTGATGAAGACAAACCTGTTGGGATGTGCTCTTTACGCGCGAATGACGGGATCCGTCCTGAATTAACCCCATGGCTAGGTTCGTTAGTGGTATCGCCAAGCCATCAAAAACAAGGCATTGCAAAACAGCTTATTCATCGAGTCAAAGAAGAGGCCCAAGCATTAGAATTTAAAAATCTTTATCTTTTTGCTTTTGACCCTACCATTCCAGAATATTACAGTCGTTTTGGTTGGCGCACGATTGGCATGGACGAATTTAAAGGACGTCCTGTAACAGTCATGGAGATAATGCTGTGAAGATTAGACAATTGTTTGATGCGGATTGGCATCTATGGAAAGAAATACGTTTAGAAGCTCTGGCCAACTCACCAGAAAGCTTTGGCTCTTCTTATGAAGAGGAAGTGTTTATGTCCGATACTGATTTTCAAAATGGATTAAGTAAAGGGTATGTATTAGGTGCCTTTGTTGATGATTTATTAGTGTCTTGTGCTGGATTCTATACGCTTAATTCACTTAAAACCAAACATCGAGGCGTACTTTGGGGTATATATACACGTCCTGATTACAGAGGGAAAGGAATTGCAACAGCATTAATTCAAACCCTGATTCAGCATGCAAGAACCTGTGTCACTCAATTGCACCTGACCTGTGTAGTAAGTAATTTTGTGGCTCGCGCTTTTTATCAAAAGCAAGGGTTTCGAATTTATGGCACTGAACCTAAAGCGCTTAAAATTAATGATACCTTCTATGATGAATATTTAATGGTATTGGATTTTAAAGAGGAACCCATGAAAAAACTAGATACCTATCAGAGCCTGTGTACTGAAGTATATGATTTAAGTAAACCTAATGCACCACAAAATGAGTACTCATTCTATCGAAGCTATGCTGTAGAAGCTAAGGGTTTGATGTTAGAACCCATGTGCGGCACAGGTCGATTTTTATTACCTTTGGTTGCAGAAGGATTTGATGTTCATGGCTTTGACGCAAGTCAGCCGATGCTAGAACGATTGCATGCAAAATCTATTAGCAAAAACCTTAAGCCAAAAGTCTGGCATGGTTTTATTGAAGATTTAAATCAATCCAATCAATATTCTTTAATTTTTATACCCAGTGGTTCATTTGGTCTCATCACAGAAAAGGCGGATATCCAAAAAGCCTTAAAAATCATTTATGAGCACCTAGAAGATAAAGGACTATTTGTATTTGAAGTAGAAACACGTCAAGCAGTTCCTAAAGAATTAGGTATATGGAGAGGCTCAAGATGGCCTAAAGAAGATGGAACACTTATAGTCTTAAGCCAATTAGCCACGCTTGATAATGATGTTTGTTACTCTATTGGCAAATATGACTTGGTTGATAACAACTGTGTAGTGCAAACAGAGGTTGAGGAATACAAAATTCGCATTTATCAAGACCCTTCTTTCTTGTGCAATTTGCTTACTGAAGTTGGTTTTAGCAATGTACGGATGGTTAAAGGATTTGACCGAAACGCGTCACCTGATGAAAAAGACGCAAGTATTGTTTTTGAATGCAGAAAATAATTGAGGTAATAAATGAAGATTCTATGTCCAGTACCACTGCAAAAAGGAGATATCGTAGGGCTTATTTCACCGTCGAGCCCTATTATGGAACAGGATATAGAAGCGGGAGTTCATTTATTAAAGTTGAATGGATTTAAGGTAAAGTATGCAAAGCATATGTTTGCATCAGAACGATTTTTAGCGGGAAAAGACTGTGATCGTGCAAATGATGTGATGGATTTCTTTAAAGATTCTGAAGTGAAAGCAATTATTGCAACCCGAGGTGGACAAGGTTCACAACGCCTTTTACCTTTTTTAGACTATGAATTAATAAAGAAAAACCCAAAACAATTATTCGGGTTTAGTGATACCACCGCGTTACAATTAGGCCTATTTAAAAACAGTGGCTTAGTAAGTTATACAGGATTTACTTTGACTATTCATTTGAGTACCCAGGTTAAAAGAACATTACTTTCCTCTTTATTAGGCGAAGAGTACACCATTTCCAAAGGAATAAAGGTTCATGCAGGTGTTAGTCGAGGTCCTTTGCTTGGTGGAAATTTAACTCTGATGACTAATTTAATGGGCACGCCCTATCTGCCTAGTTTTAAAGGAAGTATTTTGTTGGTAGAAGATGTTGGTGTCGAGCCCTATAATATTGATGGTATGTTCTCACAATTAGATTTAGCAGGAATTTTTGATGAAGTTTCTGGCGTTATTTTTGGTACATTTGAACATTGTAAAAGTAAGAAATCGAATCAGAGCGATGGTACGGTAGAGGATGTAATCAATGAATGGGCGTCAAAATTAAAAGTCCCCTGTATTAAAGAATTTCCTTATGGACACGGTAAGCAAAATTGCATTCTCCCGATTGGCAAAGTGGTTACTTTAGATGCAGATACTACTTGCGTTACTATTCAAAATTAAAAAATAGAAGCAGCCATTTGAGGAACAGATGAGTGCATTGTTTTAATAAAGTAGAGGTATAAATGAATACACAAGAAATACCCAAAGAGTATCAACACACTTCACCCGCAGGAGCTGAAGTTCGATTGCTGATGAATAACCATTTAGGTGGAATGGCTCACTGTACTTTAAAGGCGGGAATGATTTCCAAAGAGGTTCGGCATAAAACTGTATCTGAATTTTGGCATGTCCTTTCTGGTGAGGGTGCAATTTGGCGTAAGTTGAACGATGAAGAGAGCATTACTCCTTTAACACCTGGAGTCAGCATTGATATTCCCTTGGGAACACATTTTCAATATCGAAGTGATGCAGCAGATTTGGTGTTTATTTGCATTACTATGCCACCATGGTCAGGAAGTGATGAGGCAAGTTATGTAGAGCATGATGCTTGGCTTCCTACAGTGGAATAAATGAGATGACTTTAAAATTATCGTTTTTAGAAAATCCAAACCCTGATGATGTTCAAATATTAACGAATGGGATTAAGGAGTACGCCAAACAACAAAGAGGCTTCGAATCCTTAGATTTCTTTGCATGCTTTATTCGTGATGCAGACAATAGCGTTGTGGGTGGTTGTAGTGGCGGAACTCTCTATGGAGGTCTTCATGTTGATAATCTTTGGGTGAGTGAGTCCATCAGACATCAAGGATGGGGAACAAAGCTCATGCAAGCGGCATTGAAGTATGGTAATGAGAAAGGCTGCGCTTTTGCAACAGTTAATACTATGGATTGGGAGGCAATAGAATTTTATAAAAAATTAGGATTTAAACTTGAGTTTGAGCGGCACGGGTTTCAAAAAAATTCTATTTTTTATTTTTTGCGCAAAGAATTTCAGGAAACAAGAGATATCGGACTCTTTAATGGTGATTCAGTCTCAAGCTTAAGTCAAAAACCAAAATTACCTGTATCAGCGTCTGTGGTGAGCGAAGAGGTTGTCTCAATAAACAATGCCTCTCATTTTAAGTGGGGACAAGATTGTGATGGGTGGTGGTTAAAAAATAATGGTCAGTTTAGTGTTATTTATGAAACGATGCCCGCAGGAAGTTGTGAGATAAAGCATTATCATCAGGAAACAGAGCAATTTTTTTATTGTTTACAGGGACAATTGGTTATTGAGTTTGAAGATTATGAACAAGTGTTGCATGAACAGGAAGGAATAAATATTAAAGCAAGGGTAGCCCATCAAGTGAAAAACTGTTCCGGAAATTTGGTTTCTTTTTTGGTGATTTCATCTCCTAATCTATCAGGGGATAGAGTGAATCTGGAGTTCTAAAATGTCTGTTGAATTGATTATCCGCAAAGCATTAATTGATGATGCTCAACATCTTCACCCTTTAATGGAACAATTGGGCTATCCGCAATCGCCTGATGAATTGCAAAGACGACTTGAGCTATTTACTAATGAACCGCATTACGGTGTTCTTCTTGCGGAAATTGCTGGAAAAGTTGTTGGTTGGGTTGCTTGGTCTAAAAGCACTCTTTTTGTTTCCGACACAACAAGATTTCATATTGAAGGCCTTGTGGTCGACCAAGGATATCGTAATCAAGGAATAGGTAAAAAGCTTATGATTACTGTTGAGGATTTTGCCAGGCAATTTAGTCCCTGTATCATTGACTTGACATCGGGACTTAGGCGAGCGAAAGAGGGCTCCCATAATTTTTACAAATCGCTTGGATATCAGAATGAAGGTCATATGGCGAAACTGTATTTAAGGAAAGTGCTGTGAACATCAAAGAATTACAATCTGCTTTAAAAGTTGAGACAGCAACATTAGATGATTATCCTATCATCCAAAACATGGCTCGCTTTTATGTATATGAACTCTCGCGTGACTGTGGTTTTATTTCAGATGATTGGGTTTTACCTTCCGATGGCTTGTATGAAAGCTTTGACTTTAAAAATTACTTTGAAGAACCGACAAGAAAAGCCTTTCTGATTAAAGTAGGCAATGAATTGGCAGGTTTTGCCTTATTAAATCAAGAAGGAATTTATCCTGATACTGCGTGGAATATGGGCGAGTTTTTCATTACTGCTAAGTTTCAAGGCAAAAGTTTAGGATATTTGGTTTCCTCTGAACTTTGGAAAATGCATCCCGGCTTATGGGAAGTTTCTGTGATTCCGGAAAACAAGCGAGGGCTTAGCTTTTGGCGCAATACTATTTCAAAAATTACACTGGGTAATTACCAGGAAGAAATCAAAACAGTCAATTATGATCCGCATCAACCGCAACGAGTTATTTTTCGTTTTGATAGTAATGTACAGAATTCAGGGGAACCCTTAGAAAGCACGAAAGAATATCAAATCCAATTTGTTGATGAACTTGATGAAGCTACGGAAAAACGCATGACAAAAGGACTTATTGCCTATGAGGCTCAGCATGGTATCGACGTTAATTATCGACGTTTTTCAGTGACCATTTCTTCTGCCCAAGGGGAAGTTTTTGGTGTGATTAATGCCTTTACTGCGTTTTCAGAAATTTATGTGGATGATATTTGGGTAGACAGTGCTCATCGTGGTAAAGGGTATGGCAAGCAGCTATTGCTTGCTCTAGAGCATCACTTCAAAGGGCAGGGCTTTAATAATATCAATTTAGTGACCAGTGCTTTTCAAGCTCCAGAGTTTTATAAAAAGTGTGGTTTCATGGCAGAATTTACGAGAATCAATAAAAAAAATCCCAAGTTAAGCAAGACATTTTTTGTTAAATTTTTTAACGAAGAATTAGAAACACAAGGCATTCTTAAGGCAGCTCATAGTGAATAAAAATCAACTGGAAACAATCTGTAAAAAATTAAAGATGAAGCAACCTTGCGACTTGCCTCAAAGAGTTTACGGCGGTCTTTTACATAAAATGTGGTATTTGGAATGCAATGGCTCGCAATTTGCTATAAAACAGCTCAATAAAAGGATTCAGTTAACTGAAGAAGTTAAATCCCAATATGAATTGACCGAAGATATAGCCTTCCAATTTTCCCAGCGTACTATTCCCGCAGTTCATGCTCTAAAATTAGAAAATAATTACTTAATCCTTTCAGAAGATGAGGCTTTTCTTGTTTATCCTTGGATAACAGCAAAAGCATTGGATAAAGACGCTATATCTGAAGTGCATTCGCTTAAAATAGCCACTTTCTTGGCTAAAATTCATCGCATTAATCTTAATGTTCCTGAACTGAGCGCTCAAGAATTTGATATTCATCCCAATGAAAAAATTAGTGTGTTAATAGACCAATCAGCTAACCAAAATTTGATGTTTAAGGAGCAATTAAAAAGTAATCAAAGAGTTATAATTGAGCTTAACAATCTCTATCAAAAAGCAATACCTATTCTACAAAGTAGCAGTGTAGTAAGCCATGGTGATCTCGATCAGAAAAATGTTCTATGGGATAAAAATGATGCTCCGTTTCTTATCGATTGGGAATCTGCGCGAAAACTTAATCCCACTTATGAAATAGTCAATTGTGCTCTTGATTGGAGTGGAATTACTACTCAACTGTTTCATCAGCCTTTATTTATAAAAATGTTAAAGACATACGCATCTTCTGGAATAACAATAAATCACGATCATTTGGAAGCGGCCTTTTATGGTGTTCTGGGCAATTGGATCAATTGGTTGGTGTATAATATAGAGCGTTCTTTTAGCTCTGATAAAGAGCAGCAGGATATTGGTATTGAGCAGGTTCTTCAAGTTTTGCCTACTATTATTCAAGTCAAAGAGAGTATTAGAGAATTAACTCAATTAGTAACACATGAATTAAGAATAAACTGTTAACTTTATTCAACTTTGATTACCATATCGCACGAAATTAACTTAAGTTTCAAGGAATGCTTCATGACGAACATCAACAATACTAGAATATGATTTAGCTTATTTACAACATTATTGATGACAAAGCATATATTACCAACATCAAATATTTCAAAAAAACTATTAATCAAGCGCTATGTACAATCCTATTGTATAATTATTCGAAAAATTCATGTCTTGATATGATTTAAATTAAAAGGAACGAATGAATGGATAAGGAGTTTTTGGAAAATATTACCTTTGATGAGTTAGCTCTTGGTCAACAGGCCAGTTTAAATAAAACACTAAAGCAAGAAGACATTTCGCTATTTGCGGTAATGTCTGGTGATGTAAACCCTGCTCATATGGATCCTGTATTTGCCAAAAGCGATATTTTTCGTGGCATTGTTGGTCATGGAATGTGGTCTGGTTCATTAATTTCTGCATTGCTTGGGACTGTTTTGCCTGGTCCAGGGACCATTTATCTTGAGCAAGATATTAAATTTAGAAAACCGGTACGTATTGGAGATAACATCACCATCACGCTTATCGTACGCGATAAACGTTCTGATAAGCCAATCGTAACCTTTGACTGCAAAGGTGTGAATCAGCGTGGAGACATTGTTATTGAAGGGTTGGCAACGGTACTTGCACCGACTCAAAAAATACGTGTGGCAAGAGCTGATTTGCCACATATTGAAATTCATAACCACGACCGCTTTCAGGCTATCATTCAATCATGCCAAGATATGGAGGCCATCCGCACAGCGATTGTTCATCCGGTAAAAGCCAATGTGCTCACCGCAGTAGCTGATTCCGCCAAGGCTAAACTAATTATTCCTATTTTAATTGGTCCAATGGCAAAGATTAAGGCAGCAGCTCTTGAGGCAGAGATTGATATCACCCACTGGGAGCTCATTGATACAGAGCATAGTGATGCGGCAGCAAGCAAGGCCGTGGAGTTGGCAGCAACAGCAAAAATTGATGCTATCATGAAAGGCTCTTTGAGTAGCCAGGAGTTATTAGCTGCCATTGTACCTATCGCCTCCAATTTACGTACAAAATATCGTATCAGTCATGCCTACCTCATGGATGCCCCGTCTTATCATAAACCGCTTATTATCACAGATGCTGCCATTAATATCGCGCCTAATGCTGCTGAGAAGGCGGATATCTGTCAAAATGCGATTAATCTTTGGCGTGTCTTGTTCGGAGAAAATAAAAAACCCAAAGTAGCTGTTCTTGCGGCCACAGAGCTGGTGAACCCCAAGATGGAAGCGACAGTCGATGCGGCCACCTTGTGTAAAATGGCCGACCGCGGACAAATCACCGACGGTATTCTTGATGGACCTTTAGCATTTGATAATGCGATTAACAAGCAGGCCGCAGACGATAAAGGAATTATATCACCGGTCGCGGGCGATGCTGATATTTTACTGGTCCCTGACATTGAGTCGGGTAACATTCTAGCGAAGCAGTTGACTTTTCTCGGGCATGCTGATGCTGGGGGTATTGTTTTAGGTGTCCGTGTACCCATTATTTTGACGAGTCGCGCTGATTCATTGCGAACTCGACTCCTATCCTGCGCCTTAGCAGTTAAAATGGCTGCAGCGCGCAAGGCTGGGAAGATAAAATGACAAACAAAATAGAAAACAGCATCCTGGTGATTAATACCGGCTCATCAAGTGTAAAATTTCAAGTCTTTTCAAGAACGCCTTCATTAGAACTTTTGGCGCAAGGCAAAGTATCTGATTTAGGAAGTAGCCCTTTATTTTCAGCAGTCAATGAAAGGCAAGAGTTTGCAGTTAATCAATCTGAAAAAATAGAGCTCCCTGCTGATTATGACCATGAAAAAGCGTTGCACTTCATCCTGCATTGGATTGAAGCACAAAACCAACATTGGCAGGTAGACACGGTAACACATCGAATCGTTCATGGTGGCACAAGATTTACCTCGAGTGTCATTATAACTCCTGAAGTGATGACCTATTTGCGGGAGTTGTGTCCTTTAGCGCCCTTACACCAACCGCATAATCTTATTGCAATTGATATGTTTAGCACGCTTAAGCCTGATTTAATGCAAATAGCTTGTTTTGATACGGCTTTTCATGCCAATCATGACCCTTTATTCACCGAATATGCCTTGCCGCAAACCATCCGTGATAAAGGGATTCGCCGTTATGGTTTTCATGGTCTTTCTTATGAATGGATAGCTCATTTTTTACGTAGGCATGAACCGGACTTGGCAAGAGGGCGCATTGTCGCGGCCCATCTTGGTAATGGCGCCAGTTTATGCGCCATGCACAATGGCATCAGCATGGATACCACCATGGGTATGACGGCACTTGACGGTTTACCGATGGGTACCCGCTGTGGAGCACTTGACCCAGGGGCTGTCATATATATGATTCGTGAGCTTAACTTATCTCCTGATGATGCAGAGTCTATCCTCTATCATGAATCAGGACTTCTTGGGTTATCAGACTGGACACACGATGTTCGTCTTTTGCAGGATAGTAATGAACCCAATGCACGATTTGCACTTGATTATTTTTGCATGAGAACAGCGCAATTGGCAGGTATGATGGTGGTAGCGTTGGGCGGTGTTGATGGCGTTGTGTTTACTGGTGGAATTGGCGAAAACTCAAATCTCATACGCGATACGATTCTCCGACACCTTGATTTTTTAAAACCTTTTGAAGTACACGTTATTCAGGCAAATGAAGAGCGAATGATGGCAATGCACACGATATCAGCTCTTGAAAATCATAAGGAGAAACACAGATGACTCATTTAAAAGGACTGATTGTTGGGGTGGCTAATAAAGACTCTATTGCCTGGGGATGTGCCAAAATCTTGCATGAAGCAGGTAACGAACTTGCTATTACTTATCAGAATGAAAAAACAAAAGAATATGTACAACCCCTGGTGAATAGTATTTCTTGCCCCATATTTATGCCGCTTGATGTGAGGGATGATGCACAACTGGAAGATTTATTTCACCGCATCAAAACCCATTGGGGAAAAATGGACTTTATCATTCATGCGATTGCCTTTGCACCAAAAAGTGATTTACAAGGCCGCGTGGTGGATTGCTCGCGCGATGGGTTCATAACAGCAATGGATATCTCCTGCCATTCCTTTATCCGATTAGCAAAAGCTGCTGAGTCACTGATGCGCGATGGAGGCAGTCTAATCACCATGAGTTACTATGGGGCAGAAAAGGTGGTAAAAAATTATAACCTAATGGGGCCGGTCAAAGCTGCATTAGAAACAACCGTGCGTTATTTAGCTATGGAGTTGGGTAGTAAAAAAATTAGGGTCAATGCCATCTCGCCAGGCCCTATTAATACGCGCGCAGCATCAGGCTTGTCTGACTTTGACCAATTGATGGAAAAAGCAGCTAATGAAGCGCCTCTTCATCAGTTAGTGACCATTGATGCAATTGGCGAAATGACCACTTTTCTTGTATCCCCAAAGGCCCAATACATCACGGGTCAAGTCATCTATGTAGATGGTGGTTATAATATTCGGGGTTGAGTGAAGCAAAAGATAGGGATAATGCTTGCAATCAAATGTGTTAGTTATGGCAAACTACTAGACGTTCATTTATCCTAAATGAGCTCAACTTCTTCTGCTTGAGGTCCTTTCTGTCCCTTACCCGCTTTAAACAGTACATTGGCACCTTCAGGAAGGGTCTTAAAGCCACTACTTTGAATGGCGCTAAAGTGAACAAAGTAATCTTTGCCGCTGTTTTCAATAAAACCAAAGCCCTTACTTTCGTTAAACCATTTTACCTTGCCACGTAATTTGTCTGCCATATATTTTCCTGCGCTTTTGAATTTAATCCATTAGTTTGATGTGATAGGATAAACTTTGTCAAGATGTGATTTTTTAAGAAAGTGACCCAATTAGGACTAATTATTTAGAAAGTGATGATACATTTTTTATAAAGCTTGAGCCGATCAAATAATCACTCGCTTATTCACCTATAATTAAGCGACTTGTTAGGATAAGGATGATGACTCTATTTTTAAGGATAGCCCATGACATTAAGTAATATATTGATTGCCAGCGACTTCTCAAAACATGCCGATTGGGCTTTGCAACGCGCCATTGATTTAGCAAAATCAAACCAGGCTAAGATTCATTTCCTCCATGTGGTAACACCACCGTTAAGTAGTGTTGTGCCAACTTCAGAAACTGAATTACAGCCTAATTTTTTGTCTAAGAAAAAAGAAATTGAAGAGAAGATTTTAAAGAAATTAAAAGATAATAAACTATCTAGCGTTTCTGTAGTATTGGGTAGGGCTATTGATGAGATCGTTAGGTATGCTGTTGAAAATCATTGTGAATTGATTATTGTAGGAGCCCATGGCCGTTACTATATTAATGATTATGTTTTAGGTACGACTTCTGGCTCCATTATTAGGCAAAGCAATGTTCCCGTAGTACTAATAAAAAAAGAACCTGATTTTTCTTATGAGCGGATACTGATAGCAACAGACCTTTCAGAAGCAAGTAAAGAGACGGTGCAATATACTTTTAATTGCTTTCCTAATGCTACTTTTCAGTTGTTACACATTGTTGATATTTATTATCGCCAATTCTTTAATCCAAGTGATTTAGATGAAGAATTCGTAGATCCTAAGCACCATAAAACAAAAGATATTTTTGAAAAATTGGATGATTTCCTTAGCGACTGTCAGGTTGATAAAAGCAAATTTGAGAAAAAAATTATTGGCGGCTACTATGCGGATGCGATTATTGAGCAAGCTAAGAAATGGAACGCTGATTTGTTGGCATTTGGCACACAGAGTAAATCGGGACTACATTATTTACTGATGGGGAGTGTTGCTAAACGAATTCTTCATCTTAGCCATGTAGATATGCTCGCTGTTCCTCCAAAAGCCACACCTTCATCGTGATTAAGAACAGAGGTTGAAATTTTTATTTTCCGACCTTTATTGAATTGCTTTCTGATCGCTCCATGATTATTTCAACTGCTCGGGTTGCTGCATCATGAAAGGGCTGAAAAATGACATCAACTCCTATGTTTTTTAATAATTCCATTTCGGAAGCGTGATGCGTGGTTACTGCGATGGAGATGTTGGCTTGCTTTAATGCTTCGGTCAAAATAATTCGGGGATCTTGATGGGTTACTCCAAGTACGTGTTGTGGAATCGTACAAATAATCCATTTCACCTGATTTAAAGGCAAGGAAGCGACAAACTCAATATCGCAAGCATCACCATAGATGGCGTCATAACCTTTAAACTCCCACTCTCTGACTTCATCAGGATTAAAATCAACTGCCAAGACGTTTATTTTTTTCTCAATTAATAATTTGGCTATCGCTTTACCAAAGCGGCCTAATCCAAAAATGACAATATCATAGTGGTTTTTGTTTGCTAAAGAATGAATTTCTATCTTTTCCCGATAGGGGATTGTACGTTCAAAAAAGGACAGAACTGGTTCTAACCAACGATAAAGCGTTTGTGAATAGGTTATCATGTACACTGAAAGCGCAATGGTAATCAGACCAACCAGTGTGACTAGCCCAAGAGACTCCGTTGAAACATGGCCTAAGGTTACCCCCATTGTCATAAATACCAAGGAGAATTCGCTGATTTGAGCCACCGTCAATCCGGCTAAAAAACCAGTACGTTTGCGATAACCCATTACGCCCATGATGGCCAATACGATAAGTGGATTTCCAATCAAGACAAATAAAGAGAACACGATTGCCGGCGTCACTTGATGCCCAAGCTGGTTTAAACTCAATTGCGAGCCCAACGCAATAAAGAAAAAAAGTAATAGGAAGTCACGCAACGAAGAAAGTCTTGCCGCAATCGTGTCTCTGATGGGTGTTGAAGCCAATGAGATACCTGCAATCAGTCCTCCCAATTCTTTGCTAAAGCCAAAATAACTGCCTAACGTAGCCATGAGTGCTGCGAAGGCTATGGCAAAAATAATCAATAATTCCGGCGAATGAGCGATACGATTAACCAAAGGATTAGCCAGGTAGCGGATAAATACACCAACAAAGGTTAAAAGCGTTATACCGTATAAAAAAATCATTGCGATATGGGTTGTAAAACCGGCGGTGTTTTCCTGACGACCAATACCAAATGCCGATAAGGTTATCATGGCCAAAACAACTACCAGGTCTTGCACAATGAGAAAACCAATCGCAATACGGCCATGAAGCGAATCCACTTCATGTTTATCTGAAAGCAGTTTGACAATGATGATGGTACTGGAAAATGTCAGCGCAACCGACACATAAAGTGCAGTCACTGAATCCATGCCGAGGAATTTGGCAATAAAAAAACCAATCAAGGAAGTAAATAGGACTTGTCCAAGGCCGGTAGCTAAAGAAACCAGACCTAATGTCTTTATTAAATGCAGGTCTAGCTTCAGGCCGACAAGAAAAAGTAATACAGCAATTCCTAATTCAGCCAATAATTCAATGTGTTCATGGGACTGGACAATCCCCAGAAAGGCTGGGCCCACGAGAATGCCTACTATAATAAAACCAACAATCATTGGCTGGCGAAGCAGCAAACAGAAAAAACCTACAATGGTTGCCATCATGAGAAGCGAAGTTAACTCATAAAATGGCGAAGCATGTATTAATGACCAATCCATCATAGGACCTTGTCCCCATAGAGAGTATTTTCTCCTGCACTGGCGTGTCTTATAGTGCTTACCCTTAAGCGAAGTTGCTTTTCAATTTCAATCACGGCAAAAAAAACAGCTCCAGTTACAACGATGAGTACCCCATCCCAAAAAGGGATAGCTTCAGTAATAAATAGTGTCTGCAAAGGAGGGAAATAGGTGATTGCAAACTGTGCCACAGTAATCACGATAACTGCCATCCATACCACTTTGGTCCCTTGTACCCCTTTCCATGTAAGTGAGGTGGTATAAATGTTACGAATATAAAACAAGTGAAAAATTTCAAGTACAACCAGAGTGTTCAACGCGATTGTACGCGCTAACTCAAGTGAATACCCACGATCCAGTGCATAAAAATAGATGCCAAAAACGCCACAGATAAATAGAACGGAAACCAAAATAATATGCCATACCAAACCTCCAGTGAGCAAAGGTTCACTTCGAGGGCGAGGCGGGCGATGCATCGTTCCTTCTTCTGTAGGTTCAAAGGCTAGAGCAAGACCAAGCGTCACCGCAGTAATCAAATTAATCCATAAAATTTGAATGGGCGTTACGGGTAAACTTAAGCCTAAGAGCAGTGCCAGGATAATGGTCATTGCCTCACCCGCATTAGTAGGCAAGGTCCAGCTAATCACTTTTTTAAGATTATCATAAACGGTACGGCCTTCCCGAACAGCCGCGACAATAGAGGCAAAATTATCATCTGTCAGTATGAGCTCAGCGGCTTCTTTAGCCACTTCACTGCCTGTTTTGCCCATGGCAATTCCAGCATCCGCCCGCTTCAATGCTGGAGCATCATTCACCCCATCACCGGTCATAGCTACAGTCATACCATACGATTGCAATGCCATGACCAGTCTTAATTTATGTTCAGGGCTGGTGCGAGCAAAAATATCGGTATCCAAGACTGCATTTCTAAGTGTCGCATCATTCATGTTATCCAAATCAATGCCCGTTAATACCTTGTCCAAATGTTTAAGTCCTATTTGCCGACCAATGGCAAGTGCGGTACTGGCATGATCCCCTGTAATCATTTTGACGGCAATTCCTGCAGCATGGCATTGTGCTACTGCCGCAATGGACTCAGGCCTTGGAGGGTCAATTAAGCCAACCATTCCAAGTAATGTCAAACTGCCCTCAACATCCGCAAATTCCAAAACGGTATGCTCTGGCTTTGTTTTCTTGATTGCAAATGCCAGTACACGCTGTCCACGGGCCGCGATTTGCTCCATTTGCTCTTTCCAATATAGTTCATTTAAAGGTTGTATTTCACCCCAATGGGTTTGTTGATTTTGGCACATCTTCAAAACTTGTTCAGGAGCGCCTTTTACCAGGATCATCGCATGCTTTAAATGGTTATGATTTAAGGTAGCCATGAAGCGATGTCTGGCATCGAAAGGAATCACATCGGTACGTACCCACGATGCGTTTTCTTCTTTTAGAATCAGTCCTGTTTTACCGGCAAATGCGAGTAAAGCCCCCTCCATGGGATCGCCTTCTACAGTCCAGCTCCCTTCTTGTTCATGAAGTGTGGCATCATTACAAAGCAGTGCAGCACGTGCAAGTTTCTTAAGCAGAGGATGCTCGTTGCTATCAATCACTTCTTCGTTTAACGTAATCGTTCCTTGAGGTTCATAACCGATGCCATCCAAAATAAATAAGTGATTGCTGGTTAAGACCGAAGAGACGGTCATCTCATTTTGGGTCAGCGTACCGGTTTTATCGGTACAGATGACCGATACGGAGCCTAAGGTTTCAATGGCAGGTAGCCGGCGTACAATGGTGTGTCGTCGCGCCATGGCTTGCACGCCAATGGCTAGAGTAATTGAAAGAACTGCAGGAAGGCCTTCAGGGATAGCCGCAACCGATAAACCAACCATGACCATAAACAATTCACCAAACGGATAATGCTGGACAAAATAACCATAACCAAGAAGAGTGGCGGCAATTAATAAAATGAATAAAGTGAGCCATTTTGCAAACAACCCCATTTGTAGAACTAATGGCGTAGTTAATGATTCTACTTGTGACAATAATCCACTAATACATCCAATTTGAGTCGTGGAGCCTGTTTCTACAACAATCCCTTTGCCTTGGCCATTAGTCACCAGGGTCCCGCTAAAGGCCATGCACGACCGGTCTCCTAATGCAGCATTCCTTGAAACAGGATGGATGTGTTTTTCAACGGGGACAGATTCGCCAGTAAGTATGGCTTCCTGAATAGTAAGACCATGAGATTTTATTAAGCGCACGTCGGCAGGAACCTTATCTCCTGCTTCCAACACAATAATATCCCCTGGAACAAGCTTCTCGCCGGCAATGCGTACTCGCTCACTATCCCTTACTACGGTAGCAGTAGGAGAAAGCATTTTTCGAATCGCATCCAGTGCTTTTTCTGCTTTTCCTTCCTGGATGAATCCTATCAGGGCATTGATGATAACAACAGCTAAAATAACCGCAGTATCTACCCAGTGTTGCAAGAAAAAAGTCACCAGGGCAGCCGCTAATAACACATAGATGAGTATGTTATGAAACTGGAGTAAAAAGCGAAAAAAAGTGCTTGTTCTTTTAGGCTCTGGTAAGCGATTGAAGCCATAAACCTTTAATCTGCTTTGAGACTCCTCTTCGCTTAGACCAAGCTCTGTAGTATTTAATGTCGCGAGAATTGTTTCTTTGGATTGCTCATGCCAGCATGGTTCTGAGAGGATGTCTTGTTGTTGTTCTGCCATGATACTTTTTTCCCTGATTAATACGCTTTTACCGGTGAAACAAACCCAAGAGGCTTTAATGCCAGTAAGGAACAATCAATTTTCTGCAAAATGTTCTCTGCGGTATTGCCAATAATAAATCCCGATATACCCGTACGGGCGACAGTACCCATTACCAAAATATCGATTTTTTTATGAGTTATGATGGAGGGGATTACCTCTTCCGGTTGCCCTTTGGGATGCTCTATATGGTATTCAGCAGGAATTTTCGCTCGATTAATTAATTCTCGCAGCAGTAAACTATGAGCATGCTGCTCTTCAACGACCATTTTCTCGAGCTCATCTTCAGAGATTTTTATCCAAACACTGTCTCTTAAATAATTTTCCAGTACAAACCCCCAGCAAGAAAGGATGCTTAATTTCCCCTGATAAAAGGTGTTCAATGAATGCGAAAGCGCCAATAAACGAAGCGACAAATCTTGTGCTGCAGGCTCTTCATCTTTGGGGTCGATAGCGACTGCAATGCGAATATCTTGTAATGTGTGTTTCAGCGGGCGGTAAAGAAATACGGCACAAGGGCATTTGCGCAATAGTTCCATATCCAGTGCTTTAAAGCCTTTCATACCCTCGGGTGTTTCCGCTGCTTTAATGAGGAGGTCATGAGAATTTTTAAGAACATGGCGAATGATTCGGATATCGGGTGTCGTGCCACAATCTACTTCAATATCGATGGGGATTTTCTTTTTAGGAAAGCCGAGCCCTGATTTTGCAGATTGAATGGCTTTATTCATTTTATCAATTAGAGACTCTTCATAAGAAGCTTTATACTCACTCAGTGTGTCAGGAAAAGGAGGACAGGTAATTAAGATACGCAGTTGTGCTTCATTTTTAGAAGCTAATTTTAGTGCCAACTGTAAGGCTTCTGTTTCATCCTTCACTCCATGGCTAACAAATAAAATATTATGAAATCGTTGCATTACTTATTCCTCCTTGAAGCGGTTTTTTGAGAAAGCAACGATTCAGCATTGTGTTTGAACCATTGCTTTTGAGCCTCTTACATGTACTGGCCGCCATTCACATCCAGATTGGCCCCAGTGATAAAACCTGATGCAGAAGATGCCAAAAAGGCAACGGCTTCTGCAACATCTTGTGGGAGGCCTAAACGCCCAACCGGTATTGCTGAAATTATAGTATTTAATACGTCTTCTCGCATGGCGCTCAACATGGGCGTTTCAATATAGCCAGGGGAGATGGTATTCACTGTAATGCACTTGCTCGCTACTTCAAGCGCCAGGCTTTTGGTAAAGCCAAATAAAGCCGCTTTAGTCGCTGCGTAATTACATTGTCCAAACTGACCTTTACGTCCGTTAATGGAGGAAATGGAGATAATCCGTCCATATCCTTTTTCAAGCATTGCGGGTAAGGTATTTCTCGTCATATTAAATACGCTGGTTAAATTCGCATCCAATACAGATTGCCATTGCTCTAGCGACATCTTTTTTAAACTGGAATCCTGAGTTACCCCTGCATTGTTGACCAGTACGTCAATACGTCCATAACGCTCCATGACGAGCGAAACCAATTTTTCGCAATCATTAAACTGCGCGATATCCGCATACAGTATATCAATCTCAAACCCTGCTTTTTGTTGTGCTTTCTGCCACTGAATTGCTTCTTCATGATTGCCATTTTTGAAGTAGCAGGCAATGACACAATAGTCTGTTGCTAATCGTTGGCAAATTGCAGTGCCAATTCCGCCTGTACCACCAGTAACAATAGCTATCTTTTTTTCCATGATTATCCTCCTTATTAAATTAGTTTGTCCCTATAAAAAAGTACTTTATGGCTAACGTTTGATTGATGCCATTTTTAGCATTAAAAATCCAGCTAATCCTGATATAAAAGAACCAAGAACCACCCCAATTTTAACCATTGGCATTAAACTTGAGTCATTATTTTGGTAGGCTAACGTGCCAATAAAAAGACTCATGGTAAAGCCAACGCCACAAATGAGTGCAATGCCATAGACTTGAGTAAGGCTCACCTTATCTGCTTTAAGAATTTGCTTGAACTTAACAAAATAACCTAAAGAGATGAAAATGCCGAATTGTTTGCCAAGAAACAATCCTAATCCAACTCCGAGTACGATAGGATGAGTAAACATCGATACATCAAGTCCTATAAAGGTAACGCCTGCATTAGCAAATGCGAACAGAGGAAGAATTAAAAAAACAACCCAATGATGTAGGCCATCTTCCAAACGAGACAGCATGGATTGTTTCCCCTCATCAGGAATCGTCATGGCAATCACAATCCCTGCAAGGGTTGCATGAACGCCTGATTTTAATACCGCAATCCACAAAGCAGCTCCAAAAAGCATGAAGACCGAGATATGACGACATTTGAAATAATTTAAGCCAATCAAAATCAAAGTAAACAATAAAGCGAGTGAAAGCGAGAGTAATGATAAGTTCTCGGTATAAAATAATGCAATAATAATAATGGCTGCAATATCATCAAAAATAGCGATTGCGGTGAGTAAAATTTTAAGTGAAAAAGGAACGTTAGAGCCTAAAAGAGACACAATCCCTAAAGTAAAGGCAATATCGGTGGCAGTAGGGATTGCCCACCCTTTAAGGTACACTGGATTGTGAGCGTTAAAGAAAATAAATATTAATGCAGGAAATATCAATCCGCTTAATGCCGTAAGGGCAGGAACTAAAAGATTCGTTTTGTTACTTAAAATTCCGCGATTAATTTCCCGTTTTATTTCAAGACCAATTAATAAGAAATATATGGCCATTAATCCATCATTAATCCATAAAAGGAGCGGCTTTTTTATAGACAGACTTCCAACTGAAACATTGCCACTAATACTTAAAAAATGTTCATAACCAATACGATAAGGGGAGTTAGCAACAACTATTGCAAGTACTGCAGCAATGAATAATAGAGTGCCTCCAAGAGTTTCTAGGTTGTAAAAGGAATCCGATTTTTTCATGAATCTATTTTATAATTTATTAAAAAAATTAAGTGTACCCGGTATTGCTATTCGGTACAATTTGCGGTTCACAGGGATTTGATTTACATATCATTTCTACTATTATTTGTAGTAGTTCAAACTTGATCTGACAGTTGCCGGTTTTTTAGAAGTGTCTGTCAGGTCAAATTCAGTTTATAAATTTTTCCATCCAGAATTGTTTGCCATCATTCAATGTTTGCATTGGTGTTCGTCCGCAGCACATTTTGCCCTGAT
>JAFKHV010000119.1 GCA_017306715.1 Legionella sp. | reverse complement strand
AAGTTTTTTTGAATGTTATCAAAGATGGGGATTTAACCCTGGATCAAAAAAACTCTTTATTAAATCAATATGGTGCCTATTGGATGGAAAAATTTTTAATGAATTTTCATTATTTGGCTGCACCATTTAAAAAACTTTTGCAGGTAATTAAAAATAGTGATGATGCAAGCTCTCTGGAAATGCCGATATTTACTGAACTCTGCAAACAAAGTAACGCGCAGCTTATGGCCGAGGATAGGAGGGAACAATTATCTTCCGTTTATATAAACGTTTACAATACTTGGATACATCACGAGCAGGCAAAAGCTTTATTTTGTAACTTTCTTGATTGTTGCCTTTTGGTTATGGAGTTAGATCGAAAAATTTTATTACTCGAACAAACCGAAGATTTAAATTGGCATAATTTGATAAAAGAACTGGATGAAAGCGTACTATGGTTTGATCATATAACTTTTCCTACATTAAGCGATTTACCTCCCCAACTCGACGAAGAAATTCGCGCCCTATTCTCTGATGTACATGAGGTTTTTTTTGATTGGTTGCAGCAAGTAGTGCTACGCGCCAAAATCAAATCTATTCCTGATGACATTACCTTACAAATTTTTCATGCCCATCCTCCAACCTATAACTAGGGTCTGCTGACCTGACATCAGTTCCTAAATGCTATGACAGGCCATAACTGCTGGGGCGTCAAATCGAGCAGCAACATAATAATGTGGCTGGTGATTGTTATCACTTCGCTGATCTGGTGCGTTAATTACTGCTTGTTCTTTAGGCACCTTATCGCAATGTTTACGGTAAAACCTCTTCCCTTGCTTATGCTCGTTGGGTAAAAATTTAATAATAATTGAAGATAGCAGCTATTACTGACCTTAATAAAACAATATCCTTAGGGATGAGTATCACGCATATCAAAATATATTTAAGATAGCGAGACTTTTATTGCTCCTGTGTTCAAAAAGGCATCGATGCGCTCTTCTAGGGGCTTTAAGTATTCTTCATAGTTCATTAAGGATAGAGGTGATTTAATCATTCCTAACCAATGACAGCTTTTTTGGCTTAAATGATGAATTTTATGAAGCATGCGTGATAGATATTCTTCATCAATTTCCTGCTGATTTAATTCCTGAAGCAGGCTACAGTATTGCTCTACTTTATTCAGCGTGTAGTTGGTGGCGTCATTACGCTGACTAAGTCGCAGAATTTCTTTAAGCAAGTAGGCATTAAGATAGTTCTTCATCTCAGTGATATCAGTAATTCCTGTATAATGCTCGTGCTTGACCAGGTCTTTGCTATTTTCAAAAAAATGGATAAAAGACTGAGGGTTGAACCAATTAAAAGAATAAACATGATGCGCTGCCACCAGAGCAGTTTGTTTAATGAATATGCCTAGACGCTCAGGACTTAATGCCGCAGGCGTTATTTCTTCAAGTAAGTGTTCATATTGATCTAATTTAGCTTGCAGTAGTGCGGATTGATGATTACTAGTGAAACGATTCGACTGTAAACGAAAACATTCAAGTTTTAAGTACTCCTGGAGGCGTTGCTGCAAGAGCATAAAAAAATTTTCTTCCTGTTTGATATCCAAGTTTAAATTTATCGAATCATGGTTTTGACAAAAATGTATAAATTTTTTAATGGCCTTCTGAGTGTCTGGTGATTGATGAATGTAGACCGTTTCTAATGTGTAAAATTGATCAAATTCCTCCGGATGTAACCAGGTTTCAGGTAAAAAACCTTGCGCATCGTAAAAGTAAACTATGGGTTTATTGTGAGCGTCAGGTACAACTATCCCGGAAAAAACATGTCCACCGGGGAGAGGTTTCAAATCAGCAAAAACCAGAAGATGGCTATAGAAAGGGATTTCATGAGTGGTTATGTAATTTAATAAACGTTCGTAAGTGTATCCCCAGGCATTAACCGTAATGGGTTTCTCATGATCCAGCTCCTGAATGCGAATGGCTAATTGCTCCATGTAATTGCTGATAAAGGGAGGGAAATTAGAAAGGGGCGCGACATGCGGCAAATAATTTCCTTGATTCTCGAGTAAGGTTTTGAACGCATTTAGAGATACCTCAATACAGTTAATAAAGCGACCTGGGTGATATCCTTTATTCATCCGTTGCAAAATTTTATGCATATTTTTAAGCCAGCTGGGTATCGGTCTGCTGACGCCGCCATAAAGCGTTTGGAGAAAATAGGTAGCAAAATTCATATTGAGCGCGCGGATTAGGTAAAAAGATATTGTTCCTAATTAAAAATGTATCGTCAAATGATTTTGCAAGATGCTGTTTATAATAAAAATTTTTATCTTATACCTGCATATACACACACTTATCCACAAAACCAATAAAAAGCCTTACAAAAAAAATATTTAAAATCAATTAGTTATTTATAATCGGCTCATAGCGGAAGACAATGTAATTAAGTTATCCACAACCGAGTTAAATATTGTTCAATGTCTCATTACTTTGATAAAATGGCTAGGAAATCATTCGCTGCAGTGTTTAAATAGAAATCCCACAATAGAGCCAGAATTCCATGAACGAAATTACCGAGCGTAAAGCGCTCACCGAATTTACTGAAAAAGCCTACCTTGACTACTCTATGTACGTCATCCTTGATCGTGCATTACCGCACATCGCCGATGGTTTAAAACCGGTGCAGCGTCGTATTGTATATGCTATGTCAGAGTTGGGTTTAAAAGCCACGGCCAAATATAAAAAATCCGCACGTACCGTGGGGGATGTATTGGGTAAGTTTCATCCTCATGGTGATAGTGCATGTTATGAAGCCATGGTTCTTATGGCGCAACCATTCTCATATCGTTATCCCTTTGTCGACGGTCAAGGAAACTGGGGATCGCCCGATGATCCTAAATCATTTGCTGCCATGCGTTATACGGAAGCGCGATTATCGCCCTATGCAGAAGTTATGCTTTCGGAGTTACAGCAAGGCACTGTGGACTGGGTAGATAATTTTGATGGTACATTGCAAGAGCCTTCCTTATTACCAGCACGTCTTCCCAATATCTTATTAAACGGTGCTACCGGGATTGCGGTCGGTATGGCTGCTGATATTTTGCCACACAATTTAACCGAGGTAGCCAATGCGTGCGCCCATTTGCTTGATGCTCCTGGTGCCGATTTAACAGCCATTATGCAGTATATTCAAGGTCCAGATTTTCCGACTGCAGCAGAAATCATCACGCCGCCAGCAGCAATTACCGCAATGTATCAAAGTGGTCATGGTTCTATTAAAATGCGCGCTACTTATGTCGTTGAAAACAATCAGATTGTAATTAACGCATTACCTTATCAGGTCTCAGGGGCAAAGATTATGGAACAAATTGCCCAGCAAATGCAGCAGAAGAAAATCCCTATGATTGAGGATTTGCGCGATGAATCTGACCATGAGCATCCGACTCGTCTGGTCATTATCCCCCGCTCAAATCGTGTGGATACGGAAGGGGTTATGTCCCATCTGTTTGCAACAACCGATTTAGAGCGCAGTTATCGCGTTAACTTTAATATGATTGGCTTGGATGGCAAGCCCAAAGTTAAAAGTTTACTGACTATTTTGCAAGAATGGTTAACCTATCGTATTGGCGTGGTCCGAAGACGCTTGGAATATCGGCTGAGCAAAGTACTGGAACGAATTCATATTCTTGAAGGTTTATTAATTGCATATTTAAACATCGATGAAGTCATAGCCATTATTCGACAGGAAGATCATCCAAAGCAGGCGTTAATGCAGCGTTTTCAGCTCAGTGAGCTTCAAGCTGAGGCGATTTTAGAAATGAAATTGCGCCACCTGGCTAAACTCGAAGAGTTCAAGATTCGCGGTGAGCAAGATGAATTAGCTGCTGAGCGCGATGCTTTACAGGCGATACTGGGTAGTGAAACCAAACTGCGCGCCACGGTTAAGGCTGAATTACTTAAAGATCGCGATACCTTTGGCGATCAACGCCGCTCGCCTATTATCGTACGTCAGGAATCTCAAGCCTTAAGGGAAGAGGATATTTTACCCAATGAGCCAATAACCGTAGTTTTATCTAAAAATGGCTGGGTACGTGCCGCTAAGGGGCATGATATCAATGGCGTGGAATTAAGCTATAAAGCAGGTGATGAATTCAAGGTTCAGGCGGCAGCACGTTCAAATCAACAGGTATTATTCTTTGATGGCGAGGGTAAGGTGTATTGTCTTCC
>JAFKHV010000018.1 GCA_017306715.1 Legionella sp. | reverse complement strand
CCAAAAACATCTAAAGTGTAAGATACATAAACTTGCCCGGTGTAGAGCGAATAAAGATACTCATTGCTCGCCAATACGCTGGTTAATATATCCGCAGTTCGTTGTCTACTGGGTGCGAAGGATGCGCTAACGCTTGGGAATAATGCACCACGTACCGCATAAGTATTTTCAAGTGCTGCTTGCAGGGCATGTTCTGTTGCTTCCAAGTTTGGATTATGTTGCAAGCTCGCAGTGATAAGCTCGTTTAACGCGTTTGATTTATAGAGATGCCACCATTTCAGTGGTAGGTGATGATGGATGCTCTGCGGCTTTTGGCTTAAAAACTTTTGGGGTAAAACAGGTTGTGGACGTTTGAAATCAGGTCCTACCATACAACTTGTTAACCAACAAAGCGTAAATAGGATCACGAAAATACGGTTCATGATTTTTTGCGCTCGAGAAAACGCGTTAAGCTAAAGTAATAACTGGGTAAAATAAATAAAGTTAACAAGGTCGCAATAGCCAGTCCCCCCACAATAACAGTAGCTAGCCCCCGCTGCACATCGGTACCTACACCAGTAGCCAATGCAGCTGGCAGCATGCCAAAGGATGCAACAGTCGCAGTCATGAGTACCGGGCGTAACCGTTCGGCAGCACCATCAACCACAGCCCATCTTAATGATTTATGCGAGGTACGCATTCTTCTGATATTCGCAATCATAATAATGGCATTTTGCACCGCAACGCCGAATAAAGCGATAAACCCTACGGCTGTGGCGACATTTAATGTTTCTCCCGTTAAATGTAAAGTAACCAAACCACCGAGAGTCGCCATGGGCACTACCCCCAAAATAAGCAAAACCAGGTGCAATTGCTGGAATTGCATGAATAAAAGAATTCCCATAACCACGAACATCACACTTAATATATACAGCAGTCGTTCCTCGGCTCGTGCTTGACTTTGAAATTGTCCTGCCCACTCGAGGCGAAATTCTTTGGGATCAAAATGCACTTCGGCTGCAATTCGTCGTTTTGCCTCATTTAGATACGAGGTTAAATCACGTCCGCGATTATCCATCCGTACGGTGACCTGGCGCTCGCCTTGTTCATGTGCGATGTTACTTTCGCCCGTGTGATATTCAATAGTTGCTAATTCAGCAAGCGAAATTTTGGCGCCAGAAGGACTTGAGATAATGAGATCACCCAAGGCCTGAATGCTGTTTTTTTCCTGCTTTCTAAATCGTGCTGTGGCACTATAGACCCGTTTACCCACATAAATATTAGTAATCGGTGCCCCGCCTAAGCCCGTTTGAATCAGTTGTGTGATATCACTGACATTAATGCCATAGCGGGCAATTTTTTCCCGCTCTACGCGAATGGTTAGTTGTGGCACAGGGGGTTCTTGAAAGAGAGAGGCAAGAGCGGTGCCCTTAATACTTTTCAATACCTTGACTACTTCACGACCAATACGCCGACATTCATCTAAATCATCGCCATAGATACGCAAGGCTAGAGGGCTATGTGCGCCACCGACTAAATCATTAACGCCGTCGATAATGGGTTGGGTGATACCGATGCTATACCCAGGCATCTGCGCAAATTCCAAGCTTAATTGATGGATGAGTTCTGCTTTACTGTGTTGATGGGGCCATTGTGCATAGGGTTTTAAACCTACTGGGGCTTCGATATGTGAGGGTGTCCACGGGTCGGTGCCATCATCGCTGCGCCCTAATTGAGTGACCGCATAAGATACTTCGGGATGACGTAATAATTTAGCGCGTAATTGACTTGCCATGGCGCTCCCTTGTTCTAAAGAGAGGCCAGGAGGTAACTCTACTTGCAACCACAATGAACCTTCGTCTATTTCAGGTAAAAATTCGCGACCTGCGGTCATGCCTAAAACAATCACCAAGACCAGTGTGACAACACCTGCAAGATAGGCCCAATATTGTTTACGTAATAATTGTTGGAGCGCAACTCGATAGCTTTTTTCAAACCAGGCCAATACCCGGTTATGATGAGGTGCTCGGGGGCGTCGCAACGCGGTATAACTTAATCCCGGGATTAAGACCAGCGCGCAAATGAGCGCCCCAAAAAGGGCAACACTCACCGTATAGGCCATGGGTTTAAATAGTTTACCTTCGGCATGCTCAAAAGCGAATAAAGGCAGATAGGCAGAAATAATAATGAGGGTTGCAAAAAAGATAGGACGCGCGACTTGCCGCGTGGCAGTGAGCACTTCTTCACCCGTTAACGTATATTGAGGATAACGTTCGCGACGGCGCAAAATGGTTTCCATCACGACGATGGCGCCATCGACAATCACGCCAAAATCAATGGCGCCAAGTGAAAACAAATTAACGGGCATCTGGGTTAAGTTCATAAAAATGAACACGGTGATTAATGAAATAGGAATGGCTGCGGTCACCACTAACGCACAACGCCAATTACCCAAAAATAAAATAAGGACCACACATACCATGAGAATTCCTTCGAGAACGGTATGGGTGATTTTGTGAATGGTTAAATGCACTAAATCATCGCGATCAATATAAGGAACGATACGGACTCCCATAGCCTTAAGTTGCTCTTGAAGTCTATCGATAGTGCGATGTACCTGCTCTAATATTGCTCCTGGATTATCCCCTTTACGCATTAAAACAATACCCTGTAAGGTATCAGGGTTGTAGTTTTTTCCTAAAATTCCCTCACGCTCTTTATGACCAAATTCGACCTAGCCTAAATCACGAATCAGGAGTGGAGTTGCGTTGGGTTACCACCACCGCCCCCAACTCATCCAGAGTATGAATTTGTCCCATACCACGGATTATATAATTTTGTTCGCCGCGGGTGACGCGTCCACCCCCCGCAAAAGCACTGTTATTACCTATCGCTGTACTTACCTCATTTAGGGAAACATTGAGACTGCGTAATTTTTCGGGATCAAGGGTCAATTGAAATTCTTTGGTGAGGCCGCCAAAATTATTGACCTCAGCAATACCTTGGACCTGTTTGAGTGCAGGCATAACAATCCAGCGTTGAATCTCTGAAAGCTGCAGCAGATTTTTGGTGTCTGATTCGAGCGTATATCGATAAATCTCACTGCCCGAGCCGGTTAAGGGGGCGATACTGGGTTGAATCCCCGGAGGAAGTGAAAGATTGCTCAACATTTCTAATACTTGCGCACGGGCAAAATATTCAGTGGCACCGTCTTTAAAGATCAGGGTGATGAGGGAAAGCGCAAAAGTGCTGCTGGAACGCATAATAGCTAATTGAGGAACGCTTACCAATATGCGTTCCAGAGGAACCGTTATTTGCTGTTCAATTTCTTCTGCCGCCAAGCCAGGAACCTGAGTGGTAATCACAACCCGTACATCGTCCAGTTCCGGATAGGCCTCAACCTTCATTCGTAAACATGAATAATAACCATAAGCGCCTAATAAAAGGGCAATACCCCAGATAATATGTCGCCGATGAAAACATAAGGTAATGAGCCGATCAATCATTAACCAATATCCCTCCGGCGGTCACCACCCGCTCTCCGGGCAAGATGCCTGCGATGACACGCGTGAAGTCGCCATCCTCGGCACCAAGCGTGATCACACGGCGTTTGAACGTCCATGGCGCTGTTTCAACGAAGACAGTAGTCGCATCGTTGTTTAAAAGCACTGCGGATAATGGTAATAGAATCTGAGGTTCTTGGGGAATGCTGATGTTGACGGTGGCAAACATATTGGGCTGTAAGCGACCATCAGGATTGGTCAGATTGATGCGCGCCCGATTACAGCGAGTGTCTGGATCAATAATCGCGTTGATAAAATCTATTTTTCCTTGCCACGGTTTGCTATATGCTGCCGTTTTGATACGTACCTGTTGTTGCGGTTGAATGATGGGTATTAAATATTCTGGAATACATACAGTAACCCAGAGCGACTGGGTATTGGAAATTTGAAATAAGGGCAGGGTGTTATCGTTAATGAAAGCCCCTTCACTGACATTCACCGCAATAATCTTTCCCGCTTGTGGTGCTTTAATTTGCAGCTCCGTACTTTCAGTGCCTAAAGCCGCAAGTACGGTGGTTGCACGCAGTAGTTCCGCCTGCGCCTGAGTGTAATTGTTTTTTATGATTTCAATTTCTTTAATAGAATTGGCACCCGCACGATTGACTTTCTGCGCACGGGTCCATGCTTCTTGAATTTGTTGCAGCGCGCTTTTTGCTTTTAATTGATCGGTAAACGCTTGCGCATAGGCTGCCGATTGTAGCGTGGCCAGAACTTGACCTTCGGTCACTACTGTACCTAAAGAGGTCATAATTTTAAGCACATGACCATTGACTGGAGCAAGTATATTCATATTGGCATCGGGCTTACCTTCAATAATGGCAGGTAATCGCACTTGGTGCGGTTTGTTAACGAGTTGAGTAGTCGTTATTTGCAGTTGCTTGCGCAAGGGTGAGTGTTCGGGTACGAGTAAACCTTCTTGAGTACGGATGAGGATGGGCGTGGCAGTGGGTTTGAGTCTATAGTGAGATAAGCAACTATGGAGCGCTAAAAATAAAATAAAAAGCAACACCACAGCCAAGGCTTTAACCAACCAAGAGGAATTATACAATTGTTTAAACCAAGCAGGTCCTTGGGGCAGGTGTGTCTTGAAGTCCATGTACTATCATCATCTTAATAAGAGCAATCCGAGCTTCATCTAATATAATGGAACTCTCATATTAAGCAAGAGCGGGAAGCGGGAATAAATTTCCTAAATGGCATTTGTATATTAAACTTAAAATCAAGTTTACAACCAAAAGGAATTATCAATGTATACTCTTTATTCATGGGGAACCCCGAATGGTATGAAACCGACCATCCTGCTCGAGGAGCTTAAGTGTGCTTATCGTATCCAACTGGTCGACATCTCCAAAGGTGAACAATTTTCACCGCAATTTCTTAAAATCTCCCCCAATAATAAAATTCCCGCACTCTATGATGAGGAGCAAAACTTTTATTTATTTGAAAGTGTGGCTATCTTAGAATACCTTGCGGAAAAGCATGGGCAATTTTTACCAAAAACCCTCCAGGAAAAATATACGGTGCTGCAATGGTGTCTATTTCAAGTGGCACATATAGGTCCGATGTTTGGTCAATTAGGACACTTTACTCGTTTTGCCCCTGAAGAGATCCCTTATGCACAAAAAAGATACCGTGAAGAATCAGAACGGCTCATGGGGGTGATGGAGAAGCAATTAGGGCAATACGCGTATATTGCCGGAACGGAATACAGTATTGCCGATATGGCGATTTGGCCCTGGGTTTATTGTTATCAGGTTTTCTATCAACAAATCATAGACGCGAATAAATTCCCCCGTCTCATGGAATGGTATCAACGTTTATCAGAACGAGGTGCAATCCGTGCTGCGCTCAATGCTTACGGGCAATGATTAAAGTCTCGATACATATCTTGGTGGGGAATATTGGCGTCTAGATATTCCTCACTGCAAACCCTAAATCCCAATTGTTCATAAAATGGAATGACTGCAACTTGCGCGCTTAGTTGGACACCGCGTACTTGTCTTGATTCTAAATACTCCAGGAGATAACGCATAAGGGCTGCACCATATCCTTGATGTTGATACTCAGAAAGGATGGCCATGCGTTCAATTTTAGCGTCAACTTCAATAAAACGTACACGCGCCACACCAATTGGAACCTCATCCTGAAGCATTAAAAAATGCTCAGACTCCGCATCTTTTCCATCCAGTTCATCGGCTAAAGGCACGTGCTGTTCTATGACGAAAACCTGCCTGCGAATAGCAAGACAGGCTTGAATGTCGGAATCATTACAAGCCTGTCTGATAATGGTGGATGAAGCAGAGTGGGACATTATGAGTAGGAGCTGATATCAATTACTGCCCTATCTTCAGTATTTGCATCTACGGGTGGTTTCCGTTCTGGTTTCTGGCTAAACAGTGTATTGGAAGAGGCTGTGATAGGCTGCCTCTCACTAGGCTGCTTCTCGCGTTGTGCTTTAAGAGTTTCAATTGCGCTCATATATTCTGCTTGCAGCTTACTCAGAGCTTCAACTAATTCCATTTGCGTTGCTTGAGAATCAGTCAGTTTTTCGGTTAAGCATTTAAGTTCAAGTTGCGTCTCTGCTAATTTCCGGCTGAGTAACTCGAGTTCTGCGGTCTTTGCTTTCAAAAGTTCATTTTCCTCAGAAAAGGAATCTAGTACCCCTTTCATGTTTTCTTTAAGATTCGCATCATCTTGGATAAACTGGTCTACTTTAGCTAAAAACTTTTGTTTCGATTCTTCATTATTTATGAGTGAGGTGAGTTGTTCTATTTGTCCTTTCCATAGTCGTTCAAAAGCCTCTTTAGCGATAGTTAAGCTGTTAATTTGCTCAGTAAGTTCATTTCTTTGATGCTCATTGATCTGCTTTAGCTGGGCAAAAAAACCTTGGATTTGTGTAATTAAATTCGTACTCTGATTTCTCATGTTTTTCGAGCTGTCCTCGATGTCCTGCATCAGGCTGTTCATCTGATTGTTCTGATTGCTCAGGTTTGAAACTTCATCTGCTAAATTTAGGTTGTTCTGTTCAAATTGAGTATTCTGTCCTTTTAATTCATCAACGCTCATGCCAAGATCCCTGGATAAATTTTGTAAGAAAAGAAATAGACCGGTGAGCATTTGTGCAAGTGATTCGATGCCGATTTTAATGCGATCAAGCGAACCCTTATTAGTCGCTTCATGATCGTTAAACAACAAGCCAATCCCGGCATATAGCGCGGCCGCAACAAAACTCAGAACCGCAAAAGTAATCATTTGCGTGAAGGCCGCAACGACAAGTAAGGGGATAGTAATAACCAGACCGATACCAATTTTCTGCCAGATGGGCATTGCCCCCCAGAAGGCTGCTGCCCGCGAAAATTTACTCGGCTGCTCTCTCATGGAATCGATAATACGAAGCATGCCTAAGGTTATCCCTTCGAGTGTTCCGGCCGCGACATTGCATTCTTTAAAACTGCCATCGTCATTTTTAGGAATATCCTGGACTATTTTTTCAGCTTCTTCAGGGCTAATAACCGGAGTTTCGGGCTGGTGGTTTATTTCCGGAATGATCGCGATGACGGTATCTTCGGGTACTAGGAAATCTTTTGCTAGGGAATCTTTTTTTTCTTCGTGTATCTGTTGCGGCGACAGCGAATTGTTATCTGGCATATTCTTTCCCCTGGTGTTTAAGTTTTCCCCTATAAATTTTATTTTTTACCAAAATTCAATATAACTCAAGGGAGATTTTCGATGGCGGGTTTGAATTTACCAAAATGATACACGATAAATAAAAATAAGGTTTAAGATTGATTCATGTAAGTCAAAATTTATTCATTTCAATAAGTGCTTTATTTTTTGCCTAAATTACTAAAAACCTGATTGCTTAAAGTTCATTTTTTGATTATGGTATCCAGTTTTTGCAAAGGGTTGTGGGAATGGTATTTAAAGTAGGTCAGCGCTGGATTAGTACGACAGAGTCGCAGCTTGGATTAGGCATGATTACCGAAGTGAGCGCGCGTCAGGTTAACATTAGCTTTCCTGCTGCTGGCGAAGAGCGCATGTATTCTGTGGATAGTGCACCGCTTAGCCGTATTATTTATAAAATCGGTGAGGACATACTAACCAACGACGAGCAATCTTTTACCATCCAGGCGGTAAAAGAACATAATGGACTCGTATTCTACGAAGTCGTCGCTAAAAATGGCGACCTACAGCAAATTAGTGAAGTCAGTTTAAGCTGTTTTATTAGTCTGAACGCTCCTCAACAACGCTTACTTAGTGGATTATTGGATAAAATCCAAACCTATCGTTTACGGGTGGATACGTTAAATCACTTAAGTCGCCTGCAGCAGTCTCCCGTACGTGGCTTGCTGGGCGCGCGGACAAACCATTTACCCCATCAAATTTATATTGCCCACGAAGTGGCACAACGTTTTGCACCGCGAGTGTTATTAGCAGATGAAGTTGGTTTAGGTAAAACAATTGAAGCGGGAATGATTCTGCATTACCAACTGCATACGGGCCGAGCAAATCGGGTGTTGATTGTCGTACCGCAAACATTAATTCATCAATGGTTAGTCGAAATGATTCGGCGTTTTAATTTGCATTTTAGCATTATTGACGAATCGCGTTATCAAGATCTGCAGGATGAACAGGATCTGGCAGACGACGATGATATTGAACGGGATAGCCTCAATGAAGGGAATCCCTTTGCCAGCGAATCACGGGTTTTATGTAGCTTAGAGTTTTTGCAAAGGCATCCACAAGGCCAAGAGCATGCCCTAACATGTGATTGGGATCTATTAATCGTTGATGAAGCCCACCACTTACATTGGTCTGAAGATAAGCCGAGCGCAGAATATCAGTTGGTCGAAGAGCTTAGTATGCACAGTAAAGGGTTATTGCTGTTGACCGCTACACCGGAGCAGGCAGGTGTTGCTAGCCATTTTGCACGTTTACGTCTATTGGATCCTGCACGCTACCCCAGTTTGCTCCAATTTCAGGAGGAAGAGCAGCAATATCGAGAGATTAATGAGCTGGTGCAATTTTTGCTAGAACTGGAACCAATGCAGACGCTTGAAACCTTACCTGCAAGAATTCTGCAACAACTGTCTTCCTATCTCCACAATGATCCGGCAAGCCTCTCAGCGCAGGAAGCAATAACCGCTCTTTTAGACCGGCATGGTACGGGACGGGTGTTATTTCGTAATACGCGCGCAGCGATCAAAGGTTTCCCCAAGCGGCAATTATACCCACATGCGCTTCCCTGTCCTGAGCTTTACGTCCAGTATCCAGCGACTTCGCTCGCCCAGGAATTATTTCCGGAGACGCGATTAAACCCAAAAGCGCTTTGGGCCGTAAACGATCCTCGTGTTGCTTGGCTGGTCACATTGTGTCATGAGCTGGGTAAAGAAAAAATACTGGTGATTTGTGCGCAAACAGATACGGCAAAAGCAGTCGAGTACCATCTTAAAAATAAAGAAGGTATCCGCAGCACCGCATTTCATGAAGGGCTAACCATCATCGAACGCGATCGTGCAGCCGCCTATTTTGCAGAGGAGGAAGAAGGTGCTCAAGTCATGGTTTGCTCCGAAATTGGGAGTGAGGGCCGGAATTTTCAATTTGCCCATCATTTAGTGTTATTTGATTTACCGCTCAATCCAGATCTGCTTGAGCAGCGCATTGGACGTTTAGACCGTATTGGTCAAACTCAAGATATACAAATTCATGTCCCTTATTTGCAAGCCACTGCACAAGAAACTTTATTTCGATGGTATCATGAAGGGTTGAATGCATTTCAAATCAGTAATGCCTCAGGTTTTAGTATTTATGAGACCTTTGCCGACTCATTGTCCGCATTGCTGACGGAGCCTAACGAACAGCAGTTAGATGCTTTAATCCAAAAAACCCAACAACGCGTAGCCGAAATCGCACAGGCACAAGAGCAGGGCCGAGATCGTCTATTAGAATTGAATTCCTGTAATCTGCCCTATGCGCAATCCTTAATTACGGTTATGGAAACCGAAGAGCAGTGCATTGAATTACAAAATTATATGGCCGCAGTCTTTCAAGAATATGGGATTGACCACGATTATCATTCCGAGGCCACAGAGGTGCTCTATCCTACTGAGCATATGAAAACAACCCATTTTCCGTATTTAAAAGAAGATGGGATGACGGTTACTTACTCCCGTCCCAAAGCCTTGCATCGTGAGGATATTGATTTTCTAAGCTGGGAACATCCCATGGTCAGCGAAAGTATAGAGATGATTCTGGATTCAGAGGTTGGGAATGCGACTTTAGCGACTATTTCCCTTAAGAACATTCCAGCAGGTACCCTTTTCCTGGAAGCTTTTTATACCCCAAATACCGCCGCTCCCAAACAATTACAATTAGACCGGTTCTTGCCCATTACCCCCATCCGATTTTTTATCGATGCAACAGGAAAAAATTTAACCCATATTCTGGATTATGAGCGGTTAAATTCCCTCTGTCAGGCGGTGAAGCGCCAATTAGGATATCCAATAATTAGCCAAATACATGCAGAGCTTGAGTTTATGATCAAAAAAAGTAAAGCTCTAGCCGAACACGAACTAATGCCACTAATGGAGCACGCTAAAAAGCAATTACAAGAACAGATGAGCGGGGAAATTCAGCGCTTGGAAGCCTTACAAAATGTTAATCCGGCGATACGAGAAGAAGAAGTTGTATTTTTCCGTGAGCAATTAAGTCAGGGATTAACTTATTTGGACTCGGTGCAATTAAAATTACAGGCGCTGCGAGTAATCATCAATAAACATTAATCACGTTAAGAATGGCCTTTAATCACTTCCATAGGTTCAACTAAATGGTAATTGCTAAACCGCCCCCAATAACGGGCGGTAGCGCGAATCATATCCGCCTCCAGATAGGGCCGGGTTGTGCTTTGACTAGAGAAGGCTTCCAGTACTAATAGTTTGATTTCGATAAAACCATCGATATTGATAAATACATTCGGTTTAAAGTCTACTGTGCTGGAAGGTGAAAGGTAACAGTAGACATTGGGAGCCTGGCGACACGCGGTAATGCTCGCATGATAAGCATTGCGATGATCCTGGTGGTTATCGTGAAAGGAATGCGTGTAGATATGGGTGGGATGTATTTCTTGAACAATTTTTTCAATATATTGTATGGTTTGAGAGGTGTGGGTAATCTCGGTATCGACAAAATCTCCCAAGAAGAGTGTCGCCGCAAGCATTTTTGCAGCACGTTCTGATTCTAAAGCGCGTGTACGAGAATCACCCCCGATTTCACCTTTACTGAGTGTCAGGATATTTAGAGAATCACCATCGGCGCGATGTTTCGCTAAAGCACCCCCACAGCCAAATTCAACATCATCAGGGTGAGCCCCAATTGCTAATACAACTTTACGACCTTTGGCACGTTTTTCGCGACTATCCTCAGCCAATTTAAACACCTTATTTACAAATTCCTTGGCTTCCAAAGGTTTAAAGAGTAAACCATCAGCATGATTTTGCATCGCACTGATGATAAAATCGACCTTTTTATGCTCGGTAACGATAAGTAATGAGGTATCTGGATTTGCACGTTTCACAATTGCTGTGATATCAAGATCATTAATATCGGGGGCATTAATATCCGTAATGACTACATCCCAATGAGATAACGCCGCCTTTTCCATGGCTTCATGTGGATTTCTAATGTGAACAATCTGTGCGCGCTCTTGCAACCAGGAGATAATGTCTGTCGCCACACTTTGGATGGGCTCAAGTAACAAAATTCTGTAGGGCTCATGCACCACGATAGCGTTACCTTATCTAAATTAAGATTATTTTTTTAATTTTAGACAATATATACTGATTTTGCACTTCATCCGGATTGAGGTAATGGCGCATTTGACGACTCACTTTGCAGCTGCTTTGAGTTTTCTTACACGAGCGGCTTTGAAAAAAAATTATTTGCCCGCATAATATATATGAGCAGTATTAAAAGGTGCAGCGTGAAAAAGATTCGTATTTATCAGTCCGGTGAATTTACAGAAGGAATGTCTGTAACTTTATCTGAAGAGGCAGGGCAGCATGTTGGTGTGGTTTTGCGCATGCACGTGGGTGAACAATTATGTCTTTTTAACGGAACGAATCAGGAATTTACCAGTACAATCACTGCCATTAATAAAAAGAAGGTCCTCGTAACAATAGATTCCAGCGCGCAAGTAAATCGAGAATCTCCTCTGCATATCCATCTTGCCCAGGCAATTTCCAAAGGTGAGCGGATGGAATTTGTAATACAAAAGGCGGTGGAACTGGGTGTCAACACAATAACACCCCTAATCAGCGAGCGTTGCGTGGTAAAACTCGATGCAGCGCGAATACAAAAAAAAGTACAGCAGTGGCAGGCAATTGCTGTGGCGGCTTGTGAACAATCGGGACGAAATGTAGTACCTTTAATCGCCCAGCCGTTATCGTTAGAGCACTATTTAAATCAGTGTAAGGCCTTCATTAAACTGATATTACATCCCTATCAAGCCCAGCCTTTGAAAAGCTTTAAAATAGAGGAATCAATCGCCCTACTTATCGGACCTGAGGGTGGTTTTAGTGAAGAAGAAGTGCTTCAAGCGCAAGCGCTGCATTTTCAGCCCGTATCGCTAGGTCCAAGAATTTTACGTACAGAAACTGCGACAATTACTGCATTAAGTGTGTTGCAAGCTCTGGGTGGTGATCTATAATACCGGCTAAGCTTTAGCCTTTTGACGTTTTGGCTTCAGTGACCGGACCACAGACCAAGCAGACTAGAATTAAAATAATCGAGGTGTAACATGAGTGAACATATTAAAGTCGTTACCGATACCAATTTCGACCAAGAGGTACTAAATGCAACGAAACCGGTAATTGTTGATTTCTGGGCAGAATGGTGTGGCCCTTGCCGCGCACTAACACCAATCTTAGAAGAAGTGGCTGCAAGTCACAGTGCTGATATTACATTCGCAAAGATCAATATAGATGAGAATCCTCAAGCCCCGGCAAAATATGGCGTGATGAGTATTCCTACATTGATTCTATTCAAGAATGGTCAGGTTGAAGCAGTTAAAATGGGGTTATTGTCTAAATCACAATTAATTGCTTTTGTTGAAAGTCATATTTAATTTTTTTTAAAGATATTGAATCTTGCTATAAAGCTGTGATACTGTTTGCCTGTATAAGTCAATTGGAATGTGGTAGGCTTATACAAGGCAGCAGGATCCCTGACTGTCGCTCTACAACCATTAATTTTCCCGGATAACTCTATTCTAAACAAACAAATCAAGTGAGAAGTATGAATCTTAGCGAACTTAAGCAATTGCCTATTGCCGATCTTTTTAATATCGCGCAAGAGATTGGTGTCGAAAATCCCTCCCGTATGCGTAAACAGGAAATCATTTTTGCAATCCTGAAAGCTCATGCTCTTAAAGGTGAAGATATCCACGGCGATGGTGTCCTAGAAGTACTTACTGATGGCTTTGGATTTCTGCGCTCTGCAGATGGTTCCTACTTGGCAGGACCCGATGATATATACGTTTCTCCCAGTCAAATCCGTCGCTTCGGATTACGCTCAGGAGATACCATTTCTGGAAAAATTCGCCCTCCCAAAGATAATGAGCGGTATTTTGCTCTTTTAAAAGTGGACGAGATCAATTACGACTCGCCTGACAGCGCTAAGCGCAAGATTCTTTTTGAAAACCTGACCCCGCTTTTTGCGTCAGAACGCCTGGTTATGGAGCAAGGTAATGGCAGTACTGAAGATCTGACTGCCCGAGTAGTCGACTTGTGTGCACCTTTCGGACGAGGACAGCGGGGTTTAATCGTATCGCCTCCTAAGGCCGGTAAGACACTGATGTTGCAAAATATTGCCCGCTCTATCGAAAAAAATTATCCAGAATGTTATTTAATTGTTCTCTTAATCGATGAACGTCCCGAAGAAGTAACGGAAATGCAACGTTCCGTAAAAGGCGAAGTCGTAGCCAGTACCTTTGATGAGCCAGCCAACCGTCATGTGCAAGTTGCAGAAATGGTCATTGAAAAAGCAAAACGATTAGTAGAACATAAGCGTGATGTAGTTATTCTGCTCGACTCAATTACCCGTTTAGCTCGCGCCTATAATACCGTTGTTCCCTCTTCGGGCAAGGTTTTAACCGGGGGTGTGGATGCAAATGCCTTACAACGACCAAAGCGTTTGTATGGTGCGGCACGAAATATTGAGGAAGGAGGCAGTTTAACAATAATTGCTACAGCGCTTGTAGACACAGGTTCCAAGATGGACGAGGTGATTTACGAAGAATTTAAGGGTACGGGTAATATGGAAATCCACCTCAGTCGCAATATCGCTGAGCGTCGTGTCTTCCCAGCTATCAATATCAACCGTTCCGGTACGCGTCGTGAGGATCTCCTCTTGTCTCCGGAAGATTTACATCGCACCTGGATTTTACGCAAAATTCTTCAATCTATGGATGAATGTGATGCGATTGAATTCTTAATTGAGCGCATGAAAAACCATAAAACAAACGCTGAATTCTTTGATGCAATGAAGCGTCAGGAGTAATTCGTTTTCTAGAAAGCGGGTGCAATGTCAGCATCCGCTTTTTCCTAACGCTCCGGGCATAACGAGGGATTTTCCATGAAATACTCTGATCTCCGTGACTTTATTTCTCAGCTTGAATCGCGCCAGCTTCTAAAAAAAATCCATTATCCCGTATCGCCTTACCTAGAAATGACCACGGTTAGTGATCGAGTACTACGGAGCGCGGGCCCCGCACTTTTATTCACGCAAGTACCCGGATATTCTATCCCTGTATTAACCAATTTATTTGGTACGGTAGAGCGTGTGGCTTTAGGTATGGGGGAAGACAACATTTTAGCTTTACGTGAAATTGGCACGTTGTTAGCAGCTCTCAAAGAACCAGAACCTCCTAAAGGGTTTAAAGATGCATTTAGTAAACTCCCTTTATTAAAGCAAGCCTTAAACATGGCTCCCAAATACGTAAGCCATGCGGAATGCCAACAATACGTTTGGGAAGGTGAAGCGGTTGATTTGACTAAACTACCCATTCAAACTTGTTGGCCCGGGGATGCCGCACCATTAATCACTTGGGGTTTAGTCACCACTAAAGGCCCAGGACAAGCTCGTGAAAATATGGGCATTTATCGTCAACAAGTACTCAATAAAAACCAATTAATCATGCGCTGGTTATCGCATCGTGGGGGTGCGCTGGATTATCAAGCATGGCAACAGCAGTATCCCAAAGAACGTTTTCCCATAGCAGTTACTTTAGGGGCCGATCCGGCAACTATTCTTGCGGCCGTTACCCCTGTTCCCGATACTTTATCGGAATATGCATTTGCTGGTTTATTACGAGGGCAACGTACGCGCCTAACGCGTTGTATAGGGCATGACTTACATGTACCGGCAAGCGCAGAAATTATTTTAGAGGGCTTTCTCGAGCCTGGACAAGAAGCGCCTGAGGGTCCTTATGGTGATCACACCGGCTATTATAATGAGGTACAATCCTTTCCAATTTTTACTGTGGAGCGTATTACTCATCGTCCCGATCCCATTTACCATAGTACCTACACCGGACGCCCGCCAGATGAGCCCGCTATTTTGGGAGTGGCCTTAAATGAGGTTTTTATCCCTATTTTACAAAAACAATTTCCAGAGATTGTTGATTTTTATTTGCCACCCGAGGGTTGTTCCTATCGGCTCGCGGTGGTGACGATGAAGAAGCAATATCCAGGGCATGCGAAACGAATTATGATGGCCGTATGGTCTTTCTTGCGTCAGTTTATGTATACCAAATTTGTGATTGTTTGTGATGATGATATCGATGCGCGACATTGGCCCGATGTGATCTGGGCGATGACCACCAGAATGGATCCGGCGCGTGATACTGTGATGATTGAGAATACACCAATTGATTATCTGGATTTTGCTTCACCTGTTTCAGGGCTCGGATCCAAAATAGGCTTTGATGCGACCAATAAATGGCCAGGAGAAACCCAGCGCGAATGGGGGAAACCCATTGTGATGGATGAAGAGATTATACAAAAAGTGAATGGTTATTGGTCATTGTTAGGATTGGATGGATGAAGGGACGACGCGTTAAAGCAACAGTTGCACAAATTATACCCTTAACCGATAGCATCATGCATCTTATCTTGGTGCCGGAAGAATATATCGATTATAAAGCTGGTCAGTATTTAAATATTATCCTTGATGGTCAGGAGAGTAGTTATTCCATTGCAAATGCCCCTCTTGGTTCGCATAAATACGAATTGCATATCCGTCATAGCTCGGAAAACCCATTTCATTTGCGCCTGTTTGAACACATTAGAGAACAAGGTGTCTTATCGCTGGATCTTCCTTATGGAGATTGCTCCATCGATAAGCTCGATTCAGCGAGGCCGGTGTTGTTTATTGCTGGTGGCACGGGGTTTGCACCCATTAAATCGATGATGGAATATCTATTGGCTACAGGTGATCCACGAACTTTTGAATTTTTTTGGGGAGCACGTGCACGTGGTGATTTGTACATGGATCATCTCGTGCAAAATTGGTATCAGCATGTCACTCACTTCAATTATTATGCGGCGCTCGCCGATGAGGAGCAGAGTCAACCTCTGGTATCTCAGTTAATGGAACGTCATGGTCACGATTTGGTAAATTATGAAATTGTTCTCAGTGGGCCTTTTGATATGGTATATCATGTACGCGACACATTACTCAATTTGGGCGTTACGGCGGATCATTTATTTTCTGATGCATTTAGCTTTGAAATAAAATAGGGGAACGTATGCAAACTTTATATGAAATTTTAGGATTAGTCGGAGCAGGTCTGGTTATTTTTGTTCTTTATAAATTCATAAAAGGTAATCCGGGGCAGTTTAGCCGCGAAAATTTAAGCAAAAGTTTTTTATTTATGGGGCTGTTGGCACTTTTACTCATTGCGTTTATTGCATTATTGATTATTGGATTAAATAATACTTAAAAGTGAACGCAGTTACCGCCCTGCGTTCACTTAAGGCTAATGAAAGGCTTTAGGCGTCTGATAATGCCCTTTACGCTCGGTAAGATAGCGATTTAAGTGGGGGTTGTTGATGGGTAAAGCGCTGCAATCTGGAACCAGCATACATTCTTCAACATAAGTCACTTGATTGCTATCATCCACCAGCAAGCGATACCAAGGATTGCGCGTGGCAAATTCACGCTTAATCGCTTGCGGATTATAACGACCTGAGGCCTGAAAAAGTGGGTCCACATCGACCACAATCGCACGATAACGGCTGTTTTTGTGAATGACTAAATCCCCAATATTAAATCGCGCAATTTTATCCATGGCCAATCCTTATTCTTTTTGATCTCTAGCAGCCCAAAGGGTGGGTGCCAATTACTCAGACAGCGCATTAAAAAAGTGTTTCTGCTTATATTATCGGCATGGGACGTTAGAGCTTGAGGATTGTTGGCATCTTTTTTTAAAATATTGCTCAAGAATAAGAATCACTCAAGAATTTGATCTGCTCGATCATTCTATGGGTTGTAGAGCAAAGTGGGAGGCAGCAATCTATCAAGACTTTTAGAATCGGAAATTGCTGCAGGTTGCGGTGCGGAAAAATGAGAAGGCGAAAGCCTTCTCATTTTAAGAGGCTAATTGATTGTGAAAGGCATTTTCAATATTTTGTAATTTTTCCTGAGTCTTATTTTTGTAGTTAAAAAAGTGACATTCGCCATAACATACGTTCTTAGGTAATAACTTTCCGACCAAGACTAGACCGGCTTCAAATAAAGCGGCAATAAAATTAATCACAATCGTTTTCCATGTTGGTACAACTTTAAGCAGAATAGGATCTAGTGTATGCAATCGTGCAATAAAAAGCGTCTCAAAAGGTCTAAAAGCTTGGGGATATTTTTTAACGTGAGCGATATCTGCGCTTAATTCTTTAATAAGTTGTGCAACGGATTGGCATAGTCCGTGTGGAAGGCGTTTAGAAAATTCTTTTAATTTTCCCAGTTCCTCTTCAACCGGAACCAAAGCCTGAGTTACCGTTTCGGTATCATACTGATCCGATGAATGCGCGCCACTTAAATGAGTATCAAGATGTTTATCATAGGTTTGAGTGATTAGATCAAATAACAAAGCTTTGAGTAACATTAATGGCTCGCTTGCAATTAAATCACCCAAATTTTTAATAAATTGAGCAACATATCCCTGTTTATAAGAGGTTATAATCTCCTGTCGAACCTTAAGTATTGTTTCCGTTTCTGCGAAATTTTTAAGTTGACCTAAGAGATGGTTACCGAAATCATCTAACTCGTTTACGTTCGCGGCGACTTCCGAAGCGAAAGGATCATCTACAGAATCCATTAGGGATGAAGTAAACACAACACCTTTATCGAGTTTATTGTTTATGGTGTTGTTGAGGTGAGAATAATTTTTAAGGCGCTCATTTGCTTTTGTAAAAACCATAGCTCTTTTGTCGGAATCTTTAAGATACTTAAAACCACTACCTATCTTTAAATCTTTAGCAAGATCACTCCAGCTTTTTCCGGTAGCTTCCTTGAATTGCTTTTCTGTGGGAAATCCCTGGTCATGCTGCTTAAGTAAATTTAAAATTTTCGTGTAAATTGATTGAGGGGTGGGTTCATTAAATAATTTCGATACAGTCATGTTTTAAATCCTGTCGGCTTACATACTTGTTCCCATTATACTGATGCAACATTAAGTGATCATTAAGAGACTTAATTGTCCTTTTTTATCCCTAATCATTAAGGGTTGATGAAATAGCAACAGACCATGAGTAACATACAAAGTCAATGAAAGCCGACACGAATTATATCGTTTAACGATTTCTACTCGCGACCCGCAGCGGGGTAAATTTAACCGAGTCAATGCTTTTTTGCTGGGCGAAAGTAATTTCACGGGATAGGCGTTGGTAACTTTCTTGATAGTTGTTGCGCGCGTCGAGTAGCCGTTGTGCAACCTCCGGCAGCTCTCGTTCCATGCGTACTAATTTCTCTTTTTCCACAACTTGATCGTGGAGTAATTTTTGATGTTCAAGCTCTAGACTCCAGCGTGTTGGTGTATCTTGTTCTGCATTGAGGAGTGGATTAATTTCTTTTAAGCGGTGATTAATCTGATTTAAATTTTTCCAGGAGTTTTGGATCTCCAGTTCGAGGAATCGATGTTCATCACCAAATTTTTGCATATTATCAAAAAAACTTTTTACTTGCTGTTGGAGCCGTTCGAGTTGATCATGTGTCATGCTAAACCTCTTCCTGCTTATTTAATAATCAAAGTATAGGCTATTATTGGGCGGGTGTTATCTTGGAAAGAGTCTTGCCAGAAGTAATCCAGATTCGAACAGTAAACACAGAGGCACGGCGAGTAAAATTTGCGAGAAGACATCGGGTGGGGTTAACAACATGCCGATGATGAATGCGAATACAATAATGTAAGGTCGCAGAATAATTAATTGCTGGTAAGAGCATAATTCAAGCCTAATTATAAGCCAGGTGAACAAGGGCACTTGGAAGCAAAGACCAAATATCAGGAGCATATGGGTGATAAAATTTACGGTATTAGAAATCTCCGGTAGATAACGTACGCCCTTAGGCACGCTATTAGCAAAATAATGCAACATCCACGGAAGAATCGCGTAGTAACAAAATACCATGCCAATAAGAAAGAGTGCGACACTAAAAAAGCTGCCCCAGCGCAAAATGAAGCGCTCCTGAGTATAGAGTCCGGGTTTACAAAAGCGCCACAGCTGAAAAAGGGCAAAGGGCATTGTGCACAAAAAGGAAGCATCCGCTGCCAAGCACAAGGGGGTAACCAGCGGCGAGGCTATTTGTGTTGCAATGAGATAGGCAGGCGCAGGTGTTATCGTAAGCAAAGGTTTAATGAGCAAATAGAATAACTCATGCGCCAGAAAAAAGAAGCCAAGAAAAAAAAATACAAACCAGAGACATACATAAATACAGCGTTGTCGTAGCTCAAGCAAGTCCAACACCAAGGAGCGTTGCATCATCAGGCCCCAACGAATTCAGCTTTGACTCCCGCGCGCTCTAGGCGTAATTCTTTTTGACAATTATTTGCATCTACAAACACGACGATAGGTTCATAACTTCTGCACTGCGCCTCAGGAATACTGCTAAATGTAGCAATAATAATTAAGTCTCCTGGTGTTACTAAGTGTGCCGCTGCGCCATTAACACAAATATCATGTGTATCAGGTAATCCCGTAATGGCATAGGTTTCAAACCGTGTACCTGCAGTGACATTCCAAACGTGTACTGCTTCGTGGGGGAGGATGTCCGCTGCTTGCAGTAGATCAGGTGGAATGGTAATACTGCCTTCATAATCCAGCTCAGCTTGTGTAACAGTGGCACGGTGAATCTTTGACTTGAGCATCGTACGGTATGCCATAATAAATTCCAAAATAAGTTCAAAATGTGCGGATTTTACCGTAAATTCTCCTGTTACTGCTAGCCATTGCGGGATAAAATTAGTAATCAGGTGATGAGCAGGGTATAATCGCTTTATTTGAGGATTGAATCGGTGAAGCACCGTCCGCGTAAACGCTTTGGGCAGAATTTTTTACACGATGCTCGTATTATACAGCAAATAATTGCCGCTGTTTCTCCTCAGGCCTCGGATAATCTACTCGAAATTGGGCCTGGGTTAGGTGCCTTAACTCATCCATTGCTCCGTATTGTTCGTGAGCTTACCGTGATTGAGATTGATAGGGATTTACAGCAATACTGGTCTCAAGCTCCAAATGCGCAACATTTAACCTTAATCCCTCAAGATGCATTAACCGTTGATTATGGGGATTTTGGAGCAGACCTGCGGATTATCGGCAATTTACCCTACAATATTTCAACACCGCTATTGCTCTTATTAATGCGTTTTTGCCCTATGATTCGGGACATGCATTTTATGCTGCAAAAAGAGGTCGTGGAGCGCATGGCGGCAATGCCCGGCAATAAAGATTACGGGCGCTTAACGATCATGCTCCAGTATCATTGCGAGATCACACATTTGTTTGATGTCGCTCCAGATGCCTTTGATCCGCCGCCTAAAGTTGATTCAGCGATTGTTCGTTTAGTACCTTATCAGCATAATCCGTATGACCCTATTGATCAGGAATCGCTCGAATTCATTGTGGGTAGAGCTTTTGCTATGCGGCGTAAGACCTTGAATAATAATTTAAAAGGCCTTATAACGCCTGCAGAGCTTGAGCAGTTAGGAATTAATGGTCAAAAAAGACCAGAACAATTATCTATTGAAGATTATGTGCAACTAGCGAAATTTATTTCCAAATAGTGTAAAATAATGAATGTTTCTGTGAATGTTGCTGAGTACAGGGAAGCAAATTTTTAAAAGCACAAAATAAAACGACAAAAGCAACACACAGCAAGAGTATTTAAATGGAGACCGTTTTGTTTCATCGCGAGCGAAAAAGCTCTTTATCTGAGGCGAAAAAAGCGCTTAAAGATTTGACGCGTATTCACCAACCACCGCAAATTTTAGCCGAAGAACGTCGGCAGGTGCTGCTGGAAAAAATTCGCACCCTGCTGCAATTAGAGTCAGCGCAATATGATGCTTTGGCCGCAAGTCTAATCGACACCCAGGTACTCTATTGCCAAAACCTGCCCGAAACGGCTCATAGTTACTTTTCACAACCCGGCGGTTTGCTTGATCATGCGCTTAACCGTACCGAGGCGGCATTAGAAATTTTTAAAGAATTTATGATCCATGACCGCGCAGAGGTAATTTCTGAGGAGCAAAAGTTATGGCAGTATGCCTTGTTCTCAGCTGCAATGCTCCAGGGAATTGGTAAATTATACATAGACTATCATGCACGCATTTATGACGCCCAAGGGCAATTTCTTAAAGACTGGAATCCTCTGTTAGAGCATATGGCGCAAATGGGCTCCTATTATGGGTACGAATTTCAAAAAGACATGGAAATTTCTTTACGTCGTCGCATTAATTTACTTTTAGCTAAAACCATGATGCCTCCCGGGGGTTATAACTGGATTGCGGCACACGGAGATGTGCTTGCCGTGTGGCTGGCACTGTTAAATGAAGACGAGCGCTCAGCAGGCACTTTAGGCGCGATTCTTATTCGTGCTGATGCATTGGCGATTCAGCGTTATTTTCTCGAATTTGCCCCGCGCGGCTTTGCTCATGGGACGGGTGGTCGTTATGGCGGCGTAGGTACATTTTCAGGTGGCGCCGATTCATTAATCGAGAAAGAGCGTCAAGTAGGAATGGAGTTTATTCAGTGGCTACACCAGGCTTTGGAACATGGACAAGTCATCATTAACAAAGCGCCGCTACTCATGGTTCCGGGTGGTTTGTTAATGTGTAAAGAAATTTTTCAGCTGTTCGTGCGCGAGCATCCAGAATATAAAAATTGGCAAGCCATACAGACTGCCTTCGCCTCTTTAGGGCTTCATCAAACCGCGGCGGATGGAAGTATGAACATTCATTTCGAGCATGCTCTTGCAGGCAAACAGACGGGAATCAATTTTACGCATTATGCTATGGTGCTGCCAAAGACGGTTACAGTAAAAACTGCAGCGGGAGCTGTTGAAAATCTATCAAGCATGGAACTTATGCTGCGCGCTCAAGATGACCCTACTCTGGCAACATCAACCAATACCATACAAACGCAACTTAATGGGGCTGGACAATGGGTCACTAGTAAACACGAACAGCCGACAATGAATGCAGGAGTGAAAAAAGGTGGCTGATTATGCAATCGGTGATATACAGGGGTGTTATGATCCGCTCATGCGCTTGCTTGATAAAATAGAGTTTAACGATACCTGCGATCGCTTATGGTTTGTCGGTGATTTGGTTAATCGTGGACCGCAATCTTTGGCGGTATTGCGTTTTGTACGCTCCTTGCCCATAACACCCCGAGTCACTTTAGGTAATCATGATTTGCATTTACTCGGGTTACTTTTTGCCGACGAGCCCTGGCAAGGGAGTGATGACACCGTTCAGGATATCGTTGATGCGGCAGATGGTGAAGAGCTTGGTCACTGGTTACGTCAACAATCCATCCTCCACTATTGTCCTGAGCTCAATGTGGCGATGTGTCATGCAGGTATTGCACCACAGTGGGATTTACAACAAGCAATAGGTTTAGCAAATGAGTTGCAAGCGGTGTTATCCGGCGAACATTACGTAGAGTACTTGTCGCATATGTATGGAAATGAGCCCAGCTTTTGGTCAGACTCGTTAGTGGGAATGTCGCGTTTGCGTGTTATTACCAATTATTTTACGCGGATGCGCTTTTGCGATGCTAATGGACACTTAAATCTTGAATTTAAAGGTACCCTAAACGATGCACCGGCCCATTTATATCCCTGGTATCAAGTTCCTGGACGGAAAGAAATTACTGCTGATATAGTTTTTGGTCATTGGGCTGCATTAAAAGGCTTTTGTCCTCATCCACGAATTCATGCGATTGATACCGGTTGCCTGTGGGGTGGGTACTTGACGGCCTTACGTTTACAGGATAAACAACGTTTTGCAGTGAATTATGAAAAGTAGGTGTGTGGTTTAATGAAACATTTGCTTGGGTTTTTTCTAGGAATTTTTTTTATCGTATATGCCTGGGCATTGCCTCAAACAAATTTGGCTGAAGCCCAAGCCGCAGAACAACGTCTACACCAGGCGATTGCCAATCCCGAATTTGTGCTGCACTCCTGGATTGAACTGCCAACATCGCCCAACGCAAATAAGAAAAAAAGATACCAGTTGGATTTACGTGAGGCCATTTTGCTGGCTTTACGCTACAATCCAAATATTAAAAATGCTGAGCTCGACCGGATTATACAACGTTATCAATTGCGTTTAGCCAATAATGAATTTGAATTGCAATATGCTCTAGGCGCTTCGGGCGTATTACAAAAAAGCCGATTTGCCGGAATTGGTACTGATTCGACCCGTACATTTATGGCGAGCCCTGAGTTTAATTTACAAACTAAATATGGTACCAGAGCGTCTCTAGGCATTGATAATAATGTAAACGGCGATAATAATTTTAATCCCATGCTCAATTTTGCAATCACTCAGCCCTTGTTACGCGGATTCGGTAAACGCGTTAATGAGGTCGCGCTGCAAAACGCGCGTGATAATGAATTACTCAGTAAATTAGGTTTGCGCCAATCGGTAGCCGACCAGGTTACCCAAGTTATTCTGGCCTATCGCTCACTTATTCTCAGTGGGCATAACCTGCAAAATCAGCGCTTACAGTTACAAGAAGCGAAGAAATCTTATGAGATTAATGAGAAAAAAATCGCTGCAGGACAGCTTGAACCTACCGGTAATATTCAGCAATCCTATCAAATTGAATCACTCAGTTTGATGGTTGAACAAATGGAAAATGGTTTTCAAACCGCAGCACAAGAGTTGTTACAGGTCATCGGATTAGATCCCGAGACGCGTTTATCGGTGCCAAACGACGTAGTTATTGACACCATTAAGGTGCCTGATCTCAAACAAACAATTGCACGGGCATTGGCGCATAATACGCAGTATTTAGCACAAAAAATGGCCGTACTTGCCGATGAGCGTGCTTATGAAGTGGCCAAAAATCAGCAATTATGGCAATTAGACGTGGGCGCTAATGTACAAAGTGGCACATTAAACGATGCGACCGGTAAAAATGATGGCTTTCGAGGTATCTATAATGGAAATAATTTGACCCAAGCCGCGCGCCTGACCTTAACCGTGCCCTTGCATGATATCAGCAGGCGCAGCCAATTAATCAATGCCAAAGTCCGTCTGGAAAAAGATCGATTAAATCTTTTGGCTACCAAAAGAGCGCTCATTACGAATATCACGAATACGATTAATAATATTCGTAGTCTAGCCAAAAGGTATCAGTTAGCACAAAAGCAAGTAAAGCTTGCCGAGCAATCGTATGCTTTAGAGAAAAAGAAGCAACAAGCTGGCATCGCAACCGCTTTAGATGTGAATAATACACAAAACCAATTAATCCAGGCGCAAACAGGTTTAATCAGTGCCAAAATCGCTTATCTCAATCAAATTTCTAATTTGGAGCGCGTTTTGGGAACAACTTTAGAGCGCTGGCAAATTGAATTAAGGTATGGTGGATGAATAAGCGAGTCTATAAATTATTGATGGTTTTTTCGATGAATCTGCTTTTAGTGGCCTGTAGCAGCGCACCGCACGGCTCCAAACAGACCCAGGGTATGCATCAATATAAAGTTAAGATGCAGCCCTTGCATAAAAGTTTACATTTCACCGGTACCTTACAGCCTTTACACGAAAGTACCCTGGCAAGTCCTATGGATGCAGTTGTCTCCAGCATGTCTTTTCATTACGGACAAGTGGTCAAAAAGGACGATGTGATCTTAACGCTTGATTCCAACGAGTTGCAGAAACAATTTAACGATACCTTTACCGAGTACCTTAAAGCCAAAGACAGTTATACCGTAGCCCAGGCTAAGTTTTCAGGCACACAAGAATTATGGCATTCAGGATTATTGGCAAAAAATAATTATTTAAGTGAAAAATCCAGTTTAGCCACCGTGCGCATGTCATTAATGCAATCGACACGCAAATTAACCGAAATGTTAGAAAAAATTGGAGAAGAACAAACTAGAGATGTGTCTGAACTGACGCTGAGCGATTTTGCCAAGGTAAAACATATTTTAGCTGCGCAACATAATTTAATACAAATTAAGGCTCCTCGTGATGGGGTCTTACTCTATCCACCAAAATCAGGTGAGGATAAAAATGCACGGATAACCGTAGGTTCTGCAGTGAAATCAGGACAAGTTTTAGCACTGATTGGTGATCTCTCTGGAGTCAGTATTGAAATTGAAATTCCAGAGATTGATGTGTCACAAGTACATCCGGGTTTAAAGGCTCATGTTCGGGGTGTGGCCTTTGGCAAACACCCCTTAACAGGTGAAGTCGTTGTGGTTAACGCACAAGCGTCAAGCTCGAACAATGGTCTACCCTTTTTTACCGCGGTGGTCGAGGTGCACGATTTAACCGCCGAGCAACAACGTTGGATCAAAGTCGGGATGAGTGCCACCATAGAAATTGATCTTGAAGAGGGTAAACAGCTTATTATACCGATTGCTGCCGTTAAGCGAGAAAATGGACAGATACAGGTACAGGTACAGCGGCAAGATGGAAGTGTGCAGCCGCGTATTATTGCTACAGGAGCTGCATTAGCGGATCAGGTTGTGGTGGAATCGGGCTTGCAAGAAGGTGATGTCATTATTTATGAATAGTCATGTGGTGATGCGGCTATCGGAGATTGTTAAAAGCTATCACTTAGAGGGGATTACAACCACAGTATTGAAAGCAATCTCCCTGGACGTTCTGCAAGGTGATTTTCTTGCGATCGTTGGTGCGTCTGGCTCTGGTAAATCCACCTTAATGAACATCATTGGGTTACTCGATAAAGCAGATTCTGGAAGCTATATAATCGATAATAAAAACGTAGGTGATCTATCGGATGATGAAGCGGCCCAGGTCCGTAATGTTCATATCGGATTTGTATTTCAGCAATTTAACCTCTTGCCACGCTTTAGTGCGCAACAAAATGTGGCTTTGCCTCTCATTTATCGCGGAACGCCTCCCGCGGAAATAAATGAGCGCGTACTCGGCGCGTTGGCACATGTTGGTATGGATAAATATGCCCGTCACCGTCCGACTCAACTTTCGGGGGGCCAGCAACAGCGCGTAGCGATTGCACGAGCCTTGGTAACTGAACCCCAGGTTATCCTTGCTGATGAGCCTACCGGGGCTTTGGATTCACGCACAGGTGCGGATGTTATGCGTTTATTTACCAGTCTTCATCAACAAGGTCGTACTATTATCATGATTACTCATGATGATGAACTTGCGGCGCAATGCTCGCGACAGATTACCATCGCTGATGGTGTCATCATTGCGGAGCGGCGATGAATTTTACCACCCTCTGCAGACAGGCATTGATGAATTTGACCTCGGCTAAATTACGTTCATTTTTAGCAGTTCTGGGAATTCTGGTGGGAACCGCGGCGGTGGTCGCCCTATTAAGTTGTGGTCAGTTGGCCACCGAAAAGGCGTTGGAGCAATTCAAAGCATTAGGGACCAATTTACTTGCTGTAGCCGTATATCAAAAACCTCCAGCCAATACCTCTGGAGGGAGCTCGGCATTAAATTCTCTATCCGTGACGCAATGGCAGCAGTTACCCACCCAAATACCTTATATAAAAAATTTAGCCCCCTACAGCACGGCTTATCAGCCCTTAAGCTTTCGAGGAAAGGTCATGCAGGGGGTCATCATTGGTGCAGATGAACATCTAGCGGAAATTGTTAAAATTAAATTAGCGCGGGGAAACTTTGTATCGTTTTTGGATACCTTCGAACATTATTGTGTTATCGGTGCAGGGCTTGCCCAACAAATGCAGCAAATCAGTTATGCTGATCCGATTGGACAACAATTACGAATTGGACAAGCACTGTATACAATTATTGGTGTCGCGCAGCAATGGCATGAAAGTGGCTTTTTTAATGAAGACATTAACCAAGCTGCAATCATTCCATTAGCCGGTATCTCCTTAATTAACAAAGATGCAAAAATTAATAACGCGGTGCTTGAATTAAAGCCCGATAGTCCAATCGATGAGATCATTGAGCAGATTAAGTCACTCATTAATACATTTTCTCCAAAATTAAGTATTTTCGCGCGGAGTGCAAAACAAATTATTGCGAGCATGGAAAGCCAGGGGCATATTTTCACTTTATTACTTGCTGTAATTGGTAGCATTTCTTTACTTGTAGGTGGAATTGGGGTAATGAATGTGATGCTGGTTTCTGTTAGTGAACGAAAAAAAGAAATCGGCATTCGCAAAGCGGTCGGGGCGCGGAATCGGGATATTCAAGCGTTATTTCTGGTCGAATCGGTGATGCTTTCTTTAGTGGGTGGCCTCATCGGTGTGCTCTTAGGAATCTCACTAACTTGGATAATCGCTTATTTCAGTCAATGGAACTTTACACTGTTGTTACTTCCACCTCTTGCAGGCTTCTTGGTTTCCGCTGCTACAGGTATCTTTTTTGGTTTTTATCCCGCTTATCGGGCCTCAAGACTGGAGCCGGTCACCTGTTTACGTAGCGAATAAAATCACATACACGAAAGATTTGACCTCCTTCTCAAAATTCTGACAAAAAAATTCCGTAGAACTTAATTTCTCTTCTTTAATACCAATTCATGAGGTTACTAATCACCACTCAAATAAAATGGTTAATTGCATAGTGTTTGCAAATTATCCGACAAAGAATTGGCATTGTTTATGCATCTCGAGAGAAATGGTCTACTATTAGACTAGTTGTAACAAAGTTGTAAGGCTGAGCCATGAATGATGTATATTCTCCCCATACGCTTTTGGATTTAATTCAAAGTCATGTTCAGCAAACACCCAATAAAATTTGTCTAACTTACCTCGGCACCTCGGAGCCTAGCGAATTAACTTATGTGCAATTTTGGCAGCTTGTTGAATGCCGCGCTGCAAATCTACAACTATATGCTCATGCAGGAGAACGTGCTTTATTATTGCTTGAGCCCGGTCTTGATTATGTTCTTACATTTTTTGCATGCCTGCGCGCGGGTATTATCGCCGTGCCAGCTTATCCACCCAGCAATAGTCGTCACAGTGTCCGTTTACGGGCAATTATGGAGCAGGCACAAGTACAGCTAATTATTGCGAGCGCGCCAACTAAATGGCCCACAGGTTTTGATCTCGCTGATCAGCAACTCTTTTTCATTAATGAAGAGCAAAGATCGCTGACAATACCCAAAGTATGGCCAATTTTAAAATCAGAATCGATTGCTTTCTTACAATACACTTCAGGGTCCACCGGTGATCCAAAAGGGGTAATGATTAATCATCGCAATATCCTTGCCAACATTCAGGTGATTCATGAAATGCTTGAGGGCGAAGTCCAGACAGTCTGCTCTTGGATACCACCCTATCACGATATGGGTCTTATAGGATGCATCTTGTATCCTTTGTCCTATAATTTGCATTTAGTTCTCATGACACCATTACAGTTTTTAAAGCAGCCTGTAAAATGGTTACAGGCAATAAGTGATTACAAGGCCGATGGCACAGCAGCACCCAATTTTGCCTATGAATTATGTGCAAAAACCATTCACGCAGAAGAAAAAGAGAATCTGGATTTATCCCATTTGCGTTTCGTGATTAATGGTTCAGAACCCTTAAGTCCATCTACTCTTGAGCTATTCACCGCATCATTCACTGCTCAAGGATATCGTCCGGAGGCTTTTTTGCCGGCGTATGGAATGGCCGAAACCACGCTTATGATTTCCATGAAAGAAATTGCCACGGATACGATCATTTTATCGGTAGACAGCCAAGCTTTACAGAATAACCGTATCGGTCCGGCAAAAAATAAACAAGAATCGATGGACCTCGTCAGCTGCGGCAAAATCCATCCCAGTTATGATTTAAGAATTATAAATCCCGATACTGGTGCTCTTCTTACCGAGAATCATGTGGGCGAAATTATTGTGCGCGGACCCAGTGTCAGCGAAGGCTATTGGCAGCGACCGGAGTTAAATCAGCAAAGTCGAATTTATCTAGACTCGGGGGCAGCCTATTTTCGCACGGGAGATTTAGGTTTCCTGGATGAGCGGGGTGAGTTATATGTTACTGGTCGACTTGACGATTTACTCATTATCCGCGGACAAAACATCTACCCCCAAGATATTGAATACGTCATGGAACAGAGTCATCCCCATTTAATTGCTCATGGAGGAGCTGCTTTCATGGTGAATGAGGAGTTAGTCTTAGTTCAAGAAGTACATCGTCATGCCCGTAATGTTCAGGAGATATTTCAGAAGATTCTACAGCAATGTGGTGAGCTCTTACCGCTGATGCCGACACACATCACCTTGATAAGACAATCGAGTTTACCGAAAACCTCCAGTGGCAAAATTCAGCGTAATGCTTGCCGCCAAGCCTGGATAAATCAAGAATTAACGGTTGTCGCATCCTGGAGCCGGCCTGTGGCAGAAAAGGTTGAGCATGCGGCACCCCAAGACTTGACCATCACCGATCGCAAGCAACTTATGCGCTGGATGCGTTCCTGGATATCTCAACGCTTTGCCGTACCGGAGGCACGCGTATATAGCCATGAAAATTTTGCTGCATTTGGCATGGATTCGTTATCCGCGGTGCAGTTCTCTGCCGAGCTAAGCGCACGGATGCAGCAGGAATTCAACCCGGCACTACTTTGGCAGTATACGACATTAGAGGCTTTAGCTGGCTATCTATTCCCCAGCGGTATCCAGCCTCAAGCGGTGGTTACAGCAGAAAAAGCGGCTACACCCATTGCAATTATCGGAATGAGTTGTCGTTTTCCGGGGGCAAGTACTAATCCGGGGCGTTTTTGGTCGTTATTGGCACAGGGACGTGATGGGATTCGACAAACGCCTCCAGAGCGTACTTCATATGCTGAATTTAAGCAGGTGCCCTATGGCGGTTTTATCGATAATATGGACTCATTTGATGCTGAATTATTTCACATCAATGAGCAAGAAGCACAAGCGATGGATCCGCAACACCGTCTCTTACTGGAATTAACTTGGGAGGCTCTTGAAAATGCAGGCCTTTCACCGCAAACATTAGTAAATAGTCCCACGGGAATTTTTATCGGTATCTCTTCCAGTGATTACAGTTATTTACAGGCTCAATCCGGACAGAAAGCTCCTGGAGCTTATTTCGGTTTAGGTAATGCGCACAGTGCAGCAGCGGGACGATTAGCCTATTTTTTAGGGACGCGTGGTGAGGCTTTAGCAATCGATACTGCTTGCTCCTCTTCTTTAGTGGCTGTAGCTAAAGCCTGCCAGGATTTACAGGATGGGCATTGTGAAATGGCTATTGTGGGCGGCGTCAATGCGCTTTTTGATCCGGTCTTAAGTGAGGCGTTAATGCAAGCAGGAATGCTTTCGCCCACCGGCCATTGTCATGTATTTGATGCTCAAGCTGATGGCTATGTGCGCAGTGAGGGTTGTGGTGTGCTCATCCTCAAACGTTTGAGGGATGCAGAAATTCAAGGTGACACCATCCTAGCAGTCATAAAGAGTGCGGTAATAAATAGCGATGGTCATAGCAACGGTCTAACAGCACCCAATCCGCAGGCACAAACTGCGCTGCTTGCAGAGGCTTTACAAACAGCAGGTGTGGGCCCCGATGCGGTCGATTATATCGAAATGCACGGCACCGGGACGTCTTTGGGAGATCCAATCGAATTTAACGCTATTAAAACGATTTATGCCACCGGTACACGCACGCAGCCGCTTGTCTTAGGTGCGGTGAAGAGCAATCTTGGTCACCTTGAGGCTGCAGCAGGGATGGCGGGACTTATTAAAACAGTTTTAATGTTGCAGCAATGCGCGATACCTAAAAATTTGCATTTCCAACAGCTAAATCCATTAATTGATTTGCCCAGCATCCCTGCGATAATCCCGCAAGAGCTTAGTCATTGGGAATCCAGACAGGTCCGCTGTGCGGGAGTGAGTTCGTTTGGGTTTACGGGAACGAATGCCCATGTGCTGATTCAAGAATATTCGGATAAAACGCAAACGGAGCATCGACGACCGATTCATTTATTTACTCTTTCCGCGCAAACCCCTGCTGCGTTAATGCAATTAAAGCAAGATTTTATGCACCTCGTGGAAATGCAACCCAATTTGCCGCTTGATGCGTTATGTCATACCCTGAATCATAGCCGCAGTGGGCTTCCTTACCGCCTTGCTTTTGCCGTTAAAACCCCAGAGCAATTACGAAGTGTACTCACCAGTAGTGTTGCGCCAACTTATTGTATGGATAAAGCGCAACGTGTGGTTTTTGTATTTACCGGGCAAAGCGCTTTATATACGCAAATGGGCTATGCGTTGTATCAAGCCCACCCGCTTTTTAAAAAGCATATTGATTATTGTTGTTCGTTATTTAACGAACATTTGATTTTTCCTCTAGATGAAGTCCTGTTTCAACCGGGTAAACAGCATCTTTTACAAGAGCCGCAATATGCGCAAACTGCGCTCTTTGCTCTGGAATTCGCCCTTGCACAATTGTGGATGAGCCTAGGCATCATGCCTAGCATGGTGGTGGGTCATGATTCAGGAGAGTTTGTTGCCGCAGTTATTGCGCACGTGATGACGGTAGAAGAGGGGGCCAAGCTTTTGGTTGCGCGAATACAGTGGCTGCAGCAACCGCTAGAAAATGCATCAGATGCATCATTTACGAATGTGGTAACATCAATTCCATTTAAAAGATCACGACTTCCTTTTATCTCAATGGCTACGGGTAACAAGCTTGAGGATGTTGATGGGAATCATTGGGTACAGCTCTTAACCGCATCATTACAGGTGCAAAAAGCGATAGCGAACCTCCTGCAGGAAGATTTTGATATTTATTTAGAGATTAATCCCAATCCACTGTTGCTGAATAACATCATCACCCAGCATGATCATGCTGAAAACGTTTTATGGCTTACTTCAATGCAACAAGGCAAAAATCCATGGGATAGCATTTTTGAGGGATTACGAAAACTTTATCTTAGAGGATTTCCAATTGATTGGTGGCAATTGGATGCCCCGTTTGCGATCAGACATTTTCCTGAACAGCTCCCTAATTATCCGTTCGCACGAAATACCTATTGGTTTTCGCAATCCTTTGCGCGTCCTACTGCCGATTATCTTTATGCGGTAGAGTGGCAAAAATCCTCGACGTTTCAAGCACAGCCGAGATATCTAAAAGGAAAGCATCTTATCTTTATTAATCCTGATCCAGTGAGTATTTCCTTGGCTCATGATCTGGTGCAGACCCCTGAAAATTTGGTTTTGGTAACCGCAGGTTCAAATTTGGATACTGCCGATCAACTGCGCGCCCTAGATCCTTATGCTCCGGCCCAATTTCAACAATTAATCGCCGAGTTACCGGATTTACGCGAAATAGTTTATTTATGGGGATGGAAGCAGCATGATGATCGGGATAAAGAGCTCCCAGAAATTATTTATGCCCGAATACGGCAAGCGAGCGCGGGATTATTGCATCTGACCCAGGCCTTATCCCAACGGACAAACCCGCCTCGAATTCATGTAATTACTCAAGGAGCCAGTAGTGCCTTTTCTAAAATAAGCCCTTGGTCTTCAGTGTTATGGGGCATGAGCAAAACGTGGCTTACGGAATCGTCCTCTAATCATTACCAGCATATCGATTTTGACCCTGGTTTCAGTCCCGTGCAATTGGGGCAATTTTTTTTAAGGCTTAATTTAAAAGGTGATATAAAAATTGCCGCAGTTAAGACAGATGGCATTTACAAAGAAGCCTTAAAGCCCACATCATTGGCACATGCGGCAAAGAATAATCATGTTCAGATATTGCCTGGCACGGTGCTCATTACCGGTGGCATGGGCGGCATTGGTAAGGAGTTATGTCAAGAATTGGTGACACGTTACGAACATATATTTTTATTAGGTCGCAGGCCGTTAACAGCAGAATTACGTACCGTGTTACACAGTCTGAATCATGATCAAGAACAACCGAAGGTTTCCTACGCTTGCGTTGATGTGAGTAATCGGTGCGCTTTGCAGCAAGTGGTGCAATCAATTCAAGGGCAATGTCCGCCCATTCGTGGAATTATTCACGCGGCAGGAACATTACACGATCGGATGTGGAATAATTTACGATGGTCTGATTTTGATGTGGTGTTGCAGGCTAAAGTATGTGGAGCGATGAATCTGCATCAGGTTGCTCAGGATTTATATCTTCAGCTTGATTTTTTTGTTTTATGTTCCTCGGTTAGTGCCTTAATCGGTAACGCAGGCCAAGGTAATTATGCTGCAGCCAATGCGTTTATGGATGCATTCGCCCACTGGCGCCAGCGGGAAAAGCTACCGGCACTGAGCATCAATTTTGGTCCATGGCAACAATTGGGGATGACACACCAATCAACAGAAAATTTTTCAAAATTAGGAATTGAACCGATTAACACCCATCAAGGACGCGCGGTATTTACTCAACTCTTGGAACAGTCCCGTGCCCAGATTTGCTTTTTACCGAATCACACGAATGCCCAGCAGCTTGCACAACTAAATCCTTTTCAACAGGATTTGCTGCGAACTATAATTTCTCTCGAACCCGAGAGCTCATCAACGCATATAAATGAGAACAAACATTTTGCAAATTTATCGCAGTTACCGCGAACTGAGGCAATAAACAAGATATACGAACTTTTTATGCACATGGTGTGTTCGGTGCTGCACATACAAAATCCCGCGCCCAATATTAGGAATAAAACTTTGTTGGAGCTTGGCATGGACTCCATGCTCGCTCACGAATTACTACATGAGTTAAAACATGAGTTTACCTGGATTCATATTAATGCGCAGACTCTTTTTTTTCAAAACCATACGCTTAATGCTCTGGTGGATATCTTTTATAATGAGTTGCTTAAGGAGCTACCTGCACCTATAGCAAACACAACGGCCCAAGCTCCCCCCCATTGTTTTCCTCTCGTACCCCATCAAACAGAAATGATGCAATACATCAGCCATTATCCTTCAAGTACTGCTTATAACATACCGGTATTTATTGAAGTGGAACAACGATTGGAAGCAGAACATGTGGAGCAGGTTATTCTTGAGCTTATTGGGAAAAATGAACTGTTACGAGCAACAATAATGACTGTTTATGGGCAGTATTTTCATTCAGTTCATGCGCAGGTATCCTTTAAACTACCTACCGTAGAAGTTAGTGAAGATGAGTTAACACAATGTTTAAACGATTTGTATAAAAAACCAATTAATCTGGAGCAAGCCCCCCTTTTTAACGCTACTTTATACTATATAGAAGACCGAAAAACAGTGCTTGCTTTTGTATTTCACCATATCATTGCTGATGGGGTCTCGGTATCTTTCTTGATACAGGATTTATTTGCCGCTTTGAGCCAAGATCGCATCACCCCCCCTGCGCGTGCGCCATTTCATCAATACGTGTGTTGGCTGCTCAATGACATTTATCCCGACATCAATGATAGTTATAGAAAGTTTTGGCAGAATAAATTAGAGGGTTTTAAGGTTAGGCATCTATTTGGACAATCATTGCCCAAACGAAAACCTGCGCGCAATCGATACCCACTGCAAGGCTCTGTCATTCAATTTAATTTGGATAAAAAGCAACTCATGGCACTGGAGCAATGGGTTAATCGCCATCAATTAACCCTTGCTAGCTGTTTACAAGCGGTTGTACATAAAGTATTGCAAGAAATTTCGGGATTCCCAGACTCGGCGTTGGTCGTCTTTTCCAATGCACGTCTCAATGAAGATTGGAGCGATGCAATTGGGCAGATTGCACAGCATCCAGCGGTGCGGTGTACACGGGCAGCGCACAAATCTTTGCCTGAATTAGCGCAAACTATCAATGAGGAACTTGCACAGATGGAACTGTTTCAATTTATGCCTCCCTTTCAATTAGCTGATTTTGGAGTGGAGATTCCAAAAATCTCATTTGATTATCAATCCTTAAATCAGAAAGATTTTAGTTTAGGAACGAAGCCTGGTGTCTTCTTAAAGGTTGAGATGCCCTCGGTAGATCTTTGGGGCGATGATCCACGTCATCTAGCATTTAAGTTGCTTCGCCTGCAAAATAAAGGTTTAAGTTTTGGTTTAAAATATCGTTTGGATATCTATAATCGGGAACAAGCCGAACAAATACTTCTGCAGTGCCAGACAATGATTTTGGCATTAATTCATGATGCCATTGAAGAGCTCTGTCCATTTTAATCTAAATTTTATTTATCGATACGACAAGTAATGAGAATCGAATGGTGAATATGCCAGAATAGGCTATCTTCTAGGTGCAATTTACGTTATAAAATAATCTACATCTAAAAAGAGGGGAAGTTGATGAAAAGCTTTTGCCTGGCAATGAGTGCTTGGTTGATGATCCTGGCAACTCAAAATTCTGTTGCTGCTTCGCAGAATTGGAATCAATGGGTGTCTGAGGTGCGAGACGAAGCCATGCGTGAGGGAATTGCGCCGCAGGTCTTTGACAGAGCCTTTGCCAACATTCATGAGCCCAGCCACCAAATTAAAGGGTTATTACGCTCGCAACCGGAACATCGATTAACGTTCATGAAATATCGTAATACCCGGGTTGATAATTACCGTATTGTGATGGGACGTAAAGAATTTAAAAAAAATCAAGCGGTTTTAGAAGCTGTGGCCCGTAAGTATGGGGTGAATCCGTGTTTTATTGTGTCTTTTTGGGGGCTTGAAACGAGTTATGGAACCTACATGGGGAATTTCCCTGTGATTAAAGCTTTGGCAACTTTGGCTTATGATTCAAATCGTAAACCTTTTTTCCGTAAAGAACTCTTTATTGCGTTACGTATCCTGAATGAGGGGCACGTTGACCTTGGGGATTTTAAAGGAGAATGGGCAGGGGCTTCAGGACAACCGCAATTTTTACCCTCAAGTTGGGTTAAATACGCTGTGGATTACGATGGTGATGGACGCAAGGACATTTGGCGTAGTAAGCCCGATGTATTTGCCTCAATAGCCAACTATATGAAACAAAATGGCTGGCAAACAGGCGAGCCTTGGGCAATTCAGGTTAAACTGCCACCAAAATTCGATATGGCGCTGGAAGGCAAGACTACGGTTAAACCGGTTAGTGAATGGAATGCTTTGGGAGTGCGCACGGAAGATGGTAAGACCTTACCCTATCAAAACTTACAGGGAAGTATTGTTCAGCCCTATGGTGGGCCTACTTTCCTCACTTTTCCGAATTACCGCATGATTTTGCACTATAATAATTCTATTTATTATGCCGGCGCGGTGGGGTACCTCGCAGATAAAATATGTCAAGGTCAAACAAATTCATGAGCGATTATCTTGATAAAACAGCAAGCCTTACACCTGAGGTAAACCGTATTATCAGTGAGAAGGCAACTGAATATCCTTTTACTGGGAAATATAACTATGTCCACAGCCGCGGCAGCTACCTCTGTCGCCGCTGTGGTATGGCGTTATTTCGTGGCGAGAGTCAATTTAGCTCCGGATGTGGTTGGCCGAGTTTTGATGACAATATTCCCCATATGATACTCCAAATCCCCGATCGAGATGGGCAGCGAACCGAAATATTATGCGCGCGCTGCTATGCCCATTTAGGTCATGTCTTTACCGGTGAATATTTTACCAGAAGAAATCTACGCCATTGTGTGAACTCTGCCTCTCTTGATTTTGTTCTCGATAATGATGTGGTTGATACGGAAGAAGCTATCGTTGCCGGTGGGTGTTTTTGGGGAGTAGAGCATTTTTTAAAACAAATCCCAGGCGTGCTTTATGTAGAATCAGGATATATTGGCGGTCATACAACACATCCCACCTACGATGAGGTCTGCCAAGGTAATAGCGGACATTTTGAGGCGGTTCGTGTTCTGTATGATCTCCACAAAACAGATTATCGTGAGGTGATTAAGCGTTTTTTTGAAATTCACGATCCAACACAAGCAAATGGTCAAGGTCCAGACCTTGGTTCACAATACCAGAGTGCCATTTTCTGCCATAACGAAGCTCAGCAAACGATTGCCAGGCAATTAATTCATCAGCTAAAAAACTTAGGCTTTAATGTAGTAACCAAAATTTTACCTATGACTATCTTTTGGCAAGCTGAGGATTACCATCAAGATTATTATGCGCGACATCAGAAAATACCCTATTGTCATCGTCCAGTGAAACGTTTCCAGGACTAATCATTCACCTCTGGGGGTTATAACACCCCTACATGCCAGTTTATCTTCCTTCAATCACTTACTTTCCAAAAATTATCATTTGAGCGCCCTTTAAACATAAAAATAAACCAATTAGATCTAAAAAATATCTACTTGAATAATTTAGATATAAAAGGTTAAATTTAGTCTATAATGATAAAATAAAAGCCTAAGTGTACTAATATGGAAATGAACTTATCATTATCAAGGCAACCTCAATACATCATTGATCTCCAATTGCAACGTTCTGCAGAAGCAATAAACACCGTATTAAACTCCTTAATGCGCTATTTTCGTCGTCAACAAGGCACAATGAATCACAGCGATGAATTGGAGCAAAGCGCGCAGCTTAATAAGGAACTATCTTTCATCCAGGAATTTAATCCCCTGTTGTATTTAGTTCTTATGGGCGAGTTTCGTGAAATTGACCGAATTTTGAAAGGAAATAAACATTTTACGCAATTATATAAAGTTCTTCGTGATTTGGAGCGCGAATATAGACGTCAGCAACAGTTATACTTATTCATCGATGAGGAAAATCAGCGCTTTCTAAAATACCAAGATCAACGGGCACAAGCCTTACGTATTCTTGCGCGCGAGAGTTTTGCACATGTAATTGCTCATGGCGATTTACTCCGCTATTACGAACAAGAGCTGACTCATTTGCGACATATGTATCATTTGAAACAAACATCCCTGTTTGAAACCGCTTATTTAGGCCGGGTTCAACGCATGGAGCAGGCGCTGCTCATCGCGCACTCAGCAGCAGATATCTCGGAAGAATCGCGTCATGAACTCGAAAACTTACGTCGAGAATACCAAGAGGGTAAGGCAAAAATTGACGCAATGCCTACAACTCATCCAGATGGAAAACCGGATATTGAGGCTTATACTCGTAAAAACGATGCCTTAAAACGTCATGAGGAAAAATATGGCCATCTTTTCGATCGATGGTTACAAAAAAACGGACACAATGCGGCCATACGAGCCATACATCTTGAGGAACGCCAAGCCGTCGCAGAGACAAAAAAAGCTTTGGCCGAAAATGAGCAAGAGTTTCGCGTGCAAGAAGAACGACTTAAGATACAAATAGAATCGTTACTGAAAAATTCTGAGAAAACTTACGAACAAAGATTACAAAAAGTTTTAGAAGTCGCTTTGGAGCTCAATGTTACACCTTTATCCGAAATGCAGCGGAAAAATTATAATCAGGCATATACCCAGCTCGAAAAAGCTCAAGAGCTTCTTCGTAATGGCACATCAGCGGAAGACTTAGAAAAAGCGGTTAGCTCATGCACTCCTGCACTAGAAACATTAGATCGACTTATTCAGGAAAAAAAATCTGAAGATTTGACCTTAAGATGGCAACAATCCATGCGCGACTTTAATCCCACTTTGTCAATTCAAAGTGCGGTGGGAGTTCATAAAGTAAATGATAATGCAAAAGAATTTAATCTACTATCAACGCTCAGTAAACCGAAGCATTCGCTCAATACACCCCCAGAAGTAACTTTTGTAAAATTTAAAGTGAACTACCGTGCTCAATGCCATATGCATGAGCCAGAAAAGATGTTGGATAATCTAAAACAATCGGCAAGTGATTTTCATGATGCTTTAGTTCATTATGATTCGGAAACACAAAAACCTGAGCTATATGAATATTTTCTCAAGATTTATGAACAGCTTCAGGCGTGTGATAACAGATCTCAATTAACGTTTGCCTTACTAGAATCCATGGTTCAGATAAGCAATGCTTTAAGTAAATCTGAAATAGAACTGATCTCAAAGTGTGAAGCAATAAATCAATGGTGTACCTGTTTATCACCAGAGCCTCTGGCACAAGAGGAAGATTTCCACGAATCTACGTTTCGCCCGTGAGAAAAACATAAAAAATATGATTTTAATATTCCTAGAATGTGTAATTTTTGTTATTATGGATAATTTTATAACTATTGGAGGCTAATATGCCAGCATTGGATGATTTATGGACTGCAGTGAGTAAGGGACAGGCAAATGAAGAGAATTTTAAAAAGATTGAAGATATCTTAAAGAAAAACCCAGAATTGGTTAATTCAGTAAAACCTGGGATCTCAAAGAACCCAATTCCTCTATTAAGAGCATTAATTGCAAAAAATTATCCGGACAGTTCGCTTCAAAAAATTATTACGCTGACTTCTGGCCAATCAATACCAGCCCGCCCCTTAATTGACTACAATTTTAAAGAAAACGATCCGAGCCAAGGGACTCAGAGAGAAACATTAATTCGCCATAGCAGTTCTGATTTAACTAAAGTAGCAATTAAGAATCCTGATTTTTTGTATTCTGAAAATGAGAATGCTTATTCAGTAGCTATCAAAGTACTAAAAAACTATAAAGAGGACTCTATTCGCTACGCAAAACAAGCACCTGAAGCTGTATCTAAACTTATAGTTAAAATTAAAACGTTGAATGATGAAATCCTGCCTATATTGTACAAAGCAACCTCCGATTACGCTATCAGCAACAAGAATAAAACATTACTGACAGCGATAAACAATGAACGAGCTCAGCTAGAAGCTGAAAACAAAAAAGAAAGCAAAGCTCAACTGAATCCTAACCGTAATTCTCTATTTCAAGAATTGAAGGACGCTGAGGAACAATTAAAAGAATTACGTCTAAATCATGAAAAAAATAGAGGGATGATTGTCTCTGGTGGGGCAAAAGGTCATGATGAACGGATGAATAAGGCTTACACGCTGACGAAAAAATAATAATTGATTGCCATACAACCATAGCTGTCATTAACATAACTTCGAGAAGCGATCCTATATAGATTGCTTCAGTTATTATATAAAAAAAACAGCAAGATATTGTGAGGCAGGTAAAACATTAGAAAAGAATTGATAATTTTTAAAGTACCAGTACTCCTTCGAATCAACCAGTCCCCATCATCCCGAGCCTTTTGCGAGTGATCTGCACAGAGCACGGATCGATTGAATAACAGCGAACTGATATGGGAGCTTAAGCATACTTAGACACCTCATCCGAGCACAAGGGGATCTCTCGCCAAGGCTCGAGATGACGTCTGAGGGCGCAGTCGGGAGGTTCATTCCGAAAATGTAATGCAGTGAATCAAAGGATCAAGAAGGAAATTTCCCAAAAAGTCCGTCATCCCTCGCGCGCTCGGCAAGGCATTTGCCTCTTGGCTCAATTGGTAGTTATTGTTATATTTGTTCCTAATTTATAAAAAAGGAATAAAAATGTCTTATTTTTATGAAAAAAATGGTCAAGTCTATCTAACAGATTCTCTTGGGGAATTGATTCATCATTCATTCCCATCTGACGTGCAATCAGTGGCAAAAAATGCTCATTATGTGGCGGTTGCTCCTGTTATTTTTTCCGATGAATACTTAGGTTGTTGTGTAACAACATCACAGGATATAACATTACGTCAAAATTTTATAAATTTTTTAGCGCATCATAAATTAGTATCATCAAACGAAGATTATGACGTTGATCTTTTATATCTTTTAGCTTTAAGTCATGATACTGCTTTGCGTGCTGGAGTTTGGAGTTTAGGCTCTCAGCCTCATTTAAATGCAACTAAAATTATCGCTGATCTATTAAAAACTGATGCGATTGGACGCATAGTGCTCATGAAGGAAGCTATAACAGCATGGAAGGAATTGTTTCTTGAAGCTCAATTGACATTGCAACAACAAGAACCCGAAACCAGTTTTGATAGTACGCAAAATATGTTACTTCAGTTGCGCTTACCTGCTCATACTGCAGATGATAGTTATACTAGCGATACGCAGTATCAAAATGATCAAATAAGTTTAGAAATTGAACAGACGCATGCTTTGCATCAAGAAGTGGCTTATTACGCCTCTTACAGCGATGAAGAGGACGAATACTATAATCCGCGATATAACTATAAATATAACTAAATATTGCAGACAAGAATGCTGTACCATCGTTACATCTTACCCATCAAAGGTAAGTACTTCTTGTCATACTGAGCTGAATTTAAGAGTTTTCGCAATTGATTTAGAAGACCTTTTAAATGTTCGTTGTTTCTACAGGAACGCTTTTTAAACTTTAGCACCCAAATGGTTAAGGCTACTTCTTAGAGGGGTAGTGCTTATCCGCTGCTTCTGCCTTGCGTTGGTTTTCCTCAAGCTCCGCTGCGTGCATCTGCTGCTCCCACCAATAATGAAGATGTGCTTTAAAGCGATTAGCCTGACGCAGTAAATACCCCATATGTTTTGCCAGAAGCGGCAATTTTTGCGGTGGAAATACCAAGATTGCTACAACCAGAATGACCAGTATTTCCAAGCTCATGAGGAGGTCTCGTTCTCTGTACTTGATTTTTGGGGTTCATCCTGCATCGCTTTACGAAAATTTTTGATGGCCTCACCCAAATCTGTACCTAGAGTCTTGAGTTTATTGGAGCCGAAAAGAGCTAATATAATCATTAAAATTAATAATAAAGAAAGCGGGCTGATACCACTGAGTCCCATGTTAAAACCTCACTATACGTTGAATAATTAAAAACACAGCGGTGCAAGCGAAACCGCCAAGAGCAAATAAACCGAACCGCTCATCAGGCATCCAATCGCTCAGGTAAGCAAGACTGCCAAGCAGAAAAACAAATGTGGCTCCCAGTGCCATGTCGCTGCTTCTTTTTCGGGGCTCGTTAATTTGCTCTATTTGCATGGCAGCGGCGATTTGTTGTGCAGTAAGTTGTAATTTTTTTAACTCAAGTACATCATAAACTAACCGTGGTAGATGCGGTAATTGTTCGGTAAAAAAAGGTAAATTTTGTTTTAATTGGTGGATAAACGCTTTAGGACCAATTTGTTCTTTTACCCATTTTTCCAGAAAAGGTTTAGCGGTTTCCCATAAATCCAAATCCGGATATATTTGACGTCCAAGACCTTCAATGGCAAGCAAAGTTTTTTGCAATAAGACAAGCTGTGGCTGTACTTCCATATTAAATCGACGCGCCACCTGGAACAACCGGAGAACGACTTGCGCAAAAGAAATATCTTTCAATGGACGTTCAAATATGGGCTCGCAAACCGTACGAATGGCACTTTCAAATTCATCAACGCGGGTATTTCGAGCAACCCATCCAGACTCCACATGAAGTTGTGCAACGCGGCGATAATCACGATTGAAAAAAGCTAATAAATTTTCTGCTAAATAACGCTTATCATTATCATTAAGAGTACCGATAATCCCAAAATCGATGCATATATACTGCGGTTCGCGGGGATTTTTATACGAGACAAAAATATTTCCCGGGTGCATGTCTGCGTGAAAGAAACAATCCCGAAACACTTGAGTAAAAAAGATTTCTACACCACGTTCTGCCAGTTTTTTTAAATCAATGCCCTGCGCCTTAATAGTCTGAATATCCGAAACAGGGATCCCTCGAATACGCTCCATCACCATGACGTTATAATTTGTATAATCCCAATAAACTTCAGGTATATAGAGAATGGGAGAATGGTCAAAATTACGTCTTAGTTGCGCCGCATTAGCCGCCTCTCGTTGTAAGTCAAGTTCATCTAGAAGGGTGTGCTCAAATTCCTGAACGATTTCGCGAGGTTTTAGTCGTCGCAGCTCGGGCCAATAGCGGTCAGCCCATTTAGCCAAGGTATGCATGATGCTTAAGTCATTTTCGATGAGGCTTCGCATGTTCGGGCGGAGCACTTTAATAATAACCTCTTCACCTGTTTGTAATGTGGCTGCATGTACCTGTGCCATAGAGGCTGAAGCCAAGGGCACAGGATCAAATTGCGCAAACACTTCATAAGGTGATAAGCCATAGGCCGCAGTGATCATTGCTGTGGCCTGTTCTCCTGAAAAGGGAGGCACCTTGTCCTGCAGTTTACTCAGCTCAAAGGCGACTTCTGGGGGCAGGATATCAGGGCGAGTAGATAGTGCTTGTCCAAATTTAATAAAAATGGGACCTAATTCTTCTAGGGATTTACGCAATGCCTCGCCATGAGTCAACCGTACTCTGCGGAACCAATTCCAGGGGTTAAAAAAAACGACGAAACGAAACGGCGCAAACAAAGGTAACGATACCACAACCTGATCGAGTCCATTACGCGCTAAAATATAGTTTATATGCAGTATCCGCAGGAGTTTTCTAATCGATTTCATGACAGCTTAATAATTGGTTGATATGGGCTTGTAAGCGTTCTGCAGCAAGTGTGAGCTCATCTACCTCTTGATAGAAGCTTTCCAATTCATTACGCGAAGGGAGGATTTTCAATTCTTCTTGTAAATATTCCGACATACTTTCGCGCATGGAACGGTCAAATGATCTTCCAAAACCTAACCCACGTCGCACAAAAGAACCGATTTGATGTGCTACTACGTCACCGGTAAAATGGGCTAAATGACCTTCCCAGTCAATATCCAGCTCATCAAAAATCTGTTTTACTTTTTGTCCTAGTTCAATATCTCCAGACATACGTATTTTGTCATTGAATAGGGAGCGTGCTTTTGATGCAGGTAAAATACTTAAGCGAATAAGACCAATGGGATTGCTGTGAATAATGGTTTCTGGGTGGCCATCAAAGCGATCTAATAAGAGCAGTTCATTGGTCGAAAATTGCATATAAAAATTGGCATTTAGGGGGGCGATCACGATTTCTAAAGTTTTTCCGGATAAGGCAGCAAATTTATCTGGGGTATCCGGATCAAGGCTTAATGCCTTGTTTAAGGCAATTTGTAGTGCTTTTAATGAGTATTTTTTTAACATAATTCACTCAGTACTTATAAGCAACGTGTAAGGCTACAATACCGCCGCTTAGATTATGATAGTGACAGTCGGAAAAACCTGCAGCTGTAATCATTTCTTTTAAGGTTTCTTGATTCGGATGCATGCGAATTGATTCAGCCAAATATTGATAACTGGATTCATCTTGTGCAAATATTTTACCTATTTTAGGTAAAATATTAAAAGAATACCAGTCGTAAACTGATTTTAAACCAGGGATAGCTGGAGTTGAGAATTCCAAAATAAGTAATTTTCCACCCGGCTTACATACGCGGTACATGGACCTTAATGCTTCGTCTTTATCGGTCACGTTACGTAACCCAAAGCCCATAGTAATGCAGTGAAAACTATTGTCCGCGAAGGGTAAATACTGAGCATTCCCCTGCACATAATGTAGATTTTTGAATAAACCCGCATTGAACAAACGATCGCGACCGACATTGAGCATTGCCGCGTTAATATCTGCCAAAACTACGGATCCTTGCTCTCCTACTTTATCGGCGAGAAGCCGGGTCAAATCGCCACTGCCACCGGCAAGATCGAGAACACAATGACCAGGACGCACCTGACTCAGCTCAACAGTATAACGTTTCCATAAGCGATGGATACCGAAAGACATTAAGTCATTCATCAAATCATAGTTTTCTGCGACCGAATGAAAAACTTCAGCAACTTTCTTCTCTTTTTCATCCCAGTTCACTGAGGAATAACCAAAATGAGTGGTTTTCTTGGATTCAGTCATAATGTTTGCTGATATGATATCTAAAAGAACATAGTACCTGATCTTACGGTGAATCTCTAATCAAAATTTTATAAATGCCACGTTAATAGCATACTTGCTTCCCAGGTTACTTAATTGAATAATGCTCCTTTTCTTTAAAATGAAGGGAATCATGTTTTCGAAAAATCTACACGAATTTATTACCGCATGCAGTGATTATCTGATTGACGGCAGGCGTATCGGTAATCTTATCGTCAGCAATCATCGCTACTCAGCTCAAGAATTATTACAGCGTGGTTTAATTATTACCTGTACTGCGGTGGCCGGTTTTCTAGAGCAACGCCGCCAAGATGATTATCGAGTGGGTCCTTTTGTACTCGGCGCGAGTTTAGGTTTCGTCTTGAGTCACGGCATCGTCATCGCGCCACTTGTCTATAAACGATGGAGTATCAAAAACGAATGCAGTAGCGAGGTTGCGGAAATTAGAGATTTGCTTGTTTTGAAACCCGCTCAGCAAAAAGCGCAAGTTGACTTAATGATTAAAGAAATTATGCATCTTGAAGGAAAAAGTGCATCCGCAGTTTGGGGTAAGCGACTGCGGCTGCTTCAGGTGTTAAAAGATTATGCATCCTCAGCAAAATATGATCCCGAGATTGATTTAAATGCCTTAGATGGGGTCAATAATGTGCCATCGTTCAGCTTTTAAATGTTAATTAACAGCTGGACTATCACCATCATGCCTTAGATTTGCCCGCTTTTCTTGACCTTTTGCCTGCGCTTGTTCTAGAGTTTCTTTAGACATATGCTGTGTCAAGTTCGGGTTTTTAAACCAGGGAATACCATAAGATGTTGTTGACGATTTAGTGGGTAAATCACCAGGCGCGAGCATCCGCGAATTTTTTGATTTTCCCACCCCATTTTTTTCGGGTTGATACATCAGAAATCGATTCTTGGATGAGAATGATTCACTTGCTTTAGGGGTTATATAATAGATAGTGATAGAACCTTCCAACGGTTTAGGAAAGTTTTTTAGGACCGATGGAGCTTTCATTAATCGGCCATCTCGTTCTATTTTGGGCCAGCACGCCAAAACTTCTTTAACTATTTTTTGGAAATCAACGACTAATATCGCATTTGTTACGGGATCTTTGCTGGTTAGCGCATCAAAATCATAATTAATCGGGTCATATTCCCAATTGTCTGGAATTTTAATATAAAGCATCGTATTACTTACCTATCAGTTCAATTGAAACAAAGTTTTTTGCTGAGCAAATTCACGATCACTTACATTATTTTCGAATGTTTGCGACAAAGTGATTGCGTCAAATAGGTAGCGGCTATAGGAGTGTTGACGTGAACCGGAGGCTTCAAATGCTTTTTGGGTGGCTTCTAAAATAGCTTTATGTCCTACTTGTCTACCTTCTATTAAATCTAAAATATGTTGCGCTCGCTGCAATCCGCTGTGACCATGAAAAAAATGTGAGAAACGTTGAATTCCTCGAATACCCTTGGCATTTTGCTCCATCCAAGCGATATATTTTTCAGTTGCTTGCTTAATTCGGCTAATGAACAACTTCTGATTTTTTATTTGTTCTTCCTCAGTTGGGATTTTAATTTGTGCGATAGCCGTATTCTGTTTAGTTCCTTCTATATCAACAACACCTTGTATATCAGTGGATAGTTTCATATACAAAGTTTGTTCATTGTTAACTACACTATTATCTGACTTATAATAATTATCTGCTATTAAGGCATTGGGTAATTCTGCGTAATTGATAATTTCATCGGAACGCTTTACTGCCTTACAAAATTGGGTGCAGTCATCGCTGATAGTTTTTGACATACGCTTTTTATCTTGTCTGAGGGGCTGGTAAGGTTCTTGGTTTGCTCTGCTGATGAGCACGCCACCCGCACCAAATCCAAAACCCGATAACAGTATATTGTTTTCAAATTCACTCGCACAAACAAAATTCATGTAATTAATGGCTTGTGCCTGTTCCGCTCGCGCAATTTCTGCCACCAATAACTCAGTCACAAGACCTGCTCTATCCGCACCATAAGTAGCGATGTCTATAGCGTACTGATCGATACGCGGCAGAATGCATTCATAAATAAATTTGCGGCCCTCTTTTTCTGATTTTGCATTGACTAAAATTTGAAAGGGCAGGCCTTGAATAGTATAGCCTCGAACCACAAGCGGACGATTTTCAGAGTCAACAGAAAAATTTATATACTTTGAAGGGGTTTCCCGTTTTAAAGAAGCAACAATAGGCATGATTCATCTTGTGTTGTTTACGTGTACTTATTTTAACAACTTAAAATTAAGGAAATCTTAAACAAGACTATTAGAGCCCAGAAAGCATTTGAAGATAGGCCTGCTCCTCGGGTGGTGTATTATTTTTCTGAGCGAGCCAAAGACATTCGGCGAGCTGTTCCATCATGAGGTGTTCTACTGCGAGTGCATCGGTGTATTTTAACAGTAAACGCTGATATACGGTTTGAATGCCTTGAGGACGATTGGTGGCGATCTGTTCTCTAATTGCTAAATGTAATCCCATATGCAAGAAAGGATTGGTTTCACCCAGTTCAGGGTAATAGTTCTGAGCTTGAAATTGCTCCTGATTTTTAAGAATTGCATGATACTCTGGATGCGCCAGGATAACCTGAACCAGTTCATTTTCTAATGGTAAAAGAGGTTCATTATTGGCATATTTTTGCCAGCTAGAAAAAAACATCTGCCGTGTTTCGTGGATGGTGTCACCGTAGAACATAAGTTATTCGAATAGTAAAAAGACCTATTTTAGCCCACTATACGCAATGGCTCAACTAATTCACCTCAATGGGGGTGAATTTATCCAGCGATGATTTAAAACAGCAGCAGCTCTTTACATAAGCGATTTGTTTGTTTATAGTTTGAGCACTAAGGTATTTATTGAGCCCAAAAGTGAGATATCTTTACGATCCGCGTCATGAAGAAATTATTGTTAGTTATCGTTTATTTGGACTAAAGGATACAGTCACCGATGCTATTTTTTTCAAAGGCCAAAATGAGAATTTTCGGTACATTCGTTCTAAGACCGTTACCGAAGCCGATGCGCAACATGAATTTAATGTAGGCTCATTAAAAATCTATCACAATCTCAATGTGGGTAATCTTGCAATAAAATATACGCAATTAAAATATGAGCAATTGAAAGATCATCAACTTATTTTCTTTATTGACTTATCGTCAATGGCATCTTTTGAAGCAACTTTGGACCACTTGCATAAAGAAGTATTCCCATTCATCCAGAGGGGGCGCCTCGATCAGATATTGCCTTCTCCCACACAACAAAAAATCACCTTGGTCGGATACTGCTTCGATGCAACTTTAGTGACTACTTTGGTAGAGCTGCAACAGACCACACTTGACGATTTTAATTTACAGATAGAAATTCATCCAGAAACAATCACCCATATTGAGCAAATCAACCCCATGCTTGAGCGAATGACTGAAAAGAATATCGAATTAACTCTTTCAAGCACGAATGATAGAAACCTCGCAAATTTAAAGCGAGAATTAATAACCACCTTGCGGATGATTTGTACTGGCGTACTGTTTAGGGAGAAAATGCCTGAGGGGGTTAAAAAGATGCAGGAGGCATTAATGCAGACTTATTATCAGCCCGAAGACTTACTTTTGGACCAAGTAGTATCCATTGTGAAGAAAAGATATAGTCCGAAGTCTAATTGGTTTGATGCCTTTTTTAACCGACGACAGGATAAAACCAGCGAATTTTATAGCATGGTGTATAATTTGGATTTGACCAAATTGCAACAACCAGACTACGCAGAAGAAATGATAAAGAGGTTCAAGCAACTATCTGTTGGGTCTTCTGATGAATCACAGGCGAAGATAAACTTATAAGAAAGTCCAGCGAGTGAGCTCGATAAGGCATTGACATAATGATGCCATTTATGAGATATTTACCTCTGCGAGGTTGGACTTGCTATGTGTCATTCCACTGGGTCAATTGGCGACACACTGATTGGCCCTTTCTTTTCTGGTTAATACCAGACCAATTTCGTTCCTTCGTACATTAATTTTAATCCAATAGACAACATCAAACTTCCGCTGACCAATTCAATTCCTTTCCATACTGCATTACGAGCCAAAACTTCGGAAAAAAAACGTGCTGTGAAAGTTAAAGAACTGAACCAGAGTAGGCTGGAAGTAATTACGCCCATGAGAAAAAATAAGCGCTGATCAGGATATTGACTACTCCCACCACCAATAATAACCAGTGAGTCAATGATCGCATGAGGGTTCAGAAGACTAAAACCCATGGCGAGCAAAATTATTTGGAATCGCTTCTTTGGCTCCAACTGCTCCTCGTCCGTATTAATCATTGTTTTAAAAACGCTTTGTAATGTTTTTTGGGCGTAGAATAACAAAAAGCACCCACCCGCAAGCAGCATCCACAGCTGTAGTGTTGGATGCATTATAAACAATTCATGTAATCCAGTTACGCTTGCCGCAATTAAAATCATGTCGCAAATAAAACAAATCGTCGCGGACAATAGGGCATGGTTGCGCTGAACACCTTGCCGGATGAGAAATATATTTTGCGGGCCTAAGGCAATAATGAGCGATAAACCTAAAATAAGGCCATTAAAATAGACAGACATAATCGTTTATTGATGATTTAGCAGGAAGATTATCATTATAACATTGCAAGTTATTCGTTGTAGAGTATAAAATGCGACAGTTATTCTATCTCCTGATGAGAAGCGTACAAAATAAGAACAAATAGGAGGGGGCGTGGGCTCTTTGTTGACAAGAAACCTGATTTCTATTGCACTAGCATTAGTATTAATCAGCACGGGATGCACAGTACAGGCTGAGAATACACCCGCAGCACCTGCAACTGCACCGGAAAAATTACAGCTAATTCATGGCTTTTACCCTGCTTATCCGCCTACAACCCCTGCTGAAGGGGCGCAACAGGAATTGATTAAGCGCGGCGAATATCTGGCAAAAATGGGTGATTGCATCTCCTGCCACACGAATGTTGAAGCGCGAACGCCTGCTTATGCCGGTGGGTTACCGCTCAATACCCCCTTTGGTACTTTTTACAGTCCAAACATAACTCCTGATAAAGAGACCGGAATTGGTAATTGGACGGAGAAAGACTTTATCCGAGCCCTAAAAGAGGGACGGGATCCTAAGGGGCGTAATTATTTCCCTGTTTTCCCCTATTACTATTTCTCAAGGGTAACCGATGACGATGCGCGTGCACTGTACGCCTATTTCATGAGCATTCCACCGGTGAAACAAGAAAATAAATCATTGCCTTTCCCCTTTAACGTTCCTGGAGCCCGTTTAAGTTTGTGGGGCTGGAACTTCCTCTTCTTCTTTCCAGAGGATCGTGATTTTGTCTATGATAAAAGTCAATCTCCTGAGTGGAATCGTGGACGCTACATTGTTGACAGTTTAGGCCACTGCAGTATGTGCCATACTCCGTTGAATCCACTTGGGGCGCCTAAGAATAAATTCTATCTCACAGGAACATTCGTTGATGGCTATTGGGCACCGAATATAACGAAACAGGGGCTGGCGACAGCAACTCATGAAGAAGTCACTCATGTGTTCAAACACAACCAATTGATTAATAATGCTGGACCTGTAGCAGGGCCGATGGCTGAGGTAAATCATAACAGCTTAATGTACATGACCGATGAGGATACTATGGCAATCGCTGTTTATTTGAAAACAGTCGAGAGTCCAGACCCATTGGCGCTCAAGCCATCGAATGCTCCGCCGTCATTAGCGCGCGGGAAACAGGTTTATGATCAGGTTTGCACCATTTGTCATCAAGATGGCGCTATGAGTGCTCCGTTAATTGGCGATCCTGATAATTGGTACAATCGTTTAAAAACCAGCGGGTTACATGGACTCTATGAGCGAGTTATTCATGGCTATAACTCTATGCCGGTCAAGGGTGCCTGTGTCACCTGTTCGGATAATGATATTATTTCTGCTGTGGATTATATCCTGGATAAATCGCTTACTCGCGGACAACGTGCGGATCTAAAAAAGGGCGGCGCCAAAAAATTCCCGGCCAATGGTGAGACAATTTATAACACCAACTGTGCTGTATGCCACAATGAAGGTAAAAATGGTGCCCCGAAAATTGGTGACAAAGAGGTATGGAAACCATTGATTGCAAAAAACATGGATGTACTCATTGGCAACGTGTTACAGGGTAAAACCCATCCACAGCAGGGTGCGTGTAAACAATGTTCCGGCGATGAAGTTATTGAAGCCATAAAATACATGGTGAGTAAATCCAAATCTGAAGGAAACTACTCGTTGTGGTAAAACTCTGGGCCTTAATTTGGCCCAGATGACTAAATAGTAAATGTAATTGCCAGAGATATCTGGCTTCATATAAGAAAAAGAGGAATTGGGATGTTAAACAGGTCAATAATCTGTAGATTGCCAATGCTGCTTGGGGCATTAACTGCGAGTCAAACCCTATTTGCCAAAGCAGATAACTGGCAGCTGAATATGTATGAAGGGGTAACGCCAGTTAGCAAAGACGTTTATCATCTCCACATGGTCTGTATGGTTGTTTGTGCCATCATAGGTGTGATTGTTTTTGGCGTCATGATTTATTCTTTGATTCATCATCGTAAGTCAAAGGGTTATAAACCGGCAGCATTTCATGATAATCCTCGCCTGGAATTAATCTGGTCTATTATTCCTTTTCTAATCTTGGTTGGCTTAGCCGTTCCAGCAACCCGAGTTTTAATCCGGATGAATGATACGAAACAATCTGAGGTAACAATTAAAATTGTGGGTTCGCAATGGCGTTGGCAGTATGAATACCTTGATCAGGGCATTAGTTATTATAGTAATCTTTCCACTCCTTATGCACAAATTCGCAATCAACAAGAGAAAAATGAGTGGTATTTATTGGAAGTTGATAAACCCTTGGTGCTTCCCGTAAATAAAAAAATCCGGTTCTTAGTCACATCCAATGATGTCGTTCATTCCTGGTGGGTTCCTGAGCTGGGAATTAAGCGTGATGCTATCCCTGGATTTATGTACGAAGCCTGGGCAACGATTCAAAAACCTGGAACTTATCGCGGACAATGTGCTGAGTTATGCGGAATCAATCATGGCTTTATGCCGATTGTAGTTAAGGCAGTCACCGAGGCTGAATTCCAACAATGGATAGCTGCGCAGACTCAAAAGCAGGATCAATATGCACAAACAGTAGATAAGCCTGCAGATCAAAAAGCATTAACTCAAGAACAGTTGATGACTTTAGGTAAAGACAAGTATGAGCAAATGTGCGCAGCCTGTCATCGTGCTGATGGATTAGGATTACCACCACTATACCCCGCTTTAAAAGGGAGTTCGGTGGCTGTAGGCAAACCCATTAGCCGCCATATCGATCTAATACTCAATGGCATACCCGGCTCAGCAATGCAGGCTTATAGAGATCAATTGACGGATGAAGAAATCGCAGCGATTGTCACCTATGAGCGCAATGCATGGGCTAATAATACAGATGATACGGTGCAACCAGCAGAAGTTGCAGCTGAACGAGAGAAGACAAATATTAAACCCACCATGGTTAATAAAGCACAAGCTGGAGGTTTACAATGAATCATATATTAGCTCATGATGAAGCCCATCATGATCATGGCCCAGAGCAAGGAAAAGGTTTTTCCGGTTTTGTAAAGCGTTGGTTATTTACAACCAACCATAAAGATATAGGGACGTTATATCTTTGGTTGGCGATGGTTAGCTTTTTTATTGCGGGTGGGATGGCCCTCGTGATTCGAGCAGAGTTATTTCAGCCAGGTCATCGATTTGTCGACCCCAATTTTTTTAATCAAATGACGACGATGCACGGCTTGGTCATGCTGTTTGGTGTAGTTATGCCAGCTTTTACCGGTATGGCGAATTGGCAAATACCCATGATGATTGGGGCGCCAGATATGGCATTACCGCGACTAAATAACTGGAGTTTTTGGATTCTACCATTTGCATTTACTTTGTTATTTTCGACGATGTTCCATGCCGGCGGCGGTCCTAATTTTGGTTGGACAATGTATGCGCCTTTATCTACGGAATATGCACCGCCAAGTACGGATTTTATGATCTTTTCCGTGCACATGATGGGACTGTCTTCTATTATGGGTTCGATTAACATTATTGCCACTATTTTAAATATGCGTGCACCTGGTATGCCTTTAATGAAAATGCCGATGTTCGTATGGACCTGGTTAATTACCGCATTTTTATTAATCGCAATTATGCCGGTACTTGCAGGTGCGGTGACGATGATGTTAGCCGATCGCCATTTTGGTACTAGTTTTTTCAGTGCGGCAGGTGGCGGTGACCCTATTTTATTTCAACATGTATTCTGGTTCTTCGGACATCCAGAGGTATATGTATTGATTTTGCCTGCCTTTGGCGTAATTTCCGAGATTATCCCAACCTTTAGCCGTAAGCCACTCTTTGGTTACCACTTTATGGTTTACGCTACCGTGAGCATTGCTGTGCTTTCCTTTATAGTATGGGCACATCATATGTTTACTTCCGGTATCCCCTTGGGTGCAGAGCTCTTTTTTATGTATACCACCATGCTCATTGCCGTGCCAACCGGAATTAAGGTATTTAACTGGGTTAGTACCATGTTTAAAGGCTCAATGACCTTTGAAACACCGATGCTTTTTGCTCTCGCTTTCGTATTTTTATTCACGATTGGTGGTTTTACGGGCTTGATGCTTGCTTTAGTTCCAGCTGATTTCCAATATCAAGACAGTTACTTTGTCGTAGCACATTTTCATTATGTCTTAGTCCCTGGTGCTATTTTCTCCCTCATTGCCGCGACCTACTATTGGTTGCCCAAGTGGACTGGTCATATGTATAACGAGACATTAGGTAAGTGGCACTTCTGGCTTTCTGTAATCTCAGTCAACATAACCTTTTTCCCAATGCATTTTCTCGGTCTTGCCGGTATGCCTAGACGAATTCCAGACTATGCATTGCAGTTCACGAACTTTAACGTGATCGCCACAATTGGTGCGTTTATCTTTGGTTTCTCGCAATTATTGTTTTTATACAATGTGATCGCTACAGTACGTAAAAGAGGAACCAATAAAGATGTGGTAACGGATCAGGTTTGGGAAGGCGCACAAGGTTTAGAATGGACTCTACCTTCTCCTCCACCTTATCATAGCTTTACAACGCCACCAGAGATTCCGGCTTGAAAGCTCAAGTGTCAAGGTTAAGTTGTAATGAATAATAAAAGTCCTCACCAGAAGTTATTAATTATTCTGGGTATAACGGTGATCGGCATGTTTGGCTTCGGCTTTGCTTTAGTGCCTATTTATAATAGCCTTTGTCAGAGTTTAGGCATCAACGGTAAAACGCGCGCAGAGGCAGTGGTCTATGATGTAAGTAAGGCTAAAGTGGATACAGTTCGCGAGGTTATGGTCGAATTTGTAGCTACAAATAACAGCAGTGTGCCTTGGGCTTTTTACCCTAAAGTTAAAAAGCTCAAAGTTCATCCGGGTGAAGTAGTGAAGCTGGATTTTTATGCTGAAAATAAAACAGCACATCCCATGTCGGTGCAAGCTATTCCCAGTGTAACCCCTGGGATCGCGGCCAAATACCTTAAAAAAACGGAGTGTTTTTGCTTTACGCGACAAACGCTGGGTGGGCATGAAGCGATGAATATGCCCTTATTGTTTCACTTAGACGTTGATTTACCCAAAGAAATTAATGAAGTCACTTTATCATATACTTTATTTGATGTGACTGGAAAAACCTGACATGCTCGCCGAAGCATGGTACTTATTATTACAATAGGAGACTAAAAATAATGGGAGCACACGGTACTTATTATGTCCCCAAGCCCAGTCACTGGCCCTTAGTGGGTTCATGCGGATTGACAACCCTCCTGGTTGGTGCCGCTTCATGGTTGCATAACGATTGGTATGGTCCGTACATTTTCTTTGCCGGATTAATGATCCTTACTTTTATGATGTTTGGTTGGTTTGGTCAGGTTATTTACGAAAACGGCAAAGGTCTTTACGATCTGCAGGTCGACCGTTCCTTCCGTTGGGGAATGTGTTGGTTTATTTTCTCAGAAGTTTGTTTTTTTGGTGCTTTCTTCGGAGCATTATTTTATGCGCGTTTATGGATTGTCCCCTTATTAGGCGGGGAGATGCATCCGATTACCCATTATACCCTGTGGTCTAATTTTCAGGCAGGCTGGCCCGTACTGCATAACCCTGATAATCAAGTCTTTGCTGGGGCTCATGAAGCAATGGGCGCTTGGGGTTTGGCTGCAATTAACACACTTATTCTTCTGACCTCAGGGGTCACTATTACCTGGGCACACTGGGCCTTAAAATTAGATAAAAGAAAACAATTATTAACGGGAATGTTGCTGACTATTGGCCTTGGCGTTTTGTTCCTAATTTGTCAGGCTTATGAATATCATGAGGCTTATACAGAAATGGGTTTAACCCTGGCATCAGGTATTTATGGTACAACTTTCTTTATGCTCACGGGTTTTCACGGCTTGCACGTGACCATCGGTACTATCATGCTTATCGTGATTTTTTTCCGATGCAAACGGGGGGATTTCACTCCAGAGCGCCATTTTGCGTTTGAAGGAGTTGCCTGGTATTGGCACTTTGTGGATGTGGTTTGGCTTTTCTTATTTATATTCGTTTACTGGCTCTAAAAATAAGGGTAGCTGTTTCAAGCAGCTACCCCTTATGTCACTCTAGTTAAGTAGGATAAGCAACACCTTCTTGCTGTTGTAGCCGATAGATTTGCATACAAAATAATAATCCAATAGCAACCAGCGCAATTCCTACATATTCTGGTGAGGTATAACCAAAGCCTGCGGTTAGGGGAATGCCACCAAGAAATGCGCCTAAGGTGTTGGCTAAATTGCCTGTGGATTGAATTATGGATGAGGCGAAAATTTCCGCACCTTTGGTGTTTTCAATCATTAACATTTGAATTGTGGGAACCAAGGTAAATGAAACCGCCCCGGTGATAAAGGTGAGAATTAAAGCGGCGGTTTGATTGGCAGTACATAAAGCAACAGCAAGCAGGCAAGCAATCATTGCTGTAAGCATTAAAGCACTTACAGTTAGGGGAGAAAGTCTATCGGTCATCAGCCCACCTAGATAATTCCCAAATGCCATTCCGAGTCCGGCTAACATCATAATAAAAGTAACCATGCTTGCTGAAAACTGCGCCACATCAGTCATTAAGGGAGCGATATAACTTATCCAGGTAAATAATCCAGCAGTACCGATTCCGGAAATCCCCATAATAAGCCATACCTCCCGCTGTTTAAAAATTTTAAGACTTTGGCGAAAATCCTCTTTATATTTAAGATGAACATTGGGCAAAAACTTTATTAAAACGCTTAAGGTGATAAGACCACAAAGGCCCACTAAGGCATAGGCCAAGCGCCAGCTATAATGATGACCCAGATACGTACCAAAGGGGACGCCTAAGATATTTGCGAGCGTTAATCCCGCAAACATAAGCGCAATAGCGCGTGCACTTTTTCCTGAGGGAGCGAGCTCCTTGGCAACGACTGCACCCACGCCAAAAAAAGCACCATGAGGTAATCCGGATATAAACCGCGTTATAAGCAAGGTGAGGAATGAAGGGGCAAGAGCAAAAAGCAGATTACCGATAAAAAAAAGAAGCATAAGTAAGGATAATATGGTTTTAGGAGCAATTTTATCAGTAAAACGGATTAACAGAGGGGCTCCGATGACTACACCAAAAGCATAGATTGCGATTAAATATCCCGCTGTGGGGATTGATATTTGCAATGCGTGAGCAACATCAGGCAGAATGCCCATAATTAAAAATTCGGTCATGCCAATACTAAACCCGCCCATCGTCAAGGTATAAAGTGCGAGCTTGGAATTTTTCTCATGATTATTAGTCATAAATATAGACTAATCCTCTAAAGGTTTAGTTGAATTAAGAGTGTACACTAAAGATTTATTATCGTCACATAGTCTGGATAGGCGTAAGCTTTATAACTCGGTGTCGATAAGAAGACCTGGTTGAAACTGTATCTCATCAATGATTAAATGATAAATAAAATCAGGCTGTAAAAAATTAATATCGTTAATGGTAGCGCGACCGCGGAAGTATTTTCCCAGGAAGGAGATGGAACTTGCTTTCTCCATGTAGAAGTCACCCTTAAGCTCTAGTTCTGTATCGGAAAGGCTTACTAATTGGCAAGTATACTCGTCGTGACCTGATTTCACTTTAACGTATATCGGTTGCGTTGGTTCGATGAGCACATTTAACTCCATCTTGCACAGACAGTCCGCTCTTATTTTTAAGTTTAGCCTATTTAAGATGGATTTTTTTGTTTATTGATGTTTAGTTAAGGACCTATTCCCTCCTGGGTAATAAAAATAAATGACTTATTAAATTTTTGCAGGAAGGGCACAGCAACGTTAGGAATAAATTTTTAAAAATTCCTCCGTCAAAGCATTCACCTCTTTAATTACCGTGACGCTGCCTAGAGGGATTTTTGAGGTGCTCTTAGTAAGCTGTTCATCTTGATTAACTTGGTCACGCAGCATGCGGACAATTGCGGTTGCATCGGGTCCTTCTGCAATAGCTTTCTTGGTATGAGCAATGTAATCATTTAAATTTTTAATTTTAATTTCGTAAAGTTCACGATTCTTAAAGAAACCTTTGGTGGAGCGATTTTGCAAATCTCGTAAAATTTGTTCAAGACGTGTTATAAATTGCATTGTAGCAGGCTCCGCGGACGTACAGGTTTTAACTAGTTGTGGATACAATTTATGCCATTCACGCTGAGATTGAGTATGCACACGTAAATTCACACGGGTATTTTGCGCTAATACCCTGTCTAAAATTGGTTTAATCTTTTCCAGCCAGCTTGGTCCATCCATATCTTCAGAGGGGTTATTGAGTTCCTGTGCAATAAATTGTTGAATCTCGTCAATTTTAGCCTGTGCCCCTGAATGTTTATTTCGATATTCAGGTGTTGCTAATCGTGCAATAGTTTGTTCTAAAAATTTCTGTACCGCATGCTTCGTTAGTTGAATCCCTTTATTTTCTGCAAGAGGTGCGATAGCTTCTACTTTGGTTGCTGTTGTCATCACAAAATCGTGCACACGCATCAGCCGTTCTTTTACTTCAGGTTGGGTAATGAGTGGTTGATAAAGGTGATACAAGCGATTAAATACATGAGTGTATTCCGCAAAGGTTTCGGGAATGTTACTTTTTTCCAGGATCGCCTGCAATTGTTGCAAATGGTTCTTATCCTGCGCACTAATTATTACGGAGTTCAAGAAACTGGTTAACATCGCTGCAACCATTCCCTTAAGTTCTGCAGCAACCAATGTTTTTTCCTGAGGATGAGCTTCATTTAGATTATCTACCTTATCCAAGGCCATTTGGTACTGTCCTAATAACTCCGAATGGGTCAGAAAGCGATTTTCAACACGGAGCGCTTGGGTAACACAGCCTAGATAGCTATGTTGGGTTAAAGCGGTCGGCAAGGTTTTTTGTATGGCCGTGGTTAGCTCCCTGGTATGATTCATCTGATATCGTTTTAAGCCTGTCTCAAGATGCTTAGTAACCATCTCATGAGCTTTAAGGCGATTTTGATATAGTGACAAACGGGGGTCATTGGTCGTGCTCAACTCTAAATAGGTTTGTGTCTGCGACTTAAGATTAAGAGCGATGGCTTCTGGCTCCTCAACGACAGCTGCTGCTCGATGCTCTTCTTTTTTATAGGAATAGATTTGCCGAGCATCGATCGCAACCTCGGCAAGGAATCCCAAATCGTGCATCTGATTTCTAAATAATTCACGGAGCTTTTCTTGATAGGTAATGAGGGCATTCTCTAAACTTGCTCGGTCCAGATGTCCGTCTTTATAGCGCACATATGGATTGGGAAATTCTCCCTCAGGGTCGATTTCAGCCAGAGTGTTATGCCATAGATGCTCTGCTCGCTCGATAAATAAAGCCTTGCGATGCCGAATGTCCTCTTTCATTTCGGGATTTTTCGCTATTTCCTCTTCAAATAGCTTTTCAAAATATACAATAAGAGAATGTTTTTGCGTGGATATTTGTCGCTCTACCGCGGCTTCAGTATCCATTTTTTCCATTAATTGCTCCAATAAACGTAACTTGTCCTTACGATTTTTAATTTTTATAGTAAGGCCATGTTCTCGAGCAATAGTATCGAGATTAAATATTCCTAACGTTTCGCCTGATTTACCATCCCGCGCGGAGCGGCCTTGCAATTGGCGTCGATTACGATAACGTTCTAAATGGGTTTCAATGACCAGTAGACGCTCGGCTAGTTGACTTAATTGGCGTTCGCGAGCGGTCCCCTTATCCGATGCTTTAGGTGTTTTTATATCAACTCCGCGGCCGGCCAAAGGGGTAACTAAGGTAATTTGGCCTACTTCTTTTGCACGCGCGACCCGGTCTTCAAATTCTTTTTGATCTTCAGCAACGAGTGCGTGAATTACTTGTACTTTTCCGGGATATTTCTTTTCCAGCTCTTCTTTCCATTGGTCGGCTTGCTGGATATGCGCACAAGAAATCATGACGGGTTGTAGACGTGCTTTATCTAAAGCGCGAATAATCGCTTTAAGTTGATTATCACCCTTAAAGAAGAAGGACGTTCGGTCATCACAAAATACGGTCGACAAATAGTGTAGGCCACTGCGTTTACGAGGTGGGATATCTAAAATCGTATTCATCTCGAACGTAGACCGGACTTCTTCTAATTCCTGGGGTGAGCCTAAGGTACCGGAACCACCAATAATGCGGCCAAATTTTTTAAAAAAGGAATGACTGTTTTGACTATCAACGGCGTCAATCTGATTATCACAACTAAAGGGTGGCATGGCATTGGGTTTATGAACGTTTTTATCATAAAGACTAATTGCAGGGCTGTACATTTTATTCAAACGTGCATGCAAACATTGCTGAACCCCATGACTGAGGGTTGCTTCTTTATCCTCAGTATGACCTTCAAGTACGTGAGCCTCTGAGATTGTTTGTAATTGACCATGTACTTCGCGCTTACGCTGCCGTATTACAAAATCATAATTTTCTCGTAGTTGCTGGGCAACACACGCAGCGTCTAAAAGCTGATCGATTTTTTCATCCGTCAGTCGTTCTCGATATTGCTTATACAGTTCGGGACTTTTAGCTTTAAGAAAGTTGCGGAACAAGAGTACATCTTCTCCCTCTGTGGTGAATAGATTCATAAACTGCGGCAGCGTAATAAACTCATTGGCCAGCGGGTAGACCCACTCCAATGGATTTACAAAAGGATCCTCTTTGGTTTCTGAGAAATTAAAGGCATTTTTATTGTCAAAAAACTCAGCATCGACCTCATCACAAATAACCACTTGTTGCGATGCAGGGGGTATGGATTGATTTTCAACAATTTGTAGGCGTGAATCATACAAAGATTTATCCGCAGTGGTTGAGTAGACCACTGAAGGTTTGTCGTAACAATTTTCTTGAGTGCTGGCCTGAACCATGGCCACGGGTATATTTAAATAGTCGTAAAAAGGTTTACATTCTTCATAATCGCGTTGAGTAAGAATTTGATTTCGAGAGCAAACCGTAACGTGTGTTTCAACAGGCGCTAAAGCATAAGTTAACGCTGCGGTTAAGGCAAGCGTAGTCGTTTTTCCTTGTCCGGTCTGGATTTGCAATAATAAATTCCCGGGTATTAATTGAGTGCATAAAGCACTGATAATCTGTGATGGATAAGGGAAACGTCCGGTGCTGCGGAAAAAAACCTCATTAAATACGGCTAATGTTTCATAAATTGCGCGCTGTTCGCCATCTTGGATGCGGATGCAACACTGTTTAAAAAATTCTCCTAGTTCTGTACGTCGGAATTGGCTTAATGGCTTTAATTCATTACCAATGGGCAATGAATAATCATTCCCAATGGATAAAATATAGGTTGCGGCGTCCAGCAATTGTTGTTGTATATTTGCGGGTAAGGGATGCTGGTTGAATAAATCTTTTATTTCCTGGGTAAAGCTACTAATTCCTTGAGTTTGGTAATGACTCATCACTTTATGGCGATGACCAAAGGGATCTAATTCATATTCTTTAACCCAAAGTTCCAGATTGGATGGTTCCTTATTTACTTCAGTTTGCAATGCTTTAAATCCTGGCGCAGGATGGTAGCGATACAGAGTATTGGTGATAAAGTCGAGTTGTGTTTTACTGATCAAACGTTCGATCACTACGATTTGCTCATCGATAGTTGCGGGCTCTTCCGATCGATTCCATACCGCATTATTGAGCAGTGTAATTATTGTCTCAATCTGGTGCGGATACTTCTGTAATAACTTTGAGAGCTCGGTAAACATTCGCGAAGACTCGGCTTGCGGTAATTGTTTCTCAATAAAAGCCACGACTACTTCACGGCTTAGTGAAGGCACACAGTGTATGAGCAAATGTATATTTGCTAAATCGGTGGTTTTAAATTTACTGTCCATTAAGAGATTAAGCAGGGGATGGTCTTTTGCCAGTAAATTGCTCACGTTCATTAACGCGGTGAGGTGGGCGAGCGCCTCTTCTTGTTCTACAGCTGATTTTGGTGCTGAGTTTAAGGCAAGTTCAGCCATTATTAATTTTTGTTTCGGACTACACGTGCGCCCCTCATCCTTTAATTTCTTAAGCACAGATTCAATGAAATCCCTATTTTCTGCAGTAACAGTAGAGAAGATTCGTTTGAAAAGGGGCTTGAGCTCTATCTCTGCTGGTAAAGCGGCAATAAATTGTGTGAGCTTAATTAAAGGCAGACGCGTTGCAAAAAGATCAGTGTATTGCGTTAAATAATGGTGCTCATACAGGAGTGCTATAAACAAAGCACATTGCTCACTGGTCATATTAGCCTGAAGCTCTTTTAAAAACACCATAATCTGTTCTTGAGATTTAAAACTGTTATCGAGCTCTACGGTTAGTTCCTTACCCTGTAATGGTGGAATGTAAGCATGGAGAAAACGGTTAAAAACATCCGCTAGACTGACTTGTTTGCCAATGTTATCCGCAACTTTTTGATTAATTTTTAATTTTTGAACTTCTTGAGTGACTTCACGATACAGAATAGACAGAAATTCTTCATTGATTTGCTGAATTAATTGTTTTTCATATTTTTTTAGAAAAAGTCTGTTGAGTATAGGGCGAGCAAATGCAATGCCATCGATATGCGCCAAGGGGTCCTTGATAAAGTTAAGTAAATTTTGGACAGCATTCAGAGCGTTTTTTAATTTATCAGGATTAGCAGGGTTAAGTTTAATTTCTTCTAACTTGGTAATTATATTGATCACATGAGCACGAAAATGCTCTATTAAAGTCTGAATCTTATGCGCAATCGTCTTCTTAAGCAGTTTTATGATGCCAGGATCATTTTCATCCTTACCGACATTCTCCCCACTTTTATTTTCTTGAGGCAACGGATTAAAGTTAGGATCATTTATAAACTCATTTATAACCTCATTGGCATGCTCTTCACTTTTGTTAAATTCTTCAGATAATGAGTCGACAGCCTTTTGAAGTTCTTCGGTAAAGGCGGCGATACTCAGGACAATACCGGTCATTTTTTGCGATAAATCTTCATAGTTAAAGACCAGACTACGAATATTTTTTGTGCAAAAGAGAACGAGCTCTTCCTTGTTCAATTGCATGGCGTTAGGAGATTTTTGTAACTTGGTCACGAACCCCAGTACTTTACTCAATGGTACCGGTTGTGAGGCTTCGAAATTCACTTGTTTTAAGCAGGCTGTAAATCGTGCTAGGAACTCAGCGGAGAAAGATGCTGCAGCTAATGCTTCGCCTAATTGCTTTAATTCACTCCAGTCTTCGGTGTGAATTAAACTACTTAATAATGCTAAGGTATCTTTTTGCTCATTAGGAGCTGTTTCCCACGAATTTAACACAGCCAACAGGTGCCGTACTTCCAGCGGGGAGGGCTGATGCTTTAAGGAATTAAATATTTTTATCAGGTTGTAAATAATGACACCATGGCTGCCCACGGCAACGAATAGGTCATTTATGAGCTCAATATCTGTGGTCAGTTTTAGTAAAAGAGTCAGTTCATGGAGTGTCGGTTTCGGTTGCAAAAGACGTGTGCGTCTCTCGAAGCTTTCAGCCAAAAGTCGTGAAAGAAATCCTTTACCTGGAAATCCTTGCTGCTCAAGAATCTCAAAAACTTTGTTTTGTTTCTTTTTTAATTCATCGACGAGTATTGGTGGAATGCACGAGTTTAAGCCAATTTCATTTAACGAAAACTGGCCTGAAACGGGTCCACTGGCATCAAGATAGGAGTACTGGATTGTATTGGGTCCTTCTAAATTGAAATAAATGTGGTAGGGCTCGAACACATCATGTTCTTTTTTTTCCACGAATTCCCAAGGCATTGGGTCTCTCGGGCTTGTATAAAATTCAGGGTTTTGTTTAATGAGATTAAGTAGTTGCTCTAAGTCGTGAACCGGATCTCTATTTTCCTGGTACGCGTGTCTGCCGGTAGTGCATAAGGTTAAGAGCACCATGAGATTTTTTTGTAAACAATTTTGTAATAAGGGATGCTGGTGTATGAGGTTTTGCTCAAGTAACTGAACTAATTGTAGGTAGGTTGAATAGTCAAAAGATCGCGGATGGGAACCAATGTAGCGATAAAAATAAGGACTAAAGTTTTCCGTGATTCTTAGCCTTTTTGCCATATCGTATATCGTATGGATATCAATAGCGTAATTAATTTGATTAGTGCTGGTTCTATTGATTTCTTCTTGATCGTCAAAATCAACTTTAATGTCATGCCTAACTGATAGCTTGTCACGAGCTAATGGATGGAAACTTTCCTCAAGCAAGTATAAAGTTTTGCGATAATCATCAAACTGGAGCGATATTAGATAAAAGTTTATATCAATCCAGGAGTCTTTCCTAATTGGACGAGGAATTTGATACCCTGCCCACATTTGTGGTGGTTTGATATAATCATAAGGCCAAGATTGAGTGACTGTTTTGTCATTTACTATTTCTAAAAGAGACAAATATTTTTCATATTTTGCCCAATTCATCAATTGTGACTTTGGGGTAAGATCCATCTCGCGGGTAATGAGGTTGTATTCGCCTCTTCTTCTACCCATTGGAGCTGCAATAAACCCTTGCATGCCATAATCCAAGCCCTCAAGATATTTTACTTGTTCGTGAGGGTTCATCGCGTTTTGTAGTAAAGTAAGAATACGTCGGTAGGTTAATTTGATGTTACGAATATTTTCGATCGGACAGGGAATGGGTAAATCTAAATCGGCATCAATTTTTTTTAATTCTGCAAAAAAATAACGATGTGCATTGACGAGATCCACTAAGTCACAGGGGGCACTATGTTGTGCATGCTGGAGTGCAAGCGTCTGCCACCAAGATTTCTCCACTGCAGACATGCTGATTAAATAATCAATTGCGTATGCGGGACCCAGCGCTCCTGCTTGTACGTCGTTTGGTTGACTTAATAAAAAAGTCCAATCGGTGTTGGTATCCAAGAATACCTTTTGGAACAGCTCATATTGTCCAGCGCGGTAGATTTTATTTAAATTATTTAATAACTGCCCCACGCCTCGGGCACCATACTTGACCAAAACGGTGCGTAGTCCCTGTATTTGTGCGGCGTTAAATGAAAATTTTTTATCTAGCAGCGCAGAAAAGTCTCCTTCAGGTTGCTCCAGGTTTAATAACTGTTTCAAGGCATTTAATTGAACAGATACCTGTTTTTGAGTATTCGGCGCAATGGCTTTAAAGAACTTCTGATGTTGTTTGGTAAACTGTTGATAATCCAGTTCATTATAAGGCTGACCAAAGAAATTGTAGAATTGCCCAACATCCCCCTCCGGTTGTGGGGATGGTCGAGATTTGATCCATGGACTTAAAGGCGAGTCCGCTCGCTGCTCACCTGTCTTCAGCGCTTTAGGATCGAAAAAAAGAATGGATTGCTCTTCTTCGTCATAGTGGCGTTGTTTTTGGACGGTATATTTAAATCCGTTGGGTAAATCGTGTAAGTCTACTCCGTAGGTAAATTGTTCCTCATGTTCTAATATAATCCGAAATGTAGTTTCTGGGACATGGGTGATGCGGGCATGGGGATTGGTGACATAGGTATTGTATTCGCCCACTAAATTTTGCCATACGCGTCTAATTCGTTCCAAAGGCAATTTATCCGTTACCAGATCGGAGAGATTATTAACATGAATGAGCTTACCTAAAGCTGCGATATTCACTTGCTGTTGTTCTTCAGCCTGTTGTTGTTGATGATGTTGTTGGTTGATTTGCGCTAGCCGTTGCTGATAAATATTCTGGTTTAATTGCTGTTGATTTTGTTGTTGCTGTTGCTGTTGTTGCGCGTATTGATGTTGATGCTGGTATTGATACTGTGTTTGTGCCGTAATTTTTTTGCCTTGGAGCAGCAATTGTTTATTGCGTCTCATCTTACCTTTCGCAGCATAACCCTCGTTTTCTTGTACTGGGATGTCTTGGATGCCTTTAGCACGAAGAGTGTACAGGTATACATTTTCTAATTGCGTATTTAGTGATTTATACTGTTTCTGTTCGGGTGCGAGATAAAATTTTAATAAATAAGCTTTATTTAATCCAATCAGCTCCTTAAGTAAATATTCAACTGCATTAGGATTTACTGCCTGCTTATCACCGATGATATTGATTTGATGTCCCTCACCTAATCTTGAGATGGTTTGTTTTAACTCAATATAGGCTGGGTTGTCCGGCGTAAAATTGAGAAGAGTATTGGGTAGGAGTTTTAAATTAAGTACATGATTTTTTTCATTATACTGCGGTTCAAAATAGGAGAGGGTATTCTCAGCCAATTGCAGTCTGGTGATATATTCCTCAAGCAGTTGCTTTACTGCAGGGTCGTTTCCTTCATAATTTAATTCAATCGCAAATTTGCGCTCCTGAGCATAGTGCACCAGTTGTGCTGCATTAAAATCGGCATGATGGGCATCACTCCATGATATCTTTATAACTTTGGGGTAATCTGGGTGGTTGTCTAGATGAGCTTTCAAAAGCGGAAGAAATTCTTGGGAGTTATTTCCTTGCCATACTAATTCGATTAATTCAGGTTGCTCATTTTGTACGATAAATGTCATAAAAAGGGACTCGTTACTTTTTTGTTAAGTCTAGCAAAAAAATATTAAGGGAGGGTTAAGAATGTACATTTTAAGCTGGTGTAGTAAATAAAAACTCTATGAAGCGATTCCTCGTTTAATGAAAAATTAATTTATGCGATGTTTCAATCGATCCGTGCTACTTGCGGGGGATCCCTTGCAAAACTCGGGATGACGGGGTGTGAGGATGATGTGGGGGATTCCTAAGGAGAATGCTCTGTACGCTCCTGATGGAGAAGACACGTTTGAATAATATTCATCCTTAATCTTTTGTTTCACATCATCCGGGTCTTGAATGATGCTCTTCCCCAGTCTTTGATCAACTGCGGTTATTCCCTTAATGATGCTCTTTCCTAGTTCTTGATTAACTTGGTTACTTCTTTGACCACAACAATCATCCGAGTTTTGAATGATGCGTTTTCTCGTCCTTTTCCTTTAATTATTTCAGGCGGCTTCCTTGACTCACATTCACCCCTCGTCATCCCGAGCCTTGGGCGAGGGATCTCCTTGTAGGCACGGGGTGTCTAAATCGCGGGTTATAACTTAGTTCAGCAGGTGGTCAATTATATGTTGGAGACGCTGGGCATTATCATAATGAATGACTAAAGACCCTTTACCGGATTTACCAGGCTTTAATTTAACGGCAGTTTTTAGTTTTTTAGCTAAATGATCTATTTGCTCTAAATAGAGCGCATGATGTGCCACAGACTCAGTGGCCGTGGGTGAGCTATTTTTCCCTTTTTTAACTCGTTCGACTAATTGCTCAGTTTCACGTACTGACAGATTTTTAGCCACGATAAGTTGTGCAACCTGGGTTTGCTGCTCTTCGTCAAGTACCAGAAGAGCGCGAGCATGACCCATGTCGATATCCCCGTGCTCGAGCATCTTTTTCACAGGGCTCGTCAGGGCGAGCAGGCGAAGGAAATTACTGACAGCGGCGCGTGATTTACACAATAATTCTGCAATTTGGGTGTGAGTAAGAGCAAATTCTTCATGCAAACGTTGCATGGCTCGTGCTTGCTCCATTGCGTTGAGATCTTCTCGTTGTAGATTTTCCACCAATGCCATCGCCATGGCCGTTTCATCATCTACCTGTTTGATGATAACCGGCACCTCACTAAGCCCCGCCATTTGACAAGCACGCCACCGACGTTCACCCGCAATGATTTCAAACGTTCCCGGGTTAAGTTCCCGAACCAAGAGCGGTTGCAGTAGTCCTTGACGTTTAATGGATTCGGCAAGCTCCGCTAAAGGTGCCTCTTCCATTTCGGTCCGTGGCTGATATTTACCTGGTTGAAGTTTATTAACTGCTAATAAGGTTTGTCCGGATACGGGTTTTTCTTCCATTATGGGTGCAGTTGATTGACTCAGAAGCGCAGATAAATTTCGGCCAAGACCACCTCTTTTTACACTCATATAGATTTCCTTTATCCGGTCACGGTTTGTTTGTTGATTACTTCTGCAGCTAAAACCATATAGGCAGCAGCTCCTGGCGATGTTTTATCATATTGCAATGCGGGCATGCCATGGCTTGGTGCCTCTGCCAACCGTACATTGCGTGGCACTACCGTGCGATAAACCTTAGTCGGAAAATGTTCTAGTAATTGCTTGGAAACATCTGCACAAAGACGATTGCGGGCATCATACATAGTACGCAGGACTCCCTCAAGATGTAAACGTGGATTCACTGAGGCTTTAACCTGGTCAATCGTGGAAAGTAATGCGGCGAGACCCTCAAGCGCATAGTATTCACATTGCATCGGGATCAATACGGAGTCCGCCGCGACGAAAGCATTAATAGTCAACGTATTTAATGCGGGAGGGCAGTCGATTAAAATGAAATCATAATTACTTTGCAAGGGTTGTAATGCTTTATAAAGAAACGTTTCCCGATGGTTGCGTTCCATTAAGCTCACTTCCGCCACCGTTAGGTCATCATTTCCTGGCAATAAATCATAGCCACAGGGAGTCGTCAGGCACGCTTGTTGAGCGAGACAATCATGAAGCAATACATCATTGGTAGTATGAACCAACTGGTTTTTATCAACACCACTGCCCATGGTTGCATTGCCTTGGGGGTCCAAATCAATCAGGAGCACCTGTTGGCGATTTGCGGCCAGTGAAGCAGATAAATTAATTGCAGTGGTGGTTTTACCCACACCGCCTTTTTGATTGGCAATGGCGATAACTTTTGCCATGATTAATTCCTTGGTTGTGTATTCTTAATAAGGATGCAACAGCGTTCACCTTCAACTCTATTTACCGAATAAGGCTCAACTGTGTAATCATGCATTAATTCCTGGAGCTCCGTGTCAGGTAAACGGCCTTTCATTGCCAACCACAATCCATCCGGGGCTATGAGGTGGTTTGTCCAGTAAATCATTTGCGCAAGACTTGTAAACGCTCGACTCATTACTGTATCAAAACCTGGGTGCGGGTGGTAGCTTTCGACACGAAAATGTACTATTTCTACATTCTTTAGAGCTAATTGACGTTTTACTTCATTCAAAAAGCGCGTTTTTTTGCCGTTAGCATCGAGCAAAGTAAAGTGTTTATCGGGTTGTGCGATTGCAAGTGGAATGCCGGGTAACCCAGCACCTGTGCCTACATCAATAATTCGCGTTCCCTGCACCCAGGGAATAATGGCCAAACTATCGATGAGGTGTTTGCTTACCATTTCATCGGTATTACGGATGGCCGTTAAATTATACGTTTTATTCCATTTATTTAATAAAGTTAAATAATGAAATAAAGGCTCAGTGCAGTGTTCTTGCTGAATTTTCTTAAGCTCTTCTTGTAAAAAAGAGTGTGTTGAATTGTTTACCATCATGCCTCAATACGCTGTTTTTTTAAATGCACCAAAAGCAGGGATAAGGCGGCAGGTGTCACTCCAGATATTCGGCCTGCTTGCGCGATATTGGCTGGTTTAATATGATTAAGCTTTTGTATGACCTCATTGGATAAACCAACAACCTCGTGATAATTCAGAGACGCTGGAAGTTGGGTTTGTTCGTGTTTGCGCAGCTTGTCGATTTCAAGCTGTTGACGCTCAATGTATCCTGCATATTTATTTTGAATTTCTACCTGTTCACAAACTTCGGCATCGAGTTCTGGCAAATTTAAATCGTCGAGCAGCAACAGGTGCTGATAGTTAATTTCTGGACGTTTTAAGAATTCATGGGCACGGCAGTCATGTTGCAGAGGAGTTTGTACGATACCGCGCAGTCGTTCATTATGACCCACACGAACCCAGGTTTGTTGTAACTGAGCTTGGGTACGGGTAATGTGTTCTTGTTTGGTGGAAAAAGACTGCCAGCGTGATTCACCGACCACACCCAGCTCATGTCCCTTAGCTGTTAAGCGCAAATCGGCATTGTCCTCACGCAGTAACAGACGATATTCCGCGCGCGAGGTGAACATGCGATAAGGCTCTTGAGTACCGCAGGTGATAAGATCATCGATAAGCACCCCGATATAGGCCTCATCACGGCGTGGACACCAAAGCTCTTGCTCCTGAACCAACCGTGCAGCATTGATTCCGGCGATAATCCCTTGCGCTGCCGCCTCTTCATAACCGGTAGTACCGTTTATTTGACCGGCGAAGAATAAATTGGCAATAGGCTTTGTCTGCAAATAGCGGGTTAGGCCCCGTGGATCGAAGTAATCGTATTCAATCGCATATCCTGGGCGGGTAATATGAGCTTGTTCAAATCCTTTAATAGTACGCACAAATTGTACTTGTACATCAAAGGGTAAACTGGTTGAAATACCATTTGGATAAATTTCGCTTGAGGTTAATCCTTCGGGCTCCACAAATATTTGGTGGGATAATTTATCAGCGAAGCGCACCACCTTATCTTCGATAGAGGGGCAATAACGTGGCCCAATTCCTTCGATAACACCGGCATACATTGGCGATTGATGCAGATTATTACGAATAATCTCATGCGTTGCTTCCGTGGTGTGGGTGATATGGCAAGAAACTTGTTGCGGGTGATCGGCAATGCTTCCCATGTAAGAGAATACCGGTAGAGGGGTATCTCCTGGCTGCGGTGTCATTTGCGAATAATCGAGGGAGCGGCTATCAATGCGGGGAGGGGTTCCAGTTTTTAGTCGCCCAACAGGTAAATCCAGATCTCTTAAGCTGTGGGCAAGAGCAACCGCAGGGGGATCGCCCGCACGGCCGCCAGCATACTGGCTCATCCCTACATGGATTTTACCACCTAAAAAAGTACCGACAGTTAATACCACTGCTCGTGCACGCAATGTGTAACCCATTTGGGTGATTACACCCGTCACAATGCCTGACTCAATGACTAAATCATCGACTGCTTGTTGGAATAAGGTTAAATTTTCTTGAGATTGTAATTGCTCTCGTATGGCTTGCCGATAGAGTACTCGGTCAGCTTGTGCACGGGTTGCGCGAACCGCAGGCCCTTTCGAAGCATTAAGGATGCGAAACTGAATCCCCGCCTGATCCGCCGCTTTGGCCATTGCACCATCTAAGGCATCAATTTCTTTTACTAAATGCCCTTTTCCAATACCCCCAATTGCAGGGTTGCAGGACATCTGTCCCAGAAGATCCATATTATGGGTTAATAGGAGAGTCTGTGCTCCCATACGCGCAGCGGCCAGGGCGGCTTCCGTTCCAGCGTGGCCGCCACCGACCACGATGACATCATATTGCTTCTCAAGATTCATAACGATTTGCTGTCTAACAAAAAGTGGAATTATACACTTTTTTTACACCCGCCCCAAGCTCTAATGTTCAGGACATTTAAATGACGATGATGTTTATTCGAGTAAAAAATAAAAGAGTACGGATTTATTGTGAAATGTTTTGCGGTTTTTGTCATTTACATGAGTTCGTTAGTCGGGAGATCTCTCGCCATGCTCGAGATGACGAGTGGGTGAAAATCATGGTTCGCTCATCCTGAGCCAGTTATAACCAGGAGCATGGGCGAGGGAGCTTCATCCAGGCCAAGCAATCAAAAGCGGTATATGCCGTGGGTTTCTTTATTTTTTCTGGTATTATTTTCGAGTTGTCAGGAATCCAGGATAACACCACGTCCAACCAAGTAAGGAATAGTGTATGCCTAGGGAATTATATGTTTATCTTTTGGCCAATAAATACAATAATGTGTTGTATACGGGTGTAACTAGTGATTTGCAACGCCGTGTGTATGAGCACAAGAGTAAATTGGTTGCTGGATTTACAAAAAAATACAATGTCGACCGCTTGGTTTATTTTGAAGCCTGTTCAGGAATTGTTATAGCAATTGAGCGCGAAAAACAAATTAAGGGGTGGTCCCGAAAGAAGAAGCAGGACCTGATTCAAGCCTTCAATCCTGAATGGAATGATTTGTACCTCGCTTTATTTTAAGGAGTATCTTGCAGGTGATCCCTCACTCCATTCGGGATGACGTATGGGGGTTGAAACACCTTATTCCCATCATCCCGATGCTCCCGTAACCCCGTCATCCCAAGGGCTCCATACTCCTGGAATCCCCCGTCATCCCGAGCATCGCGAGGGATCCCCAGCCAAGCCCCCAATTCCCAATCAATGAGTTTGGAGGAATTTCTCCATTCCAACATAATGAGGTTTAAAAGCCGCTTATTCCATCATCCCGATGCTCCTAGAACCCCGTCATCCCAGGGCTCCATAACCCTGGACTCCCCCGTTATCCCCAGGGCTCCATACCCTGACCCCGTCATCCCGAGCATCGCGAGGGATCCCCCGCTAAGCCCCCAATTCCCAATCAATGAGTTTGAAGGAGTTTCTCCATTCTAACATCTGGAGATTTAAAGCCCCTTATTCCCATTATTCCGAGGCTTTCGTAACCTCGGGACACCACATCTCAAGCAAAGACCCTCTATCAAACCCTGTCTATTTGAAGAGAGCTCTGTTTTTATTTGGGGTTGCTGGGAGGTAAAAAGTCATTCTCTAGAGCCTCTTTTTTCTGAGGTAGACTATTCACGGCCGACCATAACTCTGCTCCAGTCCAAGGCATTTTTGTATGTGCCTGATAGAGCACTTGTGACAAACGGTTAATCTCCTGCTCCAGAGGAGGATAGGCAAGATATTGAGCAATACTCCCCAGATTTAATAATTGCGCTTGTGGCCAACGAGCTTGCGCCCATTCGAGTAAAGCAAACTGGGCTGCCTGGGGATTGTTATCCTTACATGCTTTATGAAGCGCTTTCAGATTGGGTGTTTTATTTTGCGGCAAAGAACTTTTTTTGCCACGCGGCCATTTCCATAGAGCCAAGGTAATTAGCCACGCGAGCGCGCAAAGTCCTGCAAGAAACCACGGTAAAATTGCCCCTTTTTTCTCTGTGTCGGAGGATTTAAGAATTTCAGGTTGCGATGATGTCTTATCGGTTTTTAATGTTGTAACCGCAGGTGCTGGAGAATTTTTAGACTCTGAAGGTAAGATTGAAATTGTTTTCGCGGGCAGGCGAGCAATTTCCTCTTTACCCGTTTTGGTGTTAAACCAGGGGAGTTGCGCCTCAGGCAAGGTGATTTGCCCGTTTTGATTGAATAGATAAGTCACTTTAATGTCGATGTTACTAACAATTTCACCTTGTTGGATTTGATTGAGATACTTACCCTTCTCAGGATAAACATTATATTTTTTATTTTCAGCAAAATGGGGTATCGGCAGTAATTGTGCTGGAATGCCTACTCCGTGCAGTTGCACTTTGCGTATCAAGGTATCCCCAACTTTAAGTGATTTGCTAATCGATTCATAATCTTCTGTGAGTTTTATTTCACGTGCAGGCAACCATTCTTTACCTTGAAAGGAGGACGGCGCTGGCTGTACTTCAAGGGAAATATTATTATCGCTAATTCTCACTTTTTGTGGTTCAAAACCGAAAACTAATGCATTATAAACGGGCGAAGTGAGGGTGAGTTTGCCACTTTTCAGCGGAAAGATAGCATATGTTTTTTCATCGACCAGATAGTTCATACCGGTTTTAATTGTTTGATAGCGTCTATTGGTGCCCAGGGGGATTACGAGGGCGTTGTCTAATTGGGGTTCTTCGTAGGTTGCATCTAAAAGTTGTCTTGAATTGTAAATAGCAACTTTATAAATAATTTGTTGATTTACATAAGGACGTTCATTGTTAACCGTAGTTTTCATGAACAAATCCTGATTTGTGTCTGTCGCAGCGTTCCGATTAGGCTTTTGGGGGGCGGTGTTATCTACATTGATAGTCAATGCGGAGGTGTGCTCAGAACCTACCTTAATTGCAGGAATCGTTAAAGTTCCGGATCTAATCGGTTTTAAACTGATGACCCAGCTATTTGATGCCTGGCTTTGACCGTTTATTACGGTATAGCTCATATTTTGTTCCGTACCCAAAATGATGAAATCTTTTTTTAACGGAGTTAAATCAGGAAGACCGCTGCCACTGCGAATGCCATCCTGGGTAATAATTAACCGGAAAGTTTCATCCATCCCTAAAACTGCTTGATCGACTTCAGCCTGCACTTCGGCCCAGGAACTCATTACTTGGAACAAAAATATGAAACCAATAAGAAATTTACTCATGTTTACCACCCTTGCTGCCTACGTAAATGATCGCGTAAAAATTTTTCTCTTAATAAACCGCCTGGATCATCAGGGATTAAGCGTAGCCATTGTTCCTGTGCATGCTTCTTCTCTGCTTTGGCCTGATCTTTTTGCTGATCCTGCTTTTGCTGCTCCTGTTGCTTTTGCTGATCCTGCTTTTGCTGATCTTGTTGCTTTTGCTGCTCCTGTTGCTTTTGCTGATCTTGTTGCTTTTGCTGATCTTGTTGCTTTTGCTGATCTTGTTGCTTTTGCTGCTCCTGTTGCTTTTGCTGATCTTGTTGCTTTTGCTGATCTTGTTGCTTTTGCTGATCTTGTTGCTTTTGCTGATCTTGTTGCTTTTGCTGATCTTGTTGCTTTTGCTGATCTTGTTGCTTTTGCTGATCTTG
>JAFKHV010000118.1 GCA_017306715.1 Legionella sp. | reverse complement strand
GGCGCCACTAAATATATACTCACCAACTACCACTCTTTGCGGAAAGCTAACGTATGTTATTTTCTTCCAATACGGTGTGTCCTTTGAACTAAAGGAACAAGAATTCAAATCATTATTTTTCTGGCAAATAATTTTTTCTGGGCAGTATATATTACTTGATGAAACGGATGTTGCATGAATGTTAACGTTTAATAAGCTACCTAAGATAATGCATAAAAAACTAAAGAAGAAGTACGTTTGACTCTTGGATTTGCCGTGATTATTTACCAGTTTTTGAAGGTGATCGATTTGGATTTTAGAGATCATTTGCTTTTAAAAAAAGAGCATAAGGGTCATTATTATACAATGAGATCTTTTTTGTGTCTATTTAATATACATCTTGAACTTTATACTCGGTTTATCGGCCTAGTCCCCGTGGAGTTGCCTATATAAAAACGAACCACTTAGCCTGCAAAACCTTTTTGATAAATTGTCTTGGTACCATCATATTTAACGATTCGTATTAGTTATCGCTATTCTTTGTCTAATTACTTCGATTATCAGGCTATCTCTTTTGATTTACTCTTATGGCCTTACTGATTTAGATTTCCTAATATTAGGAGCAACAATCGCTTTAACCGTTTTATATTTTTTACCCACCATTGTTGCTATTAAAAAGTCACATCCGTCAACTGTGGCTATTAGTGTTTTAAACCTACTTATTGGGTTTTTCTTCTTCGGATGGGTAGCATCATTAGTTTGGGCTCTGAGTAACTCGAATAAAACAATAATCATTTACAAGTCAGATAAATAAGTTTAAACAGATAAACCTCATTATCTCCCGTATCACGCCGTAAACAATAGAGCACCCTATGAAGTTTTTCCGAAAACTTCCACTGTTAATTCCGTAATGATAGTTTATTCAGTACGTTAAGTAGGTAATTTTGGTAGTTCCATCCAATGCGTTACATTTATGCGGACGCCAGGGTCTCAACGATAGCTAGACCAGAGTTTACTCACTTGGTCATACTGACATATTTCTATTTGACCGCCATCAGCTATCACAACTAAAAAGTCACCCCTTTGTTTGGGTGGTGATGATGCAGGTTTCCAATTCATAATATGCACTCCATCCTTTTTAAAATTTTGAGAAAACATGAATAAAAAAATCTACTTTTTATTATAGACTGGCTTTATCTTAGTTTACTGCGTTATTAAAAATGACTTATATTGGTAAGGATTGCCCACTCAAGGTGAATGATGATAAAAAAGTTTTTTGGATTATTTTTCTTAATCCTCATCAATGGGACAGCCTGTTACCTTATTTACAGGCATATCTATGCAGTTTGCTCCATAATACCGCACAATGTATGTGCCATTCCTTATGAGGCTTCCGGGATGCAGATGTTTTTTTATGTACTCTCTTTCCCAGCATTTTTGCTCCTTGCGGGCATAAGTACCCTTTACGCCGGATATTTTGAATTAGATTCTGGATTATCCTTAGGCTGGCTTGTAATCTGGCTTTGTTATTTCCTCCTCCTGATTTTTGTAGACCAAATTCTTCATGATCCCCAAAAAAAGTTTATCCTTTATTACGGGAGTCTCATAATTTCCATCGTCGCCCTTATTTACCTTGCACGTATAAGCTACGTTCAATACATACAGCTAAAAAATCAGCAATGAAAATTTTATTTCGGCTGCTAAGGAACAACGCGCCAAGCGAATTAACCGGGCTGAATGATGCCTTCCAGCCCGGTAATGCATGAACTAAGCCATAGCCTACATTAGTGACTGCTTATAATCAGATTAGACCGTGTAAAATCAGAAAAACCATAAGGAACACTGGCCCTCTCATCCGGAGTTAATGACTGCAGTAGTTGCGAGGCCAGGACCGGTACCTCCTCTTTTTCAGAGGCTTGTAACGCGGCTTTAAATTCAATATAGGCAGGTGTGTACAGTATCGATTGGGAATCATCCTTCAGGTTTTTCTTCGCGAGATGATGTAGAAACAATTGCTTACTTTCCTCGGAAAAGAATTTCAGGTCGCTGGTTAATAACAACTGAGTCAGATACTGGTAGCTTGCTGTAAGCATAAGATTATCATCAGGGCTTTCGAGGTTTGAAATAATAGTGTTTACATACTGCGTTTCCTGATGACGATGTTTTTTCATTTGCATCAAGGCAACATGTATCTTATCCATGTTGATTAAATCAGCGTGCTCCACATCCATTTTATAGGATGTTAACGCCGCAAGACCGCGGTACACAATTCCACCGTCCTCTTTGTTCATTTTTTGCCCTTTAAGCTCATAGAAAAACTCACCAATCACTTTTAAATGATTGGTTGAATGAAGGGTTGAATTGGCCTGATAAATGGATTGCTGTCGCTGCCGATTGTAAACTGATCCCCCTTGCCGGCTGAAAATTGATCCGCCTCTATAGTTACCTTCAGGAAAGACATTCTGGAGGGGGCATGATTGAATTAGAGGAGTCAATAATGATCCACATATTATACAAACAAGGTTACAGTAAAAAAGCGATAGCGCGAAAGCTTGGGATGTCTATCAATACGGTACGCAAATACATCAAAACAGGTGGTGAGCCTATTTATACATCGAGAGGAAAAAAGCCAACTAAATTAGACAGCTATAAGCCCTATATAAGAAAACGCTTGCGGGATGCTCATCCGCATTGGGTTCCCTCGAGTGTTATTTTTCGAGAGATTGTCGCATTAGGTTATCCTGGCGGACGCAGTCAACTTAGGGCTTACATGAGTATCCTTAAGCCAAAATCAACAGAGCCACTGATTCGTTTTGAAACAGAGCCTGGTTACCAAATGCAGGTTGATTGGGCAAAATTTCGTGGTGGGACAAACAAGCTTAGTGCATTTATTGCAACATTAGGTTATTCAAGAGCGTGTTATGTAGAATTTGTAAGCGATGAGCAACTTGAAACCCTAATTTCCTGCCATGAGCATGCCTTTGAATACTTTGGCGGCATACCCAAGACCATTCTTTATGACAACATGAAGACGGTTATTCTGACTCGCAATGCTTATGCCGCAGGACTTCATCGCTTTCAGCCTGGGTTTTGGGATTATGCAAAGGATAGAGGCTTCATGCCTAAGGTTTGTCAACCCTATCGCGCGCAAACCAAGGGGAAGGTGGAGCGATTTATTCACTATCTAAGGCACAGTTTTTATTACCCTCTTGTTGGCCAGCTTAATGGATTAGGTCTAACTGTCGATAAGGAAACGGCTAATATCGAAGTATTAAAATGGCTCAATAACGTGGCCAATCAGCGCATCCATGCCACCACAGAGGCTATTCCTTTTGAACGATTGTCTCAAGAGCAAGGAAAGCTCAGCCCTTTACCTTCTACTTATTTAGGGAAAACACTTAAAGCGCTGGCTTTTGATTTAGCTCAAATGCCTGTTTCGATGAACTACGAAAAAACGCCTTTCCAACATGACTTATCCGTTTACCAAAAGCTCTTAGACCAGGCTTATGAGGAGGTTTTATGACGGTTCAACATCAACGGCTTTTGTCATTATGTGAGAAGTTAGGCTTAGCCGCCATACCTAATCATTACTCAGTCTTGGCGCAACAAGCCGTAAGCCAAAGCTTAAGTTATACCGATTATCTAGAAATGCTTTTGGAAACAGAAATACAGGAAAAGCAGCAAAGAAGCCGTTCTTTACTGACTAAAATGGCAGGCTTTCCGATGATAAAGACCTTAGAGCAGTTTGACTTTAAATATGCAACAGGTATCCCTAAAAGCAAAATCAAAGAGCTGACTTCATTAGCGTTTATCGAGCGACAAGAAAATATTATCCTCTTAGGCCCTAGCGGTGTTGGCAAAACCCACTTAGCCATTGCCTTGGGCTATCTTGCTACCCAAGCTAATATTAAAACAAAGTTTATCAGTGCGGCTGATTTAATGCTGTTGCTTGAAACAGCGCAACGGCAAGGGCGTTACAAAGAAATCCTACGCAGAGCCATTAATCATGCCAGGCTTTTAATCATTGATGAGGTCGGCTATTTACCCATGGGGAGAGAACAGGCCAATCACTTCTTTCAAGTCATTGCGAATCGTTATGAGAAAGGCTCTGTTATTGTCACGTCTAACTTAAATTTTGGTCAGTGGGATAAAACCTTTGCTGATGATAAGGTCTTAACCGCTGCCATGCTCGATAGGCTATTACACCATGCTCATGTTGTCCAATGTAAAGGTGATAGTTATCGATTGAAAGATAAATTAAAAGCAGGCGTTATTGAAAAAGGAGGAAATGAAATAACACCATAAATTTTACGCCGAGGGGATCAATTTTCGATCGGCAAAAGGATCAATTTTCAATTGGCATTGACA
>JAFKHV010000017.1 GCA_017306715.1 Legionella sp. | reverse complement strand
ACCTATTTGACTCAACGACAAATTTTGACTGTCTCTGAGCGCCATCGAAACCTCTAATACGGCATTAATTCGATTCTCATGAATAAATGGACATCCTTCAACTAAGGCATTAAATAATAGTTTTTCAGTAAACATGTTCTATCTAGATCGGTAAAAAATGACTATTTGATCATTAAGACCTTCAAACTGCAACTCTTTTATACATTTTCGTGGGGATAAATCAGCTCCGAATCAGGCCCACACCATGCCCCTTGCAAAGCATCTTGCACCTCTGCCCGGAATGTTCCGGTTAAAATCACCGTTTCCCCTGCGCTCAATGCCTGATATACCCACCCCGGTTCATGCCAAATACGCAAACAGTAATTTTCCGGATCCAAACGACTCTGCCAATGCTGCCATAAATCACTCGCCGTACATTCACTCACATCGGCAAAGCGTGCCTGCGGATGCTGCTCCAGAAGTTTCAAAACAGTGGTATCCCGCTCGCTGGATATGACCACCGTAGTATTGGGTATCACTAAAGGTACGTTTAATTGAGGTTGAGGGCCTAAGACTTCAGGCACAGACACTGAGGGCGGGCAAAATACCTGCAATGACACCTGATGCAGACAACAGAGATGCAGTAATTGTGCCCACTGCCCTTCGGTAAGACTACGACTTAAAGTGACCGCCAGCTTCTGCCCGGTTGCTTGTTCCACCCAGCCCGGTGTGGTCTGTAATTGCTGCGCAGCAGTATCTTCTCGATAACGCTTAAAAAAAGTGGGATAAAGTGTAGGGTTGAGCACCAACGCACCCGTCTGCGGGGTTTTAAGCCAAGTAAGTGCGGTGCGTAAGCGCGGCCAATCATAACCTTCCGTCCATTGAAATTGGAGCCCTTGGGGAAATTCTAAACGTTTTCCATTATGGACCACCCAGCCGAGTGTGCTGATTTGGTGACTCAGGGCACGCACCGCAGGAGGTGCCTGCCGTAAAGCAAGAAGGCGGTGACCTGCCGCTACCGCGGCATTTAAAAGACCGTCTTCATAAATAAATCCTGCGCCCATCATCCGCCAGCGACCAAGCAGTAATTCCATCGCTTCTGGGTCATCCCATAGATCCAAGGTACAAGATGGAGAAGCCATCACTGCAGCAGGCGGTATTGAGTTCAAAATTAATGCCTGAGGAATTTGTACACGCTGATCCCAGCGAGAAATAAAATCCGCCCCTTCATACACATCAGGACGCGCATTATTTCTGATACCGATCACAATGAGTGACTTAGGCAATAACACACCATCAATTTGGCGTTCAGGATCAAGGATGGTATTGGTGCGGATTAAATCATCGATGCCGAATCGCTCGTAATTGATTATTAATATTCCGGGTAATTGGGCATTATTACAGGCCATGAAAAAGTCGTATAAAACACCGCCTGGCCCTGGCTGAATTTTATGTAAACCTTCTCGAGGAGCCAGATAGGGCAAAGAACAAACCAAATCATCAGGATTGGCAACATAATGGTACGGGAGATTATTGATCCCACAGTAATGAGCTAATGCCTCCCAAACCGGGTTTAACTCTGCAGGACTATTGACCTCAAGTAGTATTTTTTGTCCGGGATGTACGACCTCATCAGCAAAGTCGTTCCAATTAGACCAAGAGGATGACTGCACTCGCCAAGGCTCCAAACGAGTGGCATAAATTGCAATTTGCGGATCTTCCCCCTGTTGGCGTTCCTCGTGTAAATTCAAGGAAACAGTTGGGGCGATGAATTCATCAATTATTTGTAACTGTGCTGGATAACCTCCTAAATTCACCATTATCCAAAAACCGCCTATCTTAACTTCAACAAAAGCATGGCCATCATTATAAATGCTCCGTACATCTTGAGCATGACGCCATAAAAAAAGCATACTCCGGTGCCGACAAGCACCTATGCCTTGCTCCCAAAGCAAATTAAGATAATTTATAGCATTGGCATTTTGAGGAATGTTTCTTAACTCACCGACATTAAACTGTAATAAGTAATTAATATCATCCTGTAACGCTTGCGGCATGATTACATTGGGATACGCGCAGGGAATCCGTACGGTGTAACAGATTTTCGTGCGTACCGTGCCCTCTGTACTACGTATGTAATACAAGTTATCTCTCAGCGAATAATTAATATCACAGGGTATTTCTGACGCAAAAGCAATATCAGTCAACACCTCAAAGGGTGAGAGTGAGGGTAAAGCTTGCCAATCTGATGTTAACTCAATAAACACTTGTCCGAAGAAATGATAACTGTCCTGGTCGATTTCAGCTTCTTCTTTTGCATAATTAATAAAATCATCCATTTTATGAAACTTTACATCATTCACTGCTCGCCACTGAGGATCGCCCTGATTTGTTAGTTGTAGCAACTGATCTGAGCGAGTAGCCTCGGAATTAACCTTAAGCTGATTAAATACTTGTAAACGATAAAAACGTGTGTCCGGATCCGCTACCGATGAAGAAAGCGAGTAAAAATAGCGTTTTGCGGATAACGTAGTACTAGGCAAGTTAGTGTTGAAATCACACCACTGAGAATGTGTATTTTCTGAGGTTCGATACTCTGTTTCCTTAGCGCCAAACAAATCGATGATCGGTATATCTTCTAAAAACGGGCGAATCGTTTCTGCAACTAAATGTTCACAACATCGGAGTAATAGGCGTTTTAAATTTGGAAAGTAGCCGAGCAGTTGCACCAATTGGGTGTTGCTTAGCAAAGATTGATTCAAAACCAACTCGTTTACACCGCTCATAAAAGGTTCAGTGAGCAGATCATCCGTTAGTTTCAACCCAGGTAAAATCAGTTTAGTTAATTTAGGGCAACTCATTAAAAGATTTTCGATATCACGTCCACTTAAATTGGCCGATTTAATTTCTAGATACTCCAGATTATTTAATGAGTGATTTGAAATAATTCGACCAAATAATTGTTGCGCGTTATCTAATTTACATACTTTTAAATTAGGGGCTATTTTTCCAAATAAATTTATATCTTCTAAAGAAATACTCGTTTTTTCCAAATTAATCTCGAGATCTACTAGAAAAGGTAAACTTAATGTGGGTGATAAAAAAATCTTATCCTCTATTTGTATACTTTTTAATCTTAGTTTTTTAAGCCTTGGCGTTTGAAGTAATAAATTATTTAATAATTTATTACTTATAAAACAAGTATTTACTAAGTATCTCTCAGCTGAATATCCGATGAGACTAAGCGATTTTAAATGAGAAAATAGAGGTAAATTTACAAGATTATCATTTAATCCATCATTAAGCTCCAGATGCAAATGATTAGGCTTAATTACGTGGAGAATTTCCACCAGTTCAGTGTCCGTCAACATAGACTTAATGTGTAAATTGTCAACAAAGACCTGATCAAGAGTTACATCGTTGCGTGGTGAATCACTTATAGAATTCAATTGGATTTGTTTAATATTTGCCGCATTTTTTAAAATTAAATAGAGAAAACTCTTATTCCCTTTGAAGGTTATTTGCTCTAATTTCGGAAGATTGATTGTTTTATTTTCAAAAATAAACTCATGACACTGAATTAAAAGTTTTTGTAAGTTGGGGGCGTTTTGGAGTAAAGTCGTTGCGATATCAAACGAAATTTCACCCTCAATTTCTAATATCTCAAGAGTATTTAAGCTCGTGATAATGGAATTAGCTTCATATTCAGTAACAATCTCACTTAGCGCGAGTTTTTTCAAATTAGGGAAATTCCGACTAATTTCGGTGAGTTGTGCATAGGTGATGTTCTTTACACATAAAATTTCTAAAGTGGGTATTGGATGCGAGATGATTAATGGTAAGGTCTCAATTGTTAATTTTTTTAAGTTAGATGAATACGACAGCAAAGCAGGATTATTATAATCACTTAATTTTATCTCTCCTAAATTTATGCAAGCTGCGCTCTCAAAAAAAACTCCTTCTACATATTCAAAACACGACGATGAAACATGCCATAAATTTTTTAATGCAGTAAGATCAGATATAAAATCAGTATTTGATTCTTTTAAGTAACTTAAATTTTTTAAATTACTTATCATTATAGAATCGGATATGCCCTCATGGGATAAATAAAGCATTTTGAGCGGATCACCCCATAATTCCTGGAATAACTGTCCTTGAGTTACTTCTAAAAATTCTAAATGAGGTATCGGATTCAAAAGGATTGTTTCATTTAGAACAAGATTCATAACTCGCTTAAGTTTAGGCATTAAAGAAAATAATTCGTCGAGTTCAGCATGATTAAGGCAAAATTCCTCATCGCTATCCAAATCTACCGATTCGATATCATATAAATCCGTTTTTTTAATCAGGTGGTCACCTAGATATAAAGCATCATTTTGCAACAATATTTCTAGAGCTCGGGTATCAATATCCAGTTTTTTATAATGAACGATTATTTTAATACCCAAAGACTCAATATACCGTTGCATTTTTAAATAAAATTCTATGGAATCTGTAGAAATCTCATCGAGAATAACATGCTCTATTTTAGGTGTGAGCCCTAATGCACTCGAAATTATTTCCTCGGCATCAGAATATTGTGCTAAGTCAGAGATTAGAAGGTGTCGAGGAGGTAATTCCGTTAAATTATCACGTAAAACGGGTAGCCAGTAATCATCAAGAATAAACAGATCATCTTCAGCCCAGGATAACTGGTCAATTGCCCACTTTTTTATGTGAGCAGAAGGTGAGTATTTAGAGAAACTATTCCGTAAATAACTCTCTGGATCCCATCGATATTGATACCAATTTTCCTTCGTTATTTCTTTTACAATCTCCCCGGTCCATAAATAGATTTCGAACCCATCCTCAAGAAGATCCTCAACTAACAGATAAAAATCTTTTTTTTGAATTACTGTATAATTGAAGAAGGTCCAATCGTGAATGATTAATTTTCTTCTAACCGCTTCATGGGCATAATTTGCTTGCCTCCAGGCCGGTTTACCCGCAATCAATCGCTGTAAATCAAAACTACCGCTGGGATTGTCCGTGTAGCTTACCTGTTCTTTTTTTTTGTTTTGATAAAGGAATGAAAAATGATAGAACGTTCTACTCATAGGATTAGGACACCACAATTTTATGATAACAAATTGTAACATATTTGATCATAAAATTCATCTATTGGGCATTTTATACGATGACTTGATTTCCTGAATAAGCAGCAATTCGTGGGCCAGGTAATATCGAGCCCGATAGATTAAGGGGATCAACCGCAGCTACGGTCATTTGCTCAGTAGCGATGGGTTCTTTTTTCATAGCGCGCAAGGACTCTATGGCAATCGGTAAGGCAAATTGCTCGCCCAATACCCCTTCGATAAACCGACCCCCACGTACTTCCCCACGCTCTTCCAGAAGACGCAACACGCTGTACAGCTCCCGCCAACTGGGAACATTTTTTTCCCGAGCCAGCAAATCACGAAACAGCACCCCATAACGCTTTAACAAAATCCAGCAACTGGCCTCAATTTGCTCGCGTGTGCTAAATTTGACGCGCTTTTTCAATAACGACCAACGTCCGGCACTGTATTGATGACGCACCGGCCTGCGCCTTTTCTTCAAAAGACGGCGCTTTGGATCAATTATTGAACGGAGATTATCAAAAAGATCGGCGGTCATTAATCCCACACTAACGAGTTCCCATAAGCCCATTTCAATTTCAGTCTTAAGATGGGGCACACTTTCGGCAATTTCCATGAAAAAGGAAGCACCGTGTTCACGAAGGTATTGATACACTGCTAAGGCCACATGGCTTAAACCACTAAGCTCATCTTCTGCTTGATCCTGTTTGAAATCAGCAAGCCAACCCGCTTTATCACGAACATAAAAAGTTATTGGGGCAACGCTGGTCGGGACAATGCGTTTTAATTGATTATCCACCAAATTGATTGTGGATGATAAGCGTCCCCAACCCACAACCCCCATTAAACACAATTTATCCAAGAGCATCGGATCGTAGTTTTTTACCCGCTTGGCAAAAATCTCCGGTTCCCAGGACTTAGCGGGTAACTCAAACCCTTGTAATTGTTCGATAACTGCCAACAATCCTTGTTCACCTGATAATTGTGTACCCGGCGCGACATGCTGCCAATTCAGGAGCCAACGCATAAATACGGCCGCACTAACAGGCTCAATTTCACGGCGTAATTTTGCCAACGTTAAACGATGAATACGAGCTAATAAGCGCCGTTCACACCATTCTTGACCTGCTTGCGCACTAAATACACCTCTTAAAATTTGGCCTGACGCCTCAATGCGAATCAGGGTCTGCTCCACTTCATTTAAAGGAAGACTTAACAGCTGCTGGAGCTGTTCCGACGTCACGGGCCCCAGAATATAGAGCCAACCGCGAATCATATAATAAATACCATCCTCGGGTGAAAGCGGCTTGCGTTCGATACTCGTTAACGCATGCTCATACTGCGCCTGGGGGTATAAACCAGAAAATGTAGTGGCTTTATCGATGGCATAAAGATAATCTTGATCAGAAATCCGTGCTTTTCCTGCCCGGCCAGATGCAACTAAAGCGTCTATATAAATTGCCCAAGTCTTAAGATTAGGCAGAAGATTATGCTCCTGAAGTGGGAGCGCGATAATACTTTGCAGGACATCATGCAATTCATCCGCACTACGAATATCAGGCCAGGCCTGACGTCGTACTTCATCAATCATTTCTGTATCAAGAGTTCCTAACTCTTTAACAAGCTCAAGGGGAAGAGTTTGACGCATCTCTACCGCCCGCGCCCGCCGCTCTTCTAAAGGTGCATCATCCAGAAATGCGTAGGGATTGGCATTTAAAATTTCGTGGGCAAAAACTGAGGGTACGGGGGTGTCCACAGCAAGACAGGTGATCTTGCCCTCTTTCATTTGCTGTAATAATTGCAGAAGGCCATCAATGTTTAAAGCCTCATGTAAGGCATCTTTCATGGTTTCATTAATGAGCGGATGCTCAGGAAGTTTAATCTTTTTACCCCCCAAATTATCCTGGCAGGCTACGGCTTCCGGGAATACTGCTGCAAGTAAATCATCCGAGCGCATGCGCAATAGATGGGGCGGAACCTTTTTCCCCCCTTGAAAGCGTAACAAAGCAAGAGCTCTGCAGGCATCCCATCGCCAGCGTGTGGGAAATAATGGTGATTGTAAAATAGCTTGGGTTACGATCTCTTTCGCTGTGGCACCACTGACAAAATTAAACACATCAGCCAAGGGAAAACTATGTTGCTCAGTCAGGGCGATATTAATCCCATTATCGGTTGCTGAGGCCTGAAGCTCCACGTTAAATGACCGGCAAAAGCATTTGCGTAAAGCAAGTCCCCATGCTTTATTTAAGCGTGCGCCAAATGGGGTATGAATGACCAGTTGCATACCACCCGATTCATCGAAAAAGCGCTCAGCTATGATACATTCATGCGTGGGCACAGCACCTAATAAAGTATGCCCTTCGAGCAGGTAATTAATAATTTGTGTTGCCGCAAAAGTCGTTACATGGCAATGATTGATGAGCCATTCTCGCACCTGTTCTCGTTCTTCATCCCCCCCAGAACCCAGCTGTGCAATCACGGTTTCACGTAATCGTGAAATACTTTGTGATAGCTCAGCAGTACGCTCGGGGGCCTCACCACGCCAAAAGGGAACCGTAGGTGGCGCGCCGTGCGCATCTTCAACAGTGACTTGACCACGCGTTGCATCAATGCGCTTAATGCGCCAGGAAGTACTCCCCAGGAGAATGACATCCCCTTGATGACTATCAATGGCAAAATCTTCATCGAGCGTCCCGACCGTTGCCTCAGGCTCAAGCGTTTTCACCGTAAATAAACCCGTCTCAGGAATCGCCCCGCCGCTAGTAATTGCGGCTAAGCGACTCCCTCGGCGTGCCTTAACCACGCCTAAGGTGCGATCATAGAATAAGTACGCACTATAGCGGCCGCGAGCACCTGCAATTCCTTCGGCTAACATCTCGATTACTTCATCAAACTCTTCACGTGATAAATTTTGATAGTGAAATGCACGGCAAACTAATTGATACAGGGCATCAACTTCCCAGTCTTGGGCCGCACAGGCGGCAACTATCTGTTGGGTGAGGATGTCCATGGGTTGCTGGGGAATGATTAATTTATCTAAATCGCCCTCAAGAATGGATTGCACTAAGGCGGCGCATTCAACTAACTCATCCCGCGTAGTGGCAAAAATTCGTGCTTTAGAAATTGCACCATGCCAATGCCCGGCCCTCCCCGCGCGCTGTAACATCACGGCAATAGAGCGTGGCGAGCCTAACTGACAGACTAAATCAACGCTTCCAATATCAATACCCAGCTCTAATGAAGCAGTCGCCACCAGTGCTTTAAGCTCACCATTTTTTAATTTATCTTCCGCCACTAAACGTAGTTTTTTAGCTAAACTGCCATGGTGTGCGAGTACTTGATCTTTACCTAAACGCTCTGCAAGGTGGTGGGCAACCCGCTCGGCAACCCGTCGTGTATTGGCAAAAATAAGCGTTGAACGATTCGCAGCACTAAATTCAGCTAAACGATCGTAGATTTCTTCCCAAGCTTGATTGGATGCTACGGCACCTAACTCACTTTGCGGAACTTCAACTGCAAGCTCCAAATTTCGCGCATGACCAATGTCGATAAGTTCAGGCAATGGGCGGCCATTACCCACAAGAAAATGTCCCATCACGTCCAAGGGTTTTTGCGTTGCAGATAAACCAATGCGCAACGGTGGCTTTTCTAATAACGCTTCGAGTCGCTCTAAAGAAAGTGTTAAATGAGCACCACGTTTATCATCTGCAAGCGCGTGAATCTCATCAATAATTACGGTATGAATCGTTTTTAAAATCTCACGACTTTTATCGGCGGTGAGTAATATGTACAAGGTTTCTGGAGTGGTCACCAAAATATGCGGGGGCTTTTTAAGCATGGCTTGACGCTCTTTAGCAGGCGTATCTCCTGAGCGCACCACCACCTCGATATCTGCCATCGGTAATCCTTGCTCGAGCGCAAGTTCTTTGATTTCAGCAAGGGGCGTTAATAAGTTTTTTCGCACATCATTGCCGAGAGCTTTTAGCGGAGAAATATACAACACTTCCGTTTGCGGTAAATTAAAAGCGAGCGCTTGGCGTACTAACTGATCCAAGCATATGAGAAACGCCGTGAGCGTCTTCCCTGAGCCAGTTGGTGCCGAGATTAAGGTATTTTTACCCGCAAGAATGTGAGGCCAGCCCTGAATTTGGGGTTCAGTAGGCATACCTAGTCTTGAATAAAACCATTTTTGAATTAAGGGATGAGCCCATTCTAGTTCATGATTCACTTAAATTTTCCGGACATCCTACGCTATGAATAAGATGCCTGTGGTAATGCCACAGGCATATGTCTACTTCTTCTTGGGAACTTTTTCCCCTTTCGCACGCGCTTTAGATAAACCTATAGCCACTGCTTGTTGCTTACTTTTAACTTTTTTATTACTTTTACCAATATGCGCTTCACCTTTTTTAAATTCACGCATCTCTTTGGCAACCTCTTTCTGCGCGCCTTTACTATACTTGGCCATAAATACCTCCTGGTTTCTTTCTATCCTGTTCGTGTAATTATAGCAGAAGGTCTCCATTGCTTGATTTCAATATACACATACTGCCGCCAAAAAAGCAACTTATGACCTAAAAATTTACTTATCTGCTGAAATTTAAAGCTTTTTTGACAATTGTGGAGTTAAAACATACGATATATAAAAGCAAAATTTTAGAGAATCGATATGTCCAAGTGGTGGGATTATTTCCAGGAGCAGTTAGAACAAAATCCGCAGGTCAAAAATCATCATTCACCTTGTGCATTGGATGCCTTAATGGCAGACGAAAAAATACAAAAAGCAATTCGTCATAGTAAAAGAGCACAATTAGCTTACGTCCATCTTGAAGAAAAAATAACCACTCGGCTCATACATTTTCTGGATTCAATTACGCGTAATGCAATAGGTCAAATGAGTACGGTTGACTTTATGAATGTAAAAGGATTCGAATCCAAGTGCGAGGCTACTGAAAAGCAAAAAAAATACATTGAAACCCGAGATACACTTGAGTTTTACATTAAATCAATGATCACAAACCATAATTCGCGTGATTCGCAAACCCATGCATTCAGACGCTTAATTACTGTTGCAAACTACCTCTTCAAACATAAAAATTATGATGCATGCAGTATTATTTTATTTGCACTAGCACCACTTAAAACAGAAGTTTATGTCGATGCGATGCCCAAGAGTATTGAAGAGCAATATAATTACTTAAGCAAATTGATGACCCCGCCCTTTAGCAAATTAAATCAATATCTGCAAAAGCACAAATGCAGTAGGGACATTGTTCCCATCCCGATAATGGTACGTAAAATCCAATACATTCAGCATTTACAAGAGAACTTAAACGTTATTGTCGAAGGTAATGCCGAAAAAAAATTACGTAACAGCGAAACAAAAGTTAAAACGAAAATCTTAAACATGATAACCACTTGTAAAGAATATAATTTGTCCATCCCCTATTGTATGAAATTGGAAGAGATAAAACATAAGGCAGCACGTGAAAACAACAGCACTTTAGAGGTTGCACCCCGACCAGACATTTCAATAAAACAAGAAGAACCAACTTCATTAATTTTTCGACGCGACACCAAAAAAACTTTGACCTTTCGCCCACGTTCCAATAGCCTCTTCAAAGATTTAAATAAACGATTTGAGGAATTTACGGAGAGTCTCCCCTCCACACCACGATCAGGCGTTTAAGCTTTATAATTAAAAAAACGCTAAGGCAGTCGCGCAGCAATATGTAAAGATAAAAAGTGGAAATTACTCTTATTAACCGTCTTTAGGCGGCCAATAAGAGTGTAGAAACTATCGAGGCTTATGCTTGTCTTTTACATGGTCTTTATCTTTACGTGGTGGATGTACTTCGTGTTGTTGATCATGGCGACGGGCATCTTGTGATTCATTTTTAAATTTGTCTTTCTTGGACATGGTCATTCTCCATAATGTGATACAGACTATTTAAATTTAGCCCAATAAGCGAATAAATCAATCATGGGTTTTGCACTTGAATTCCTACTTTCCCAATTGCTTTACCCGATTCCAGTAATGCATGCGCCTCACCCACATCGTCTAAGGAAAATTGCTTTGGTGAAATAAGGGGGCGTAAATGCCCTTGCTCCACGAGCTCTGTTATCTTTCGTAATATGTGCCCGTGCCGCGCTCTTTGAATGGAATATAAAAGAGGTATCAGCATAAAAACTGCATGAAGACTTGCCGAGTGCATATGGAGTGACGTCAGATCATGAGCACCATGAGCTTGTATTGTAGCCACGGTACCGTATAAGCTTACAGCGGCCAAAGATTGAGCTAGATTATCGCCACCGACCGTATCAAAAACCACATCAAAGCCATGACCATCAGTGCATCGTTGCACATACTGTGCTACCGATTCGGCACGATAGTTAATCGTTTCATCAGCTCCCATCGCTTGAGCAAGTGCTGCTTTATCGACTGAAGAAATAGTCGCATAAACTTTTGCGCCAGCCCATTTTGCTAATTGTACGGCGATATGACCAACCCCTCCCACACCCGCATGGACCAAAATATTTTGTTTGGCGGTTAAATTAATTTTTTCAAACAAAGCTTCCCAGGCCGTAATTGCGACTAAAGGCAACGCTGCCGCCTCCAGCATGGTTAGATTTTTAGGCTTAGGGGCAATTAATTGCGCATCAGCGAGCATATATTCGGCTAAAGCACCTGGCTCTTCTTTAAAACCCCCTGCACAACCATAGACCTCATCACCAACCTTAAACTCTGTAACGCCAGGCCCCACTTCTTCAATAATACCGGCAAAATCACCATGTAAAACCGCGGGAAATGCAGGAGCAAGCTCTCCATACTTACCTGAACGGATTTTACAATCGACGGGGTTGACGCTGGTTGCAATCACTTTAACTAAAACATAGCCTTCTTTCACGACTGGTTTGGCAAGCTCCTCGACCTTAAATTGTGAGGTGTCGCCAAATGCTGAAATCACCGCAGCTTTCATATTCCCTCCTAAGCGTGCATGCATGTTTCTTCTTCAATCATAGTTTGTGGTTGCTGTTTTTTAAAGTGGATACGACAGGTTGACGCGTAAAGCTCATTACCACCGATACACACTTGCTCACCCTCAGCAATGACCTGCCCCTGCATATTGAGACGTAGATTCATGGTGGCTTTGCGTCCGCAATGACAAATAGTTTTCAACTCAATCAGCTCATCAGCCCATGCTAAAAGATATTGACTTCCAATAAACAATTCACCACGAAAGTCTGTTCTTAGGCCATAAGCCAATACCGGTATACGTTCCTGATCACAAATTTCTGTAAGCTGATGTACTTGGTCGCGGGTTAGAAACTGAGCTTCATCGATTAAAATACACGCATACTTTTGTTGCTGCAGGCGTACGATTTCATACAAATCATCGGCTTCTTTAAAGGCATAGGCCTGTTCATTAAGTCCAATCCGTGAATGAATAACGCCCTGTTGGTAGCGATTATCAATTGCTGGGGTGAAGAGTAACGTATGCATGCCGCGCTCTTTGTAATTATAACTGGATTGCAAGAGAACGGTGCTTTTGCCTGCATTCATTGCTGCATAGTAAAAATAAAGTTTTGCCATAGTCATTTTCATTTGGGAAATTTAAAAATTACGGTATTATTGCCTAAGAGTACAACCAAGTGCAAAGCATAAAGGAATCGCTTCATGAAAATAATTATTGGTGGTGGTACAGGGTTTGTTGGATCCGTTCTGGTGCCCGAATTACTCCAGTCAGGTCACGAACTTTATGTTATTGGACGCGATAAAGAAAAAATCAAATCCCTATTCAAAGATAAAGTTACTGCATGCCATTGGGATGAACTGACAGGCCTTAATCCGGATCTTTTCGATGCCATAATTAATCTTTGTGGTGAAAATATCGGAGACCAACGTTGGTCTGCAAAAGTAAAAGAACGCTTATTGACAAGCCGTTTGTTCCCAACAGAAAAACTGGTGCAGTGGGCAGCGAAAGCGAAAACCAAAAAGCCTCATTTATATAATGCAAGTGCCGTGAGCATTTATGGATTACACAAAACCCTTCCTGCTTATCCTCTAGATGAAGATGAACCTATTCCTCACGCACCCTCATGTTTTGCCACCAACTTGGTTCACCAATGGGAGCTTGCCGCTTTAATCGGTGAACAATTTGCAGTTCCAGTTACTTTAATGCGCTTCGGTGTAGTCCTTAAAAAAAATGAAGGGATGCTTAAAAAACTTGAACTACCTGCCAGGTTTGGTTTAGGAGCCACGCTTGGTAATGGTGAACAACCCTTATCCTGGATTCATTATCACGACTTAGTGCAGGCGATTAAATTTCTCTTGGCGCATCCTGAGATTCAAGGGGCCGTAAATTGTGTTGCGCAGGAGCCTGTATCTCAGAAGAGCTTCAATACAATTTTAGCGGAATGCTTACATCGACCGACATTTTTAAAACTTCCATCCTGGTTTGTGCGTATGGCTTTCGGAGAAATGGGTGAGGAGCTATTACTCTCTGGACAAGCAGTTTCACCGCGAAGGTTGCTTGATGCGCAATTCACGTTTAACTATCCAGATTTACGCGCGGCCTTACTCAAAGAATATTCTTAATAAAATAAAAATGCCGCTTTACGCGGCATTTTTATTTAACTGATTACATCTTGGAAGCTGATTTCTCACCGCCCATCGATTTAGACATATCATGTCCTTTATCTTGAGTGTGGCCATGATGTTTATCATTCATAGCATGAACTTGTGCTTTACCTTGCTGACTGCTGCCATTTGATTTATGCATAGACTCAGGCTGTTTAGCAGAAGATTGCATAGGCTTCTTCATTGTTGAACCAGTTTTAGAAGAAGAGCTTTTAGTGCTTGCAGTCTTTTTAGCAGGTTGCGCACTTTTCATCATCGAACTTCCGGCTTTTCGGCTTGAACTGGAGGAAGACTTAGAAGCAGATGAGCTTTTCACACTTGAACTTTTAGCGGAAGTGCTGCTTCTGGAAGAGGCACTTTTCGCTGCAGGTTTAGCGGAACTTTTTGCTGGTGACTTTCTTGAACTGCTGGATGAAGAAGCTTTTTTCATCATGTTGCCAGATTGTTTAAGAGAGTCAGACATCATTGACGATGCACGCTCCATGGGATTTTGTGACATCATGGACATGTTACGATCCATCATATCATTCATTTGCTCATTGGTGCGATGGGACATATTGAACCAATGATCGCCCATAATATCGAACGATTTACGCATGTAATCCAGAGCCATTTGACTGTTTTGAAACAGCATATCCATATTACGGGAAAACATTTCCTCAGGATTTCTCATGCTCATTAAATCACTCGCCTTAACAAAGGACATACCGCGTAAGGTTTTAAAATTTAATTCCATCATTTGTTGCAATGGGATATCCATACCGCGAAACATTTTCATATCAATATTCATATTCATGTTTTTCATTTTCTCTCCTTGTGGTGCACTGCACAAGTCAAGATTAGTAATTAATGACCAATTTGTCAATGTTGAAGGGTCAGTTGTGTTATTTTTTATAAAAAATAAAGGAAGCCGCTTAAAAAAATATTTTTTTAAAATTCTTTACGGTACTATGGTTTTGGAGTTTAAGATTGACCCTACAGGAGTAAATGATGTTTCAAAAGATTGAGCAAATAAATCAGACCAAGACTGCAGCAAAAAATAACTTAAATAAACTTCTTGCCACCCCTTTTAATGCCTCACCCGAGCAAATAACACAACTAAATATTTTAGTGGATGATTTCGAATTAAAAGTTCATCGCATGCTTCTTTACAAATGTATGCAACAAGCGTTTACGATATGGGCGAATACTACTGTGGCGAGCTGGTTATTACCCGTTCCTGAATTTATTAAATCATTAACGACTACAGCGTTTTATATGGGCATCATCGGGTTTTGTTTAAAAAACTTTCAGATTGACTCATTGGCTGAAGACGTTGAAAAAATGAGATTGGTATACATCTGGTGTATTAAAGATCCTAATCCTGATGTCTTAAATCATAGCTCTTTGCCGCGCCTTTTATTATGTTTAACCCCATATTGTAAAAAAGAGTTCCTCCAATTTAATTTCAACAAAAAAGTGAATTTTAATGATACGGAAGATAAACAAAAAAATTCTTTCTCAAAATTTATTTCCGGGATGTTTACCCATGATTCAATCGTTCATGCTCACGAACCACTTTACACGCTAAATCACATGCTCGAGAAGTTAAGAAAAAACGAGCTTTCACTCGATAAAGACTTTCTCCAGGCGACCATGGCTTATTTTTCAAAACCAGGCAATTTTATTAAGCTAACAAAAAATATACCCACATCCCTAAAACAAATCGTGAGTGAGGTCATTAAGGCAAATATTGGTTTAGTGCTTGCATCATGGCAAAAATTTAATGAAGAAAAGTCTACTAATCAACAATACGCTAATATTTGATCTAATCGTTAATTGCTCCTCTCCCTCCAATAGAATATGGGCGAGGAGAAGAACACTTCTCATTATAATTAATTATTTACCTGGTTCAAAAGCATCGCCGTAAACCGGCTTCGTAAATAAAAACCTCGAGGAAGCGTTTTCACTTTATTCCCTTCACGGTCAAACGCGTAACACAACGACTTACCGTTAGCCCCTTTGGGTCTAATCTGTAAATAAGTGCCCACTGTGGCGTCTAATTCGTCTAAACACCCCAGAACAATTTGCGAAGTTAAATAAATCCAATCCTCTTTAAGAATACGGAGGTCTTCATCAACAGGTGACCATAAGAAGGCTTGTCCAATACGTCTGTGCGCATAGGGAATCGTGGCATCTCCCTCAACTGGGAGCCATAACACTCTTTTTAATTTGGCAAAGCACGAGGAGTTTTCCCAGGATTCCTGATGGATAGTGAGTAAAGGAATCGTGGTAATAAAGGTCGATTCGGAAGGGATATGTCGTGCCGACAATGGCAGGGTTTTTAATTCAATACCTAATTCCTGGAAGTCAGGGCGAGCCAGGTTTTTCCCATCAGCACCGAGTGCTTGTTCAATGACCTGACCAATCCAACCTTTGCGTTGCGATTCTTGCTCGGGTATTTGCACACCCACATAAGCACATAACTGGCTAAAACTTAGTCCTGCAATCGTTTGGCACCGTTGCAATAGCTCTTCCTCACTTTGTGGGGGCGGCAATGCGCGCAGGCACTTCATTTTTTTCCTTTAATTCTACGGCAATCGGCTCAATGGGAGGCTTAATGTTTGCCGCTTTAAATTGTTCGGTAATTGCAAACAACACCTTGGATTGCACTTCAATACGGGTATGGATTTGTACATCAACAAAGTACCGTGCTTCAAATTCTACCAACGCAGCATCAATTTTTTTAAGGAATACTTGTGCTGGCGGATCACTCACAATTTCAGGTGTTGTTGCCAACACGTCTAATATCAACTGTTGTACAATAACCGGATCATCAGCGCGACTGACTTTAATGGGAATAACCGTACGCACGATACCATCCTGATGCGTCCAATTGGTAAAGGGCTTGTTAAATGTTTCGGCATTGGGGATAAGTACTTCCATATTATCCCAAGAAGAGACGCGCATACAGCGGATACCAATGTGGGCTACACGACCTTCATGCTCGCCGATAGTCACCAAATCCCCTTCGCGCACGGGTCGCTCGATAAGTAACATAATGCCCCCAACAATGTTGCTGGCAAAATCACGTAACCCAAATCCCATACCCACTGCCAAGCCCCCAATGATCATCGACATACCACTAAAATCAAACCCCAGGACATGCAATGTGACCACACTACCCACCAAAACCACTGCGTATTGGCTAAACACGGATAAACTATTGCGAATACCCGCATCTTTGGTGCCACGAAACAGCCAGCGATAACAGAACTCTCGGGTCCAGCGTGCTGCCCAAATAAAACTGGCTAAAAGAATAAAAAAGGCAATCGTGCTTGCAACGGTAACATGAATTCCTGGGATATTGACAATCGGATATTTAGCTACATTCTCCAGGCCCACCACAATAATTGAGTCCGTGCTTAATCCGTAAAGTTTGCCTAAAATAATACAGCTGATGATGATCAATCCCGTGCGAATAATACGATCTACGGGCTTTAAGAATACTTCAATCCACAACCAACCATTACGTAAGGTTGAAATCATCCACTCGGAGAATAACTCCAACGCATCAAACAATAGCCCACGAGCAAGGATATAAGCGACGAGCACAATCAGTGCATTTGCCTGGTATTGGCTCATGGTCCAGGCCAGATTGATAAATCCTGCCAACCCAATCACCGCGGTAGAAAATATGGTTATGGGTATTAATGTTATTAATATTGAAACCGCATTATGAATATATTTTTTCTTATTCGTGACCAAAGGCCATATTAAATACCGGATTACTTCCCTGCTTTTCCAGGCTACCAAAGATACCGTGAGCATGAATAACATAAATAAACGATTAAAAATATCTTGTAACAAGGGGGAAAGGGGTAATAAATTGCCAATAGTCATTAATGAGGTAGTCCATCCACCAAGCAATAGAAGCCATTTGAGTCGATAGTATAGTTTGACATCTTTACCGGAAGCATCCGTAATGCTTTCCAAAAGGACCAGGCGCGCGATGAGAATGAAAATACGAAAAATGAACCATACCGCAATGAGCTTAACTACGAGCTGATAATTAGCAAAAGAAATATGGGTGATATAAAAAACAAACAAGAGGATACTGGTGGCCCATAAGTAAATCACATTCCGTTCGATTAAGATTATTGCCCCTTCATACAAGTATCCCGCCAAACGAGAGCGCTCTTTGTTTCCACGCAAGCTTCTAAGGAATCGATTGAGTAGAAAAAAAGCAATGGAAATGGCGCCAAAAACTGTCCAGAAAAAGACTACAGCAACCGGTGTCAACCAGGTATAACTGTCATATACTTTTAAACTTAAGATTTTAACATATTTATACAACATACCAGGTATTGCAGCGATTTTCTTCATAATAATCGGCCAACTACCAATATTATATTCTGCAAGGGTTTGCCGAGATGAGATCATTTGTTTCAGCTGGCTTTGGAAGTCGTTAAGATTTTGCAATACTGTTTGTTTATGCTCAGAAATCTTTTGGAGGTGTTCATTTATCAACAGTTGCAGTGTATGAATTGATTTTTTTAACTCTAAACTTTTAACCGCAGGTGTTTGATTATTGAGTATGGCATCAATTTGCTTTAATGATTTTTCGATTTTTGCATATTGGTTTAAGGCATCTTTATAAAGATCGGTTACAACTTGTAATGTTTTGTTATCTGGATTTTTTAAATGCATTAAATCTGCGCGAATTATCTTTTTTTCTGTTGCCAGGGTATTCAATTGAAATTGAATAATCGCTATATGCTGATTATTAACCAGCAATCGTGCTTCATAATCTGCATTATTAGGTAATACAACGGCTGTAGCTTTCCTCTGCAGCGCTTTATTCTTAACATCGGGTGATGTTGTTGTGGGGATTTCCCGGTAAAGTTTAGCTAACTCTTGATTTAATTTTGCTTTAGTCGATTTAATCGTCAAAAGTCGTTGCTCAAGAAGATAATTTTCGTACCAAAATTCAAGTTGATTTATTTTATCCTCAAGAGTGGTATTAAATTCTTTTGCAAGGTTAATATCCTCATTGATGGTTTGAATATTTTCTTTATTTATCGTAATTAATGCTTCAACTTTTGCGACCCGTTCTTCAACGGTTAATCCTTCTTTCACTACAGGTAATTGCTGCAGGTGCTTTAAACGCTGCCCAAGCGCCGATTGCTCTTGATTGAGTTGCTCTAAAAACCCTTCGAAATTGTTAATCTTTATCTGGGTCATCTTCAGGATTGAAGTAACTTCTTCAGTTTTAGCTTTATACTCTTGTTCATTTTTTGGAGGAATAAATAATTTTGCCTCGCTAATAGCGCGAGTTAAATGCTCTTTTTCCTGATTTAAATATTCACTGAAGGTCGCCGTAGCCTTGGTTTGCGCAACTACAGAGGGCACCACTTTAGCCAAGGGTTGGTTTTTTGCCAAACACCAACTGGATGACAAGCTAAATAGAATGCCCAATATTAAAGCGCCACACCGCTGGGTGAGGCGCTGATGTTGCCCGTTATTTTTTTGGATTCGATGTTGCAAGTTTTATTCCCAGTTCATTAAGCTGCGCCTCACCCGTATGCGTCGGAGCAGAGGTTAAAAGACATGAAGCATTTTGCGTTTTAGGAAACGCAATAACATCTCTAATCGAGTTAGAGCCTGTCAACAACATGGCTAGCCTGTCTATTCCTAAGGCTATTCCTCCATGAGGAGGTGCGCCATATTGTAATGCTTCTAAAAGAAAGCCAAATTTGTCTTGTGCCTCTTGCTCGCTTATTCCCAATAGGCTGAATACAGCTTTTTGTAATTCCGGCTGGTGTATACGAATGGAACCGCCACCAATTTCATAGCCGTTTATTACTATATCATAAGCTTTAGCTAAAGTGTGAGTAGGATTTGCACATAATGATTCAGCAGATAGCTCTTTAGGAGACGTAAACGGATGATGCATCGCTTGTAAGCGATTGTTTCCATAATCTTTTTCGAACATAGGCCAGTCAATAACCCACAATAAAGCCCACCCTTCAGAAATTAGTTTACGATCATGCCCTAATTTGTTGCGTAACGCGCCCATCGATTCATTAACAATATGGGTTTTGTCAGAGCCAAAGAATACAACATCACCCGTTTGGGCTTCGACACGATTTAATAATGCCTCGACAATTTCGGGTGCCAGAAATTTTAAAATAGGTGATTGCAGCCCTTCCATTCCCGCGCCGCGATCATTAACTTTGATGTAAGCTAATCCTTTTGCACCATATATGCCTACAAATACACCATAGTCATCTAGTTCTTTGCGGCTCAATGCACAGCCATTCGGTAATTTTAAAGCAACCACCCGTGACTCAGGATCATTCGCTGCGTTAGAAAATACTTTAAAATCACATTGGGTCAGCAAATCCGCAACATCAATCAACTCTAAAGGATTACGCAGATCCGGTTTATCACTCCCGAAGCGTCGCATTGCCTCAGCATAAGTCATTCGCGGGAGTTGCTCAGGCAAATCAACGGCAAGCAGCTCTTTGAATATGGTCTTTAAAAGGCCTTCAATCAGATTTAGAATATGCTCTTCATCGATAAATGCCATTTCAATATCAAGCTGAGTGAATTCAGGTTGGCGATCTGCTCTTAAGTCCTCATCACGAAAACAACGTACGATTTGGTAATATTTATCAAATCCAGACATCATCAGTAACTGCTTAAACAGCTGAGGAGATTGGGGTAATGCGTAAAACTGTCCTGGGTGAACTCGAGATGGTACCAAATAATCACGGGCGCCCTCGGGAGTGGCTTTGGTGAGCATAGGAGTTTCAATGTCGAGAAAATCCCGCTGATTTAAATAATTACGAATGCATGCATTCATTTTATGGCGCAGTATTAATTTATTTTGCAGGCTCGTACGACGCAAATCCAAATAGCGGTACTTATAGCGCAAGTCATCGCTTACAATTTGGAAATCATCAGGAAGAAATGGCGGCGTTGGGGATTGGTTTAATATCTCCAGTTGTTCACCCAGAATTTCTACAGCACCTGTGGCCATATTTGGATTCACCATCCCTTCGGGACGACGACGAACTTTACCGGTAATTTTAACAACATACTCCGAGCGTAATTTCTCCGCCTCGGCAAATACAGAGGCCAATTCTGGCTCATAGACTGCTTGAACTATTCCTGAGCGGTCGCGAATATCCAAAAAAACAACACCACCATGATCGCGACGATTGTGCACCCAACCGCAAATCGTAACTTCTTGTCCTAATAATGCCTCATTCACGCTCAAATTGTAGTGTGTACGCATAATAACCGCCTATTTATTCTGTTTAAAACTGTTCCCTGGGGTGTTTGTTGCAGCGCCAGTCTGCATCACACCTAGAGAGATAATATACTTAAGAGCCTCATCAACTCCCATCTCCAACTCGATTACGTCACTTTTAGGAACTAACAGTAAAAATCCTGAGGTAGGATTGGGTGTAGTGGGAATAAAAACAGAGACGACGTCCTGTTCAATCTGTTCATTTATACGCTCATTAGAGCCTCCAGTTAAAAAAGCAATGCTCCACAATCCTTTACGTGGATACTCAAGAAGGACTACTTTTCGAAAGGATTCACTATTCGTAGAAAATAAAGCATTAATCACCTGCTTGGCGGTGGTATAAATAGAACGAACAAGTGGAATCCTTGAAAACAAGGCATCATTCCAAATAACTAGCCTCTGGCCTATATAATTGGTGGCAATCATTCCGGTGATTAGCAAGAGCACCAGAGAAAATAAAACGCCAATCCCGGGAATAGCATGGCCGAAGATACGCTCTGGCTGATATGCAAGCGGGATAAAGCTATCGAGTATGTCGATAATGAAACGTAATACCAGCATGGTTACCAAAATAGGCAACCATACAGCAAGTCCTGCCAATAAATAGCTACGGAATATTCGACTATTCACAAGTAGTCCTTAATCAGAGCTCGTTGATGAGGTACCCGTATCACTTTTTTTTGTTCCCTGATCATCGCTGGATGCTGTTTCGGTTACGGGTTTTCCTTTATTTTTAAAATCGGTTGCATACCAACCTGTGCCCTTGAGTTGAAATCCCGCAGCAGAAACTAATTTTTGCATACTTTGTTGATGACACTGTGGGCATTCTTTAATCGGCTCATCACTAATCTTCTGTAGAAGATCGAAATTTTGATTACAATTTGTGCATTGATATTCGTAAATAGGCATGTAGTACACTCCGTAAGTGAAGAGAACGAACCAGGGCGGGATTATAGCTAAGTACGATGGAATCAACAATACACTGCTTAGTCTCTAAAATTAAGACTTAAGCTTGATAAGCATATTAAAGTTTAATAAAAATTTTTTTCTTATAAAGATACCAGGCAACCAAAAAATTAAGCATCAAAAACACAACAGCATAGCCTAATCCGGCACATTCTGGCGTTGTGAAGCCGAATAGATAATCAGCAATTGCCACTCTCATATTTTCCATACGGCCATCACGTAAGGGTAATTCAAATAAGGATTGCAGCTTCAATAAGACAACGTGAATAATAAAAATGAACAAAGCATTCACACCAAAAATTTGAAACGGTCTAGTCCACCAGGTGTTCTTACGCACATCGATGAGATAGTAACATAGAGTAAAGACCCCGGTAGCGACTCCTGAAGTCCACAATACAAAGGAACTGGTCCCCAAATTTTTGTTTAAGGGAAGCACAAAACTCCACAACCATCCGGATAACAACATCAATCCGGAACTAATCAATAAAATCTGGACTTGTCTTATAACAGGAATTGCACACAAAATTAATTGCCCCACCATAAGACCGGACAAGGTTGTGGCAAGCGCAGGAATGGTCGTGAGCACCCCTTCTGGGTCATATTGGGCTTTGTACATATGTTGCGGTGTTAATAAATAGCCATCAATATATCCTGGCCAATTGGCATCCATACTCAAAGTATTGGCAGAACCATAAGGGAGCGGTATCGCTAAATACAACAAACCAAAAACCGCGAGTATCAATAGAAAAATAAGTGCCTGGGTGCGTACAGACGCATGTAAATACAGTAGTGCGCAGACCAAATAGCAGAGCGCAATACGTTGGAGAATTCCTAAAAGCCGCAAATGGTCCCAATAGACATGAAGTGGGAACGCGTTAAGAAATAATCCGATTGCGAATAATAGAATACTTCGTTTAAAAATATTCCAATGGAGACCTTTGCGCAGATGAAAATCATGAGCCACATACTGACGCAAACTGACTGCAATCGTTACCCCAACGATAAATAAAAAAGAAGGAAATACGATATCCGCAAGAGTACAGCCATTCCAGGTTGCGTGCTCAAGGATGGGGTAAATAGAGCGCGTGCCCTGGCCATTCACCAGGATCATTAAAACCATCGTGAGTCCACGAAATACATCAAGTGAAAGTATGCGTCTGGACGGATAAGTCATGATGGTTTATGCAGCAAATAACGCATCATAACAAACAACTAGTTTCTCTTCAAACCATTGACCGATACATCCATGCGATAGATAAAGTGTTGAATCAGCTGCTGGGCCTGTTCACTTGTTAACGGTTTTGTAATTGCTCCTTCCATGAAGTAATGCTGACAATCATCTTTAATGATCTCAGCTTCATATCCGGTCAATGCAATGATGGGAACATGATGTTTGGTACTCGATTCTTTCTGACGAATTTTTTTTGCTACTAGGTATCCAGAAGAATCTTCCAATCCAATATCCATCAATACTAAATCATATTTTCCAGGTTGAAATATATTAATTGCATCATCAGCGGTGGCGGCAATGTCTACCGTACAGTTTAGAGAGGTAAGAAGTGACTTTTCAACTTGCTGAGCGATTATATTATCTTCAACCATCAGCACGTTGGGTAACTGATTTTTGCTTTCTGTTGGTATCTTTACATGCTGCGGTTCTGATAAACTATTTGATATTTCAACAGTTTTTAAATCCAGATTTTTTTCTGTCAATATTACAATCAGACCAATAACCTCTTTTTCCAAATTGTGCATAGGTGTACGCTGTACAAGAAAGTGATGTGTTTTTTGTTTTAAAGTTATTGCCGGGGCCTGCTTATCAAAAACCGCTTCTTTAGTAAACAGCGCATTCATGTCATCCAGCTTAAATTCATCTACTATTTTCTCTGGCCAGCGACCAAAATTGAGCATTTTATCGTATGGAGTGCCATCAAAATCCTTTAATTTATTCAAACCCAGGAGTTTCTGAAATTTTTTATTACATCCTTGCAGACGACATTCTTTATCAATCCAGTAGACAATATTGGGCATTGCATTGATGATTTCCATGTAGAGGTGGCTAATTATTTCAATTTGTTTATTTGGCCGCGCGCGATGAGGGGACATGCAAAAACTCCGTTATATTATTGCATGCTAATTATAGTACAAAATGGAGAACAAATATTATGCAAACAATGCGTTACACTACTCGGTAAGCTTATTGAATCACCCACTCAATCTGTTTTTTTAAGTCGATGGATAACTCGGACAGCTCTTCCAGGCTGCGATCGGTGTAGGGATTCACATTCCCTGAGTCTATTTGATGTTGCATGTATCGGTCACGTTGACGATGTAACCACGTAATTTGGGGGGTAAATAAATGGATGATTCCTTCCACCCAATGATCCAATACACTCCAGTAGGAATGAGTTAAATTAAGCTGATAATTCTTTATAATTTTACTCATGTTCGATGCATCATACCAAATCTCAGAGGTTACCCATCGGTTCACTGTAAACAGACGAATGGGTTGTCCCATTTGGTTCATCGCTATCGCTATAATATGTGTCATTGGGTTTTCAATATAATAATCCCAATCTTTAAGAGCAGAAGGTTTTATGCTTGTTGGGATATTTTTATACCGCAAAAAGCAGTGAAAATGCCCATGCTCAGTACTGGCAAAGTTCTCTCGATGACAGTGATAAAAATATTGCGCACCAGATACAGAATCTATCCTGTCTCCTTGCGGATAATGCGTCATTCGCTCGTAGCGTTCACGATTTTTAAGTAGATAATGAAGTAGATTTTTTCCGTCCTCCCCAAGCATATGCTTTTGGGCTTCTAATATCTGCATCGCATAATGAAGATAGCGCTCTTTGTTGGCGGCATTTAATCTAGGTAAGGCAAAAGGTGGGGTCGCTGTTATCATGTAAAAACGCTCATCGCACAAGTATATAAGGAGACAATTATCATCTCCTTACGTCGATTCAATTACTCACCTGCGCAACTACCTTTGCATGTTGCTTCACCAGAACAACCTTTGCAGCCATTGCAATGACCAGCACAACCCTTGCAACCCTGGCAGCTGGATGTAGCCGAAGGAGCCATATCATCGGCATAAGCAACAGAGACAACTGGAGCAGAAAGTACGGTTAACAGCGCAGCGACAGCCATAGTTGATTTTTTCATGATTTAACGTCCTTGATTGTTATTGGGTTTTAACCATCTTTAGCATAGCAAACAAATTTAAAAAATTCCTAACCCGAGATATTTAAGCTAAATCCTGACGCGAGGCGAGCAGTAAAAATCGATGCAATAAACGATTGCTTAATATCCTCTTTAAGAAAACCATAAAATGAGCGGGAAAGGTTATGACATATTTGGGTTTGGGGCGCTTTGCTTCGATGGCATGGATGATTTTATCAATCACTGCTTGGGGTTTCAGGGTAAACACGGAATCATTCGCTCGAGATTGGTATCGAGCCAACATCACCGCGTATTGCTTGCTAAAAAAAGACTCGGTGCGATCGATAAGTTGTAAGGATACATCGACACAGCGATCACGAAAATTACTTTCGATTGGCCCAGGTTCAATTGCTATAACCTTGATGCCGGAGGACGCAAGTTCTAAACGCAAAGTATCTGTTAATCCTTCAACAGCATATTTAGAGGCACAATAGGCACCGCGAAAAGCAAGGCTTACCAAACCGAGAATGGAGCTAATATTAATGATCCTGCCACTTCCCTGCTTCCGCATCACGGGTATAGCCAATCGATATAACTCATGTAAACCAAAAACGTTAGTAGCAAATTGTTGGCTTAATACCTCAGTGGACACATCCTCTAATGCACCGACTTGACCATAACCCGCATTATTGATGAGAACATCCAAGCGTCCCGAGGTTAGAATCATCACCTCCGCAAAGGCTGCCCTTATGGATTCCATATTGCTAACATCCAACTGCACTGCTTGCAGATTTAAAGCGCGTAATCGTGCCACATCCTCAGCTTTGCGACATGAGGCAATAACTTGATAACCCTGTTCATTTAATTGTATTGCTGCATTTAATCCGATACCCGAAGAGCATCCTGTTATTAATATGACTTTTCTGATCACATTTAACCCCAACTGTGTTAAATAAATAATTATGTTCTATACTGAAGATGAATAAAAAACAGGGAGAAATTATGGAACGAACTAAAATAAGACACAGCTCAGCACTCCCCTATCTCTTGTTATCATTATTCCTCTTTGCAGGAAGTTTTTATAGTAGCAAAGCTGCTGCCGATAATGTAACAGGACAACAATTCGCTTATTTCGTTGGCTATCACACCTCTCCAGGATATGTTTACCATGGCCCAAGACATTCGCGCGCAAACCGCACCTATTGGACTGGATGGCGAGCAGTTGGTCATGGTTGCCGCCGAAGTTGCCTCGTTGATAGATGGAGCGGTCGTGTAATTCGCTGTAAGAATACCTGCACACGACATCATCGACGTTTCTAATTCGAAGCTCTTCTTTAAGAAGAGCTTTTTTATTTAAGCAAAATAGTCAATTAAATTTTGGGAACGCTGAGTCTTTTTTGAAAAAAGTGCATTATTCTCCAAAACTTCAGGTTCATCTGGCTCTAAGCTTGCGAGTACAGGCTCTACAAAACGTTGTTGTGAGCGTCCATCTCCGGCCTGTATATTAACTTCCACCAGCGTTAATCCTTGTTCGGCCATCAATTCTTGCAAACGCAAGACCGATTGATCTATTAGATCACGAAGCTCCGGGGTTGGACTCGTAATGTGAACTGCAGCATTGCTCTCAGTAACTTGTACGTGTATTTGTAAGGGTCCTAATTCCTCAGGATGCAATTTTAATAAAGCCGATTGCTGTCCAGTTTGTCCCAGCCAAAGGGTATGCTCTGCCAATTGTTGCGACCATTGGGAATGCTCAACGGGTACGGGTATTGTTAGAGTAGGCATTGCAACGAACATTTTTTCTGGATTTTGACTGATGGGTGCTGCTGTCGTTACGGAAGTTGACGACAAAGCTGAATCCTGAAAATCAGCCGCATTCATGCCCATATCACTTAACGGTAACTCAGAATAAATCTGTTCGTTATTATCTGTATTAAAAACGATTTCCGAAGTGGGCGCAGATATCAATACCGAATCAGACTGATTTTGCGGCCCAGGAAGATCACTAAGATCCTGAGGCTTCAGGGAGGTACTGGTAAATGACGAGTTCGTTACTGGAACTCCTACGTTTTTTCGCAAAATATCGACTGCTTTATCTTTTTCTTGCGCAAAAGGTGTCTCTTGATTTAATTTGGTCAATACCATTTTGTCGCTAATGAGCTGAGCTTCTGCATTTGTTGGTGCTATCTGCGCATCGGCTTGAGCAGTTAAAGTCTCAACTGATTGAGTGTCTATAGGCATTGAATTGTCTATTAAATTTTCATATTCCACGGTATTAGTAGACGCAGACTGTTCGACTAATTGCTGCGCAATATCCACTGCGGCATTTTGTGCAAGCAATACGTTGGCAGAGTTTTGTTCGTAAAAATCTGAATTTATCCAAGTCACTGCAATATTATCTTCCCAGCAACTCGCAGCTTCCGAGGACGAAGAGGTAGGCTCTTGCACTTCATGGGCCTGGGTAAGGTTTAAAAAATCGCGATTCTGATCGGGAGTTTGAGGCAATTGAATTTGTGACAACAGCAGTAGAAAAGCTCCTACATCAGTGGAAGAATTGTCCTCAGTTGCACTATCCAGATCCTGATCCATTGCTTTTACATCATCCAGACGATTCTGGGTTAAATCACAACACAACAAAGAACTTAAAGCTAGAGCTAACTCGGTCATCGAAACTCCCTAATCGGTATAAATTACAGCATCCCTTTCAATACATATTACGTTAGTCTTTATGAATGTAAAGAATAAACTAATAGAGTAAAGCATCCAGTTTTTATGATCCCTTGCAAAGCAAGGTTTTTATCTATTAAGTTACCAAGAATCCATGAAAAAATATAAAATTTAAGCTATCATTCCCCTTTTAATTCCAGGAGTCTTTTTATGAAAGTAGGCCATGACAGTTTATCCACAAAATGTCAACTCAATGTCGATGGAAAAGTCTACAATTACTACAGTCTCAAAGAAGCAGAAAATAAGCATTTTAAAGGGATTAACCGTCTTCCGTATTCTCTTAAAGTGCTGTTTGAAAATCTCTTGCGCTTTGAAGACAACAATACAGTAACTACCAAAGATGTAGCTGCAATTGCTGCCTGGCTTGAACAAAAAACCTCTCAGCACGAGATTGCTTACCGCCCTGCTCGCGTGCTGATGCAGGATTTTACTGGTGTGCCTGCCGTGGTAGATTTAGCCGCAATGCGGGATGCCATTGTTGCTTTAGGTGGCAACGCCGACAAGATTTCCCCACTTTCTCCTGTTGATTTAGTCATAGACCATTCCGTGATGGTTGATAAATTCGGTACTAAGGACTCTTTAAAGATTAATACTGAAATTGAAATGGAACGTAATAACGAACGCTACGAATTTTTACGTTGGGGCCAAAAAGCGTTTGACAATTTTCGAGTGGTTCCTCCTGGTACAGGTATCTGTCATCAGGTCAATTTAGAGTATTTGGCTAAAACTGTCTGGTGCAGTACTGACAACGGTGAGCACTATGCATATCCAGATACACTCGTGGGCACAGACTCTCATACTACTATGGTTAATGGCCTCGGAGTTTTGGGTTGGGGGGTTGGTGGTATTGAAGCAGAAGCTGCAATGCTGGGTCAACCTGTATCCATGCTCATTCCTGAAGTTATTGGCTTTAAGCTTCATGGTAAAATGAACGAAGGCATCACTGCGACGGACTTAGTACTCACTGTAACCCAAATGCTGCGTAAAAAAGGTGTTGTCGGAAAGTTTGTTGAATTCTATGGCCCAGGATTAAGTGATTTACCTCTTGCTGATCGAGCAACCATCTCCAATATGGCTCCAGAATACGGTGCGACCTGTGGCTTTTTTCCCGTGGATAAAGAGACGTTACGCTATCTGGAATTAACCGGTCGTGATGCCCATACCATTGCCTTAGTAGAAGCCTACTGCAAAGCTCAAGGAATGTGGTATGACGCAAATCAGGAAGACCCGGTATTCACTGATATCTTAGAATTAGACTTGGGAACAATTGTCCCATCATTGGCAGGACCTAAGCGCCCCCAAGACAAGGTAACTTTAAACACCCTTCCTGTAGAATTTGATAAATTTCTCACAGAAGCAGGTAAAGCCAGTGAACATGAACAAACTTATGCCGTAAAAGGACATGACTTTTCAATGAAACACGGCAATGTTGTAATTGCTGCAATAACCAGTTGTACCAACACCTCAAATCCGAGCGTGCTTATGGCCGCGGGTTTAGTCGCAAAAAAAGCAGTTGAAAAAGGTTTGCAACGCAAGCCTTGGGTAAAATCTTCCCTAGCACCTGGCTCAAAAGTAGTTACAGACTATTTGCAGCAAGCGGGCTTACAAACATATCTTGACCAATTAGGCTTTAATTTGGTTGGTTATGGCTGCACGACCTGTATCGGTAACTCAGGACCACTTCCTGATGCAATTGCCCATACGATAAGCGAAAACGATTTAGTGGTTTCAGCGGTTCTATCCGGAAATCGCAATTTTGAGGGCCGCGTTCATCCTCAGGTTCGAGCAAACTGGCTCGCCTCTCCACCCTTAGTTGTCGCTTATGCATTATGTGGTACTACCACTCAGGATCTTGCAAAAGAGTCACTGGGTAAAGATAAGGATGGTAATGAAGTTTATTTAAAAGATATATGGCCTACCAATGCAGAGATTGCTGCGGAGGTCGCAAAAGTTACAGGCTCCATGTTCCGTAAAGAGTATGCGGAAGTTTTCGAGGGCGATGCGCACTGGCAGTCAATAAAAACCACTGCCGGAAAAACGTATGCATGGAATACAGACTCAACCTACATCCAGCATCCGCCTTTTTTTGAAAATCTTCAGCCCAAACCTGAGACCATAAAGCCCATTCACAAAGCATACATTATTGCCCTATTCGGCGATTCTATCACCACCGATCATATCTCTCCAGCGGGCTCGATTAAAGCGAACTCTCCTGCTGGATTGTATTTGAAATCTAAAGGTGTTCGTGAAGAAGATTTTAACTCCTATGGTTCGCGTCGAGGAAATCATGAGGTGATGATGCGGGGTACATTCGCCAACATCCGTATTCGTAATGAAATGACCCCTGAACAGGAAGGTGGTGTAACACGCTTTATCCCCACAGGTGAGGTGATGTCGATTTATGATGCGGCGATGCGTTACCAACAAGAACAACAGTCGTTGGTTGTCATTGCCGGTAAAGAATATGGTACGGGATCCTCGCGTGATTGGGCTGCCAAAGGTACGAATTTGCTCGGTATTAAAGTGGTAATTACCGAGAGCTTTGAGCGCATCCATCGCTCGAACTTGATTGGTATGGGCGTGTTGCCTTTACAATTTATTGAGGGCATGAATCGTAAAAGTTTGAACCTTAAAGGTGACGAGCGTATTAGCATCGATGTCTCAGAAAGTTTACGACCTGGCGCACATATTGCGGTTAAGATTGAGCGCGCTCATGGCGAAACCGATGAAATCAAAGCATTATGCCGTATTGATACTGCTGATGAACTCGAATATTACAAAAATGGTGGGATTTTACAGTATGTTTTACGTAATTTAGCCTCCTAAAAATCACGACCTCCTCACGTTTTGAGGAGGTCGTTATCCCTTTTGCTACCCAACAATGTTCTGACTCTTATTGTCACTTATTTGTCTCAATGCTATACTTCGCGACCTCAGTTTAGACAATGAATACAGGTAGGTGCATGGAGTCTTTTTATTTCCAAAAATCCTTAATTACATCCGCTTAGCCATTGACCCCTGATTCACTATTTTTGTATTAATTAAGGATTAACCATGAATCCACCGAAAAAAGTTTTAAGCGTTTTTTCACTGGTAATGATTAATGTAATCGCTGTGGATAGCTTACGCACGTTACCAATCAGTGCAAAACTCGGTCTTTCCTTGGTCTTTTACTACGTGATTGCAGCCTTTGCTTTCTTTATTCCCGTGGCATTGGTTGCTGCTGAATTAGCCACAGCATACCCCAGTACTGGAGGTATTTATCTCTGGGTTCGGGAGGCATTTGGCAAGCGCGCAGGCTTTATCACCATCTGGCTACAATGGATTTACAACGTGGTTTGGTACCCCACAATCCTTGCGTTTATTGCCGCCACTTTATCTTATCTAATCGCGCCCGAGCTTGCCAATAATAAGTTTTATCTTCTAGGTACGGTCATTGGGTTATTTTGGTTATTTACTTTACTCAATTGTTTTGGAATGAAAGTTTCCAGTATTGTGAGCATTATCGGCGCGACGATTGGAACCGTATTGCCCATGATCTTAATAATCAGCCTGGCGATAATCTGGGCGTTACAAGGCAAACCCATGGCAGTGGATTATCCCTCGGTATGGCTACCCGACTTTAAATCCATTGGTAATCTTTCTCTTTTTGCTGCAGTATTATTTGGACTCATCGGCATGGAAATGTCCGCCGTACATGCTGAGGAGGTTAGAGATCCTCAACGAGATTACCCGCGTGCTTTGCTATATTCTACGATTTTAATCATCTCAACGTTATCGTTAGGATCCCTGGCGATCGTCATTGTAGTACCTAATGATAACTTAAGCGTAGTTTCCGGGCTTATTGATGCCTATTCTGTGTTTTTCCAATCGTATCATATGCCCTGGATGACCTCTGTAATTGCCGTGTTGATCATTCTTGGCGGCCTAAGCGGTGTTTCAGCATGGATCATCGGGCCAACCAAAGGATTACTGGTCTCAGCACGTGATGGTTCGCTACCGGCAATCTTTGCACGAACTAATCGGCATGGGGCTCCGATTATAATCCTGTTCACTCAGGCAATCATTGTTACCATTCTCAGCACTGTATTCATTTTGCTTCCATCAATTAATGCCGCTTATTGGATGCTTAGTGATTTAAGTGCACAAATGGCCTTGTTAGTTTATCTCTTCATGTTTGCGGCAGCTGTGCGTCTGCGATACAGTCAACCAGAGCAACCTCGAGGTTATGTTGTACCAGGCGGCAATAAAGTGATGTGGCTTCTTTGTGGTATTGGTGTACTCTGCTGTATTAGCGCAATGCTCGTGGGTTTTGCCCCGCCCTCCCAAATACCGGTAGGTAATGTGGTGGTGTTTGAAAGTTTTCTTATCGGCGGACTCATTTTATTTGTAGCCATTCCTTGGTTCTTCGCAAAAAAACATTAATGGCCATAAAGGCTATGAAGTTAATCATAGCCTTTATCTTATTGATTTTTATGTTGATTCTCTTCTTTCTTAGTCATTAGCTTTATTTCATAAACTTCTCATCTATACTATAAATTATCTTCGCAACATGGAAAAAAATTAAACATTAAGGGCGTTCGTTTATGGAAAAAAGAGTTCTAGGGGCCCAAGGTTTGTGCGTTTCGGCGCTGGGATTAGGTTGCATGGGTATGAGCCATGCTTATGGGATTAAACCTGATCCCGTCGAGATGCTGAAATTATTACATCAGGCTGTAGAGGAAGGTATCAATTTTTATGATACAGCCGAAATTTATGGTCCTTATACCAATGAAGAACTCTTGGGAAAAGCATTCGCTAAAAATCGTACTGAAGTTATTATTGCTACTAAGTTTGGATTTGAACCCGATCCCACTGAAAGTCTTAAGTCTTTAGGACTCAATAGTAAACCAGAACGAATCCATGAAACCGTAAATGCGGCTTTAATAAGATTAAAAACCGATTATATTGACCTCCTTTATCAACATCGAGTCGATCCTGAAGTACCAATTGAAGATGTTGCAGGAACTGTCGGCGATTTAATTCATGAAGGTAAGGTCCGTTTTTTTGGATTATCCGAAGCAGGCACCTCGACCATTCGTAAAGCTCATAATATTCAACCAGTCAGTGTGATACAAAGCGAATATTCATTATGGCATCGTGAGCCTGAAAAAGAACTATTACCTTTACTTGAGGATTTAAATATTGGCTTTGTCCCCTACAGTCCTCTGGGTAGAGGGTATTTGACGGGTACTATTGATGATCGCACCGTGTTTAGTCAAACAGATTTTCGCAATCGTCTACCCCGGTTTTCACCCGAGGCGCGTAAAGCTAATGCCTCACTAATTGAATTACTCGGAATTATTGCGGCCAGAAAACAAGCCACAAAGGCACAAATTGCCCTAGCTTGGCTCTTGAGCAAAAAGCCCTGGATTGTCCCTATTCCCGGAACAACACGTTTCTGCCGATTAAAGGAAAACATTGGCGCCCTTGCATTAGAGCTTTCAGCTGAAGAGCTCGCGCAAATGACGCATGCGGCAGAAGAAATTAAAATCAAAGGGGCGCGCTATCCTGAAAATTTAGAAGCGCTTACAGGACGCTAAGGCTTTCTCATGAAACAACTATCTTTAAGTGTGCTATTTATGGTATTGGTTTTTTCAAGTGGATTTTCCAGCATACCCCCACCTATAGAGCGTTGCGTCCATATAATTTTTAAAGAATGTCATAGCAAATGTCAGCAGTCCTCTATTACCGACTGCGATTCTCTTTGTACAAAAACAGCTACCAACCAATGCCTTGAGGCAGGAACTTAATAGGAGAAATCATTAACACAAAAAGCTCTTGAATGATACAATTGCACCATTTTGTGCATTCTATGGAGCAGTTAATGCCTGATATTCTCTTTGATACAACACACATCACTCGGGATGAGCTAGAACTCTATACGGGTATCTTGCGACGCTTGGTCACAGGTGAAATTGGTTTAAAAAAGCTGATCGGCATTACCCATGAAGGTCAGGCCGTTTATCGCCTTAAGTTAGATAAAAAAAATCGCCTGGCTTTTCGATTTATCGACTTCCAAGGAAAACGTGTGCCACTGATCCTTGCGAGTAATCCTCATAATTATGGCAAACTACGCAAGCAATTAAGTAATCCAAGCGTGAATTATATCGATTCTTACTCACTATTGGAGGAGCATCAAGCCGACGAAACACCCTTAACCATAAAGCCTGCAGTTACTTTGTCTAGACAAATTTTGGTTCTCGATGAGCATCAATATCAAGCACTACAATATCGCTTACCTCTTTTACTTATGGGACCACCTGGTTCCGGTAAGACCGTACTCCTATTTCAGCTCTTGAAGCGCATGCTCCACATCGATTCTGCAAAAAATCAAACAATTCTCTACGTGTCCCGCTCTCGCGACCTTCTGGATAAATTAAATCAACAATTGCTTGCAGAACAAATCCCGGAGGGCGCAACTGTATTATTTAAAACCTGGACTGATCTGTTACACGAAGCTTATCCTCAAGGGCGTTTAGCTCGTTATAGCGATTTTACTCAATGGCTTGGCTCATACAAAAACATCAAAGCACCTGCAGCGATTATTTATTATGAATTAAGCTTGATCCATTCGATGCAAGAAGACCAGTACCTGAAATTAGGATTAAGACAATCCCATGCCTCTGGAAACCCTGAGCTGCAAAAAATGCTCATTGCATTATTACCCAAATGGCGAGAACACTTGGTAAAGAATAAGCTTTATGACGAAATGATCAGTCATTTACCATCTACTCACCGTCGTTATGATGTTATTTTTTGTGATGAAATGCAAAATTTATCTCCTGTAACGATCGATCAATTAATGAAAATAACACTAGAGAATAATTTCGTAGGTTGTCTTGATACAGAACAAAATGTCCATCTAGCAGGTAATTTCCTAGGTGGTATCAAGGCACAAATGCATCAAAATTTTGGAAAATATACCAAGGTTACTTTACCCACAGTATGGCGCTCTGATCCTGAAATAATAGCGGTTGCTAACAAAGTATTAGAGTTCAAATATAGCCTTGCCGGTAAAAGCAAACGGCGAATTTATTCCTCGTTGAAATCGGCTATGCCAAATAATAAGGGAAGTGTTGAGTGGGTAAAACTGGAGGCGTTAAATCAGATTTCTTTTTTAACCAATCGCGTCACACCCGTGATTTATAGTGGCATTTTATCACCTAAGTTAAAAAGCGTGTTTGCAGGGCACAATTTTCACTACGTTTTAACTCCTGAGCAAGCGATAGGTTTAGAGTTTGATCAGGTTATTTGTGTTAATTTTTGGTCACAAGGACTTAATTTTTTTACTAAAAAAAATCAGGATATGACCTTGTCTCCAGAAAATGAAATACGAATCAACAAACTTTTTGTGATGCTAACACGTGCTGTACATGAGGTATATTTCATCGATGAAATGACTGATTTTGCAAATAAAATCAATCAATTATTAAACTTAAAATTAATGCAATATAACCAGGAGGCTCCATCACCTGAAGGAAAAACAAACCCGAAGGAACAATGGGGACAATTGGTCGAACACCATCTTAAAAAAGGTGAATATGAGCTTGCTCGTACCATTATGAGTACTTACCTACAGCTGAATGAGCAAGACGTCCAACAACACTTAAACCAAGCTCAACCACCGCAGACAAACCGCCAAATCATACCACAACCAAGCGTTAAAAAGAGCATTCAAAAAAAAGTTATTGTAAAAAATGAGAAGGAATTAACACTAAGCCAAAAAGAAGTGCCTGTGAAGCCTAAATTAACCTCTAAAGAATATTGTCAGGGTTTGATGGATAAACTTACCTTAAATAATTTAAAAAATTTATTCGCCCACGAACGTCTTATAAGTCTTCTTTTTGACTACCCATTAAACAATGGTGACATTTTATTCACGCATCTGAATAAAAGTAAATTTAAAAAGGAGTTTAACAATTTGTTTATGAGTAACAGGAAGAAAATTTTTGATGCGCTGTCCATTGAAAGACTCATCAAACCAGTTGACTCAATATATAAAGAACCCTTATTTTTCCACTTATGTCGTAGCTTTTACGGTATTGGACTTCTTGATCATTTGGCAACTACTCTTTATATGTCTTTACCTTATGAAATTCTTTTTTACAAGATGCCTGCCCAATCAATGTATCATCCGAATACAACACCATTTTTTTGGCTTTCCATAAGTACGATGGGGCAAGAGTTTTTATATAAAATCTTAAAAATAAACCATAAACTCATACTAAAAATTACTGCTAAAGATATAGCAAGTCATGCTATGGCTTTTAGAACGGAACCCAATTTATTATCGCCATTAGATTTTTTAAGTCTTTCATTATGTGGTCATAAGGTTATAAAAATTCTTGCGAATAACACACCTCTTATGGGGGACCATCATTTAAATCTTTCAAATAAAATGGTGAGCCCAAAACACACTTTGACAACATCTTTTAGTGCCAAAAGTTTACGGAAGTATTTACAACAACTACAAGAAATATTTTTATCATTGAACCCTGAAGATTTAGCAATCATTCATCTTGCGAACGAACAACTTAGTCTTTCTCTCAGTTTTACTCCCAACGTTTCCAATAGCTGGCACTTACTGGATTTAGATCATTATCCAACCAAATTTTTCCCATCGGTAGGAACCGAATTAATCGATGCTATATATGAGGGCTTCTCAAGAACATGCTCAGACCCGGAGAAATTTATTTTGAATAGCACCGTCTGTCTGATAGAAAGCGCGATGAGCACTAAAAAAATTCAGATAGAACTTGAAAAAATTCGTATCAAATTTTACTGCCTGGAACCAAAAGATGTTTGTCCATTAATGGCGACTTATGATGATGTCGAAGGTATTAAAACTTATTTAAAAAAAATGACAGATGAAACCAAAAAAATATGTCTTGAAAAAGCAATACGTAATAATAGTCTACATGTTTTCAATGAACTGTTTCCTCATGCATTTCAAAATCCGCTGGAAGCTGATTTCATCGAACAGTTGTTGCAAACTACGTTGCTACCCGACGCAGTGGAGATATATTCAGTACTAATGAACTATCCCTGTTTTGATGATGATATTGAAAACGATATTACCCAATTTGCTTTACAAGCAATTCGGTTTGATAGTGTTAATATATTAAAAAACATACTGGAATTTGATAGCCAGGTAGTGAACAGTGCAATTAAAGAACATAACCTTGCTACCTTTGCTTGTCTATACAACCGTGGAAAAATTTTAGATTTATTAATCACGAAAGGCCTTGACGTTAACGCGCAAGCTGATGAGAAGAGCCCCCTGCACATAGCAGCACAAGAGGGTTATTTGGCGTTGGTTAAAAAATTAATTCATGCGCATGCAGACCTAAATATTCAGGGTGCGCTGGATGCAACCCCCCTATTTTTGGCAGTATATAATGGGCATGAAGACATTGTTGAACTGCTCCTAAAATGTGGGGCAGACATAAAATTACCCGGAAAATTTACCGCTAAATCTTTAAGTGAATTTCTTAAAGCGAAAGGGGTGGATTATCCTATTCCCGCCAATGAAAACACTGGAATTTTCCAAATAACTCCACGTAAGATAGCACGCATACTAAGATTGGATTCAATCGTGAGGATGATAGATGAATATAAACCAAAAAAGAATTTTGTCCTGTTTGAGACTTCGCAAACCTTACAGGAAGATCCCGGTGCTCCGGAAATCAATTTTTCAACTATACAGAGACAATAATAATACCGTAATTTTTAAACAATAAGGTCGCATTGTTAGATTCACCTGAAACTATTCGAGGTTGCTTTATGTGCCATAAGCAGTGAGACTCCGAGCGAGATTTAAATTTGGTTTCGAGCAGCCGGAATAACTCACTGCAAGCTTGTAAAACACAGAGCTTAGTTTATTCAGCAAAAATTGATATATTTTTTTCATACTGATAGAATTAAATGCAAATTGTTGTTTTGGAGTTTGGGATGCAACTACCCATCGAAATTATTATTCGCATCCTTAGTTATTTAAATCCTGAAATGATTTTCAGAGCGGTTCCCAATAAAGTTTTTTTATTAGCAAGTCGGGATCGATCATTATGGCAGAAAAAGTTAAGGCAGCATTTTCCCTACGCTGCTGCTAGCGAATTCGATAGTCCTGTTTTTACTGCATTTCGTGAGATTTACCTGCAAGAATATTCTGCTATTCCACAATCGGTGCGACCACTATTTTCTTATATTAAAGAATATGATATGGAGGGAATAAAAAAGTATACCATTACTCCCGATTTACTTCGGATATACGATCGCATGCATTTAAATTCTTTTGCCTGGGCCGCTCTTCACTGCAAATTTCAAGCTGCTTTAGATTTCTTTTATTCAGGTGTTATACGCTATTTGGATGAGAACTTATTGGAAAATAATAAACTAACCCTGCTTTGGTCAATTATTTGTCTGCAACCATTTGCTGTGGTCGAGGAGCAATTACAACGGAACACGACTTATGATGAGCTCATGGTCTATTACCTAGATTATTATTATTTATTTGCTTATAAAGATAAGCTTCAGTCTTTAAGCGCAAAAGACTATCCCTGTCTAGCGCAGTTTTTAGATGACTGTAAGACAAACTTTCAACTTCAACCTATGGCTGTAAGAGCGATACTGAGCTCAAGTTCTGCCTTAGGTAATATTGAATTGTTTCAATATTGGCTTAAAGAACAGCAACTCGAGGTGGATGAACTGTTACATGATGGCAAGACTGCTTTATGGATTGCAGCTCAGTATGGACAAAAAAAGATGGTTACCTGGCTCCTGCAGCAAGGTGCAAATATTCATATTGAAACTCCGCTTCAACACACCAAAGCAATTTATATTCAAATTGCCGGGAAAAAATTTTATTTTGGCCACAAGATACTCGGCAAAGAAACGCCTCTGCATAGAGCAATATGGGGTGGTCATCTCGCTGTGGTTAAGATTTTGCTTGAAAAAGGAGCAGACTATCATGCCATTGATGCTAAAAAGAGAACGCCACTTATGATTGCACTGAAGCAGGGATACACTAGGATTGCCGAGGAAATCGGCAAATATCTTTTACTCGATTATTTAAATAAGCTCGCTGTTCGTGACGATGCGCATTACAATAAAACCTTGCGTCTGTTTGGCTGCAAAAAAAATTTTGGCTATTCTGCCCATGAAAAGAAAAAAGCGGCCTTAGCATTGAAAAATGTAGTCTGGGATAATGCCCCACCAGAAATCCTTATTGACTACTTAGCCCAGCTTGAGCAGGGATCCCTAGCCACTATAGCTCGTCTTTTTTCCTCACATCTGGCACAGGCCAAACGGCTTTTAATGCTCCAAAGGCAAGATGACAAGTTTTATGGAATGGGAGCACCCTTCCGTAATTCATGAAACCGTACATTTTCTTTTAGAATACTTGTGGGAATGATCATCTTCAGGCTCATATATCAGAAATGCATCTTCGTCCCAGAGAGCGAGCCCTTTAGTTAAATAAAGGTGTAACCGTAAGCGATTGATAATACTTGCTAAAATATTTTCCGCCAAGCCCGCAAAACATGCTTGGTAGCGGTGTTCAAAATCATTAGAATTTAATTCATTTAAATGAGTACGTACTTGGTGTAAAGTTGAGCCCTTAAAATAATCCCTCACCACTTTGTCCGTATACGGTTCTAACAGAATTATTTCTTCATCTGTAAGATGTTTTATGAATTCAAATACTGGATATAAAGCCAGTAATGAGCGTAACTCTAAAATTGGTGACTCTGCTTTTTCTGTCTGTTGTTTACATAAATGAATCTTCTGGAGCAGCGTAGGCGTTAATAAGTGAATCGGCACTTGAATCTTATTCATGAGGAGATCACGAATCTCAGGCAGCATTAAAAAACGATAAATACCCCCCTCGTCTCGAAAACCAAAATTTGTTTTAAGAACATCGATATCCAAGCCTTGATTAAGAATGAGCCAAGAAACTAATTCGCTCTTAAAGGAAGACCATTCTTCACCTGTATTTACTTCTTTGCCAGTTAAGCGAAAATGTAATTGTTTAAATCGATTCAATTCAATTTCTTTAAAAAATTTAAAAGTATTCATCAGCTTGTCTAAATCACAGCCACAATGATATGCATTTTAAATTCAAATTGTTTTTTAAACAACCAAATATGTAAACTTTCTATTTATTTCCATTACATATCAAATATGCATTACATCTTGTCGTTGTAGCATTAATCTAAGCTCCTGAATTTTTAATTTAGAAGAATCAATCACCGCGTAATCATTCTCAAGATGATTAATAATCTGGGCTACCTTTCCGATATAACTATGAATCATAAGCTGTAGACTTGGCCAAAGCTTGGGCTGTTTCGCTAGAGGCTGACGATATTGATTTATCAATGAAATGACCTGTTCACCTAAATCACACTGGTGTTCTGGATATTTTGAATAAGGTGAATCAGAATCATGATCCAAAAGAATTTTGAATGCCAAGAGAAAATTTTCAAGCGGTATACGCTCTTCATCATGAAGACTGTTCATAGACTCACCCAGAGCAGAAGACATTTCTTTAAATAAAGAAAGCGACGCTTTATGCATGGGACTTTCATCATTTGCGATGACAAGCCCATGTTCTAACAATTCATTTACTTTTTCAGTTAATTTTTGAGCCTTGAGTTTAAAGCGTTCTGTCCAGCTCATAGTGTACATCTCCTAACCAACAACAATCACTAATTATATAGCACAAAAAACGTCAAAATGTGTTATTTTTGAATCAAGCGGAAATTTTTCGCCATTGGGTTCCTTGAGAGCCATCTTCTAATTCAATGCCTTCATTTTTTAATTGCTCTCGTATCTCATCAGCACGTGCCCAATTTTTTTCAGCTCGTGCCTGTAGGCGCTCGGCGAGTAGCGCTTCGATGCGGTCACGCTCTATGTCTTCCAAGCCATTTTTCAGGAATTCATCCGCTGGACTATTCAGCAACCCGAGCAAATTTGCCAAATAAATCAGAGTACTCACCAGTTGCTTATCTTTATTTTTATTAATTTCATGGGTCAATTGAAATAACACGGATAAGGCTTCTGGTGTATTAAAATCATCATTCATTGCCTCGTTAAAACGTGCTTGCCAGTGCGCATCAATAACCGCTTCATCACGCGCCACGGCTACATCTTTTATACTTTGATACAAACGCAATAATGCTTTACCGGCATTTGCCAAATTTTCAGCGCTGTAATTAAGTGGGCTTCGATAATGGCTGCTGAGTAAAAAATAACGAATAATTTCTGGATGATGTTCCTCCAGAACATCAGCAATTGTAAAAAAATTGCCTAAAGATTTAGACATTTTTTCATTATTTACCTGTAACATGCCGACATGCATCCAATAATTTGCAAAAGGCTTATGGGTAGCTGCTTCACTTTGCGCAATCTCATTTTCATGATGCGGAAACTGTAAATCCAGACCACCGCCATGAATATCAAATTGCTCCCCTAGTTCCTCCATCGCCATGGCAGAACATTCAATATGCCAACCTGGACGCCCTTCCCCCCAAGGAGATGGCCAACTAGGCTCTCCCGATTTGGCTTTTTTCCATAGAACAAAATCCAGCGGGGAACGTTTTTCTTTAACAACTTCAATGCGCGCTCCGGCCTGTAATCCTTCCAAATCTTTATGGGATAATTTTCCATAGTCGGGAAAAGTTTTTACTTCATAGCAAACATCACCGTTATTGCTGACGTAAGCATTTCCTTGTTCAAGTAAGCGTTGGATTAATTTGATAATCGTAGCAATATGCTCCGTTGCTCGAGGCTCTTTATCCGGAGGAAGAATATTGAGTGCCTGCGTATCCTCATGCATCGCCTGAATAAATTGGGACGTCAATTCATTGATTGAAATGCCGCGCTCCTGTGCACGAACAATAATTTTATCATCAATATCCGTAATATTTCGCACAAAAGTAACTTTAAAACCCTGAGCGCGAAGAAAGCGTACAATGACATCAAAACTCACCATGGCGCGTGCATGCCCCAGATGGCAATGATCGTAAACGGTGATCCCGCAAACATACATACCAATTTTACCGGGCACAATAGGCTTAAATTCTTCTTTCGTGCGCGTTAACGAATTATACACTTGCAGCATTATGCGCCCCCTGACTGGTTTTACACCAGGTATCTTTCAAATCAACAACCCGATGCACGGTGTGAACTAAATTATCCGCAACATGATTAATACAATAATAACCTTGGCGTTCAAATTGAAAAACCGTACCTTCCTGAGCATGAGCTACTGCAGGCTCACAAAAACCTTGCTGTTTTTTCAATGAATCATGATTTAAAAACTGAAAATAGTCCTTCTCGCGTGCAGGGTTTGCATCATTGAATAACCGATCGTACTGGATAATCTCGACAGGATGAGCATACTTTGCTGAAACCCAATGAATTACGCCCTTAACTTTGCGCCCTTCAGGATTTTTACCCAAAGTATTGATGTCATACGTACATTGTATCTCGGTAATATTACCTTGAGCATCATAGACAACATCCTCGCATTTAATGACATAAGCATGGCGTAATCGCACTTCAGCACCAGGTGCTAAGCGAAAATATCCTTTTATTGGTTCCTCCATGAAATCAGAACGCTCGATATATAATTCTCGGGTAAACGGTACTTCGCGACTGCCCGCCTCAGGATCTTGCTGATGATATAAAGGATTCAAGCACTCTTCCTGATCCTCTGGGTAATTGGTGATAACAATTTTAATTGGATCAAATACACATAAGGCGCGTTTTGCCGTTTTATTTAATTCAGCTCGCACGCATTCTTCCAATACCGACATATCGATGACAGAATCACTGCGCGAAATCCCAATAAGCTCACAGAATTGGCGTAAAGCAGCCGGCGGGTATCCTCGTTTACGCATACCGCGAATCGTCGGCATCCGAGGATCATCCCACCCATGAACTATTTTTTGTTCGACAAGTTCACGTAGTTTTCTTTTAGAGGTTACCGTATGGGATAAATTCAAGCGCGCAAATTCAGTTTGTACCGGTTGTGCTGGTACGGGTAAATGATTGATGAACCAATCATAAAGCGGACGATGATCCTGAAATTCGAGCGTACAGAGAGAATGAGTAATTTTCTCCATAGCATCTGAAATAGGATGAGCATAATCATACATTGGATAAATACACCACTCATCACCAGTGCGCTGATGATGTGCATGACGGATACGATAAATCACGGGATCGCGCATGTTGATGTTACCCGAGCTCATGTCAATTTTTGCCCGTAATACATGAGTACCATCAGCGAATTCACCTGCTTTCATACGCTGAAACAGGGACAAACTTTCTTCAATAGGACGATTGCGATAAGGACTCTCTTTTCCTGGCTCTTGTAACGTACCCCGATAGGCCTTAATCTCGTCCATGCTTAAACTATCGACATAGGCTAAATCTTTCTGAATTAACTGCACCGCAAATTCATAAAGTTGGTGATAATAATCAGACGAATGAGTTATAGCGCACCACTCAAAACCCAGCCAACGGACATCCTCGATAATCGCGTTGACATACTCTTCTTCCTCTTTGATGGGATTGGTATCATCAAAACGTAGATAGCATTGTCCGGAGAACTCTTGTGCCAAACCAAAATTCAAGCAGATGGATTTTGCATGCCCTACGTGTAAATAACCATTGGGTTCTGGAGGAAAGCGTGTAATCACCTTTTGATGTTTTCCACTTGCCAGTTCCTCAGTAATTAGCTGTCTAATGAAGTGTGTGCGTTTTTCACTTGATTCTGTCATTATATGTACACATCCGTCGGTTTAAGCGGTTATCGAGAGCCGCATAGGTCAATTTAGTTTACTATTTGCATCCAAGGCTTGCCGCATAGCGGTAATGAGTTGAGCTGCAGCACTTAGCATATCCTGTCCGCTATTATACGCCTCGACTATTGTGCTAATCAATGCAGCACCCACAATTACTCCATCAGCAAACTGAGCCACATCAGCAGCCATTTCTGGGGTCTTAATTCCAAATCCAACCATTAAGGGAAGTGACGTTTGGGCTTTGTGATGGGTATATTCCTGCTCTAAAATGCGCAGATCTAAATTATTCGCCCCGGTTACTCCCTTGAGGGAAACATAATATAAGTATCCTTGCGCTTGATTATTAATGAGCTCCATACGACGCGTCGTGGTCGTAGGCGAGCACAAAAAAATACTGTATAAGCCATTTTCCTGCCAGATTTTTTGAATTAGCGTCGCTTCCTCAGGGGGGAGATCAACGAGAATTGTGCCATCAACCCCAGCCTGTTTCGCATGCTCAGCAAAGAGTCTATATCCGTATTGCTCGATGGTGTTTAGATAGCCCATAAGCACTACTGGAGTATTTTCATTTTTTTGACGAAACTCGTGAACGAGAGAAAAAATTTTATTGGTTGTTATTTTTTGGGCAAGTGCTCTTTCCATTGCATGTTGAATAACAATCCCCTCGGCCATGGGATCAGAGAACGGAATTCCCAACTCCAAAATATCTGCACCCGCCTCAGCTAAGGTATGCATCAAGGGCACAGTGGCCTCAATTTGAGGATCGCCCGCGGTGATGTAAGGACTCAACATTTTTTTACGGTTAAGCTGTAATTGTGCTAATTTTTTATCGATACGATTCATACTTTAATTCCGTCAATTTCAGCCACTGTATGCATATCTTTATCACCTCTCCCAGAGAGATTAACAATGATTGCTTGCTCAGGAGTCATTTTTTTAGCATGCTTCATCGCATAAGCAACCGCATGGCTCGACTCCAACGCAGGGATGATGCCTTCGGTTCTAATGAGCGTCCGAAATGCGTCTAAAGCTTCGTCATCATTGATTGTTTCGTAAACCACGCGCCCCGTATCTTTGAGATAAGCATGTTCCGGCCCTACTCCCGGATAGTCAAGTCCTGCCGAGACTGAGTGGGTATCTTTAATCTGGCCATCATCATCACAGAGCAAATAAGTGCGATTTCCATGAAGTACCCCCGGTTTACCCGCTATTAAAGACGCAGCATGTTCTTGAGTATGTAACCCTCTACCTCCAGCTTCAATGCCGTATAATGCAACTTGACGGTCCTCAAGGAACGGATAAAAAAGTCCAATAGCATTTGAACCGCCCCCCACACAAGCAACCAAGGCATCGGGTAAAACGCCTGTTTTTTCTAAAAACTGTGCCCGTGCTTCTATTCCGATAATTGCTTGAAAATCTCGCACCATTTGTGGATAAGGGTGGGGACCTGCGACTGTTCCGATGATGTAAAATGTATCATCGATATGGCTGACCCAATCACGCATGGCTTCATTTAATGCATCTTTAAGTGTTTTAGAACCGGTCTCTACAGGAACTACTTCCGCACCAAGCAATTTCATCCGATAGACATTGGAAGCTTGACGTTTGATATCTTCTGCTCCCATATAAACCACACAAGTTAATCCCAATTTAGCTGCAACCGTTGCCGAAGCAACGCCATGCTGCCCTGCTCCCGTCTCCGCGATAATGCGGGTTTTTCCCATACGCTTGGCGAGCAGCGCCTGGCCAACGGTGTTATTAATTTTATGAGCACCTGTATGGTTTAAATCTTCTCTTTTTAAGTAAATTTGTGCTCCACCAAGCAGGTTACTGAGTTGCGCCGCATGATATAGCGGATTGGGACGACCAACATATTCTTTAAGTTCCTGACTCAGTTCATGAATAAACTCAGCATCCGTACGATGCTTATTATAAGCCGACTCTAACTCGTCCAGGGCATGCATTAAGGTATCTGCCACAAAACGCCCGCCATAAGAGCCAAAATGCCCATTACTATCAGGGAGTTTATCTTTATTCATAGCCACCTCTCTTGTCAAACCGCTGATTGACTTGCGCATTCGTGTTGATGGATTGCATCAAACGATACATTTTCTGATAATCCTTAATTCCCGGCGCACTTTCAAGCCCTGAACAAAGATCGAATGCATAAATATTTTTTCTCAGCGCAGACGCTATATTATTCTCGTTCAAACCACCCGCCAAAATGAGGGGCAAATGAGCTTGCTCAGGAATTATATCCCAATCAAAAACCGTTCCGGTACCACCATACTGTGTTGAAGGTGTATCAAGTAGCAATGCCTTTGCATCGCCATACTCAAGGCAATTGCTTTGGATAGCTTCTGTGGAAGTTGCGGCAATTGCTTTGACATATGGATGATGAAATTGTCGGCAAAAATCGGGGGACTCCTGACCATGAAATTGTAACAGGTCTATAGGCAGCTGCTGTAGCAACTCCTTTACCTGATCACTATCTGGATTGACAAGAACGGCAACAACAGCAATAAAAGGGGGCAAGTTTGCTGTAAGTATTCGTGCTTGTTCCAAGGTAACTGCACGGGGACTTTGAGGATAAAAAATGATACCAATCGCATCAACTCCTAAAGCCACAGCAGCATGGACATCTTCCTTACGCGTCATGCCGCAGAATTTTATTCGTGGTCTTTGCGTTCCTATTTTTCCCATAAAAAAGCAGGCCCCGGATGATTTTGCATGAGCGCAAACTTCTGTGGGTAGGTCACTTGCACTAAATACAATCCATATGCTGGTGCGGTCTCGGCACCTAAGCGGCGATCTTTTGCCTGCAGTACATCAGACACCCAGGATACGGGATGCTTTCCTGAACCTACAGCGATGAGAACACCTGCTATATTACGCACCATATGATGTAAGAAAGCATTCGCAGTAATATCGATTACCAATAAATCATGTGACCGTGTAACCTGTAAATTATGGATATTTCGCATCGGTGTGTTGGATTGACACTCAACTGAACGAAATGAAGTAAAATCATTTTCACCCAGTAATATTTTCCCCGCCTCATGCATTAATCGATGATCAAGCTGTCGATATTGCCAGCAGACATTACTGCGCAATAAAGCAGGTCTTATGGCTCCATTGTAAATTACATAACGATAGCGGCGTGCAGTAGCGGAGTAACGGGCATTAAACTCTTCGGGAACCTCTTTACCCCATTTCACACAGATATCTTTTGGTAAAAAAGAATTAGCTCCATGAATCCAGGCGCGGATAGTGCGTACTTTATCGGTATCGAAATGAATGACTTGATTTGTCGCATGTACGCCTGTATCTGTTCGACCAGCACAAACCACAGAAACTGGAGAATCCGCAACAGTAGATATAGCCTGTTCTACAGACCTTTGAACTGTATGCAAACCTGTTTGTGCTTGCCAGCCATGATAGTGGCTACCATCATATTCAAGCACCAAGGCAATGCGCATTTCTTATTCCTACTTGAGAGGTGGGTTTGACCATAGTTATCAAACCTCACTTTAATTACTGAAACCGGCCAATTTATAATACTGCCTCTACTTTGTCTACATAATTCACTCACTTTAATAATTTAACTTATACGAATACTTGATTAGCTGAAGAGTCCGTGATAGCTTCATGCCCTTATCCTGCATCTAAAATAACGTGATACTTGACGTATTTTTACTTCTAAATAATCGAGATTTATGAATGAAGAAATGGAATTTAATGTGCAGCATTACTGCTCTGTTGATAAGCAATACTCCAGCTATTTTTTCTCAAAGTAGCGACAATATCTTTGATTCATTTGCAACGTCACCTGGTAACTGGATATTATCTCTCGGCGTTGGGGCACAATACCCTCAATGGAACAATCCCATGCGCGTTAATAACGGTTCAGGATTTACTTCACCCTATGATGTTGATCTTTATTCAACCGAAAATAAACGAGAATCCGTTTTTACAGTTATGGCCGGGCGACGCTGGGAGCGAGCTGATTTTTGGCTTCCTGCTTATTCTTTTGGCGTTTTCTGGCAACATTTCTTTCGTACCCAGTTAGGGAAAAAAATCACCCTCTATTCCGATCCTGAATTCACCAATTATAAATATAACTGGGAATTAACAGCGAACATGGTACTTGCCTCCGCCAAAATTAATTTGTTCCGCTATCAACGCTTTTCCCCATTTTTCAATGTCGGTATTGGCAGTTCATTTAATCGTACTTCAGATTATAAGGAAAAAGCGTTACCGGGTATTACCCCTCGAGAAAGCCCTGGATATGCAAACTTCAGCACCAGTGAATTTGCCTATCATGTAGGTGCCGGAATTGATTTTCATCTGAGCCCCAAACTTCTTTTTTCTGTAGGATATACCTATCAGGATCTGGGACAAATTAGTTCAGGCCCCGGCAAAAATACCTGGTCTAATCAATCACTTAACCCAGGCTCATATACTTCGAACGAATTTCTCGTCAGTATTAGTTATATTTTTGGATCAAAACAAACGACCTTCAGAGAGAAATGACATGGCAGTAAACTTAAAAGGATTTTTATTAGGTGGCGTGGCAATTTTAATTTCGGGTTTAGCGCATACAGCAACCGATCCTATAAGCTGGAAATTGGATAAACCGTTTCAAAACCCTCTTTATGCCGGACGTAAAGATACCGTTACTTATACCTTTACCAATCAACTTCCCAGGCAGCTAGTAAAACCCATTATCATTATCAAAAACAGTAACGCGCCCAACGAATTTCAGTATCTGGATCGATGCAGCGGTAAACGTTTATTACCCAAAGAGTCATGCATTGTCAACATTTCTCTTTTATCACAGAATCCAGGTTCGAAACAGGCACAACTTATCATCAGCGGTTATGATAATAATCAAGTCAAACTTCCCCCAGTTGTTGCGCAAATTAGCAACAGTTTTGTCCAGCTGGTCAGTGGAACAATAACCACCCCCTTGCCCTATCAAATTACTTCAGGTAGCGCCTTTCCTTACAGTGTAACCTTTACCAACAGCGGCAATAGAAGCGCCGATAATCTAAACATTGAAATTACACAAAGTTTTGGTACACCCAACATTATCACGAACACCTGCAATGGATCTCTTGCAAAAGGTACCTCGTGTACCGTTTCTGGTACCTATTTAACCGCCCAAGCGACACCTGCCACTCAAGAAGTCCAAGTAACACTCCACTATCAGACAGAAAATGCACACACGCTTACTCAGGTTACAACTACCCAGGTTACTGCCAGTCCTAGTAACCTTGTCGGTTCTTTGGTTGTCCCGAACTACCTACCCCCTTTAATTGCTGCGAATACTTCCTACCCTATTCAAGTTTTATTTACGAATACAACGGCCAACACGATTAATTTATCGGATACCGGAAATTTAAGCTGTACCTTGAGCACACCAGGGGATTGTGATTCATTACTGCAGGGAATAACCTCAAGCTGCAACACCTCTTTACCCAGTACAGCAGCCTGCCAGCTGCAAGCTACATTTATGCTGCCCTCTTCCCCCACTCCGGGCAATAATTATGTGATCAGTGCCTCTCTAAATTATAGTGGCACGGGCTCACCTGCATCGATCAGCACCAATGGAACCTATGTGGGAGCTATTCCGGTAACACGCACCATCACTTTATCCAATCAATGTAATTTTCCTGTTTGGTTCTCATTAAACGGCTCTGCAGTGTCCGGCTTTAGCTGTAACGCTCAAGGTGCAGGTTGCCCGGCAGGGACCCGCTGTAACACCACCACGAAAGCGTGTTACTGGGCTAATCCTGCACCCAACAATGGTACAAGTTATCAATTACCGGCAACTGTAGGAACAAATACGGTAACCATACCTGCCTATAATTATGGAGGTACTCAATGGAGTGGTAATATTTCTGCAAGCCTGAATTGCAGCGGAACCAGTTGTGCTCAAGCTGATTGCCAGAATAATGGTGGGCAAACAAGTTGCGCTCCAGGGATTGGTTTTACTCAACCGGCAACGCAAGCTGAAATAACTATGAATGCAGAAAGCAGTGATAGTTATGATGTGGAAGTCATAAATGGCTTCCACCTGCCAATTTCCATGCAGCCGTTTTACTACACCAATATTCCCGCGACCGCAAATAATTATCAATGCGGTACTCCAGGGAATCAAACAGCGGCAAATAATTTTGGTGCCTGTAATTGGGCCAATGCCCAACTTCCAACACCCGTAGGCGGCACTGGATTCAGCAGTGGATATTACTGGGTTACGAACGGAGGTACCGCATGCAATATCAACTCAGCAACATCACAATGTCCAACTGTAAATGGTAAAAAGCAATTGTGTGGACTGTATCAAAATCCTGCCAACTTTGCTTTTTCACAAGTGTGCGGGAACTTTTTAGGTTATTGGTCCGCAGATGAAGTGTGCTCATACAGTGGTCTTCCCACAAGCATCAGCTCTTTTTTTAATTGCCATCTGTCCTTACCGACAACAACTCCAAGCTTCCCAGCGAATGCAACCTTATATAATTTAATGGCTTGCCAGGTACCTACGGGGGATACCAATCCTCTATATAATTCATGTTATCTTTCATACTCCGGATTTAACAATAGTCAGATACAGACCTGTTGTGGTTGTGTTGACTGGTGGAACTCAAGCCAAACCGCCGGGACAAATATTCAGGCTAACCCGACAACACAAAGTTGCGGAAGCCAAATAGACCCTGTTTGGACGCAATATGTTCAACCTATGGTCCAGTGGATGAAAGCAATCTGCCCCTCAGCGTATGTCTACCCTTTTGATGATAAAAGCAGTGGCTTTAGTTGCACGAATAATTTGCCCAATCAACCCAACTCCACTAATTACACCATTACATTCTGCCCAGGAAATACAGGATTGCCTAGTAATGTTGCCGAAGGCCGCGGTTAAAAGGAACTTATCATATGGATGAAATGCGCGCATTGTTAAACCCTGTTTGGGGTTCAGAAAAATGGATTGCAGAAGGCTGGGCTGTACTTACTTCTGCAGAAAAGGAGACGATAACGACTCGTCTCAACGTCCTTTTTGCTGAAGGATTACCCTTTGAACTAGAACATGAAAAAATACTTTATGTCTATGCGTTTTCAATGTTGGCCCAACTTGAAGTTTTAGCAATTCAAATACCGCTTAAATTTGCGGATAAAATGATCTCTAAAGAAAATCAACAGCGTATGCGCGCCCAATTACTGGATGAGATTTTTCATGGATTAGTTTTTACTAAAATTGTTTACTTACTATGCGCTCCATACAATCTCCCACCAGCATACAATACAGCCATTGAAGAGCTTTGTAATTTTGTTCGAGAAGAAGAGTGCCCGAAAGCGGCAATCATGCTTTTAAATCTGGTCGCTGAAGGCTGGATAGAAGAAGCGTTTAAATGCTTTATGCGCCAAAACATTGCTCCGAAAGTATTTTCAGCGATTCTTGCTGATGAACATCGTCATGTGTGTGAGGCGGATCTTTACCAGGATGTTGGCTTGCCGGCGGCAGAAGTTATGAGAGAAAAGCTCCTTCATTTTGAAGATAAATTATTACATAACTTCTTTCTACAACACCGTTATCTGGTAGCAACAACCAATCTGCTCGGGGTTGCCGAAGCGACTCATTTTATCCAAGCATTACACCAGAAACATCAAAGTCAATTACAAAAAATCAACTTGCGTCCTGGGAAAAAATGGCAAGCGCTCATGCATTTGGCGGATAACTTGCTCCCCCTGGTTAAAGAATATGGTGATTCACAGGAAGAAATTCCCATGACCCCTATGCGCCAGCTGTTAATGTCTCAATGGGATAACAGCAGCGACGCCACAATGTTCTCTCAATCCAATATCAATATCAGCGCGCTGGATTTTTTCAGTAAAAAATTTCCTCCTGAGACTTTGACCACATTGATGTTGCAAACAATGAGCTGCTGGCTTGCTGAACATGAAGAATACCGTGTCTACATCCATGGAAAAAAGTTATTTCGCAGTCAAGACGCCTACACGGGCATTATCGTACAATTACCCGGTTGTCGTGATCACATCGCGACCATTGCTTTTGCTAATTGTCACCAATGGCATCACGGTGAATTAGCAACTCGCATACGCGACATTATTCCTATGATGGTGTACTGCTATAAACGACGTGAAGAACTCGAGTCCTATTATCCTCATTTAAAATCATTAGATCCCAAAAAGCTCTACGATTTTAGCGAGGCTGTTTATGGATACCCACTGCCGGGTAATCCGGTCGCAACATTAAGCAATGTAGGTCCCTGGGGCTACACCGTTGCTAAATCTCCCCTTTTTAAAAATGAAGTGATGAAATTTGTTATGCTGCAAGTCGAGCGTCGACAAGTATGGAATAAAAAAATAAATGAATTTGAGGTTCAGGATCATCTCCCGATATCCATTAGTGCCGATCATCGTTTATATGATGGAAATACCCCAGTGCCGGCAATGCTTAATACTCATTTTCAGCAAATGTATGCGCAAATGCTCAACAATCAAGAATCATCTCAGAAACAAAGACCTTTTCAAGCGTCTAAATTTATAAAATGTGCCGAGGCACTCATTCAATTAAGTCCTGATTTTGGTCATCATTATCTCACCGCATTGCAAAGTTTTTGGCCGGATTTTTGGGCGCCACAGGATTTACTACTGCGGGGTAACATTAAAGAAATTGCGAAGTTATTAGCCTAGATTAACGGCTAAAAAATAACGCACTAGCACCGAAAACGTGCGTACTGAAATGTTCCCATTGAGGCTTGCAATACCGCAATTGCTCCTACATAATCAGACCTTAATTTATTGGGAGTACTATGTCAGCTGCAATTCTTGATGGGAAAGCCTTAGCCGTATCACGGCGTCTACGATTGGCAGAGGAAATTAATCAATTCAAACGAGAGCATGGACGAACACCCGCGCTGGCCGTAATCTTGGTGGGTAATGATCAAGCCTCCACAATTTATGTCACCAATAAACGCAAAGCCTGCACTGAAGTGGGCATGGTGTCATACGCATATGATTTACCTACGACGACAAGTCAAGAAGAGCTTCTTAACCTTTTACACCGTTTAAATTCTGACCCCGTAGTCGACGGGATTTTGGTACAGCTCCCTCTTCCCGAACATATTAACGAAAGGCTCGTGCTTGAACATATCCATCCTAGTAAAGATGTAGATGGTTTTCATCCGTACAATCTTGGACGATTGGCTCAACGCAACCCTCTTTTGAGGCCTTGTACCCCCAAAGGGATTATGAGCCTATTAAACCACTACAATCTTGCCATAACTGGCAAACATGCCGTAGTTATTGGCGCTTCCAATATTGTTGGTCGTCCTATGAGTCTTGAGTTATTAATGGCTGGCGCCACCGTGACAATTTGTCATCGTTTTACCCAAGACCTTCAGGCACATGTTCGTCAGGCAGAAATTCTTATAGTCGCTGCAGGGCAAATTGATGTAGTGCACCCTGACTGGCTGCATAAAGAGCAAATCGTCATTGATGTCGGGATTCATCGCCTGGAACACGGTACAATTCGCGGTGATGTAAATTTTAATGAAGCGTATAACCGAGTTTCCTGGCTTACGCCTGTACCAGGGGGTGTGGGCCCGATGACGGTAATTAGTCTGTTGGAAAATACCTTGATGGCAGCTCAAATGAATCCTGCTAACGAGGCTTGATAATGGGGCTTATCTATTTATCCTCATTCCAGTCAAAATCTGCGTCCAGTTCATCGAAATCGTCTTTAAATTCTTCCTGCAATCGTTTACGCTCGAGACGCTCCTCTAAAAGCCTTCTCACATTTTTACGATGTGAAAGCTCAGTCGTTTCTTCTTCGTAATTTAAATCGGAGAAGGTTTGGTCATCATATTCTTCGTGTAGTTCCATTTTTTTCTCCACCAGCATCTTTATCTTGAGTATAGTCAATTTAAGTAAAGAATACCGAAATTAATATCGTAATCTGCTATACTCGCGTCTTCTATATTGCGGAATTTTGACTCATGCTGAGCTATCAACACGGTTACCATGCTGGAAATTATGCGGATGTATTGAAGCATATTGCTTTAACACGACTCCTCTCCTATTTAACGCTCAAAGAAAAACCTTTGTTCTATTTAGAAACACATGCGGGTAAAGGATTTTACGATTTTCGTGATCGACAGGCCATTAAAACGGGCGAATATAAAAAAGGGATCCAGCAAATATGGACTGAACGTAAAAAAGCGCCAAGCCTGCTCCAACCTTACTTGCAGATGATTAATCAAGTTAATTTACACTCTGAACTACGCTATTATCCTGGCTCACCGATGATTGCGATTAATCTGTTGCGTGATCAGGATCGAATGTTTTTCTGCGAACTTCATCCACGCGAATTTGAGGAATTAAACCAGCTCGACACCCAAGGTAAACGGGTACATTTTAGTCCTGACGATGGCCTTGCCGCATTAAAGGCGATGCTTCCTCCTCCTGAGAAGCGGGGATTAATTTTTATCGATCCCGCCTATGAAGTTAAGGATGAATATAAAACGATTGCCCAAGCAGTACAGGCGGCCTACTCACGTTTTGCGACGGGTGTTTATTGCATCTGGTACCCTATTGTCGATAGATTTTTAGTCAATAAGCTTGACCGTGGAATGCAAGCAATCAACGGTGCGAACCGTATCCGTATCGAATTTAATCTAAATGATCCCGCGATGGTGGGCATGACGGGAACGGGACTTTGGATAATTAATCCACCCTATACTTTCGCCGAAGAAATGAAAACCGTCTGTTCCTTTTTGAAAAATTATTTTAATTCCGGCCATGCAACATTTAGCATAGAGGTGTTCTAAAATGCAACCCATTGCTATTCCAGCTTTTTCTGATAACTATATTTGGCTCATCCACATGAAAGCGGGAAATGCGTTCATTTGTATTGATCCTGGAACAGCAACTCCGGTTCTGTCCTTTATGAAAACGAATCAGCAGAAACTTGCGGCAATATTCTTGACTCACCATCATGCAGATCATATCGGTGGTGTCACGGATCTAGTGCATGCTTTCCCCGATTGTGAAACCTATGGTGTTTACGAAACTCGCCTGCCTCATCTAACACAGACGCTCATTCCGGGCAAAAATTTTACTTATGGGGGTTATCATTGGCAAATCCTAAATACCCCAGGCCATACCTCAACTCATATCTGTTATTATGAGGCCGAGCAAGGTTGGCTCTTTTGTGGCGATACGTTATTTTCTGCCGGTTGTGGTCGTGTTTTTGATGGAACCCTGGAGGAGTTGTTTCATTCCTTAAACCAATTAAAAAATTTACCCAGCGCAACTCAGGTCTTTTGCGCCCATGAGTATACACACACAAATCTACGGTTTGCACAGTTGGTGGAACCACAGAATCAGGAAGTTCGTCGCGCCTTAAAACAGCTGGAACAGCAGCCCACGCCCTGCTCCCTACCTTCAACTCTTACACATGAATTACAGATTAACCCTTTTTTCCGTGTGCATGAACCTGCAGTAAAAGCATTTGCCAATCAGTTTGCTCGAGCACAGACTCCATTTGAGGTGTTTTGTATCTTACGGGATCAGAAAAATGTTTTCAAATAACGCTTGAGAAGTCATTTGATACCCCTATTTGTTTAAATTAAAAACACCAAGGGTTTTATCCTGGCTTATTTTTTAGTAAACTACGCATCCGCTGATAAAACACGGGCAAGTTCATTGAAGTTTTATGTACCAATAATAAAAAACGTTATTTTAAATTGGTTGTTTTTTTGGTTTGCCACAATCAATGCTTTTGCGCAGACCACACCGGATGTTTGGGATGTATTACGACATCAATTCCAGCTAAACCATGAAACCTCCAGGGCTGAGGTGCAACAGCAAATTCACTGGATAGTAAACCATCCTAGCTACTTACAACAAGTATGCCGACAATCAGAACCCTATATTTATCATATCCTTGGGGAAATCAAAAAAAGAAATCTTCCCGGAGAGCTTGCGCTTTTACCCATGATCGAGAGTGCTTACGACCCATTTGCTTATTCCGGTGTCGGAGCGGCAGGCCTTTGGCAATTGATGCCCCGTACCGGAGCTGATTTGGGTCTCAAACAAGATTGGTGGTTTGACGGTCGTCGCAGTATTCGCCCCTCTACCGATGCCGCACTTAATTATTTACAGTATTTGCAGCAATTTTTTTCGGGAAACTGGATATTTGCTATTGCCTCTTACGATGCTGGAGAAGGAACTATTTCGCGCCTCATCAAAGCGGCCTCTCCTAATGTGAGCTTTTGGGATCTACCCGTACCGCGGGAAACTCAAGTTTATGTCCCCAGGCTTTTGGCTCTAGCTGAAATTATTCAAAACCCCCAGCGCTATAAAATTTCACTCCCCGAAATTCCTTATCTGCCTTATTTCGAAGAAGTAAATATTGGTAGTCAGATTGATTTAAGCCATGCAGCCAAACTTGCAGGGATTAGTTATAAGGAATTAATCAAATTAAACCCAGGTTATAACCGCTGGACCACGGCACCTTATAAACCCTTTAAATTGCTTATTCCAGCCGAAAAAGTACAGCAATTTAATTTTAACCTGGCTCATTTCCCTTTTGAAAAAAGAGTAAGCTGGACAAAACACGTGGTAAAGCCTGGTGATGATTTATCCTTAATCGCCTCTCGTTATCATACGACCGTCAATCTGATTAAAGAACTCAATCAGTTGAAAAATAATCAGGTAAAACCACAGCAGGCCATTTTAATCCCCAGCACGAAAAATGCACCGCTTATCCCTAAAAAAGAAATTGCGATCGCGGTCACCACCCCCTACAGTCCGAATAGCAATAAAATAGCCATCCCAAAACCATTAAAAGAGGGAACGAGCCGTCGCGTAATTCATATCGTGCAAGGCACTGATACGTACACACACCTGGAGCGGCTGTATGGGGTAACCACAAAAGAAATACAAACCTGGAATAAAATGTCCACTTATCAACGCTTACGCACCGGACAGCAACTGATTATTTGGAAAAAAACCGTCTCACCTGCAAAATACTATTACGCCCATCGCGGTGAGACCATGCAGCAGATTGCCCAAAAAAATGGCGTGCGCCTCCCCTATTTGCTCCGTTTAAATCCGGGTATGCGTTGGAATGATGCAGCCCATGCGGGTCAAAGGATTGTAATCGGATAATGATTCCGCCTTCTTGTTAATTTTAGCAACACTAAAGCAAATTTATTTGCGGATTGAAAGTTATTTGTGTTAAATTTCTGCCACTTACAATAACATCAAGAAGAACATTATGGGCATCAGATTTAACACCGAAGAAGAGCGAAAAAGTCATCCTCAAGCTCAGAGAATCCTTGACAAAGAATGGTTTGATCATACTTATTTTAATGGGGAACTGGATGAAATAAGCCAACTTATCCTCTCGTTGCACTCTGGCTTCTTCCTTGAAAAAGATTGTAAACTGACAAAAAATCACGAATATTCTATAAAGCATCTTTATTGTGTACTCATACACACTCCCGATTTAGGATTAGATAAATGCTTAAATTTAATGAAAGACATGAAGCTCAATGTAATCCAACTTGCAGAAATTTTAATTAGAACGCAAAGCTCCCAGCAATTACAGGATTTAGTCGAATTAGTAGAAGAAATTGATGCAGAGAAAATTAATGACGAAAATACTCAAAAAGAAAGGTACGGATTAACAGTACCTTATAAATATTTGAAATCTTTTATACAAAAAGAAATTTACGGATTAGCAGTACGTCACAATGATTTAAATTGTGTTATACAATTAGAAACAAAAATCTTACATAATGGTGGGGATAAAGCATATACTAAAAATTTATTAAAAAATAATGATTTTGAGATTTATGTTCAAGCAATTTTGGGTAATTCGGTAGCAGTATTAACCCATTTAAAACCTTCATTTAATTTTCAAATAATGCCTGAAGTTCAAAATAAATGCCTTGCTTTATTTAAATCTTCAGCACAACAAGGGGCTACAGATTGTCTCAGAGGACTTAGGAATTTATTTAATATAAATAACTTTAAGCCGGATAAAAAATGTTATCGTGAGGCCTTTACTCTAGCCGCTCTAAATGGTCATGTAAGCTATTTAAAAATTCTAGTTGAAGACTATAAACCCTCCCCCAAAAAGCTCTATGCTCTTTATGAGCAGGTAATCATTGGAAATGATGATCCAAAAACGCTTCAATTTCTTCAATCAACTTATCCGTTTAATCATCAACTATTATTTGATTTTGAAAAAAAGGATAGATGGTACAGCCTGGCACTGCAACACAAGCACAAAGAGGTATTTTTTCATCTTCTCACCCAAAATATTGACGCGATTTATCATTTTGCGCAGTCAACAAATGAACTTACGCAGGATTACATAAAAGAATACATGAGGAGGATAGTCGACATACGTAATTTTGATGTCGAAGAAGACAAGGAGCAAAAGTTTAACGCCTTCATAGCTATTTTGACTATTCTAAAACGCCATGATTTTCTACCCGGGTATAAATGGCAATCTCTACTCGAAATAAAAGAGATAGCCGATTATATTCGTGAAGAAGAGTTGCGAATGGGTCTTCCACCCGTATCTCCTGCAAATATAAATGAAGAGAGCGCTCCTGAGCCTACTGATGTAATTCACAAGGAACACTCTAATATTTCTCAACCAGAAGATGCAGCAGCTCCTCTAAAAAGCATAGAAATCCCAGAGCAGCCCAAGCCAGCAATTAATTCTTCAGAAAAAAATCAAGATAAAATCTCAACGGCAATTACCACCACTTACAAAGCCTATGAATTATATACCCGCGGCATTCGTTTCTGCCTTTTCCATGTCCATGGAGAAAAAGGCATAAGGCGCGCAAATTCATTCAGAGCAACTTTTAATAAAAGTCTAACAATCGAAGAGCAAAAACATAATGTAGTTGATTATCTGCAGAATACAGAAAATGGGAATACTCACCCTCATTCGTTCCGAACAATGCTTCTGGCACAACTTTTAGATAAAGAACTGTCTGATGAATCTTTACGGGATGTCTCCGCAAATTTTTTAATGTATTTAGACCAATATTCCACGTGCGCACCAAACGAGCTATGCCGAATTACACCATAGCCCATGTTAGATTGTATGGCCATCCCGGTTATATCTGGGTGGCCTAATTACAAGCTCTCCTCATCCTATGTCCACAAATCGCTCGTGTAACTTGCGCACATGAGTTAGTGGCATGGGAACAACTTGGTTACTTCCAAGCTTTTTGGATTTTCAAGTTACGATCTAAAAGTTAAGAAGATCTTGGAGTCATCTCAGTTAGTTTCTCGATATCCGTGATTATCAGTAAAATTAATGATAAAATCCAGCACAAAATGACCATCAAGATCTATAGATAACCACAATAATTTACTTAAAAATCATCTCATTCGAGTTAATATCTGTATTACTCATTCCTAAGGATTTTCAATTATGCGCACCTTTTTTGAAAAAAAAACCAATAGCTCCCCGAGAATCACTAAAAATTCGCTTGTTAAAGAAAAAACGGCTTCTTTATTTGCACAGTTGGAGGAAGGTTATACTCAATATACGAATATTTTCCAAACCATTAAGGATGGCGCTGATCTTTTTACGCCAAAACCCGCAGGCGATTTTGCAGGCTTCTACCCCATCCATGTTGCAGCATTAAATGCGACATTGAATCTAAACGCCGTAAGGGAAATTCTTAAATCGTTTGATAACCCAGATCAAAGAAAAGAATATATCTTTTTAAGAGGTCCCGATGGAAGAAATATACTTGAAATACTTTTAGTAGACTTTTTACCAGAAGAGGATGTGGAGATTACCCCAGTTGTTCTTTCCATTTTATCTTATTTAACTCCGCAAGAGCAGCAAGATTTAATTTCCTCGCTCTCCCCTATTGCTCAGAAGATTTTAGATGAAGATGAGAACGAGGTTCTTTACGAGGAGGAGATAGTTGATTTAACGCATCTTAATTATTTTTTTAAAAATGGAAATTTTATTAGTATGTGTGATCAGCGCAGTCAAGAGACCTACAGCTACCTGGAGGACTCTGATTCCGATTCTGGTGAGGAAAGCTTAGGCCGCCTTCATTCTGTGAGCAACAAAAAATTCACTGCACGCGTGTCGTATCGAGAGATAATTGAAGAAAATATGGTCGTGCGTTCCATTCCAGAATTATCGCTCATTCCCTCCGATTGGCGATTAGATACGGCGATCCAAGGCAGCCAGGGTGACCACGTGACCGCTTATATTTTACTCTTAAGTAGTTTTGCCCATTGCGAAGGGGAGTGTATAAAAAAGCTACCCAAACTAATTTATGATTTAACCCTCCGTGCCCTTCCCGCTGAGAAGGAAAATCTTGATCAAGTCATGGAAAAAAATATTGTAGAATTAAACCGGGCACGGCGATTAAGAAAAACAACTATTGCTGCCTTGAAGAAAGATCAAAACTTAAGTGAAACCTTTATTGTGGCCAGCGAAAACCATTTTAAAAAAACGGAAATAGCACTCATCGCGACCCAAGTGGAAAACATGATTGATGATTTTATTGGGAAAATCAATAAACTGGAACATGAAACATTCTCCCAAGCAAGAAAGAGTAGTCTTACTAAATCCTACAGGCTAAACCAACTTTGTTTTCTTTTAGATCGCGAACCACAATTACAGGATCCACGCTTATTACCATTTAAAAAGCGCCTCATTCAAGTAATTCAGCATGAAATGAAAAATAATCCAGAGCAAAATGAACTAACAGATGAGACGTTAAAAGACATTTCAAAAGCACTTATAAAAGGGCAACCCAGCGCAGAAATGCTCCCCCCAGCCTTATTAGCTAACAGCAAGAAATTAACTCAGAAATCAGTCACCGATTTTTTAAAGAAGCATACGCCATTTAAAAAATATCATGAAGGGCATGCGATTAAGGATATTAAAGCAGAGCTGTTGGTCTTAAAGAAAACACAAGCCGGGCTTCTGCGTAAGAAACACCTCAGCACCATAGGGTTTTACTGTTCTAAACTCTTCGACTACCCTCGTGTTGCAGATATTAACCTCAACAACGAATCTGTCTTATATCAGGCAATTGCCCGTCATTGGATACTTATCAATGCGGCATTTAAAGACTTACAGGCGCTCCCGGGCGACCAGAAAATATTTATTTTTTCTGTATTTTTAGAGCATATACTTTTCCAACAGGGATGGTGTCATCAGGTAATTAAAATCGAAAATCAATATACGGAACTCAATTTAAGACTTCTTATAGAACGTGTTTATTCCTACGTTGAAATCGATGATAATTTTAATTTTTGGCTGAAGCCAGAATATGATGAACCGAGCCCGGAGACAAACATGGACGTAAGGATTGCTCAATGCAGATAGTGAGATATCGCTTTAAATCCCCATAAACCTGATTTTTACTCTGGGACTTTGCCTAGTTTAGAATAAGGAGGAGCTTCGGGATTAACGATGGTTAATTAAATAGCAAATTCCAAGCCCCTCATCCTATTACTCCACCCTATTCACAATAAATGTTTTAATTTTGAACTATAGTTATCAGTAAAAGTTAACTAATAGGGTAATTTATGAGCAATAATACAAACATACTGGATAGATGGCATAACGAATTTTTGCAAAATGAGCCTATAAATGTGGTCATGGAGGATATTGTGTCCAGGCTCAGCCAAATACGACTCAATGAAGCCCCCAATGACTGGAAAACCTTTACCCAAATCTCAAGCTCATCCGCTTGCGAAAATTTTATATCAAGATCCTTTTACTGAGAGGACATATAAAAAACCAAGGGGGTATGCTGGCGATGCTGAAATGATGGATTATTTGTATGCGAGCGATGGGTTGATACAGAAGGATTTTGGTTTTCAACTTACCCCAATGGGTCAAGAAATTTTTGATTATTCTCTGTCCCGAAATTCTTCAAAATCAGTATGCATCCGATTGAAGATAATAGTTGAATTATTAAATCAAGTTATTGAATCAAAAAACAATGCACGCCTATTGGCGGTAGCGAGTGGGCATTTACGTGAAGCGCTATACATAGTTGATCCTCAAGCTCATTTACAAGAATTTATCGCATTTGACCAGGATCCCAAAAGTCTCGCTGTAGTGAGCGAGGATACTAAGAATATTCAAATTAAAACAATACTTGGTTCTATTGGTGACATTCTTAAAAACAGAATTACCTTAAATAATTTCGATTTGATTTATGCCACCGGATTATATGACTATTTAGACGAGGTAACCGCAACTTTACTGACACAGTATTTATTTTCAGCACTAAACTCTGGAGGTCGCCTACTTATTCCTAATTTTATGCCTAATATGCAAGAAATTGGTTATATGGAAGCATTTATGAATTGGTGGCTTATTTATCGTGATACTCAAGAGATGGAAAAACTTGCTCACACTATTCCAAAAGCGGAGATTGAAAAAATAAGTATTTTCAGTGATGAGCTTCAAAATATTGTTTACTTAGAAATAATTAAGAAGTAATTTAGCCTTAACCTGCCACCAAACATTAACTTATGGTGTTTGTAAGGTTAATAATGAGTGCGGGTTTAGGAATTTCTTGATTAATATATGCGTTCTGCCATGTACTATAAGCAAGCAAAAAATAATTTGTACTCCATATCTGGAAAATATAAATGATTGAAATTGATCATACCCTCTTGAGTTTAGAAGCATTAGATAATCTTGTTATGGATGTCATTACCCGTCAGGGCACTGATTATGGAGAATATGAAGTCGATATTTTGGTGAAAAAAAAGCAACTCTTGGCGCAACTGCAATTAGGTAAGGCGGTGGTTGTCTATCTATCAGAAGAAGAGTATTGCACTATCGTGACTAGAGAGGAGTTGGCTCACTTGAGTACCAATATTCGGGTAAAAGAGGGCTAGCTAAGTTAAAAATTCAGGCATTTTAAGCAGAAGCTTATAAGATTCGAGATATTCGAAGCAGAATCAGAGGTGTAAATCTAATTTTCTGCTTCGAAATTCACTTTAACTATCCACGCCCAGAAGATCACCCTGTCGTCTCTAGAGGCTTCATAGGGATGGTAACGTTGCCAAAAAGCTACTAACTTCCTCAGGTTTTAACTCATAGGTCTGACCACGAGCCAAGAATCGCGGCATAGTAATGCTTCCATAGCGTATCCGGATGAGACGACTTACTTCAAGCCCTTGGGATTCCCATAAGCGACGTACCTCACGATTACGTCCTTCGGTGAGCGTTACATGATACCAACTATTGGCACCCTCGCCACCGCGAAAAGTTATTTTTTTAAATTGCGCAGGGCCATCATCCAAAGTAACTCCTTTTTGTAAGTCCAGAAGCATTTCCGGAGTTACTTGACCATGAACACGAACAGCATATTCACGCTCCAAAGCATAACGGGGATGCATTAGTTTATTCGCCAACTCGCCATCATTGGTAAAAATAAGCAAGCCTGAAGTATTCAAATCCAGGCGCCCAACCTGCACCCACCGGCCATTACGAAGAGAGGGTAATGAATCAAATACGGTGCGCTCAAACTTTGGATCATGACGGCTAGAAATTTCACCCACCGGTTTATGGTAAAGTAAAATTCGCGTATTGCTTTTTACTTTTAAGGGATTATTGATTAATTTGCCTTTAACGGTGATTTTATCATTAGGACCTGCTGAGTCACCTATAGTCGCTGTCTTACCATTGACCTGCACCCAACCGCTCGTTATCCACCGTTCCATTTCCCGACGCGAGCCAAATCCTGCTTGGCTTAATATTTTTTGTAAACGTTCACTACTCATTCAAGCTCTTCTTCAATTAAATTATTTAAAGTCAAAGTTTCCATCACCTCGGGTAATGAGGGAAGTTCATTTAAGCTTTTAAGATTAAAATAATTTAAAAACTCACGTGTGGTTGTATAGACTGCAGGTTTACCCGGAACATCCTTATACCCTGCGATACGAATCCATTCTCGTTCGATTAAGGTTTTTACAATTTGACTATTTACGGTAACACCACGTATTTCTTCAATATCTGCCCTGGTTACCGGCTGCTTATAAGCAATAATGGCTAATGTTTCCAGTAAAGCACGCGAATATTTACCTGGTTTTTCAACCTGTAAGCGGGCCGCCCAATAGGCATATTCTTTGCGTGTTTGTATACGGAAACCACTTGCTACTTCCACTAATTCAAAAGCGCGAGGTACATAGTCCTGTTGTAATTCATGTAGTGCCTGTAGTATCTGCGCTTTATCCGGACGTTGCCATTCCTCAAAAACATTCAATAGTTTGTCACAGGATAAAGGCTCTGTAGCTGTTAACAAAACAGCCTCAAGAATCATTTTTAAATCGATTGCTACCATTTAAGCTGCCTGTAAATGCACGGGAGAAAATGCTTCATGTTGCGTAATGATAATCAGTGATTGCCGCGCAAGCTCTAAAATAGCCAATAAAGAGACAACTAGCCCCATCCGTCCTTCTTCTTGAGTGAATAATTCACGCAGTTCAACAACGGTCCCTTGTTGGATTTTTTCCAAGACTAAAGACATTCGCTCACGCACGGACATAACTTCGCGAGTAATTTGATGATGACTTGTCTGTTCCTCTTTTTTTAAAATCTGCTGCATTGCCATGATTAAATCTTCAAGGGATACCTCTGGATGGATTTTTAACAATTCAATTTCTGGGGCTTTGAGATTTATAGCAAATTGGTCACGTTCCTGGCGTGGTAATGCATCAATGAACTCCGCTGCTTTTTTTATCTGTTCATAAGCTTGCAAACGGCGTACTAATACCATTCTTGGATCTTCCTCCTCCTCTTCTGCCGATTGCGGAGATACTGGAAGCAAAAGTCGTGACTTTATTTCAGCCAACGTTGCCGCCATGAGAAGGTATTCAGCAGCGAGCTCTAGGCGCCTATTTTCCATAAGGTGTATATATTGCAAGTACTGTTGCGTAATACGCACAATGGGAATATCCAGAATATCAATGTTCTGTTTGCGAATTAGATAAAGCAATAAATCGAGCGGACCGCTAAATGAATCTAAGAGTACTTCCAAAGCATCTGGAGGAATAAACAAATCCTCCGGTATTTCTGTGAACTCTTTACCCTCAACAAACGCTTTAATCTCGGGGCGAACTGCCTCTGCAACGGACATTAATAATCAATTCCCATGACTTCGCGAACAATATGCATCGTTTTAATTGCTTCATCACGAGCAGCTTCACTACCCTCAGAAACTATTCGCTTAACCGAACCTGGATCCGCTTCATACTCTGCAATGGATTCTTGAATTGGTTGCAGTTCTTTGTTAATACTCTCAACTATAGGCCGTTTGCAATCAATACAACCAATTCCAGCACTGCGGCATCCCACTTGCACCCAGTCTTTTACTTCTTCATTTGAATAAATTTTATGAAATTGCCATACCGGACATTTCTCAGGCTCCCCTGGATCAGTACGTTTGATTCGTGCTGGATCAGTGGGCATTGTCATTACTTTTCGTTCAACTTGAGCAGGCTCTTCGCGCAACATAATGGTATTTTGATAGGATTTGGACATTTTTTGTCCATCGATCCCGGGCATTTTTGATGTTGGCGATAATAGTGGGTAAGGCTCCGGTAAAATGATTTTACCACTACCTTCGAGATATCCTAAAAGCCGCTCTTTATCACCAATGGATAAATTGACTTGATCCTCAAGTAAAGCCTGCGCTGTTTTAATGGACTCATGATTGCCATCTTCTTGGAATTGACGCCGTAGTTCGCTGTATATTTTACTATTTTTCTTCCCCATTTTTTTAATCGCTTCGACCGCTAATTCTTCAAAATTGGGTTCTTTGCCATAAATATGATTAAAACGACGTGCTATTTCGCGGGTAAGTTCTATATGAGCCACCTGATCCTCACCTACGGGTACAAAATCAGCCCTATATAACAACACATCAGCGCTTTGCAGCAAGGGATATCCGAGAAAACCATAAGTAGACAAATCTTTTTCTTTTAATTTCTCTTGCTGATCTTTATAGGTCGGCACCCGTTCCAGCCACCCCAAGGGCGTAATCATCGATAGTAATAAGTGCAATTCTGCGTGTTCAGGAACCCAGGATTGGATAAAAATACGTGAAAGTCCTGGATTAACTCCACAGGCTAACCAATCAATAATCATGTCCCATAAATGATTCTCTATAGAACCAGTCTCAGCATATTGCGTTGTTAAACCATGCCAGTCCGCAGCGAAGAAAAAACAATCGTATTGATGTTGGAGCTTGATCCAATTTTTAATCACACCATGGTAATGACCCAAATGCAACCTTCCACTAACCCGCATTCCAGATACTACTCGCTTGTTGGAAGTAAATAACGCAGACATCAATTTCCTCTTTTTGGCAATAAAATTATTCAGATTAAAACATTAACGAAAAGGATTTGGATCCCCTTTACCCTCTCGCAAAATCACTGGTTGATCACCGGTTAAATCAACTACTGTTGTTGGCTCTTGGCCGCAGTTTCCACCATCGATGATCAAATCCACCTGATTACCTAATAAGTCGCGTATCGCTTCTGGTTCACTCAGCGGCGCTTTGGCTCCTGGAAGAATCAAGGTAGAGCTCATTAAAGGTGATTCGAGTGTTTCAAGTAGAGAGAGCGTAATTATATTATCCGGAACACGCAGCCCGAGCGTTCTTTTTTTAGGATGTAACATCAAGCGTGGAACTTCGTGGGTTGCATTGAGAATGAAGGTGTAAGAACCGGGTGTAAGTGCTTTTAACAGACGAAAAATAGGGTTTGAAACTCGTGCATACGTACCTAATTGCGATAGATCACGACAAACCAGCGTCATATTATGATTCTTGTCTAATTGACGCAGACGCCGAATACGCTCTAAAGCCGACTTATTGCCTAAGCTGCAACCCAGAGCATAACCCGAATCGGTCGGGTAAACAACCAAGCCACCCTCTTCGATGATGGATACGGCTTTTCTTAATAAACGTGCTTGTGGATTATCCGGATGCAAAGCAAAAAACTGACTCATATATTCCCTTAGGACAAGTTCCAATTCTGCCAGATAGGCAAACACTGTTCAGGTAAGGTTTTTTGGCGTCCCAGCTGTGTGTACGAGGCCGTATCGCCATGGAAATCAGACCCTGTCGATGCGTACAAACCAAAACGATTACATATACCAGCCATTTCTTGGATGTCGTTCAGGTTTATTCCTCCGGAAATCACTTCCAAACCTATACCCCCTGCTTCTTTAAATTCGTTAATTAACTCATGCAATTTCGAGCGCGTCAATCCATATTTTAAAGGATGTGCAATCACCGCTTGTCCGCCATTGGCAGCTATACCTTCAACCGCCTCCGCAACGCTTAGCCAAGGAGTCGGGATATAACCTTTTCTACCCTTTACCAGGTAATGTTTAAAGGCCGTTTGCAGATCACGAGCCATATTTTCATTGACTAAAACCTGAGCAAAATGAGGCCGAGCAGCACGCTCATGCCCTGCTAAGCTACATGCTTTTTGATAAGCGTCTTCAAGGCCTAATGTTGCTAATGCCTCACCAATTTTCTTTGCGCGCTCAATACGGCTATCTACCTGGCGTTGAATCAATTGATCCAGCTCTTTAGTCGATTTAATCTGATACCCTAAAATATGAATATCATACTTTTTCCAACGCGTACTGAGTTCAATACCAGGAATAATGGTAACTGTAGAATGCGCTGCTCGCGCTAACAAACGAGGGTAACCTGCGATGGTGTCATGATCCGTCAGGGATAAGTAACGTATTTGTTGTTGCTCCGCACGCTCAATTAATTCTTCAGGTGTTAAAGTCCCATCCGAAAAAATGCTGTGGCAATGAAGATCAATCATGAAAACTGCACGAAAAAAAAATTATTGTAACATACAACGTCAAATACGTCCTCTAAAAGTTCCAGGAACTCTAAAACAATTCCAAGTATACTTATTATTATAAGTATAAATCATACCGATACTTTTGTGGGTCATCCGAAAGGTATTGCAAAAGATATGCTTCCTGCACTATATTTACATAGTAGTAACTCTATTTTAAGATAAATGACTGAGGATAATCAAAAAGCAATGACCCATCATGTGAGGCTCTCACGAAAACTGATAGCCGCCCGCAATGATAAGCAAGCCTCATTTTTGGATGCAATCGACAAACACGCCATCACTTTTGCTGTAGGGCCCGCAGGAACGGGTAAAACCTACCTTGCAGTATCCAAAGCTATACAATGTTATGAAAAAGGCGAAGTTCAGCGGTTAATCTTTGTTCGGCCAGCTGTTGAAGCAGGTGAGAAGCTGGGATTTTTACCTGGAGACCTAGTTGAAAAGGTTTTGCCTTATTTACGGCCCATTTATGACGCATTGTATGAAATGATAGGCTTTAAAGAAACCCAAAAGCTTATTCAAAGCGACATTATCGAAGTCTTGCCTCTTGCATTTATGCGGGGTAGAACGCTCAACGAAGCCTTTATTATCCTTGACGAAGCTCAAAACACGACCCAAATGCAAATGAAAATGTTTCTAACACGCATTGGTTTCGGCTCGAAAGCTGTAGTCACTGGAGATATGACCCAGGTTGATTTGCCACGAGGTACCCATTCAGGTCTTTCCCATGCTGTTAGCTTATTTAAAAACCTCCCTGAGATTAGTATCCATACCTTTACAAGCCAAGAGGTCGTGCGCCATCCATTGGTTTCAAAAGTAATCGATTGTTACGAACTGGATGATGCGCGTAAAAAGTTAACCCCTAGAGCCAAAGATTAATGAACCATATTATTGATATTCAAAACGCTACCCCAACCCCCCTATTCCTGGATGAAGAGCGAATTTGTGCCCTGGCGCAAATCCCTTTACGAGAGCAGCCGCCCGGTACTGAGCTGACTTTACGTTTCGTGACCCCTGAGGAAATAACCGAATTAAATCATACTTATCGAAATAAGAACAAGGCTACTAATGTTTTAGCCTTCCCTATGGAAGCACCCCCAGTAGCTATTCCCGATTATCATTATCTAGGGGATATTGTCATCTGCCCCGAGGTTTTGGCTGCTGAAAGTACAGAGCAGAATAAATCGCTTGAGGAACATTGGACACTGATCATTTTTCATGGCATTTTGCATTTACTAGGCTTTGATCACGTCGAAGATGAGGATGCCAAAATCATGCAAGGGCTTGAGATTCAATTACTCGCTGAACAAGGCTATAAAAACCCTTACGACATTGAGGAGGATTATGATCTTGGCTAAAGAGGAAGAGAATAGTTCATGGTTAGCGCGTCTTAAATATTTTTTACAAGGCGAGCCGCAAAACCAGGAAGAATTAGTGAATTTGCTTCGGGACGCACAAATTCGTGCCCTGATTGACTCAGAAACTTTAGCAATCATTGAAGGTGCTATTTTATTTTCTAAAATGCGCGTCCGCGACATTATGGTACCTAAAAATCAAATGATCGCTATCAAAAAAGACCAGGAATATGCGGAAATAGTCCGTCTGGTTACTGATACGGGTCATTCACGCTTCCCAGTAACGGATGAAAATAATGAAGAAGTTATTGGTATTTTACATGCAAAAGATTTATTACGTTACCAATCGGACCCCTCATTTAATTTGCTCGATATTTGTCGACCGGTGACGTTTGTACCGGAAAGCCGTCGTCTTGACAGCTTACTAAGTGAATTCAGAAGTAACAAAAATCATATGGCGATCGTTGTCGATGAATATGGGGAAATTTCAGGTTTTGTTACTATTGAGGATATCATCGAACAAATAATTGGTGATATTGAAGATGAGTTTGACATCGATGAAGATGCGTACATAAAAGTTCATGAGAATGGGCATTTTATTGTCAAAGCCCACACCCCTATTGATGAGTTTAACGAGCAGATGCATACAGACTTTAGTGATGAAAGTTATGACACCATCGGGGGCATTGTGATGAATGGTTTTGGTTATTTACCCACTCGTGGCGAAACCATTACGTTGGGGCCCATTGAATTTAAAATTATAAATGCTGACGCTCGACGCATTAAATTACTCGAATGCATTGTAAAAAAATGATTAAAATTATCAATAATTGTGTACTGAGCCAATTTAATTTACAGCTATAATTTACATAGCTCCCTATTAAAACAAAAATATAAGGTGTTTCATGAATGGCACAATCCTGGTAATTGATGATGATATCGAATTAACAGACTTACTCGCTCAATTTCTCACTGAAGAAGGCTTTGACTCAGTTTGTGTCCATGATGGGGCAGCTGGCGTTAAAAAGGCATTAAATCAAAACTTTGAAGCCATAATTTTGGATGTCATGCTCCCGCAATTGAATGGTTTTGAGGTATTAAAAGCTATTCGCGAGCACTTAGAAACACCGGTGCTTATGCTCACGGCTAGAGGCGACGATATCGACCGCATTGTAGGACTTGAGATAGGTGCTGATGATTATCTGCCAAAACCTTGTAATCCGCGTGAGCTAGTCGCGCGTCTGCGCGCCATCTTGAGACGCACTCAAAAAACACCCGTCTCAAAACCGGTGATTGAACAGCATAATATTATTGTTGATTGCTCTAAGCGCCACGTAACTTTAGCAGGTAATTACCTGGAGTTAACCAACGCTGAATTTAATATTTTGGAAATGTTAATAAAATCACCCGGGCAAGCATTTTCAAAAGAAGAACTAACCGAGTATGCGCTGGGAAGAAAATACACCGCTTATGATCGCAGCATTGATGTTCATATCAGTAATTTACGCAATAAACTGGGGGATAATCCAGCCGGGGAACCCATAATAAAAACAGTTCGAGGTTTTGGATATTTATTTAATGCGTAGTTTATACTGGAAAATATTCATTTCCTTTTGGTTAGCTACTCTCCTCATTATTTTCAGCACTGCCTGGGTCATCAGCCATATTACCCAAAAATCAGCCATTCCTGCGCAAGAGCAATTATTTATGGATAGTTATGCCAATGCTGCCGTAGCAACCTTTGAATCAGGACAGCGGGAGGCGCTTTTAAAATGGCTCAATAAAATTGGTATCTCACGCCACATGACGATTTATCTCCTATCAAGTACCGGAGAAATTATTGGAACAGAAGCCCCACCGTCAAATGTAACGAACATCGCTGAGGATTTACTGAAGGATCAACTAAGTGAAGGGATTTTTAAAGAGAAAAATCTCATAGTAAGCCATGAAATCCTATCAACTTCCGGAAAATTTTACCGCCTTGCAGCCGTAAGTGAAACGCCCATTTATCATTTTCCGAGCATTCCCTGGGCCGGGTTGGCAATTCGCTTGGGTCTTGCCGCTCTAATTAGCGGACTGATATGCTACTTTCTCTCACTCTATCTGACGAAACCCTTACGCTCCTTACGACTTGCCGCAAAATCTATTGCTACAGGTAATTTCACCACCCGCGTGGGACACTTTCGGGGCCATCATAAAGATGAAATCGCCGAGCTCAGTGATGAATTTGATACCATGGCTGAAACGATTGAAACTTTGGTTCATTCGAAAGAGCGGCTCTTGCAAGATATTTCCCATGAATTGCGCTCACCATTAGCTCGGTTGCAAATCGCTCTTGAATTAGGACGAAAAAAAACAAATAACCTGGCCGAGAATGAATTTAATCGCATGGAGCTAGAATGCTCTCGTTTAAACTACTTAATCAGTGAGATTCTTGAATATGCACGCTTAGATAAATCGACAATGGAATTAAAATTTACTCCAATTGATTTACCCAAATTACTTTGCCAAATTATTGAAGATGCCAATTATGAGGCATCAGAAAAACAGTGCCAGATTCAAGCAGGACATATGGAATCCGTTACAATGATGCTAGATGAACGGTTGATATATCGAGCAATTGAGAATATTGTACGGAATGCTCTCCATTACTCCCCTCTTGAAGAAAAAGTTGTTGTCAACATGCAGATTACTCCCGGTGAATATGTTCTTATCGACATAACCGACCGCGGTCCCGGAGTGCCTGAAGACCATTTGGAAAAAATATTTAGCCCCTTTCATCGCGTCGATAGCGCCCGCGAGAAAAAAACCGGCGGCTATGGACTGGGGCTTGCGATTGCAGCACAAGCCATTCAACTGCATCAAGGTAAAATTATTGCACAAAACCGCATAGGCGGAGGGCTTTTAGTGCGCGTTATTCTCCCTTTAGTTAAAAGAACTGATTCCATTGAGTAAATAGTATGGCCCCTGGCAATAATAAAACACCTCTTATAGCTTTTAACCAATGAGTGGATTATACTACTGCTCGTTATAACCAATCTTTGAATAAATGCAGCAAGCTAAGATTTTAGATAGAACAAGCGGGTTTTTCTTTTTTCTAGGTTTCATTATCTCGAAGCTGCAGTATATTCCTCTAGTTAATATTGCTACCATTTTTCGCTTTCTAGGACTGGGTGTTTTACTTACAGGATACGGGTTTTCATTCACTGCCCACCTACATTTAGGTGACCATGAGCCCTTACGTGCCAAATGGTACGGTTTTGCAAAGATGAAAATTCAATTCATACTATCATCTGTTATTGGTTTTGCTGCAACATGTGTTAATGTTGGAGCTATATTCCTACCCGCATTATTTCCACCAGCAGCATGGCTCTTAATGGTTGGTAATCTTTTTTGGTCCATTGGCGAATACCATAAATTTAAAAACCCTTCACCGCAACAAGATGACTTTTGCCCCCACTACCAAGAGCATTACTTCCTTTACTCAACGTTGACTACCACAATAAGTTTTGTAACTGCTCTAGCGGCCACCTTGATTTTCCTATTACCTATTTACACCATTCCTATCATGGTTAGTTCTGTTTTAGTATGTTGTGGACTTGGAATTTTCGCAGCAGAAAATTGGATCATTGCTAACTTCAGTCCCTCTAAAAAAGGGATAAGTGGAATGCCTGACTCATCGAGTCATATTGAGATGATTAAAACTTTTAACGCTGACTCAAAGTTAACATCAAATCCCTCCAAAGAGTTCGAGGCAGCTCCGCAAGATAATCATCACCACTCAGTCATTATTTCTCCTAAAAAATCAGATATTCAACGGTTCGATACTCCGGATAAGGCTAGCTCTCCAGCGCAATCTTCACTATAATCTAGCCTCTTCTGATTGGTGAGAATAAACGATGGATCCGTTAATTACGAAAATGATTTCTAAAGCTAAAGCTACTATGGCAAATTCCTATGCACCCTATTCAAAATTTAATGTAGGCTGTTGTATTGAAACCGCAACTGGCACTTTTTTTTGCGGGACAAATGTTGAAAATAATTCTTATAGCCTCGCTATTTGTGCTGAATCAGCCGCGATTACGGCAATGATTGCAGCTGGGGAGCAGGTTATAAAAAATGTTGTAGTGCTTGCTGGAACCAATCAACTTTGTTCGCCTTGCGGTGCCTGTCGCCAGAGGATAAGCGAATTTAGTAATGACCAAACGATGATTCATATGTGCAGTGAAGACAAGATTTTCCACAGTATGACCATGAAGGAACTTTTACCTTTAGCATTTGATTTTTGATTTTTTGTTTTTTTGATTTAGTTAATTTAATTATAGGAAGTTTGTATGACTACCCCCGCTCCTCAATTGAGCAATGCCCATTTAGCCGCTGAACATATCCATCGTTTGCATCCATCATTCAAGCCAACTGTAGGTATTGTCCTTGGTTCCGGGTTAGGACAATTTGCGAATGAATTAGACGACTCTGTTTCTATTCCTTATGAAGACCTTCCTGGTTTTCCTCACGGTACAGTAAAAGGACATGGTCATCAACTTGTTCTTGGGTTTTGCAATGGTGTGGCGGTCGCCTGTTTACAAGGCCGCGCTCATACTTATGAGGGAATTGAGAATTATGAAGTCGTTAAAACTTATGTACGCACCTTAAAATTACTCGGATGTTCCTACTTTATAGCGACTAATGCGTCAGGTTCCTTAAGAGAAGATGTGGGTCCGGGCGAGTTAATGCTCATTGTCGATCATATTAACTTACAACCGAGTAATCCACTGATCGGTAATAACGATGATGATTTTGGCCCCCGCTTTTACCCATTGGATAATGCCTACGATAAAACGATGAGGGATGATTTACTGTTAATTGCACATAAAAATAAAATTGCACTGGCTGAAGGTGTCTATTTATCTGTGATTGGACCCCATTATGAAACCGCTGCTGAGATAAGGGCATTTAGAATCTGGGGCGCTGACGCTGTTGGGATGTCAACAGTTCCCGAGGTTTTAGTGGCTAATCACTGTGGAATGAAGGTAGCGGTCATTGCAATGATTACAAATTATGCTACTGGGCTTGCAACAAGTATACATAGCCATGAAGAAGTTGTTGCAACCGCAGAACGTGCTGCCACTAATTTAAATCAGTTATTAAAGCAATACATCACAGGATTAAAATGAGTTTTTTTCTTGCATTTGACCATGCTTTACATCAACTTGTGCCTCATCATGAAAATGAGGCCGTGTTAGAACAACTGATTGAATGCATGGATCTTACTCTCCTAGATAAATCTGCAACGGCAGCACAACTTGAGCATCTCAGTACCCAGGCACGGCAATATTCAATTGCAGCAATTTGTGTTTACCCAGAACATCTGTCTTTTTTTAATCCGCTCGCTTATAACTTAGCTACTGTCGTTAACTTTCCCGATGGTACGGATGATGTAAAAAGTATATGCGATGAAATAGAAAAAGCCATCCTGCATGGTGCTTCAGAGATTGATTATGTTTTCCCCTATCGCAAGTATTTAAAAGGCGAGCACGTTGAGGCGTTAGCTCAAGCCCAGGAGATTTTTAACTTTTGTCATCAAAAGGAACTACTGACGAAGATCATTATTGAGACTGGCGCCTTTACAGATATCACTCTTCTTTATCACCTGGCGCAACAATTAATCACCATGGGTTGGCATTTCCTGAAAACATCTACAGGTAAAATAAGTCAGGGCGCATCTTTAACTGCGGTGACCTGTTTATTAGCCGCAATTTATGAATCGAAAATATCCTGCGGATTAAAAGTATCAGGAGGTATTCGTACAATTGCGCAGGCAAAAGAATATCTTGCACTTGCGGAAAAAATTTTAGGGAAAAAAGCATGTAAAACCTGGTTTCGCCTAGGTGCGAGCAGTCTTATTTCCAAGATAACTGTTTAACGTATTATGTTTTAATCAAGGAGTATATTATGGTTTGTTGCCTTTTATGGCATTGTTGTTAAGCCAGTGTAAACATGTACCTCCTGGTGAGTATGATGCCAATGAAGTGGGAAAAATTAAAAAAGTAGTCCCTGGGACAATTATCTCAAAAAGACTTGTCAATTTGCATCAAAAAATAAATGATAACCAACGCCACCATGATTTAATTGATACTGACTATAATCAAATTCGCGGAGTTGAGTATGTAATTAAGCTCAAATCAGGATCAATTATATCCGTGGTCCAGTCTGAGAATTTAAATTTAAAGAATAAACAAAAGATTCTGATCATCTACGGAAAAAACACGAGAGTCGTGGCTGACAATGGAAGCGAGATTGATTAAGATCATTAAGAGGATATTTTCAAGTTTGCTGATTTAGAGTGATGCTTGCGCTCGATGAGTCGCGTAAGTATGCTTAAGCCACTCCATATCAGTTCGCTTTTATTCAATCGCTCCGTGTTAGGGGTAGGAGATCCTTCGCTTCGCTCTGGATGACGGGTTGTGTGGAACGCCATCTCGAGCCCTGGCGAGAGATCTCCTTGCGCTCAAGTGAGGTGCCCAAGTATGCTTTAAATCTCATATGAGTCGCTTTTATTCAATCGCTCCGTGCTAGGTACAGGAGATCCTTCGCTCCGCTCTGGATCTGAATGATCCCCACGAAAATTACCAATCTCTGCTCAATTCATTTTGAATGATTTGAGCCAGTGGTTCATCATGGAATTTAATATGCCTCAATCCATCATGTTCAATAATTAACTTTCCTAACGTAAAATAAGAAAATA